>NZ_CAXTQF010000013.1:31515-65593 GCF_964246335.1 uncultured Jatrophihabitans sp. | reverse complement strand
GAATGGCTCGGACCGGGCGGGGGTGCGACCGATGATCGAGCTGACGCTGGGCGAGGTCGCGGCGATCGTCCACGGCCGGCTGGCGCATGCCGACGCCGCCACGCCGGTGACCGGCAGCGTCGAGTTCGACTCCCGCAAGGTCACCCCCGGCGGACTGTTCCTCGCCCTGCCCGGCGAGCGCGTCGACGGGCACGACTACGTGCCGGGGGCGGTCGAGCACGGCGCCGCGGCCGGCATCGTCACGCACCCCGTGCCCGCGCCGTCGATCGAGGTGGCCGACGGGTTCGCGGCCTTGGCCGCGCTCGCCGGCGCGGTCGTGCCCCGACTGCCGGACACGACGGTCATCGGCGTGACCGGCTCGGCCGGCAAGACGTCCACCAAGGATCTGCTCGCGCACCTGCTCGGCGCCCTCGGCCCGACGGTCGCGCCGCCCGGCTCGTACAACAACGAGCTCGGCCATCCGTACACCGTGCTGCGCGCAACGCCGAAGACACGCTTCCTGGTCCTCGAGACGAGTGCCCGCGGCATCGGCCACATCGCGTACCTGACGCGCATCGCGCCGCCGCGCATCGGCGTCGTGCTCAACGTCGGCAGCGCGCACCTCGGCGAGTTCGGTTCGCGCGAGGCGATCGCCCAGGCCAAGGGCGAGCTCGTCGAAGCGCTGCCGAGCGCCGCCGACGGGGGAGTCGCCGTGCTGAACGCCGACGACCCGTTGGTCGCCGCGATGGCCGTCCGCACGCAGGCGCGTGTCGTGCTCGTCGGCCGTGCGGCAGATGCACAGGTCCGGGCGTCCGACGTCGAGCTCGACGACCAGGGACGCGCGTCGTTCACGCTGGACGCCGCCGGCGAAGCCGTGCCCGTCACGTTGCCGCTCGTCGGCGAGCACCACGTCGCGAACGCGCTCGCCGCCGCGGCCGTCGCACTCGAATGCGGGGCCACGCCGCAGGACATCGCCGGGCTGCTGCGCACCGCTACGCCGGCCAGCCGGTGGCGGATGGAGACGACCGAACGCGCGGACGGCGTCGTGGTGATCAACGACGCCTACAACGCCAACCCCGAGTCGATGCGTGCCGCGCTGGCCGCCCTGGCCCGGGTCGGCGCGGGGCGCGCGGCCGGGGGCGCCCGCACCTGGGCGGTGCTGGGTCCGATGGCCGAACTCGGCGCCGACGCCCCGGGCGAGCATCACGCGCTGGGCCGGCACGTCGCCGAACTCGGGATAGCACAGCTCATCACCGTGGGGGACGAGGCCCGCGCGCTCGCCGACGGCGCGGCTGCGCAAGACTCGTGGGACGGCACGGCGACACGGGTGCCGGACACCGCAGCAGCGGTCGAGCTGCTGCGCGGAGGCCTGCGCCCGGGCGACGTCGTCCTGGTCAAGGCATCCCGATCGGCGAGCCTCGAACGCGTCGCCGACGCCATCACCGAAGATGATCGGTCGGACGTGCAGGGGAACGGAGGCGGCGCAGGATGAAGACGATCCTGATCGCCGCTGTGTTCGCCCTGCTGACCTCGATCCTGTTCACCCCGATGGTCGTCGTGTACTTCCGCCGGCGCGGCTTCGGCCAGGAGATCCGCATCGACGGCCCGCAGACGCACCTCGTCAAGCGCGGCACTCCGACGATGGGCGGCGTCGCGATCATCGGGTCGACGGTCGTCGGCTACCTCGTCGCGCACATCGTCATCGCGATCCGCGGCGGCGGCGGGTTCGACCTGTCCGGGCTGCTCGCGCTCTACCTGATGGTCGGCCTCGGTGCCGTCGGATTCGTCGACGATTTCATCAAGATCCGCCGTCAGCGCAGTCTCGGCCTGCGCGCGCGGGCGAAGTTCGCGGGCCAGCTCGTCGTCGGCGTCTCGTTCGCGATCTTCGCCCTGCAGCGACCGAACAAGTTCGGCCTGACGCCCGCGTCAACCCACCTGTCCTACGTGCGCGACATCAGCGCCATCGGCCTGGGCAGCATCGGCTTCGTCGTGCTCGCGTACCTGATCATCTCGGCGACGTCGAACGCGGTGAACCTCACCGACGGCCTCGACGGCCTCGCCGCCGGCGCCGCGGCCATGGTGTTCGGCGCGTTCACGCTCATCTCCTTCCTGCAGTTCCGTAACCCGTGCGGCGCGCACCCGCTGGCCGGTTGCTACGACGTGCGGGACGCGCTCGACCTCGCGCTGGTGGCCGCGTCGGCGATGAGTGCCTGCTTCGGATTCCTGTGGTGGAACGCCTCGCCCGCGCAGATCTTCATGGGCGACACCGGCTCGCTCGCGCTCGGCGGGCTGATGGCCGGGCTCGCCATCCTCACCCGCACCGAGCTGCTGCTGGTCGCGCTGGGTGGGCTGTACGCCGCGATCACCGTGTCGTCGATTCTGCAGACGGGCTGGTTCAAGTTCACCCGGATACGCACCGGCACCGGCAGACGTATCTTCCGGATGGCCCCGTTGCACCATCACTTCGAGCTGGGCGGCTGGGAACCGGTGACCATCATCGTCCGCTTCTGGATCATGGGCGGGATGGCCGTCGCGTTCGGGATGGGACTGTTCTACGCGGACTTCATCGGGAATGGCTGAGCAGCACGCCGCGCCGGCGTTGCCGCTCGCCCCGGGCATCCGGGTGCTCGTCTGCGGCGTCGGTGTCGCCGGCACGTCCGCGGCCCGCGCGTTGCTGGAGCTCGGCGCGGTGGTGACGCTCACCGCGACCCGGCGTTCGGCCGGCGTCGACGAGCTCGAACGACTCGGCGCCCACTGGGCCGACCCGCTCGAGACCGTTCCGGACGACATCGACTTCGTCGTCGCCTCGCCCGGCGTGCCGCCGCACGACCCGCTGCTGCGAGAGGCCGACGCGCGACCGCTGCCGGTCTTCGGCGAGGCCGAGCTGGCGTGGTACCTGCGCCCGGAGCAGCCTGCGCCGTGGCTGGCGCTCACCGGCACGAACGGCAAGACCACCACCGTCCACATGCTCGAGTCCATCCTCCAGGCAGCGGGGCTGCGTGCCCTGGCCGTCGGCAATGTCGGTACGCCGCTGATCGACGCGGTGCGCGAGCTGCCGCCCTACGACGTGCTCGCGGTGGAGCTGTCCAGTCAGCAGCTGCAGTTCGCGCCGTCGGTCGCACCCGCTGCCGGTGCCTTGCTCAACATCGCGCCCGACCATCTCAACTGGCACGGCTCGATGGCGGCGTACGAGCGCGCCAAGCGGCATGTGCTCGACGCCGACGTCGCGATCGTCAACGCCGACGACCCGCGCGTCGTGGAGCTCGCGCCGGACGGTGCGATCGGCTTCACGCTGGGTGCGCCGGACGACGGGCAGCTCGGCGTCGTCGGCGGCGCGCTGGTGTCCCGCGCGTTCGGCGACCACGACGCCGTCCTGGCCCGCGTCGACGACGTACGCCCGGCCGGCGCGCACAACGTTGCCAACGCGCTTGCGGCAGCGGCGCTGGCGCGCGCGCACGGCGTTGCCCCGGCGGCGATCGCGGCCGGACTGGCCGCGTTCACGCCCGACCCGCACCGCAACGCGTTCGTCGCCACCGTGGACGGCATCGACTGGGTCGACGACAGCAAGGCGACCAACCCGCATGCGGCGCACGCGTCGCTCTCGGCCTATCCGCGCATTGTCTGGGTCGCCGGCGGCCAGCTCAAAGGGGTCGATGTCGCCGACCTGGTTCGCGAGGCCACGCCGCGCCTCGCCGGCGCCGTACTGCTGGGCGCGGACCGTGCGCTCGTCGCCGCTGCACTTGCACGACACGCACCGGATGTCCCGGTGATCATGGTCGACAGCACCGACGATGGGGCGATGACCGAGGTGGTGCACGCCGCGGCCGGGCTCGCGCGTCCCGGCGACACGGTGTTGCTCGCTCCCGCCGCGGCGTCCTACGACATGTTCTCGGGCTTCGGCGCGCGCGGTGACGCATTCGCCGCCGCGGTGCACGCGCTGGCCGATCGATGATCGAGCAGAGCGTCGCGGCTGATGCCGCGGCTACCGCACGCACCTCACCCACGAAACGCAGCAGCTCGCGGACGGCGGTCGTCAGCCGCTTCCTCGACGGTCCTTACGCGTCGGTCCAGCTGCTGCTGCTCGCCGCCGCCGGGCTGCTCGTCTTCGGGGTGCTCATGTCGGTGTCGACGACCATCTCGGCCGCACACACAGACTCGGGCACCGGCTCCATCTGGGGGCAGTCGACGAAGGAGTTCGAGTTCATCGCCGGCGGCCTGCTGCTGTTCTGGTTCGCGGTGCGCCTGTCACCACGCGCCTTCCGGCTGCTGACGTACCCGATCCTGGTGCTGTCGATCGTGTCGCTGGTGGCAGTGCTGGTGCCCGGCATCGGCGTCGGGGTCTACGGCGCACGTCGCTGGATCGACGTCGGGGCGCTGCAGCTGCAACCGTCGGAGTTCGCGAAGTTCGGCATGCTGCTGTGGGGCGCGGACCTGCTCTCGCGCAAGCTGCAACTCGGCACGCTGCGCCGCGCACGCCATCTGTTCGTGCCGCTGCTGCCCGGTTTCGTGCTCGTCAGTCTGCTCGTGATGTGCGAGCCCGACCTCGGCACCACCTGCTGCTTCATGCTCATCCTGCTCGGCCTGCTGTGGATGGTCGGCATGCCGCTGCGTTACTTCGCGCTCGTGCTGGGCGCGGTCGCCCTGGGCATCACCGTGCTCGCGGTTGCCGCGCCCTATCGACTTGCCCGGCTGACCAACTTCACCGATCCGTTCAAGCACGCCAAGACCACCGGCTACCACACCGTCGAGGGCCTGTACGCGCTGTCGTCCGGCGGGGTCTTCGGCGTCGGTCTCGGCCAGGGCACGTCGAAGTACGGCTGGGTGCCGAACGCGAACTCCGACTTCGTGTTCGCGATCGTCGGCGAGGAGCTCGGCCTGCTGGGCGCGATGGCGGTGCTGGCGCTGTTCGCGCTGTTCGCGTACGCCGGCATGCGCGTCGTCCGACGCAGCGCCGATCCGTTCGTCCGGCTCGTCGCCGGCACTGCGACGATCTGGGTGTGCGGGCAGGCAGTCATCAACATCGGTTACGTCACCGGCCTGCTGCCCGTCACCGGCATCCCGCTGCCGCTGATCTCGGCCGGCGGCACGTCGCTGCTCGTGACGTTCTTCCTGCTCGGCATGCTGGTGTCCTTCGCCCGGCACGAGACGGCCGCCGTCCAGGCCGCGCGCAAGGCCCAGCGCCTCGGCCGCCGCTCCCGCCTCGAACGCTGGGCCCTGATCCCGGTGCCGCAGTTGTACAAAGCCCCCCGTAGGCGAAGCCGCCCCGGTACACAGGTCGGGGCAAGCTCCCCCCGGCGCGCAGCGCCGCACGAAGGCACAGCTCGCGCGGCTGCGGGCTCTGCGCGCGAGCGCTCATCGCGCGGTGGGTCGCCCGTCGGACCCACGTACCAGCGCTCCTCGCGTGCATCGACGGCATCGGGTCAGCGGTTGCGGCCGACGGGCACTGACGGGCGTCGGCGGTGACGTCGCCCCGGGTCGTCGTCGCGGGCGGGGGCACGGCGGGGCACATCGAGCCGGCGATGAACCTCGCCGATGCCGTGCGCAGGCTCGAGCCGTCGGCGCAGGTCGTCGCACTCGGTACGTCCAAAGGCCTGGACACCGAACTGATCCCGGCGCGCGGCTATCCACTCGAGCTCGTCCCGCCCGTTCCGCTGCCGCGCCGGCTGAACCGCGATTTCGCGCGCACCCCAGGTCGGGTCCGGGCGGCCGTCACCGCGGCGTCGTCAGTGTTGGCGCGGGTGCAGGCCGAGGTCGTCGTCGGGTTCGGTGGCTACGTCGCGGTGCCCGCTTACCTCGCCGCGAAGCGCGCCAGCATCCCGATCGTGGTGCACGAGGCGAATGCCCGGCCGGGCCTCGCCAACCGGGGCGCCGCGCGGTTGACGACGCATGTCTTCACGGCGTCGCCGGAAGCGCATCTGCCGCACGCCGTGCCCATCGGCATCCCGCTCCGGCCGGCCATCTCGCAACTCGACCGCGCAGCGTTGCGCGCCGAGGCCCGCGCCCGGTTCGGGTTGCGTCCCGACCTGCCGACGCTGCTCGTGTTCGGCGGCTCGCAGGGCGCACGGTCGATCAACAACGCGGTGCTCGGCGCCGCCGGTCGCCTGCGGGCAGCCGGTGTGCAGGTGCTGCACGTCGCCGGCGGCAAGAACGACATCGCACTGCCGCCCGACGCGCGGGACAGCGACACGCCCTACGTCGTGGTGCCCTACGTCGAGCAGATGCAGTACGCCTACGCCGCCGCCGACCTCGCGCTGTGTCGCTGTGGTGCCATGACGTGCGCGGAGCTGGCCGCGGTCGGCCTGCCGGCGATCTACGTGCCGTACCCGGTCGGCAACGGCGAGCAGCGCCTGAACGCGCTGCCGATCGTCGCCGCCGGGGGAGCGGTGCTCGTCGACGACGCGGCGCTCACACCTGACCGCGTGCTGCGCGAGGTCGTCGGGCGCATCACCGATCCCGGCACACTGGGGGGCATGTCCCGCTCAGCAGCGCGCGCCGGCGCGCGCGACGCCGATGTGGTGCTGGCGCAGCGGGTGCTCGACGTCGCCGCCGAATACCGCAGGTTCCACCCGTGAGGCCGACGAGCGACCACGCCGGGGACCGGCCCGACGACTGGGCAGCGCCCGGCGCCGCACTGGTCCGCAGTGCCGCCACCGATGTCGTGCCACGGCTGCGCGACCTCGGCCGGGTGCACATCATGGGCATCGCCGGCGCCGGCATGAGCGCGCTCGCGCGGATCCTGATCGAGCGTGGCATCGAGGTCAGCGGCTGCGAGGCGCGCGACTCGCTGACCGTCAAAGGCCTGCGCGCGCTCGGCGCGCAGGTCACGATCGGTCACTCGCCGCGGCACCTCGACGACGCCGACACGTTCGTCTACACCACCGCGATCAATCCGCGGCACGAGGAATTCGTCGCCGCGCGCGACAGCGGCAGGCAGGTGCTGCGCCGGGCAGCGGCGCTCTCGTCGGCGCTCGAGGACCGCCGCACCGTTGCCGTGTCCGGTACCCACGGCAAGACCTCCACCACCTCGCTGTTGGTCGTCGCGGCGCAGGCGTGCGGGGCGGATCCGTCGTTCGCCATCGGCGGCAACCTGTACGAGACGGGCAAGAACGCACACCTGGGCTCCGGCCCGCTCGCCATCGTCGAGGCCGACGAGAGCGACGGGTCGTTTCTGCTGACCCGGCCGAGCGCGGCGCTCGTCACCAATGTCGAGGCCGATCACCTGGAGAACCACGGCGACCTGGAAGGCATCTTCGCCGCGTTCGAGCAGTTCGTCGAGCGCGTCGACGCCGACGGACTGCTGCTCACCTGCGCCGACGACCCGGGTGCCGAACGCGTCGCCGAATACGCCCGGGCGCGCGGCCGAACCGTGCGCACGTACGGCACCAGCGAATTCGCGGACGTGCGCGTGTTGGACATCGACTCGGGCGCCGACGCCGTCGAGTTCACCGTGCACGCCGCGCCGGACGGTGACTTCGCCGCGATCGGCGAGCGCCGGGTGCGTGTCGGTGCGCTGATCGGTGCACACATGGCCCTGAACGCGAGCGCCGCGCTGGCGCTCGTGGCGTACCTCGGCCTCGACGTCGAGGTCGCGACGTCGGCGTGGGCGGCGTTCCGCGGCGTCCACCGGCGCTTCGAGTCCTACGACGTCGGCGGCGGCGTGCGCATCTACGACGACTACGCCCACCACCCCACGGAGATTGCCGCGTCCCTCGCTGCGGCGCGCAGCGCGTTGGCGCAGGACGGCCGGTTGATCGCCGTGTTCCAGCCCGGCACCTACAGCCGCACGCAGACCTTCGCCCGCGAGTTCGCCGACGCTCTCGCCGCCGCCGACATCGCGGTGGTGATGGACATCTTCCCGGCGCGCGAGGAGCCGATTCCCGGCGTCACCGGCGCGACCATCAGTGACCTCATCGACTTGCCTGCCGAACAGGTCGTGTACGAGCCGCGTTACGACGCGGTGCCCGAGCGGATCGCGCAGCTCGCACGAGCCGGCGATCTTGTCATCACGATGGGCATCGGCAACGTCTACCTGCTCTGCCCGCTGATCCGCGAGGCGTGCGAGTCCGCGGCGGCGACGTGAGCATCGTGACCCCGCGGGCGCCGCGTACCGAGTCCGAACCCGACGAGCCGCGTCACCCGTGGCGCAGCCGGCGGCTCGTGGCGATCGTCGTCGCCGTTGCGGCCGTCGTGCTCGCCGGCGTCGCCGTCTGGCTGGTCGCGTTCAGCTCGGTCTTCGGCGTCGGGACGGTCGCGGTGCGCGGCACGCATCTGCTCAGCGCCGGGCAGGTCCGTTCGGCCGCACACGTCGCAGCGGGTACGCCGCTGGTCCGGCTGGACACCGACGCGGTACGCCGCCGCGTGCAGCGCCTGCCCGAAGTGGCGTCCGCGCGCGTCACGACGTCGTTCCCGTCGACGGTGACGATCACGGTCACCGACCGCACGGCGATCGGCTACGTGCGTAGCTCCGGCAAGGCCGTACTCGTCGACCGCACCGGCAAACGCTTCCGCACCGTCCGGCACGCGGCGAGCACTCTGCCGCGCCTCGTGTTGCCCCACGGATCCGCGACGACCGCCCGCGCCGTGGCCGCGGTGGCGGCGTCGCTGCCGCGCGATCTGCTTGCGCGTACGTCCTCGATCCAGGCGCTGACCCCGCAGTCGATCACCGTCGTGCTCGACGGCGACCGCGTGGTGCAGTGGGGCACCGCCACCCGCAACGCGGACAAGGCGCGGGTGCTGCCCGTCCTGCTGCGGCGCAAGGATCTGCACATCGACGTGACGGACCCGGATCAGCCGTTCACCCGTTGAGCAGCTCGGGCGCGGCGCGTTGTGGTCGTACGGCGAGCAATGCCAACCCCGCCTGCACGATCCACGCCCACAGCAGCGCCGGGATTGCAGCGATGACGAGCCCCTCCAGCGAGAAGAACCCGCTCGGCACGATGAACGACAGCAGCAGCACGACGTGCGCGGCAGCGGTGACGGCGGCGAGGTAGATCGTCGGCCGGGGGAGGGCACCCGTCCGGTGCACCAGCAGCGCGTACGCGCCCAGGCCGAGCGCCGTCGGCATGCCCGACATCGCCAGCAGGCCGAAGCCCAGGTCGTAGAGCAGCCCCGGATCCGGCACATGCGGCGCGCGGTAGACGAGCACGTCGAACGCGGTGAACCCGGCGAGCAACAGCACGACGAACCCGCTGATACCGGCGGCGAAGCACCGCACGAGCGCGGCGTTGCCGTCCGTCCTGCCGACCACCTGCCGTAGGTGCGCCGCGGCGGCCGTGCCGAACAGCAGCCACAGCGTGACGCCGAGCGTGTACATCAACATCATGAGTTGCAACCGGGCGCGGTGGTCGACGAGGAAGGCCGTCAGCGCGGTGCTCGTCGCGCCCGTTGCCGGGAAGTCCCAGATCGGCAGGATGGCCAGGCCGATCGTGGCCGAGGCGATGCTCGTCAGGGCCGCGAGTCCGGCGACCCTGACGGCCGTGAGTGGGGCGGGCATGGCGGTCCCTCCATCTAGACAGTGGCAAGTCGAGGTAGCTACCGTATCTAGACACTGTCCAGACTGTCTAGGGTGAGCCGATGAGCGACGATCGCCCCTACCATCACGGCGCGCTGCGCGAGGCCGTCATTTCGGCCGCGGTGGCCGAGGTCGAGGCCGTGGGCGCCACGGCGGTGAGCATGCGGGAGATCGCGCGCCGGGCCGGCGTTTCGCACGCCGCACCGGCCCACCACTTCGGTGATCGCGCGGGGATCTTCACCGCGATCGCCACGCAGGGCTTCACGCTGGCCGCCGAATCGATCGCGCCTGCGGCCGTTGGTCCGTACGGCTTCCTCGACGGCGGGGCGGCGTACGTCGCCTTCGCGGTCACGCATCCGGGGCACTTCGAAGTGATGTTCCGCCCGGCGTTGTACCGCGAGGACGACGCGCAGCTGATGGCCGCGCGTGATCGCGCGTTCACCATCTTGTTCGGCAGCGCGCGCGAGCTCGCGCACGAGCACGGGCACGGGGATCCGGACGCGCTCGTCGCGGCCGGCTGGTCGCTCAGCCACGGGCTCGCCACGCTGCTGCTCACGGGCAACATCGCCCGCTACCTCGCCGACTCGCAGGCCGATCTTGCGGACGTGGTCGCGCGCGGTCTCACGGCCCTGGGTGCGATTGCAGGTTCGCGCCACGCGTGACAGCAGCGCGATCTGCGCGAATCCCGCCTCGATCGGCGTGTCGGTCGGCGTGCCTGCCGACGATCGGTGCACGCACGATCTAACTTCGTGACATCGCCCCAGGTTGACATAACGCTAAGCGTCTACTTGAGGGTGAGGGTTCGGAACCGCGAGCCGGCACGAGATCGGGACGTCCCAGCCAGATTCAGGAGCCATCATGAGCGCACCGCACAACTACCTGGCGGTCATCAAGGTCGTCGGCGTCGGCGGGGGCGGCGTCAATGCCGTCAACCGGATGATCGAGGTCGGCCTCAAGGGTGTCGAGTTCATCGCGGTGAACACCGATGCCCAGGCGCTGCTGATGTCCGACGCGGACGTCAAGCTCGACGTCGGACGTGAGCTCACCCGTGGCCTCGGCGCGGGCGCGCAGCCCGACGTCGGCAAGAAGGCCGCCGAAGATCACCGCGACGAGATCGAGGAAGTCCTCAAGGGCGCCGACATGGTGTTCGTGACCGCCGGCGAGGGTGGCGGCACCGGCACCGGTGGCGCCCCGGTGGTGGCGAGCATCGCGCGCAAGCTGGGCGCGCTGACCATCGGCGTCGTGACTCGCCCGTTCAGCTTCGAGGGCAAACGCCGCGCCACGCAGGCCGACGACGGCATCGACGCGCTGCGAGCCGAGTGCGACACGCTGATCGTCATCCCCAACGACCGGCTGCTGCAGATCAGTGAGCACAACGTCTCGGTGATGGAGGCCTTCCGCAGCGCCGACCAGGTGCTGCTGTCCGGCGTCCAGGGCATCACCGACCTGATCACCACGCCGGGTCTGATCAACCTCGACTTCGCCGACGTCAAGAGCGTCATGAGCGGTGCCGGCTCCGCGCTCATGGGCATCGGCTCCGCCCGCGGCGACAACCGCGCTCGGCAGGCCGCAGAGATCGCCATCGCCAGTCCGCTGCTCGAGGCCAGCATGGACGGTGCGCACGGCGTGCTGCTGTCGATGTACGGCGGCTCGGACCTCGGCCTGTTCGAGATCAACGAGGCGGCCTCGCTCGTGGCCGAGGCCGCCCACCCCGAGGCCAACATCATCTTCGGTGCCGTCATCGACGACACGCTCGGCGACGAGGTCAAGGTCACGGTCATCGCCGCAGGCTTCGACTCGGGCCAGTTGCCGTACAAGAAGGTGGAGATCCGCCGTGAGCCGGCCGCCCAGGCCCGCACGCACGAGCCGGTCGCCGCCCCCGGGTACGCGAACGCGGGAGCCCGTCCTGCCGGGTCGCAGGCCTCGTCCGCGGGCGAGCAGCGCGGCCAGGCCGAGCCCGCGTCGCGGTACTCCTCGCCGACGACCAACGGTGCGCACTCCCCGCTCGACCTCGACGAGGAACTCGACGTTCCCGACTTCCTCAAGTGAACCCGGTGATCTGCTAGGTGAGCGCAGGGGGCGGCGACGGCGCACGCGAGGCTGAACTCGTCGCTGCACTCGGTGCGGTCCGCGCGCGTATCGCGGCCGCGTGCGACGCCGCCGGACGCGATCAGCGTGACGTCACGCTGATCGCGGTGACGAAGACCCGGCCGGCCGGTGACGTCGCGGCGCTCGCCCGGCTCGGCGTGCGCGATTTCGGCGAGAGCAAGGACCAGGAAGCGCGGGCCAAGATCGCCGACCTCGACGCCCTCGGCGGTATGCCTCCGGTGCGTTGGCACGTCGTCGGCAGGCTGCAGACGAACAAGGCGCGCAGCGTCACGCGGTACGCCCAGGCAGTCCATTCGGTCGATCGCGTCAAGCTGGCCACCGCGCTCGCCGACGCCGTCGCGACGGCCGACCGCGAGCCGCCGCTCGACGTGTTCGCGCAGGTCAGCCTGGACGACGACCCCGATCGCGGTGGCGTCGCCACCGCCGACCTCGACCGCCTCCTCGACATGATCGCCGGGCGGCGCGAGTTACGGCTGCGCGGCGTGATGGCGGTCCCGCCGATGGGTTCGGACGCCGACGTGCAGTTCGCCCGGCTCGCCGAACTCTCCCGACAGGTCCGCGCGCGCCACCACGGGGCCGACGCGATCTCCGCCGGCATGAGCGACGACTTCGAATCGGCGGTCCGGCACGGTGCGACACACGTGCGGATCGGTACGGCGTTGCTCGGACGACGTCCCCCGGTTTTGGGCTAGCGTCCCCTGCAAGTTCCACCCCACCGAAGTTTTCTGGAGGAGCAATGCCCGGAGCGATGCACCGCATGGGCGTCTACCTCGGCCTCGTCGAGGACGACGAGTACGAGGCCGACGGCTTCGGCGGCAACGGGCACAGCCCTGGTGGTTCGAGCGCGTATCAAGCCAATCACGGCCACAACGGCCGTAACGGTGACCGCTCGCCCGCCCGCCGCGATGAGTGGTCCGAGCAGCGGTTCGCGCGCGAGCCGGTGCGCGTCGAGGCGGCCGGTTACGCCGACTACGGCAGCGACGACGACGTCCACTACGCCGAGGAGTACAGCCAGTCGGCCTACCAGATCACCGCGTTGCACCCGCGCACGTACAACGAGGCCCGCACCATCGGCGAGCACTTCCGCAAGAGCACGCCGGTCATCATGAATCTGACCGACATGGACGACGCAGACGCGAAGCGGCTCGTCGACTTCGCCGCCGGGCTGACCTTCGGGCTGCACGGGCGCATCGAGCGGGTCACCGCGAAGGTCTTCCTGCTCAGCCCGCACAACGTCAGCGTCACCGCTCAGGACAAAGCCAAGATCGAGAACGGCTTTTTCAACCAGAGCTAGCGGTGCCGATAGACGGGACCTCGGTATCCGAGGTAGCGGGTGGGACTACATCGCCCCAGCCGAGGAACCATTGCCGCGCAAAACCGGTCACTCGCTCGAGGTCTGAGGCAACGCGCGGCAGGTCGTCGGGCACGTTTCGACCGGACTCCCACGCCGAAAGCGTCGGCGTTTTGATGCTCAACGCGGCTGCCAGCTCACCCTGCGACATACGCAGCTCGCGCCGTGCGATGCGCACGTAGTCGCCGAAACTCAACGTCGGTGCAGGTCGGCGCGCCTGCTTGACGTCCCCCAGTACATCTGTCATGTGGGAGACGGTACTAAGACGCGCGCACACCGTCAATTAGTGTGCAGGTCGAACTTTTCCGCGTGTCGATACGCATGCGTATTGACGTTCGCTATCGCCCGGCGTACCGTCCTGTCTTGTGACCGACAGTATGCATGCAGACCAACAGTCCGACCTCCTACGGCCTGGTGACGTCGCTCGCATCTTCAACGTTGCCCCCAGCACCGTTCGCATGTGGGCCCGCCTCGGCAAGCTCGCCGAAGTTCGCACGCCGGGCGGCCAACGTCGATTCCGCCGTGCTGACGTAGAAGCGCTTGTCGGCAAGGCGTCGGCATGAGCAGCATCCAAGGCGTCTGGACGCCGGAGGAAGATCGATGGCTGCGTTCGGGCGAGTGGTCTCGCGCCGAGATTGCACAGCGCACAGGCCGGTCAATTAGCGCGGTCAACCAGCACGCACGGCGCTTGGGTTTGGCCCAGCCCAAGCCGCAGCAGCGTTGGAGTTCTACCGAGATCGACTTTCTGCGCGCACATCGCGAGAGTCTCACCGCTGCTCAGATTGGCGATCGCCTGGGTCGCCCCGAAAACGCCGTCCAACACGCCGCGAAGAAACACGGGCTAGCACTAGCCGCGGGCAAAGGCGGATTCGCCGCACAGCCGTTGTGGCTGCGTGGGCAGATCATGATTGGTTCGCGAACATTGATCGCGAAGACGTGCACGCAATGTGGACGTTTGCTTGCTGCTCGACGGTTTTCCCGTCGCACGGACACAAGTCGGCGAGGCCACTGGGAGCAGCCTTGCCGTGGATGCAAGATCGCAATGGCACCTGCTCAGCCCAAGGCCAAGAAGTTAGCCGCATCAGCGAAACACCGGACCGCCGTTGAGACGTACACCCGGTCCCTTGCGATGCGTTCTGGCGAGCCTTACAGCGGCGAAGACGACAGCCACGTGCGCGACGTCTCAAAGTCGTTGATTCAGGTCGCAGTCGAGATAGGTCGCACGTATAGCTCCGTTGCAACGCGCGCTCAACAGCTGGGGATCAACCGGCGGCCTAACCCGGACCAGCACAAGCATTGGGTCGTGCTGATCCACCGGTCCAGCGTCGAGGCCGCTCTCGAAATGGAGCGCCAAGGCCTGATCGACAGCCGCGGCGTGCCCACCGAGGACCAATGGGACTGGAACGACGAGCAGGTGTCGGCATGACTGCGGATCATGAGTTCACGCACCTTGGCGATGCTGATTGGCCGATCGACGCTCCGTCAGCCGACGCTGACAAATGCAACGGGTGCGCACAACTTGACCGCGTTACTGCTCTGATCGATGCGATATCTGCGTTCATCGACCAACGAATCAGGTCGGCATTAGCCGACCACAGTCAGCTGAGCACCACTAAGCGTGAGCCGCACCCTGCACTGAAAGCGGGATCCAGCGTGCAAGCCGATGCTGCGTTGGCGCGCATCGAGACGCGTCGTCGTCTTCGCTTTCTTCGCCGAGAGACGTACCGCGCGTGGACTCGTGCCGTCCGCACGACGTGGCTGGTTGTGCGCACCCACGGCCGATACGCACTCAAGACGTCCGTCCCGTCGGTGAGCACTCGGGGGAGTGCATCGCCGGGACGGCGCAACACCAATCCGAATTAGCGATGGCGCCGGCATTGCCCGCCGACGCCATCCCGATCGCTCACAACCACTTGGAGGAAGTCATGAGCGACACCCTCAGTATCCAGCACAACCGCAGCGGCGCGCCGCAGACGCACACCATCAACAAGCCGGTGATCCGGTTGCTGACCCGCATGTACCGCGCAACCCCGACCGGGCAGCAGGGCGGATTCATCGTCAGCGTCGATAGGGCGTCGAGGCGCAGTGTCGTCGTTGTTGAGGGGCGCGAGTTCGACGAGCACCACGACTTCGTCGACCCGTTCGGTCACGACCGCACAGGTTTCGGTTCCCTGGTCGACGCCGTTGAGTACGCCGCACGCCGCGGCTGGACGTCTTCCGCGCTCACGCTGTGGGTTGTCGACTACAGGGTCCAGGTGGCGGCATGAGCGCCACGGTGACGAGCATTGACCGTGCCGCGCGGATGCATGGCCCGTGGTGGGCGCGGGAAGCGCCGGCCGTGCAGGCGGTGCTGGACCTGGCCGCTGTCGACGGGCCGGAACGCCGCTCGATCGCCGCCCTGTTCGCGCCGAAGTGGTCGGCCGAGTTGGACGACATCGCGCGGCTCATCGACGGGATCGAACGCTGCGGCACAGGAGATCCGACCGTGCTCGACGACTTCCGCGACGGGCGCCGGTTCACCGCAGTCGAGGTCGACCTCGCGTGCGACGAACTGTCGGACGCGTTGACCGGTGAGGCGCTGATGATGGCGCAGCTACTCGCCTCGGTCATCGCACGCGCGGGGGGCGCACGGTCATGACCGCGTCTCGGACTGATGCATTGTTGACCGCCCTTGCCTACCTCGCCGCGCTGAACGGGCGCGACGAATGTGTCGAATGGTCAGGCGCTCTCGACACCAACGGATACGGACGAGCCAGCGTGCGTGACCCCTTGACGGGTCACTTCGTCGAAGGTCGCGCACATCGCGTCGTATGGGTCGCGTCCGGCCGAACGCTCGACGTCGACCTCCAGCTCGACCACTTATGCCGCAACCGCGCCTGCGTCAATCCGGCGCACCTGGAGCAGGTGACCGCCTACGAGAACGGCATCCGCGGCGTCATTGCCCGGCACGGGTACGACCCGCGGACACACTGCGCCAGCGGCCACAGGCGCACTGAAGCGAACACTTATCGCACCGGCGCGCCCAGCGGTCGTTGCCGTGACTGCAACCGAGAAGCTGCTCGCCGATACAAGGCGCGCCGTGCTGCGGCGGTGTCGTCATGATCGCCGTCGCGTTGATCGTGCTGGCCTTGGTGGCCGGGAGCCTCGCGTTGCTGCGTGCCGTGGTGCGGCCGGGTGGGAAGTCGTTCGACCGGCACGTGACTGACGCGCTCGCGATTCAGGACGATCACGAGCTGGTCACGTCGATGGCCAACCACCCGTCCGGCAAAGAGTTCACCGCCGAGGACCGGGCGTGGGCCGATGAGATCGGTGGCGCGCTATGACCGCCGTGCTGATCGTCGTCCTGTTCCTCGTCGGCATAGCGATTGGCCTGTTCGCACCCGACTGGTTCCTCGGCCCCTACTTGATGATCTCCGGCGCGTTCGGGGTCATCTGGACCGCCGCCACTGACGACTCAACGTGGATCGCGGTCGTCAACGGCATCTATTTCGTCATCGGCGCGTGGATCACTCGCAACTGGTGGAACCGTCGCGGTCGGAAGAAGCTCACCGACGCGCTGGCGGGTTACAAGCACCGCGCGCGGCTCGCCTCGATGGGTGTCCAGGTGACGCAGTTGGCATCGGGGCGTGCGTCATGAGTGGCGACGAGCGCGAGCCGGAGATCGTGGCGTTGGACGCGGTCCAGAAGGCCCTAGAGCCGCTGGAATACCCGGAGCGCAAACGCGTCATCGACTGGGCCAACGCTCGCTACGGCACGTTCGGCGAGCTGACGCAGTCGGTGCAGAAGATGTGGTCCGACGCTCTCACTGCAATCCACGTGTACTCGCAGGTCACGCCCGATCCGACGCCGGAACAGGCCAAGTTGTTCAAGCACCTCGACGGAACGAAGTTCGCACGCAAGGCGGCGTCGTCGTGACCGCCGCCGTGTACGTGGGCCGGCACCGTGCCCGCCCGAAGCCCGGTCGTGCCGTCCTCGCCGCCCTCCGCACCGTCGCGTTGTGCCTCGCGATCGGCCCCAACCGCGCACTACTCAACGGGGACGGTGCGTGATGGCTGAGGTTGGAAACCCCGTCGGCCGCAACGGCCGCTACAACGTCACGTTCATCATGGACGCTGACGACGCGGAACACATCGCTGGCCAGTTCTCGCCAGACGACCTGTTCGTCGAGGAGCTTCACGAAGCCGCGGACGAGATGCGGCGCCGTGACGCCGACCGCGCCGGGACTGGTGCGTGATGGCCCGCAAGCGCAGCTTCCTCGACCAGCTCCAACGCGACGCCTACTTCGTCAGCCGCACCGCCGGTGACGCGTCCGCCCTGCAGAAAGGCGGCGTACCGCGCCTCGCCAAGAAGGTGCTGCGCCGGCAGGTCGTCGGTGCCCTGTTCCGAGGACTCGGACGATGACCGCCGCAGCGCTGCCGACCGAGCAGATCACCGCGCCCGGCGTCTACCCCGACCTCGGGCTTGAGGACTACCACGCGCACGCCGACTGGCTCTCATCCACCGGCGCCCGGAAGCTCCTACCGCCGTCCTGCCCTGCACTGTTCCGGTGGGAGCAGGACAACCCGCCCGGCCCCAAAGACGTGTTTGACGTCGGCCACGCCGCGCACGACATGGTCCTCGGCGGCGGCCCGGAGATCGTCCGCATCGAAGCGGTGAACTGGCTGACTAAGGCGGCCAAGCAGCAACGCGACGAGGTCCGCGCTCGCGGCGCTGTGCCGGTGCTCGCCGCGACCCACGACGAAGTCAAGGCGATGGCTGAGTCCGTCATGGCACACCCCGTCGCCGGTCGCCTGCTCGAACACGGCACCGGCCAGCCCGAGACGTCGCTGTTCTGGTTCGACGAAACATCCGGCGTCAAGCGGCGCGCACGTCTCGACTGGCTCCCCAGCCAGTCCGGCCGGCGGCTCATCGTCCCGGACCTCAAGTCGTGCATCTCCGCGCAACGTGACGAGTTCGCCAAGGCCGCCGCTCGGCACGGATACCCAGCACAGGCGGCGTACTACCTCGACGGCGTCCACGCCCTCGGGCTCGCCGAACACGCCGTATTCGTGTTCGTCGCCGTCGAGAAAACGCCGCCGTACCTCGTCAACGTCATCCAGCTCGACGTCACCGCGATGCGCATCGGCGCCGCGATGAACCGCACCGCCATCGACACCTTCGCCGACTGCACCCGCACCGGCACATGGCCCGGCTACGCCGACGACGTCGAGATCGCCTCGATGCCCGTCTGGTTCGAGCGGGCCCACGAACAGGAGCTCACCTCATGACCGACCTCGACACCACCAGCAACGTCCCCGACCAGCGCCACGCCGACGCGATCGGCCAGGCCACCGCCGTCGAGCAGGCCCGCGCCGTCGCCGAAGTGAAGGGCGCGATCGTCGTCGCCCAGCAGTGCCCCCGCTCGACCGCCCTCGCCGTACAGCAGATGCGCGAGTCGTGCGCCCAGAAGGGCCTCGCCGAGCGGGCGTTCTTCCGCTACTCCCGCGGCTCCGGGCAGATCACCGGCCCGTCCGTCCACCTCGCCCGCGAACTGGCCCGCTGCTGGGGCAACATGCAGTACGGCATCACCGAGCTGTCCCGCGACGACGGCAAGGGCGAGTCGCAGATGCTCGCGTTCGCGTGGGACGTGCAGACCAACACGCGCGCCACCACCACGTTCATCGTCAAGCACGGCCGCGACACGAAGCAGGGCGTCAAGGCCCTCACCGACATGCGCGACATCTACGAGAACAACGCCAACAACGGCGCCCGCCGACTGCGCGAGCAGATCTTCGCGATCCTCCCGAAGTGGTTCACCGAGGAAGCGCAGGACCGGTGCCGCACCACGCTGGAGAACGGCGGCGACGCGCCGCTCCCGCAGCGGATCGCGACACTGGTGCAACGCTTCGGTGACCTCGGCGTCGGCGTCGACCAGCTCGAACGCAAGATCGGCCGCGACCAAGACCGGTGGAACGCGCACGACGTCGCCGCGCTGACCGTCGTCGGGAAGTCGCTGTCCACCGGTGAAGCGCGCATCGAGGACGAGTTCCCCGACGACAAGGTGACGGTCGACGAGATCACCAAGCAGCAGCCGGCCGCGAAGCAGGCGAACGGCCGAGGCAAGTCGCAGCAGAAGCCGACCGAGGGTGACCCGGACGATCAGTGCCCGATCTGCGGCACCAAGACCGACGACCACGACACGCAGATGCACGAGATGGCCGGGGTATGAGCGGCTGGCACACACGGCCGTTCGCCGCCTGGGACCTCGAGACCACCGCGGCCGACCCGGAGCAGGCTCGGATCGTCACCTCAACGCTTGTCGTCATCGACGGCGGACAGGTCGACCCGCAGGAGTGGCTCGTCGACCCCGGTGTGCCGATCCCCAAGCAAGCGGCCGCGATCCACGGAGTGACGACCGAGCGCGCTCAGGCCGAAGGAATGGATGCGGTCGGCGCCGTGCTCGACATCGCGACAGCAATCGCGAAGGTGTGGTCCGACGGCATGCCGCTGGTCATCTACAACGCGAACTACGACTGCACCGTCCTCGACCGCGAGCTGCATCGCCACCACGGTCACGGGTTCGACGTCAGCGGCCCGGTGATCGACCCCTACGTCATCGACAAGGCCCTCGACCGGTACCGCCGAGGTAGCCGCACCTTGTCGGCTGCGGTCGCGCACTACGGCGTCACGCTGACCGACGCACACTCATCGCTCGGCGACTGTCTCGGCGCCGCGCGCGTCGCGTGGCGGTTGGCGCAGCGGTACCCGCAGCAGATGTCCGACCTCGTCGAGCTGCACAACCAGCAGGTCAAGTGGAAGGCCGATCAGGCCGCGTCGTTCGCCGACTACCTGCGTCGGCAGGGGAAGCCGGCCGACGACGTCAGAGGCGACTGGCCGTTGGTGCCGTTCGTCGCGTCGCCCGCGTGTGTGGGGGCCGAGTCGTGACCCGCCCGGTGCCGGTGGTGCTGGTGGTGGCGGGCGGGAAGCTGCTGGCCGGCGCGCTGCTCGCCGCGGTGTCGTGGCCGGTGCGGCGTGGTTTGCGGGCGATCGATGTGGCGACGTCGATGCCGTTCGACCAACCGCCGCCCGTCGACACCGGACGGTGCTGACCATGGCCGAGGTGTTCCTGTGCAAGACCGGTCAACTCAAGCCTGCGAGCCGCAAGGCGCTGCGTGACGTCGGTGTTGTGGTGGTCGAGGTCGACGATCCGTCCACGTGCCAGTTCGTGCGCAGCGAGGCGCGGGTCAGCGGCGACGAGATGTTGCACGCCGCGATCAGGGCGCTCCGGCACGACGGTGGTTACGGCGAGCACGGCGGTCAACAGCGCACGAAGTTCATGGTCAGCATGTTCGACCTCATCGAAGCCGCTACTAGCTCGGAGTGCCCGTCATGACCAATCTCGTTCACCCGTTCTACGACGCCGAAGCAACACGCCTCGAAGTCCGGCACGCGGACATCGCACTCTCGCACGGCGACGGCAGCAAGACCCACGTCGTCAATGTCGAAGCGTGGACACCAGGTCTCGATCCGGTGCTCGTGCAGATGGAACAGGCCGAAGCTCAGGCATTTGCCGAAGCGGTCACCGCCGGTTTCGAGCCCGCCGAGAAGACGTACTGCGGCGCCCGCAACCCGAACAACGCCGAGGGCGGCCACTGCACGCTGCCCGCCGACCACGCGGACGGTTTTCACGCTGCGCAGACCGAGGAAGGCGGGCTGCCGTACGTGGTCTGGCAATGACCACGCTCGCAACGCCGCCGATCAGCGCCGAGCGGCGGATGCAGCGGGCCGCGACCGCCCGACTCATGGCTGTCGCGCCGTGGCCATCCACGCTGCGCAACACGGACCCGGTCGCCTACTGGCGACGCCTACACGTCCGCGTGCGACGCCCGCACCGCGCTGTCCCTCGCAATCGGCGCACCCCTCGACTCGATCCATTCGACATTCGGCACGTTCACGCGTGGACAGCAGCCATGAACGACACCGATTGGACCGTGCTAGACGGCTGGTACCTCGGCAACGGCGAAGTCCGGCACGTCATGCGTGAACGACACGACGCGCCACCCAACTACGGCCACCTGTCCTCGTTGTGCGGCGTGTGGTGGCCGACCGAGCTGACGCGCGCCTCTGACGACGTCCGACCGTGCAAGTCCTGCATCCGCAAGCTCACCCCCACGAAGGAGCCAGCATGACCGCCACCGCAGCACGACCGACCCTGCCCGACTTCGAATCCGAAACCGTCGCACGCGCCAGCGTGAAAATCACCAACGCGGGCGACGGGCTGTCCGAAGCGCTCAAGGTCGACCCGATCGCGCTCCACATGAACGACGTCGTCTACTACGTCCTCCGCGGCGAAGTCACCCAGATCAACCACCGCACCGACCGCGACGACGAGATCGTCCGTGTCCACACGGTGAAGGCGGACCAGATCAGCCCGATCGACGCCGGCGCGGCGCAGAAGTTCCTGCAGGCCTACGCGGAGGAGACGGAGCGGAAGAAGGCGGAGATCGCCGGGCAGCTCGCGTTGGACGCCGAGCAGGAGGCGATGGAACGCGAGGCCAACGACCGCCACCAGGGCAACGTGCACCGGCCAGCATGAGCGGCCCACCAACCCCAGGGCAGCAAGCCCTCGCCGAAGCGGCGCGTCTCGAGCAGGCCCGCATCTACGGCGCGACACTTCCCAGCGCCCGCACCCACCGCCCAGCACGCGAGCAGGTGTCGCTGACCGCCCTGTCGCAGCAGCTCGAGCAGCCGGCCCGCGTCCCCGACGTCGCCTGGCGCGCCACCAGCATCACCGGCGACGAACTCGCCCGGGTGCGCGAACGGGCGCAGCAGCTCATCGCCCGCGGCCTCACCCCTGACCGGATCGCGCACGCCCTCGACGTCGACCAGGCCGTGATCGCCGCGGTCCGCGCCGAGATGGACCGGGCCGTCGCATGACCACCGCGACCGAGACCGCCCACGTCCGCGACCTACTCGACGGACTCACCCCCGCCTGCGCCGTCGACGACATGCTGGAACGCGAAGGCCAATGCGGCGACACCGCCACCCACCTCGTCTGGCTCATCGACCGCACCGACGGCGAACCCACCAACAAGATCCCGATGTGCCGGCCACACGTCGCCATCGCCCGCGCACACAACAAGACGTGCCCGTTCTGCCGCGGCAACTTCCGATTCGCCAGCGAGCCGATCTGATGGCTCAACAGTGCGCCTACGGCGTCCACACCATGCCGCGCGGCAGCAACCGCTGCGCGTGCGGGAAGTTCCGCGATGATCCCGCCGAACGCCAATGGCACACCGACACCGGCCACTGCGGCGGCTGCGGCCAACCCGACGGCTACTGCACCTGCAACGGCGTCTGCGGCTGCCACGAACTCCACCCGACCCGCGACCCCGACGCGCTTGACCGCTACGTCGCCGCCGGACCCGACCAAGACGGGCTGTTCTGATGCCGTTCACCGCGACTTACCACGGCACCTGCACCGACTGCGACGAAACCATCGCACCCGGACAGCGCATCGAACGCGACCCCGACGACACCGGCTGGCAACACGTCAACTGCGCAGCACCACCCGACCGCGTCGACTGCGTCTGCGAACGCTGCTTCCTCATCCACGCGCCCTACCAAGCGGGGTGCGCATGACCAACACCTGCCCGTGCGGCTCGACGTCGTTCACCGGCGACGAAGGACCCGTCCGCGACCTCCCCGGCGGACTCGGCACCGTCGTCCGCTGGCGCTGCGACGGCTGCAACACCGTCCACTACGACGACGACGCCCTCGCGCGACTCCGCGCCGCCCTCGCCGGTGCACGCACCGCGCTCGCCGCCGTCAAGGAAGCCGGCTGGCGCCGCCCGACCGGACCGAGTGCCGCATGACCGCGGGCAGCGCGACCCGAACACGCCTCGTCTCGCTGTGCACCGGCTACGGCGGCCTCGACATGGCCGTCCAAGCCGTGCTCAACGTCGACATCGTCGCGCACTGCGACATCGACCCAGCCGCGTCACGGCTGCTCGCGTACCACTGGCCCGACATCTCAAATCTTGGCGACCTCACCACTCTCTCGTGGTGCGACTACCGCCCCGACATCGTCACCGCCGGCTACCCCTGCCAACCATTCAGCCTCGCCGGCCGGCGCCAAGGAGCAGACGATGAACGACACCTCTGGCCTTCGATCGCCGCAGGCATTCGCCGAGTACGACCCCGACTCGTGTTCTTGGAGAACGTGGCCGGCCATCGGACTCTGGGGCTCGACGCCGTACTCGGGGACTTGGCCGCGGACGGGTATGACGCGACATGGACGAGCATCCGCGCTGCCGACATCGGCGCACCCCACGGCCGGGAACGCATCTTCATCCTTGCTGCCGACACCAGTGGTGGCCTATGCGACTGGCGGCAACGCCAATCGGGGGAACGACCGAGCCAACGAGCTATTGCTGCCGGGGATCGCGCGAGAAGCGGTGAGCGGGCTGTTGCCGAGGCCGACGGCGCGCGATCACAAGGGCGCGAACCAGCGGCAGGACGACACGTGTCTGCACGGAGCGCTGCTGCCGACACCGGTAGCGACCGACCGCTTCGGGGCGCGGAACAACACGTCGGGGCGGTCGACAGACAGCGCGAGTCACAGCGGCGAGACGCTGACCGACGCGCTGTGCGGAGACAGTCCTATCCGAAGGCTCTTGCCGCGGACCCGCGCCTCGACTGGGGCAAGTACGGACACGCTGTTCGACGCTGGGAGCAGTTGACTCGTCCGGCACCACTTCCGACCGAGGCTGCCACCTTCGGCGGGCAGCGGCTCAACCCCTGGTTTGTCGAATGGATGCAGGGCTTGCCTGCCGGCCACGTCTGCGCAGTGCCCGACCTCACCCGCAGTGAGCAGCTGCGACTGCTTGGCAGCGGCGTCGTACCTCAGCAAGGAGCAGCTGCGCTCTCATGGCTGCTCGCCCACCTTGAGACGGCCGCAGCATGAGACTTGCGATCGCCGACCCGCCTTACCCGCCGCAGTACAGCGAGCGGTACGACACCGCCGCCGGCGGTACACGTATCACCATGCGCTCACGCGCGCAACGGTGGTACGGAACCGACCGTCGCAGCGGTAACGGCAAACCTGCGGACGTCCATCCCGCGGCAAATGAGTGGGACAGTCCGCGCCGGCACCGCGACCTGCTTGAGCAGCTACTCGACCAGTACGACGGCTGGGCCATCGCCACCACGCCCGACGGCCTCGACCACTACCGACCGCTGCCGATCCCGTGCCGCACCCTCGCCTGGGTCAAGACCACAGGCGGCATCCCCGGCGGCCACCGCATCCGCTCCAGCTGGGAACCCGTCATCGCCTACCCGCCGCGCGGCCGCCGAGGACGCGCAGAGCACGGCCGGCAAGTCCGCGACGTCCTCATCGCGGCACCCGGCGTCAGGAACTTCATCGGCTCCAAGCCGGCCGCCTGGACCCGATGGGTGCTCGACGCGCTCGGCTACGACCCCGAGACCGACACCGTCGACGACCTATTCCCCGGCTCAGGAGCCGTCAGCGCCGAGATCGCTCGCGGGGTGCTGCTGTGACCGCCGCGACGATCGAGGTCCGCACACCCCTCAACGAACCCGCCCCACGCCGCTGCGTCCTCTGCCACGACCCCTACTACGGACCCGGCACCGGCCACAACCAAGCACACCCTTGCTGCTCGTGGTGGGCCGAACGAGGCCACAGTCGCTGCCCCGCCTGCCGCGAAGCACGCCACGCACGACGCCGACGACCACGAGGAGCCACCACCTGATGCCCTACCTGAACGTCGACGACGAGCTTGCGTTCCACCGCAAGGCAGTCGCGGCCGGCAACGCCGCGATGGGTCTATGGGTGCGCGCCGGCTCGTGGAGCAGCGGGCAGGAATGGCCCGAAGGCCAAGAGCGCGACGGCTACATCCCCGACGAGATCGCCCGCGCCATAGGCAAGACCGCCGAGATCAACGCGCTAGTCCGAGTCGGGTTCTGGGAGCGCGCCGACACCGACGACGGCTACCAGATGCACGACTACGCGGACCACAACATCACTATCGCCGAAGCTCGAGCGCTGTCCGCGAAACGTGCCGCGGCTGGCCGCAAGGGCGGCTCACGCCGACCAGGTCTTCAAGCAATCAAGGGGCAAGCAAATGGCTGACCAATACCCGAAGCAAACCAGTAAGCATTTGCTTGAACACAACGTCGAGCAAAACACCCAGCCGGAGCTAAGCAGTCCCAGTCCCAGACCCACTACTAACTCAACTTCCGTACGAACGGACGGTTCTCGTAACGCGCGCGACCTCGCCCCCGACGACGACGCCTGGGTCGTCGCCTACCGCGTCAACCGCACCAACTCCACCGTCCAACTCGCCAGCCTCGCCCCACCCATCACCGAAATCCTCCGCCGCAAACACTGGGCCACGCTCGTACGAGACGAAGGCTGGGCCTTCCCGCTGCGCTACCTCGCCCACGTCGAGAAACTCCTCGCCGGCGCCGACACACCCGTCGAACTGTTCAACCTCGACGGCAGCCCCACACCCGGCCAGCAAGACCGCGAACGCGCCGAGGAACGCACCACCAGCACCGCCGTGCTCACCCAGCTACGCGACGCACGCAAAGCCAGCCAGACGAACCCTGAAGCGATCGACAGGGCGCGCCTCGACGCACGCCAAGCCTTCATCGACGCCATCGCCGCCAAGCACCCACACGTCACCACCGACGACACGGAGGCCGCCTCGTGACCGCCCAACCGACCATGCTCGAGCCCACCATCGACGATGTCCCCGAGCTCCGCGTCCGCGTCCTCGGCGACCCCGTACCCCAAGGCTCCATGCGCGCCTTCGTCATCCGCGGCCACGCCAACGTCGTCCCCGACAACGGCCCCGCGTTGAAACGCTGGCGCGCCGACGTCACCGCAGCCGCCACTCTTGCGATGCGCGCCAACACGTGGGTCACCCTCGACGTCGCATGCCGCGTCGACCTCTGGTTCCTGCTGCCGAGACCGAAGTCAGCGCCACGCAGCCGCACCCACCCGGATCGCAAGCCGGACCTCGACAAGCTCCAGCGAGCATGCCTCGACGCCCTCACCACCGCCCGCGTCTACACCGACGACGCCCGAGCCGTCACCATCACCGCCGGCAAACGCTACGCAACCACCGACGAACAACCCGGCGCTTTGATCATCATCAGGCCCACGTCGTGACCGGCCACTGCACGCGCCCACGGGTGCGACCTGTTGTGTCGATCAGTGTGCCGGGACCGGTGGATGGGGTGGCGGGGGACAGGAGCGAACAGGGATGAGCAACGACGAGCCGGTCCAGCCAGCAAGAGCTTTTGCGGCGATCATCGAAGGCAACTCGCCTGAGCCGTGTCACGATCCGGCGTGCCCGGGTTCGAGTGATGAGTTTGATCCCAATGACATTGCACGCAGGTTGATCGAGGGGCCAGTGCAGACGTTGATCAGACGTGCTCTTGCTGCTCGCGGTTCGGTGGTGTCGCGGTGAGTGACGACGTGATCAACGACGAAGCCGGCGATTTTCGTAAGGCTACGGCGTGGCTGCGGCTAATGGGATACGACGTGCCGGACTGGGTCGTTGCCGCCGTCGTAGCTGCCGAAACCGAACTGTCGGACGCGCGAGAGCACGAGGATTTGCTCGCCGCTGACTTGGCGAGCGTTGAGCAGCATCGCGATGAAGTTGAAGCCGAACGCGACGCCGCTCTCACTGAGGTTCAGGCATGCCGCACACGTTTGAGCGCCCACAGCATCGAGACGGTCTTGTTGCAGCACGCGGACCAACTCGACCCAGACGAAGGCCCGGTTGTCCTTGCTTGGGGCGTGAAGCAGCTGGCCGAGACGTTGGCATGTGACCTGGCGGAAGGGCTGTCATGACCTATTGGCGGGAGCGTTGGGTTCGGCTGCGTGCTTTGTGGCGTGCTTGGAAATTGACTGGCTGCGAGACATGCGATGGGTTCGGTCGCAATGGCCAGCAATCGTGCAAAACGTGCCGTGGCACCGGCCTCGTTCGTGGGTCGGGGGTGTCGACGTGAACAGCCCAGACGAGCAGCTGATGGCCGCGCTTCGGGACGCATCGTTCGTGCGGCATCACGGACGTGCTGGCCGCTTCCACGTGATCGTCAACGACCTTGCGGCGTGCAATCAGACCGATTGGTTCGTGAAGGGCGCGATGCCGTTGAACGAGATGACGGAGCAGCCGGCCGAAAAGGTCTCGGCCGTGCTCCGGTGTCGTCGTAGAGCGTGCGCAAAGCTCTGGCCTGCAGGTGTGTCGTGACTGGCCCGGTAGCCAGCAACGAACAGGTCGCGGAACTACGCGCCGAAGTTGAGCGCCTGTCTGGGCTGCTTATGGCGTCGCCGCGCGCACTGCGATTAGAGCGCTCCGAGGCGCTAGCGGATGGCGCGGTTCAACGGGCGAAGCGAGCCGAGGCCGAGTTGGCTGTGGCCCGTGAACAGCTAGCCGCCCATGCGCGTGCGATCAACGACATCTGGGACTGGTGCGAACGCAACTTGCAGGCAGGAGCACCGCCGGTCGTGGTCAATGCGCGGCGGGCTCTTGCGGTTTCGTCACCCACCACCGAGGACGGGCAACGATGAATGGACTGATCTGCGACGGCTGCGGCGAAGTGCTCGCACTGGACTTGCCCTCCGGCCGCGAGGATTCAAATGGAGAGCGGGCAGCGTGGATCGAGATCCGCGCCGGCGGCCTCAGCGTCGACGCCTGCACCCGGTCATGCGCTACGGAGTTACTCGCCGACGGGTCGACGCTCGCTCGCGTCATTGATGCCTACACCGAGTCGATCGCAGAGATTGCCCGCACCATCAAGGACGAGCGCCAGGGCGATGACGACGAGCCCACTACCGAGGACGGAGAACAACCATGAGCGACAAGCGACCAGAGATCACGCACAAGTGCCCAGGCTGGGGCGAGTCGTTCACGCAGTGCTGCGGACGCAACCCGTTCGAGCTGCCACGCACCGACCGCATGACCGACATCGCCGGTCTCGTCACATGCCGAGGACGCGTCGCTGCGGCTGGGGGTTCGTTGACCACCGAAAGGACACCCCAGTGAGCGCACCGCTCCTGAAGCCGTGGCTCGACACGCTCCGCCTCGCCGGCGTCGCAGCCGAGAAGCTGATGCACACGATGCGCGACGCATTCACCCGCCTCGGTCAAGCGCTCCGCGCAATGCCACCCGCACCACCGCGGCATGTCGACGTTGACGACCTGTTCCCCGGCCACCTCGTCAACAGCGCAGCCAACGACCCCGGACTCGGCGAAAGGAATCCGTCCTGATGACCGATCGGCAGTCGCTACTCATCGACCTGTCCGAAGCGATCAACCAACTCACCAGACCACGACGACACACCGAGACGATCGAAGACATCGTCACCGACATTGTCGTCTCCCGCACCGGGAAGCAACGCGGACGGCGCCGCAAGATCCGCCGGCAACACACCACCACCCTGCCGCCGCTGCTGGACGAGCTACGGGACGCGTCCCGGCCAGGCAGCGGCAGCGACCAGCCCGGCAGCAGCGGCGGTTTCGAGTCCCGCCCGTCCGCCGAGCTTGAGCCGTTGTCGGTGTTGCGGGAGATCATCGACGACGCCACCAGGTGGGCGCGGACGCTGAGGGTCGATCGCAGCGACTTACCGGCGATGCTGTCCGCGCTCGTGTCGGCGCCGCACGACGACAGCCAGCTCACGATGCTGGCGATGCAGGCTGAGCGGTGGGTGCATCGCGCGAAGCAGGCCACTGGTCACGAACCGTTGCCCGTTACGTTGAACCAGGCGTGCCCGATTTGCGGGAAACGGTCCGCGCTGGTCGTGTCCGGTGACCTTGACGCGGCGAAGTGTTCACGCTGCGGCGCACGCTGGACGACCGACACGATCGCGCTGCTCACCGAGATGCTGAAAGCGAACGAGGGCGAGACGATGACGGCGCAGCGCTGCTACTGGCGGCATTGCTCGCGCGTCGGTGTCCATGACGAGCACCTCGACCAGAACACCGGGCGCACCTGGCGCGACTACTGCGACGTGCCGCAACCCGTGGGAGCATGATCGGCATGACGCAACCTGGGTTAGGCGACGACGTTCCGTGCAGCTGCGGTCAGTGGGGTCGCGTGCGAACCACCGAGCTCGGTCCGAACGGCTTGGCCGCGGTGATCGTCATGCACGTTGACGCGGACGATCACCGCGTTGAGGGTGACGACCTAACGGCGTTGCAGACACAGCTCAAGGGCCAGTGATTCCCGGCGTTTCGCTGCGTTAGTTGCGCGTTCGATGATCGTCGTTTACCTTTTTGCACTGAGGGCAGCTATGCCCTTAGCCAGCCCCGTGCCGAATTGGCCGGGGCTGTTGCCGTCCCCGGGGTGGTGAGCGATGCCCAAACAGCCCGCCACTAACCACCTCGACCAGCACGGCTGGTGCGACGAATGCGACCAGCAGCACCGTACGCACCGCGGCGGCATCTCGTGCGCTGGGCATCGACGGTTCAACACCGACCCCGCCTCACCGGACTACCGGAAACGGCTACCCGAACCAATACCGTGCCGCCGAGACCCCGCGGTCGGTCAGGCGCGGTGCGTGAAGCACGGCGCCGGCGCGAAACAAAACCGGGCAGCAGGGGAGCGTCGCATGACCGAACAGCGAGCGTCCGAGGTGCTGCGCCGGTTCGGTGCGCCGGTCGACACGACCCCGACTGAGGCGCTGCTCGACGCGGTGAAGTGGACCGCCGGGTACGTCGCCTGGTTGCGGGACAAGGTCGCGTCGACGCAGGCCGACAAGACCGAGATGGACGGCGTCGCCCCGGAGCGTGTCGCGCTGGTCAACGAGGAACGCGCGCTCACGCAGATGTCGAACGTCACCGGGAAACGCGAAGCGTCGGTGTGGGTCGACCTGCTCGGCCAGTGGCATGACCGGCTGGTGCGGATCTGCTCCGAAGCGATCAAGGCGGGCATCGAGGAACGCCGCGTCCGGGTCGCGGAGCAGCAGGGCGCGCTCGTCGCGGACGTGATCCGCAAGATCCTCGGCGACCTCGAACTGACACCCGAGCAGGTCGAAGCAGCCGGCAACGTCGTACCGATCAGGCTCCGCGAGCTCGCCGGATGAACCCGGTCAGCTTCGACGACCTGACATCAGTCACGACCGCTTCGCTGCTCACCCATTGCCACGAGGGCATCTCATGGACGGGCACCCGCACCACATGGGACGGCAAACCCGGCGAAGGTCACCAGCACACCGTCACCACGTACCGCTGCGCGTGCGGCGCCGAGCTGAAGGTCGCGCTGACGACACCCTGCTAACGGAGGCCCGATGAGCAGCACGCTCGACTGGGCCGAGTTCGCCGCACGAGACTTCGAACAGACCCTCACGCTCACCCCCGGCCAGCGCCGCTGGACCACACCAGGCGTCATGGCGTGCGAGATCGAACGCAACACCCGACAGACCGCAGCACTCGACGCCCTCGACGCCGTGCTCGTCAAGCTCGCCGACGGCGACCTGGCGAAACTGATGGTGTTCATGCCACCCCAAGTCGGAAAGAGCGAACGCGCGGTCCGCCGGTTCGTCGAATGGCTGCTCGACCAATTCCCCGAACTCCGCATCGTCGTCGCGTCGTTCGACTACGGCACCGCCCGACGGTGGGGCGCGCTGATCAAGCAGGACATCGAGACCTACCCCGAGCTCGGGATCACCCTGCGGCAGGACTCCAAGGCGGCCGGCTACTGGTCGACCGCGCAGGGTGGGTCGCTGTACTGCGTCGGCATCCGCGGCGCCCTCACCTCACGCGCGGTTGATCTACTGATCATCGACGACCCGGTGAAAGACCGCGCCGCCGCCGAGTCCGCGACCCAACGCGACGCCGCGTGGGACTGGTGGGAGAACGTCGCGAAACCGCGCGCGCTCCGCACGCTCGTGATCCAGACCCGCTGGCACCAGGACGACCTGTCCGGGCGGCTGCTCGAGCGCGAGCCTGGCGAGTGGTCCGTCCTGTCGATTCCCGCCGTCGCCGAAGACGCTGACGACCCGCTCGGCCGCGAGCCCGGTGTCGAGATGGAACCGGCCCGCGAACGACCCGACGGGTACTACTCGCAACTGCAGAAGACCACCAGCCCGTATGTGTGGTCGTCGCTGTACCAGCAGCGGCCGACCGCCGCCGAGGGCGGGATCTTCAAACGCGGCGACTGGCGGTACTGGCAGTGGGGCGGCACCAACGACGACCGGATGATCGTCACCGAGTCGGGGCAGTTCCGGCTCACTGAATGCACCCGGTTCGCGACCCTCGACCTCGCGACATCCGTCAAGACGTCCGCCGACTTCACCGTCGCGTGCGCATGGGCCATCACCATCGCCGGCGACATCGTCCTGCTCGACCGCAAACGAGACCGCGTCCCCGAAGTCGACCACGCGGCATTCCTCGAACCGCTGCGGCAACGCTGGCTGCAACGCTACGACGTCACCCACATCGAGTCCCGCATGTTCGGCACCACCCTCGTGTACGCGCTCGGCCGCGCCGGCGTCCCCGTCGCGGAGCTTGAGGCTGACACGGACAAGCTGACCCGCGCGCTCCCCGCCGCCGGGCTCGTCCGCCAGCACCGCGTCTGGCTGCCGGCCGACGCGGCCTGGTTGGACGAATGGCTCGACGAGCACGCCGACTTCCCGAACGTGGCTCACGACGACCAGGTCGACAACACGGGGTACGCCGCTCGGGTCGCGATCGCCCACTGGCTCCCCATGGAGACCGCCGAACACGAGCACGCCCGCGAAGCCGCCGCGACACCCGAGCCGGGATTCGTCGACCTCGAGACCGCCGCATTCTGACCGACCGGAAGGGGACACGCTCGTGACCGTCCCCAACAGCCTCGCCGGCCAGATGGACGACGCCGTCAGCAATGTTGACGGGTTCGGCTCCGCAGTCGACTACCTGCTTGAGCACGTCCCGGAGATGCGTCACCCGTGGTCGATTCCGACGCTCGCGCAGATGTCGCACGAACCGCAACTGTCGTCGATCCTGCGGGTGTTCAACCTCGCTATCTCACGTGGCACGTGGACGGTCGACGGCGCAGGGTGCGACCCGACGGTGACCGCACAGATCGCTGACGACCTAGGGCTACCGGTCAAGGGTGAGAAGCCGACGCAAAGCGGTGCGCGCCGGCGCCGGTTCAGTTGGGCCAAGCACCTCCCGACCGCGTCGCGGCTGTCGCTGAAGTACGGGCACGGCCCCTTCGCGCAGTCGTGGGTGCAGGAACGAGTCGGGCAGCGCCGCACGTGGCGGCTCGACATGGTCCAGGAGCGGATGCCGCAGACCATCGACGCGTTCGAGCTGAACAGCGACGGCACACTGAAGTGGGTCGAGCAAGGCACCGGCACTGACCTGGTGAAAATCACCACCGCTGATCATCGCCTCGTCTGGTACGACCGGGAACGCGAAGGATCGAACTACTACGGCACGTCGCTGCTGCGCCCGTCTTACGGGCCGTGGCTGATCAAGCAGCAGATGCTCCGCGTCCTCGCAACATCGCACCGCCGTTTCGGGATGGGTGTGCCGGGGTTCGAGCCGCAGCCCGGCGCGAACCCGACACCGCAGATGGAGACCGCCGCGCAGCAAGTGCTGTCCCGGTTGCAGGCGTCGTCGCAGTCGCACGTCGTCCCGCCGCCGGGCTACCGCTACACGTTGACCGGCATGACCGGCTCCGTGCCGGACACCCTCGGGTTCATCACCTACCTCGACCGGCTGATGACCCGCTCGACGCTGACGTCGATCCTCGACATGGCGACCGCCGAACGCGGTAACCGCAGCCTCGGTGAGACCGTGATGGCGTTGATGGTGTTCGCCCAGCAGGACGAGGGGCAACGCATCGCCGAAGACGCCACAACACAGATCGTGGTGCCGCTGGTCGATGCGAACTTCGGGGAAACCGAACCCTCGCCACAGATCAGCGTCACCGGCATCGGCCGCGACCGGCAGTTGACGTCACAGGACATCGCGGCGCTGCTGCAGTACGGCGGCCTAAACCCCGACGACACGCTCGAGGAAGCGATCCGCGCCGAGGGGGAGCTGCCGCCCATCGACCACGCGACCCGGCGGCTTGAGATCACCGAGCAGCCGCCGGTCGACCCGGACGCACCCACTGACCCGACAACGGAGGTCGACGATGCCTGATCACGATCGAGACCGCTCGGACGTCACCGGCGAGTTTGTGTCCGATGAGTTCGCCGCAGCGAACCCGGCGACGACGTCGAGCGAGGACGCGCGCGCGGTTAAGGTGTCGCTGACCAGCGACGCGAAGGCCGCGCTCGCTTGGCTGCAGGCCAGTAGCGGCGGAACCGCCCGCGACGGCTTGATCTCGGTCGCGCTGGTGCAGTACGCAGCCGCGCTCGGCTACACGCCGTGACGACACCGAGCATCCCGGCGCGGTTCTGGGGCGACCGCGACCCGAAGGACAACTTTCAGGGCATCCGCGCGGAAGCCACGGGCGGCACCGCGGCCGAGATCCGCCTGTACGACCCGATCGACTCGTGGGGCGCACCGTTCGGCGTGTCCGCGAAGGACTTCACCGCCGCGCTCGACGCGCTGCCCAACGACACCGACAACATCACGCTGCGGATCAATTCGCCCGGCGGTGAGGTCGGCGACAGCCTGGCGATCCTCAACGCCCTACGGAACCACAAGGCCGACGTCGACGTGATCGTCGAAGGCCGCGCATGCTCTGGCGCGTCCGTCGTCGCAATGGCCGGCAAGACCATCACCATGGCGCGGCAGTCGCAGATGATGATCCACGACGCCGCCGGTATCGGGATCGGCAACGCCGCCGAAATGGCCGACTACGCCGCGTTCCTCGACAAGTCGAGCGACAACATCGCCGCCGTCTATGCCGAACGGGCCGGCGGCACGAAGGACGAGTGGCGCGCCGTCATGCAGGCCGAGACGTGGTTCAACGACGACGAAGCGGTCGAGGCGAAGCTCGCCGACAAGGTCGCCCCGAAGACCACCGCCCCGAAAGCGGCGCTGAACCGCTTCGACCTCGCGATCTTCAACTACGCCGGACGTGAGCAGGCGCCCGAACCGCACACGCCCACCACCCAGACCCCCGCCGCGCCGCCGGAGACCCTGCAGAAGCTCGTCTCGCTCGGTCTGGTGACGC
>NZ_CAXTQF010000013.1:4733-31505 GCF_964246335.1 uncultured Jatrophihabitans sp. | reverse complement strand
CATCCAGACGGGCGGGGGCCGGTCAATCAGGCTCTCCGGCGTGAACACCGAGAGGTCGACCTGGTCGCGGACCTGCAGCGTGTATCGCCCGTCGACAAAGACGAGTGCGCGGTCGCGCAGCACCAGACAGACCCCGGCCGAGCCGCCGGAGAACCCCACCACCCACCCGGAAGGAGCCGACACCATGTCGGACGACCTGATCAAGGGGCTGCGCGAGCGGTTCGACATCCCGGAGGACGCCGACACTGCGGCAACCCTCGCGGTGATCGACGACGCGCGTGACCCGGACATCACTGCCGAAGCCGTCGCGAAGAAATTCGGCATCGACGACGCGAACAAGGTCACTGTCGCGCTCGACGCCGCGAAGGCCGGCAAGGTGACCGTGTCGCAGTCCTACCTCGACGCGATCGAGGCCAACGCCAAGCTCGGCGCCGAAGCCCGCGCGGAGCAGCAGCGCGACGCGCGTGACAAGGCAATCGGCGGCGCGATAGGCAAAGGCTACGTCGCCGAGGCGCAGCGCGAGTCGTGGGAACGCGACTGGGACCGCGACCCCGCCAGCGCCAAGGCCGAGCTCGACAAGATCGTCGACGCCGGTGTCGCCCGCTTCCCGGTCGGCGACGCACCGGGGCGCCCCGGCAGCGAGACCGACGACGTCAACGCTTACACCGACGAGATGGCCGCCGAAGACGCCGCCATGTTCGGCATCCCGAAGGAGGCGCTCGCGCGATGAGCGACTACGCACCGAAGTTCCTGCCGGGCATCAGCGTCCCGGTCACGCTCTCGGCTTCCGTCACCGGTGGTCAGCTGATCACCACGACTGGCGCAGTCGCAGGTGATGCCGCTGCCAACGTCGCGGGCGTCGCCGCTTACGACGGCGCCTCCGGCAGCACCATCACGTGCATCCGCGCAGGCATCCACCGCCTCACCGCCGGCGCCTCGATCACCAACGGGCAGCCGGTCTGCGCCGCAGCGTCCGGTGGCGTCCGCCTATGGGTCGCCGGCACCGATCCCGTCGCCGCCTACCTCGGCACCGCGTGGTCCACCGCCGCCAACGGCGCGTCCGTCGACGTCGCCCTCTACGCGGTCTGAACAGGAGACGATCATGGCTGGAACAGGCACCCTGTACGACTTCCCGCAGCCGCAGGTCAGCGGGCAGAACATCATCTACGACCGGTACCTCAACAACCCGGTCCGGATCTACCGGCCCCTGCGCACCCTCGTGCAGCAGCGGCTCATCGGCGACCGGCTCCTGACCGGCCGCGTCGACCTGACCGGCACCGGCAGCGGCGTCTACGAGGTCGCCGAGGCGATCCTCCCGGACTTCCTGCCGCTGGTCGTGCCGCCGCTCGACGAGTACGCGCTGACCACGTTCACGCCCGGCACGCCGGCGCAAGTCATCCCGTTCAAGTGGGGCCAGGCGTTCGACATGTCGGACAAGGCGATCGCCCACGGCATCGTCAACCTGCTGCGCCGCAACACGACGAAGGTCGCGAACCGGCTCGTCACGAACAGCGACAGCATCACCCTCGCGGCGATCGCATCGCTGATCACCCAGTCCCAGGCGGCGCAGAACGGCGCGTGGGGCACCACGGGCGCCACCCCGTTCCTCGACATCGAGCTCGCCATCGCGAAGGTCGACTCGCTGAACATGGGCTACAACGTCGACACCGTCGTGCTGACGCCCACGAAGTTCGCGCAGCTCATGGCGACACCGACGGTCCTCGCCGGCACGCCCCGCGAGGACAACGCGAACAACGTGCAGCTCACGGGCAACATGCGCGAGTTCGCGGGTCTGACGATCTGGAAGACCACGAACATGCCGGCCGGTTGGTCCGGCATGGTGCTCGACTCCGAGCAGCTGGGCTCGCAGGCCTACGAGGCGCTTCCGAGCGTCGCTGGCGTCAGCTACTCCGGCAACGCCGGCCAGGTAGAGACCGCGGTCGTCCCGCTGCCCACGAAGGACGGCGTGCGTGTCCAGTCGCGCATCGTCAAGGCCCCGATGGTTCAGGAGCCCGGCTGCGCCGTGCAACTGACTGTAATTTTATGAGACTATAATGTCTGACACATACGTCGTCGTCGCAGCAGCGTGCCACGTACAGCCGCAGGTCGGCAGCGCGTTCCTGGTCTATCAGGGCGCGCCGTTCCCGGCCGAGGCCGTCAATCTCGACGACATGGTCGAGCAGGGTTTCGTCGCGAAGGTGAAGCCGGAGCAGATAGGTGGTCTGCCGGCCGATATCCCCGGCAAGCCAATCGCACCGACGTCGACGGCGCAGGCGAAGCCGGGCGGCAAGAGCGCTGCCGATGCCGCTGCTGAGCGGCAGGCCGAGGTCGAGGCCGCAGCCGCGCGCGAACAGGCCGAGAAGGACGCGGCCGAGCTGGCCGAGTTCCGCAAGGCCAAGGAGGAGGCCGACGTCAAGGCGGCTGCCGAGCAGGCTGCAGCGGCCCAAGCCGCGAAGCCGGGTCCGGCGGCCAAGCAGGCCGCGAAGTCGGTGTCCTGATGGCTCTGGTGCGGCTGCCGGATGGCAGCACGGTGGAGGCGTCGGACGCGCAGGCGCTCGACTACTACCGGGGTCTCGGGGCGTCGATCGTCGATGACGGGCAGCCGGTCGCCCTGCCGTCGACGGTCGATCAGTTGCAGACCGAGGACGTGCCGGAGCCGCCGGTGAAGGCGGCGAAGAAGGCGGAGTGGGTGGAGTTCGCCCGCAAGGTCGACCCGGCGCTGACTGCGGAGGCGGCGGACGACATGACGATCCCGGAGCTGATCGAGACCTACGCGCCGCATCTCGCGCAGGACGACTGAACTGGCGGGCCGGCAGGCGACGCAACCCCCCGTTCGTCACCTGCCGGTCCGTCTTCGCACCACACCACACCGCGGCTGAGAGGTGGACCGTGATCGTCTACGCGACCACCAGCGATCTCACAGGCGGGGATGACCCGTGGCTGGCTCCGCCTGGGCCGGACAACGCGGCGTCGCTGCTGCGGTACGCGTCGATCCTCGTCGCGAAAGCATGCCAGCTCGACCTGTACAGCGACGAGCCGGTCGACCCGGCCGCGGGTGTGCTGCGGGACGCGACGTGCGCGCAAGTCGCCGCGTGGGCCGCGCAGGGTGTCGACCCCGCGATGGGCGGTATCGACGTGACCGGGCCGGTGAAGTCGAGCTCGATCCTCGACGCGACGGTGCAGCGCGACACAACGGCGGCGGTGCAGGCACAGGCGGACGCGCGGGACGGCCTGTGCGCGCTCGCCACCGATCTGTTGCAGACCGCCGGGCTGCTGTGGGTGCCGGTGCCGCTCGGCGACAGCACGCCGATGCTGCCGACCTACGGGCTCGACGTGCCTGTCGCGTGGGGCTACTACGGTCCCGACCAGCCGTATTTCACGGGCGTCACCAACGGGTGGCCGTTCCAGTGAAGACGATCCGCGTCGAAGGCGGCGACACCCTCGTGCGTCACCACCAAGACGACGCCATCGAGCTGTGCCAGCGGCACGGCCTGAACGCTGACGACGTCGCGTGGGCCGAACTCGACCTGATCGACGTCCCGTTGCTGCGGTTCGGCGTCAGCCTGCGCGACGACACCGGCCACTGCTTCCTCGACGACAACCATCGCATCGCCGAGGTCACGGTGGAACGCCGGTTGATCGGTGAGCTGCCGACGTGGTGGCCGCAGTGAGCGGCGATCCCCTGAGTCACTGGTGGCAGCACACGCTGAGCGTTGCCCGCTGGGAAGGCCCGGGCGAGGCAGGCGGCGACTCGTTCGCCGCCCCGGTCGACGTCGTCGGGTTCTACTCCGACCGCACCGAATACTCCGGCGGGCAGGTCGTCGCGGCCGGCCGGTTCGCGTTCCCCATGGACGTCGACTACATCCCGGTCCAGTCGCGGGTCACGCTGCCGGATCTGTTCGGTGGCCGCGACGTGATCGTCGTGTCGGTCGCCGTCGGCGACGCCGGTAGCCAGCCGGTACCGGCGCATCAAGAGATAGGCGTGCTGTGAGACTGCGTAAGCAACCCGTGCTCGAGCCGTGGATGTTCGGCGTCAAGGTCACCGTTGATGGGCGGCCGGTCGGCTTTCCGCAGGTTTGCAACTTCACGATGCTGGGCCGCGCACGCATGGCATACCGCCGTCTCCGGGGCCGCCCGGAGCTCAAGATGACACCGATCGAGCCCTGATGTCACTGTCGGTGCGCTACACCCCGCCGCCGGTCGACGCCCGCGTGCTGCTCGCCGCCGCCGCGGCCGGCGCGGTCAAGACCGGCGCCGACCTAATCCTCGACGCGTCGCAGCCGCTCGTACCAGTCGACACCGGCGAACTGAAAGCGTCCGGCAAGGTCGAGATGACCGGCCCACACCAAGCACGCATCAGCTACGACGCCACCGCACCCGACGGCTACCCCTACGGCGTGCGACAGCACGAAGACCTGCAGCTCCAACACCCGAATGGCGGCCAGGCGCACTTCCTGAGCCAGCCGATGGACACCGAAGCGCACGCCGTCATGGCGGTCCTCGCCGCCGCGCTACGAGCCGCACTGTGACCACGGTCCCGCTCGACGTCGTCACCGGCATCGGCGAAGGTGCCGCCCAGCTGCTCGCCCACGCGGCGGTCGGGTTCTCGTGGCGCACCGACAGCCGCACCGGCGACGCGCCGCTGTTCATCGCGCTCGTCCCCACCAGCCCTGACCGCGTCGCCGTCCTCACCCCGGCGTTGACCGGCGGCGACCCCGTGCAGGCCACCACGACCGGCACGCTGCAGCTTCGGTTCCGCGGCGGCCAAGACGCCCGTGACGTGTGGGGGATGGCCGCTGCGTCACGCCGCGTCTTGCGCGGCCGGTTCCCGACCCGCCTCGCGAACGGGATCTACATCGCGACCATGTCGTTCGCCTACGGCACGTCGATCGGCCGTGACGACGCGAACCGGTGGGAGTGGACCGACTCCTACCGCTTCACCGCCACCGAGCCTCGCTAACCACCCGCACCACCAGCTACCCGGCACGCGCCCGCGTGATCGGGCCGTCCGCACGCCCGCACGGCGACAGCACCACCATCACCAAAGGAGAACAGAATGACCGCTCCGGTCCTGCTCGACGCCGGCGACGCCACCCCGGCCCGGCTCCTCACCTGCGACATCCTCACGTCCGGCACGCTGCAGTCGAACCCCGTCTGGTCGACGCTGCAGTACGTCAACGAACTCAACCTCGTCCTCGACGACCCGTCGTGGCAGACCAGCACCGTCTACGGATCCGGCGGCTACGGGTCGCAGGACAAGCTCGGCACCCAGTGGTCCGCCACCCTGACGGTCGAGCACCAGATCACCCCCAACTCGAACCCGCCGGCCTACGACCCGACGCACGACTACCTCGAGGCCCTCGGCCAGGGGGCGTTCGGCCGCGCCTGCACCACCTACTTCCGGTTCTACGACTTCGACGTCAACGACCTCACCGGCGTCGTCACCCCCCGCCCGCAGGCCTACCTCGGCCGCGGTGCCGTGTCGTGGCCCGGGTACGGCGGCGGTGACCAGGACAACCCGCGGACGGTCGCCGTCGCGGTGCAGGGCAAGGGGAAGCTGACCCGTGTCGCTCACCCGTACCCGGCACCCGGCGCCACCCCGGTGGTCCCGACGGTGGCGCAGGTCGTCCCGTCGACGCTCGCCGTCGCGGGTGGCAAGGCGGTGGAGCTGATCGGGTCGGCGTTCACCGGCACCACCGGTGTGACGTTCGGCGGCACGGCGGCGACGAACGTGCAGGTCATCAACGACGGGAAGATCCTCGCGACCGCCCCGGCCCACGCGACCGGTACCGGTTTGGCGGTCGTGGTGACGAACGCGACCGGCCCGTCGACCGGCGGCCCCACCGTCGCGTTCGCGTAGGTCCGGCATGCCTGAGTACAACGTCGGTGACTACCTCGCCGGCGACGCCATCACGTTCAACGGCGTCGCCGGCGAGAAGCACCCGGGCGGGAAGACGTACCGGGTGCCGGCACCGTCCGCAGAAGACGAGCTGCGGCTGCGCCGCATCGTGCAAATCGAGGACGCAGGCGACACGAACGTCGACCTCGCAACCGAGATGAAAGCGCTGCTCGCCGGCCCGGACGACACCGAGCTGACGCTGCCGCACAAGATCCTCGGCCCCGCATACGACGAGATGACCGCCGACGGCGTCACCCCAACGAAGATCGACATGTTGGCGTCGCTCGTGGTGACGAACTACGGCGTCAGCCAGCAGGCCGCCGAGTTGACCGTGGCGGTCGCGCAGGGGGAAGCGGCAGCCCGGGGCAACCGGGCAACCCGGCGAGCGGCAGCCAAGAAGACGGCACGCAAGGCGGCAGCCAAGAAGACGAGCTCGCGCTCCTCCAACGGCAAGGCTGGGAGCCGTGGCCAGGCAAGCCGGGCTGGTGGCGCAAAGAGCACCCCGCGCAGCCCGGCAACTACCCGTGGGTCCGCAACATCGGCGAACACGCCGACAGCAGCGACGGGCTGACCTGGGGCGACGTCCTCGACAACTGGGAGCTGTTCGCTCTCGACCTCGCCGACATCGGCGTCGACGTGTGGAACCGCGACCTGATGCGGTCACGCCCCGGCGTGTGGCTGCGGTCGCTGATCAACGGCCTCATGACCCGCCCACCCGTCGGATACCGGCGCGAAAGCGTCGCCGAGGACAAGTACCGCGACATCCCCCTGTGGGCCAACCGCGTACAGGACCGGTTCCTCACCCCGCGGCTGACACGGACGGCATAAACGAAAGGGGCGCGGCGTGACTGACCTCAACGTCGGCGCCCTGTTCGGGACCGTCGAGCTGACCACCGTGTCGTTCGACCGGTCCTACGCCCGTGTCGTCACAAAAATGCAGCGGCTCGGCGCGACATTCGCCGAGACGGCGGACGAGTCGACGTCCCTCGACCGTGGCCTCACGACGGTCAGCCGCTCAAGCGACAAGGCGGGCGCCAGCCTGACCCGCGCGGAGCGTGCCGCGGCGAAGCAAGCCGCGACCGAAGCGAAAGCCACGGCGGCGGCCGAGCGCCACGCGAAGGCCGAGGACGAGGTCGCCGCGGTAATGGACCGCGTCGCCGGCGCGTCCGTCGCGGAGCAGCGCGCCACCCTTGGGCTCGCAGCGGCCCGCAACCGCCTCACCGCCGCATCCGCCGAAGCAGGCAGCGCGGAAGCGAAGCAAGCCACGGAGACCGCGCGGCTCGCGTCGGCGCAGAACAGCGTCGTCGCCGCGACCGAGCGGGCGGCAGCCGCCCAGCGCGGCGCCGCAGCGGAATCCCGCGGCCTCACCGGCGCGTTCGCCGGCACCCTCAAGATGGCGGGCGAGCTCGGTCTCATCGTCGGCGGCATCGAGATTGCCAAGAAGGCGTTTGAGTTCCTCAAGGCGGGCAAGGACCTCACCGACTCGCTGAACGGCGTGCAGGCCGCCTCTCGCGCGACCGATTCTCAGATGAAGGCGGTCCGCGCCGAAGCGATTGGTCTCGGCAAGGACCTGACCGTTCCCGGCGCGACTGCGGTCGATGCCTCGGACGCGATCCTCGACCTCGTCAAGGCAGGCGTCAGCTTGCCGCGCGCGATGGCGGCGGCACGGCCCGCGCTGCTGCTCGCCGCCGCCGCGAACGTCAAGACGGCCGACTCCGCCCGCGTGCTCGGCGACGTGATGGACGAGTTCCAACTCCCGGCGACGAAGGCCGGCAAAGTCGCCGACTACCTCGCCGCTGGCGCCAACGCGGCCGGCGGCGGCCTGATGGCGATGTTCGACGCCTTCACCTACGTGGGCACCCGCGCCCGCGCCGTCGGGCTCGGCGTCGCCGACATCGCCGCCGCGATCACCGACCTGTCGAAGGCCGGTATCTCCGGTGACCGCGCCGGAACCGGCATGGCGATGATGCTGCAGAAGCTCTCGCACGAGTCCGTCCCAGGCCAGAAGGCCCTCGACGACCTCGGAGTCAGCGCGTTCAACGCGCAGGGCAAGTTCGTCGGGCTGCCGAAGGTCATCGACGAACTCCACGCGGCGCAGAAGCGTCTGAACCCGAAGCAGTTCCTCTCCGACATCAACGTCGCGTTCGGTGCCCGCGCCGCTAACGTGGTCGCGGCGTTCGCGTCGAAGGGGTCGGCGTCGTACCGCCATTTCCTCGACGTCATCAAGTCCGGCGACGTGCAGAAGTACGCCGACCTGATGAACCGCGGCGTCGGTGCCGGGTTCCGGCAGCTCGGCAAGGAAGCGACCGCGTTCGGCATCGACGTCTACCAGAAGGTCGAACCGCACCTCGCGTCGTTCGTCGACGCGGTCGGCAGAGACATCCCGAAGGCGGTCCACACCGTCGCGACGATCCTCACCCCAGCCGCCCACATCGTCGGTGACGTCTTTGGCGCCGCATGGACCGTCGCCAGCGGCGCGATCCACATCGTGACGACCGCCCTGTCGGGTGTTGCGAGCGTCGCCGAGCACATGTCGGGCACGATCGGCGACCTCGGACAGGCGGCGATCATCGCGTTCGCCGCGATCAAGGGCATCCAGCTCGGCGTCGCCGCTTTCCAAGCGGTCGACGCCGCGATCATCGCGACCAAGACCCGCCTCGTCGGGCTCGCCGACTCGTTCACCGCAGTCGCGGCCGGCGAACGGGCGATGAGCGGTGCCGCGATGACCGCCGGGCTACTCGGCGTCGGTGTCGCGATCTACGCGCTCGGCAAGGGGATCAGCCACCTGGTCGACGGCAACAACGGGTTCCTTGAGTCGTTCCAGCGGATCAACGCCGCCGCCGTCGAAGCACAGAACGACATTCAGACGTGGACCCAGTCGATGCAGGAGTCGAACGGTGTTCTGACTGACAGCACGCGCCTGAGCGTCGCGTCCGCGTTGCAGACGTCTGGGCTCGCCGCCGCTGCTGGCAAGGCGGGCATCAGCCTGACGCAACTGACCACCGCCGTCACCGGCACGAAGACCCAGCAGCAGGCTCTCCTTGTCCAGTGGGGCAAGGGCGGGAAGATGACCGCCGAGCAGTTCTCCAAGCTGGCTCAGCTGACCCATGCTTACGACACGGCGAAGTCGCGGGCCGCCGCGTTGAACGTCGTGGTAGCGGCGAGCGCGACTGCGCACGGGAAGGCCGCGAAGGCGCTGCAGCTGACGACCACCCAGCAGAAGCAGTACGCCGCAATGGCCGGTCTGGCGGTCGACAAGAACGGCAACGTCGCCGGATCGGCCGTGACGGCGGCGAAGGCGATCAACAACATCGCGAACGCCTACCAGAACGCGAACTCGGCCGACAGCGAGTACCTCGCGGCGCAGCAGGCGTTCGCCCAGTCCGACGGCGGTGTCGTCGCCCGCGGCCAGTTGATCAGCGCGATCTTGAAGGAGAACGCGGGCGACGCGCTGTCGTTCGCGTCGTCGATCAACGGCGCGGCAACGTCTGTGGCGCAGCTCGGCAAGGACGTCTCCAGCAAGCTGCTGCGCCAGGTCGTCAACATGAAGACCGGCATGATCGATGCCGGTCGTGCCGGCGCCGCCCCGTTGATCAACGACCTCACGCAGGTGCAGACTTCGGCGCTGGCGGCGGCGCAGGCGACGTACACGCACAACGCGAGCCTCGTCGGTGGGAAGCGCGCTGCCGACATGGCGTTGACCGGTTACACCGGCGTCGAACGTTCGCTGGAACGTCAGCTTGTCAAGAGCGGGGCGTCGGCCGCGGGCGCGAAGCGGCTGACGCAGCAGTACCTCGGTGTCCCGTCGCGAGTGCGGACACAGATCGAGCAGGCCGGCGCTGCGTCGGTCACTAATCTGCTGTCCGCCTTGGGTCAGCAACTGTCCTACCTGACTCACCACGCGTGGAACTTCACCATCGACGGGCACCTCACAGCGTCCGCGCAGGCCGCGATCAACGCCTACAACTTCGCGAAGAACCATCACAACCTGAACTCGCAGCCGACGTCGCGGCGCGGCACCCAGGCGCGTGGCACGCAGGCGGCCTATGGGCGGCGCACGATCCCGCCGAACTCGCAGTTCACCGTCGGTGAGGGCGCGTCGCACACGTGGGAGTACGGCGAGACCGACTCGCAGGGCCGGGCGTCGATCTACTCGAACGCGCAGTCGAAGGCGATGGGGATCCCGGCACCCACCGCCTACGCCAAGGGCACGGGCGGCCTGACCGGCAACCGCGCGCAGGAGGCCGCGTACTACGCGTCGCAGGGTTACTCCACCAAGGGCATCGCGGCTCTCATCGGAAACTTCGACCAAGAGTCCGGGAACCGCTCGGACATTCACCAGCGCGGCGGCCCGGCATACGGCCTCGCGCAATGGCAGGGCTCGCGGCTGACCGCAATGCGCAGCTGGGTCCGCAAGCACGGCATGGACCCGACGTCGCTGCAGGGCCAGATGAGGTATGTCGCGCACGAGCTCGCGACCAGCTACAAGTCGGTCGGGAACAAGCTGAAGGCCGGCACGGGCAGCGTCGGCAGCCTCGCGAACCTCGTGAATCGCCGGTACGAAGTGAGCGCCGACCGGTCCGGTGCGCGCGCCAGTAACGCCGAGCGTGAGTACGCCAAGCTGCGCCACACCAACCTGACGGCCGCCGGGAAGAAGTACATGGTCGGCGGGATCGCCTACTCGTCGTCGACTGCGGCGAAGAACGCCGAGGTGCGGGCGCGGCTCGCGTTGGCGAAGGCGACGGTGTCGTTTTCCAACGCGGCGAAGAAGACCGACGCGACCGCTGACCAGATCAAGACGGCGGCGACGAACCTGCAGGCGGCGGCGAAGCGGGCCGGCGCGACGACGGGGACGCAGCGGCTCCTGGCGGCGGGGCAGTCGCGGCTGCTGCGTGACCAGGGTGTGACGGCGGCGGCACGGTCGCGGCTGGCGGGGATGAGCGACTACCGGTCCACCACGATGGGGACCCTGTCGCAGGGGTTCGACCCGTCGCAGTACGGGTCGGTCGCGGACCTGCTCGCCGGCATCTCCGGCGCCACCAGCACCGACACGGCGTACAGCGGTGAGCTGACGAAGCTGCGTGGCCGGGTGAAGGGCAACGCGACGCTCACCGCGCTGGTGAACCAGCTCGCCGCGTCCGGGCAAACCACCGGCCTCGCGACGCTGGCCGGCGCGTCCAAGACGCAGTTGGCGCAGGTCAGCCGCGCGTACAGCGGCCTCAACTCGGCGGTCCTCGGCGGCGGCAACGCCGCGGTGGCGATCAAGTACGGCAACACGGTCGGTGACCAGTCACGGATCGTGCAGGCCGACCAGCGCCGCCAGGACGAGCTCGTGTCCGCGATGGCCGGGTTGGCGGTCCAGTTCGGTCGCATCGCGTCCAACCCGCACAGCCGCGGCGCCTACGCCAAGGGCGGCGACTACGTCACCGACCGGCAGCTCGAGTCGGCGATCGCCCGCCTTGAGCGGCTGTCCCGCACCGGGCACAAGAAGTGAGGGCCGCATGACCGCGACCGTCACCGTGACCGTCGACCCGACCAACGCGCCGCCCCGGATGCGGCTCGACCTTGCGGGGTTCACCGGCGGCGCCACCATCTCGGTGACCCGCACCGACTCGTCCGGCAACACCGCGACCGTGCGGGCGTTCGTCGGGATGGCGTTGTCCGGCGGCGGCGCGACCGGCTACGACTACGACGCGCCGTTCAACGTGCCGGTCACCTACACCGCGACGTCGGACAACAACGTCACCGCCACCAGTACGGCCGCAACCCTCGTCGCGGACCAGCCGTGGCTGTACCACGCCACCATCCCGTCGCTGTCGGTCCCGCTGGAAGAAATGACCCGCAACGACCGCACCCTAGCGACCGGCCGCGGCCTGCAACGCCCCATCGGCCGCTCCACCGCCGTCCCCACCACCGACGGGACCCGCTACGCCGCGACGTTCGACCTCGTGTGCCGCACCGACGGCCTCAACGACGGCATGAACATGTCGAACCTGCTCGGCGACTCATCCCCGCTGCTGCTGCAACTCGCGTTCCCCGACCAACTCCGCACCACCTACCAGTGGATCGACGCCGGCGACGTCAACCAGCACGACCTGATCGACGGCTACCCCGACGACCCCTACGTCGAGTGGACGCTGCCGTGCACCGTCATCGACGCGCCGGTCGGCACCATCCAGGCGCAACGCACCCTGACGAACCTCAACACCGACTACCCGACCACGTTGCAGGCGCTGAGCAGCGCGTTCGCCACGCTGCGCGACATCGCGAACAACACCCCCATCGGGTCCTGACCCGATGTGGACGATCGACCCCAACGTCGCCGAATCGCTGCGCCACCCGCGGCGCATCACCAGCCACGCGCTATTCACCAACCTCGTCACCGGCGCCGCGACGCCGCTGCCGATCCTCGACGGCACCGTCACCGAAGACGTCACCACCGCGACCCGCCGCGTCCTCGACCTCACCACGTTGCCGCGGATCCCGGTCGCCGGGCAGATAGTTGATGTGTTCACGCTGCTCGACACCCCGGGCGGCGAGATCACGGTCACGCAAACGATCTGGTACGGCACCACCGGTGTCGTGGTCCCGCAGGGCGTGTTCATCGTCGACAGCGACAACGTCGACTACAGCGACGCCGGGACGGTGACGATCACTGCGCCGGATCGGCGGAACAAGGTGATCCGGAACAAGTTCGGCAACGCCCGCTCAAGCGTCGCGACGAACGCGGCGTGGCAGGAGATCAAGCGGCTCGTCGAGGGGGCGTGGCCCGGCACCACCTACCCGTTCCCCGGATGGTCGCAGCTCGACACGTCGGCGACGGCGAAGGTCGGGACGCTGCTGTGGGACGACGGCGACCGCGACGGCGCGGTGCAGGCGATCGAGAAAGCGAACTCGGTCGAGCAGTACTTCGACCGGCAGGGGTTCGCGGTGCTGCGGCCGACGCCGGTCCTGACCCCGTCGTCGACGCCGGTGTGGACGGTCGACGCCAACACCCCGACAGCCATCATGACCGCCGCCTCCCGGTCGCGGGACATGTCGACGGTCGTGAACGCGGTCCGCGTCTCCACGTCGGCGTCGGACGTCATCTTCACCCCGGTGGAGGTGAAGAACACCACGCCGGGTGACCCGTTGAACGTCACCGGGCCGCTCGGCACCGTCTTCACCGACTACGACTCGCCGCTGCTCCGCTCATCGGCGCAAGCGACCGCCGCTGGGCGCACCCAACTGTCGAAGCAGCTCGGCGAAGCGAAACAACTCACCCTCGCCGCGATGAGCAACCCGGCCCTCGACGCGGAGGACGTGATCCAAGTGATGCTGCCCCGCCTGGACCGCACCACCAGCCGGCCGGTCGAGCTCCACATCATCGACTCGATCACCCACCCGCTCGTCCCCGGCACCGACCAGCAGATCACGACCCGGTCAACGCGGCCGGCGACGGACGGCACCTGATGAGTGACGGCAGCCTCGACACCGCGCTCCGCTCCTACGCCCGCGCCCTAGCCGACGCGAACCGGCCCGGCCCGCGGGTCGTGTCGAAGGTCGGGACCGTCACCGCCGTCACTGCCGGCACCAGCGTGACGGTGACGGTCGACGGCAACTCCTTGACCTGCCCCTACGTCGGCGCAGCGCCCGCGAACGGCGCGACCGTCCGCGTCGAGCTACGCGACGGGTCACCGACCGTCCTCGGCACCCTCACCGGCGTCACGTCGGTCTAGAACGGAGCATCGATGCCCAACACCCCGCTCGGGTTCCGGTACCCGCAGCCGTCCGACGGCACCGCCCTGTGGACCTACTTCCAGAACCTCGCAACCGACCTCGACACGTACCTGACCGGCGAGGTGGTGCCGGGTGCGTGGCAGAACTTGCTGCTGCCGCACGCCGGCTGGGGCATCCCGACCGGCACCGACTCCGGCGGTAACGCGCGAGTGGCGCAGGTCCGGCAGGTCGGGCCGGCGCTGCAGCTGCAGGGGTTCTTGACGCACGCGACGTTCAACAGTTTCGCCGCCGCGTGGCGGCTCCCTACCTCGGTGCCGTTCCCGACGCGGGAACGGACGGTGACGGTCGCGACGCCGAACGCCGACATCACCCGGTCGGCGACGTTCCAGGCCGACGGGTCCGGTGACATCTGGGTGTTCTCCGCGACGGGCAGCGCCGCGTTCTTCTGCCTCGACGGCATCATCATCCCGCTCGGGCTATGAGCCGGCGCCCTCTCGGACACCGCATCGGTGGCCTGCTCTACGCCGCCGCGTGCCGCATCGACACCATCCGCCACTGGCGCATCGGCCGGCACGGCGCGTTCCTCCTGACGTTCGGTGTCATCTACCTCGCGCTCGGCTACTCCTACACCGGCGACCGACCCACCGATGACACACGGCGAGCGCTCCGCGTCGCCCTTGAAGTGTTGCCGCTGTGGGCGTGGGGCATCGGGTGGATGCTCGGCGGCGCGTTCGCGCTGCTCGCCGGCCTGCTGCGTCCGCACCGGTCATTCGGGTGGGTCGCGCTTGTCCTGCCGGCGCTCGGCTGGGCGTTCTGGTACTTCGTCGCCTGGCGCGAGCACGACACGACCCGCGGGCCGGTGTCGTTCACCGTCTATCTCGCCTTCGCGATCGCCGTGATGATCGTCGCCGGGATGGTCGACCCGCACGCCGTCACCAGCACACAGAACCGTCGACGGCGTAGGAACCCGTTCCGGCGGTGCCCGTGAGCTGGACGGTGCTCGGCTACATCATCGGCGCTGTCCTGGTGTTGCTCGGCACGATCTACACCGCCCGGACCAACCGGGCGTCGAACGCGGCGACGACCCGCGCGAACCAGCTGATCGCGCAAGCGCAGCAGCAGACCGAGTCGAAGCGGGTCGACGGCGAGGCCTACGAACGCGCGCAAGAGATCAACCAGGGGATCGTCAAAGACCTCACCGACGCCCTCGACCGGGTCCGCGCCGAGCTGGCTGCCGTCCGGACGGAGCTCGCCGAGGCGAAAGCGGCGAACGCCGACCTGACAGCCGCCGCCGAACACCTGTCCCACGCGAACGTCAACCTGCTGGGCCTGCTCGAGCAGTGCAAGCGGCTGATTGAGGACAACCACCTGCCGATGCCCGAAGGCGTCTGAGCACCACCCCATCCGCACGTCACTTGGAGTTCCTGCATGCCCGCAACCAGCAACATCCGCCTGCCCCGCACCGCCCGCCCGGTCCCGTTGACCGTCGCGGGCATCGCCGCCTGCTACGGCTTCCTCACCGGCCGCGGGTTTACCGGCAAGGGCTACACGCTCGGCATCATCGAGCTCGGCGGCACCTACTCGCCGACCGATCTCACAACTTTCATGAAAGACGCCGGCCTACCGGTCCCGAACGTCACCGTCATCAATCAGGGCGCGCAGCCCGACTCGGACGCGGACGGCGAGGTGATGCTCGACATCGAGGTAGCCGCCGCCGCCGCACCCGGCGCCGCGTTCCGCATGTACATGGCCGCGAACACCGACGCGGCGTTCATCAACGCGGTGTTCACCGCGATCGGGGACGGCTGCGACGTCATCTCGATCTCGTGGGGTGGTCCGGAGTCGTCGTGGGCGGCCGGGTCGGTGAAGGCGTTCTCCACCGTGTTGGCCGAGGCGCTGGCGAAGCGGATCGGCGTCTACGTCGCGTCCGGCGACTCCGGCGCGGACGACGGCACCGGCAAACCGACCTGCGACTACCCCGCCTCCGACCCATCCGTGATCGGCTGCGGCGGCACCCGCCTCGAACTCACCACGGCCGGGCTGCGGGCGCTCGAGCAGGCGTGGAACGACAACCCGACCCAGTCGGCGACCGGCGGGGGAGCGTCACGCCTGTTCCCGGGCCGCGACGTCCCCGACATCGCCGGCAACGCTGACCCCGACACCGGCTACGAGATCGTCCTGCACGGCCAGAAGCAGGTCATCGGCGGCACGTCCGCGGTGGCGCCGCTCATGGCGGGACTGCATCTGCTGCTGTGCGAGGCGCTCGGCGGCCGTCCGATCGACGTGATGAAGGCGATCGGCGCGAACCCGTCCGTCTGTTTCGACGTCACCGCGGGCGACAACGGCGCCTACCGCGCCGGGCCGGGCCGCGACGAGACCACCGGGTTCGGTGTCCCGGCGGGTGACCGGCTCCTCGCGGCCCTCAGCGCCGGCGTGACAGCGCCGCAGCCGACCCCGACGCCTGCACCGCCGGTGACCGGCGACCCGGCGGTGCAGCGCACCTGGACCGCCCGCACCGACGCCGCGGCGCAGAAGGTCCAGAAGTTCCAGACCTCGCCGCACATCTACCACGTCGACACGCAAGCGGCCGACGCACTGAAGAACGAGGGGGACTGGTCATGACGGCAACGCAGGAACACCCGGCCGAACGCGTCTTCGACTGGGCACACGACGAGTACGCCGACCCGGAGTCGGGTCTGACCTACGACCTGCACCCACTGCCGGTCGGCAACACCTATGACCCGCCCCGCGGCGCCGACTGGTTCCGCTGCCCACTGTGCGCACGCTCGCGCTGCGACGACGCGCACCCCGAGGCATGGCGTGGCACCCTCGCCGCTCTCCGCGGCCACCTCGGCGACGTGCACAACGTCCGAGTGACCGATCAGCACATCACCATCACCGTCGGCCGCACCTTCAGCGACCGAGGTGGTGTCGTCCGCTACGTCGACGACCGACCCGAGGAGTACCGATGACCGACTACGCGCACCTGGCGCACTTCGGCAACTACAACCCGGCGTCGTTCGGGTGGGGCGGCGAGAACGACCCCGTCAAGCACCCGCACCTGCTGGTGCCGTTCCACTTCGACGGCGCCTACTACGGGCTGATGCACCGCGACGCCGTCCCGGTGTTCACCGCGGTCTTCACCGAGCTGGTGCCGCACATCCCGGGCGGCGTGAAGTACCTCGACAAGCACCACGACGAGGGCTGCTTCAACAACCGGTCGAAGACCACCGGCGGCGGCCGGTCGTTCCACGGCTACGGCATCGCGACCGACACCAACTGGGACGACAACCCGATGTACGGGACGCCGCACCACGGGCGCCCGGGTGTCATGCCGGCGATCACCCACGAGATCGCCCGCAAGTACGGCTGCGAGTGGGGCGGCGATTGGTCCTACCCGCAGGACTGGATGCACATCGAGATCCACTTGTCGCCGGGCAACGCCGCGAAGGTGCGGCACCTCGGCGACAGCCACCCGGCGCCGGCGCCCAAGCCGGTTTCGCACCCCGCGAGCCCGAAGCCGTACCCGTTCGGTCACGACGACGTGTTCGGGCCGCTGAAGGACCCGTCGCGGCACGTCCACGGCGGCTACACCGCGATGGAACGTGACTACGTCCGGCTGATCAAGTCTCGGTTCGTGAAGTTCGGCTACTTGACCCAGCACAACTCCGACGCCGACGGCAACGGCATCTGGGGACCGCACACCTCGGCAGCGTGCGAGCACTTCGACCGCCGCATGGGCTACCGCAAGATCACCAACCACATGGGCCGCGGCTCCTACACCGATCTGATGTCCACGAAGGCGAGGCACGCATGACCGTCAAGGCATTCTGGACCGACCTCGGCGAGCGGGTCGTGTCGACGTTCCTGCAGGTGTTCCTCGCGACCCTGCTCGCCACGCAGAGCGTCGCGACCGGGTTCGGGCACTCGCGCGCGGACTGGGTCAACGCGACGATGGTGGCGCTGCTGGCCGCGTTCGCCGCGCTGCTGACGACGCTGCTGCTGTGGCTGACCAGCCGTAAGCCGATCGCCAACCCGCTCGTCGACCTCGCCTACCGGGCCGTCGTGACGTTCGGGCAGACCCTCGCCGGGTACGTGGCCGCCGCGGGTCTCGTCAGCGCGCTCACGTTCGACTGGGACACCGCTCTCGTCGCCTCTGCGTCGGCGGCCGGGACCGCGCTGCTGAAGGGCCTCATCGGCGCCACCAGCCGCGACACGTCCGGCGCGGCCGCGTTCACCCCACCGGCGGAATCAGTCGTGGAGGCGCAGCACGTCGCGCCCATCACCGAACCGATCCGCGACAGCGAGCTCGCGCCCTCGTCCTGACCCGCACCCCGTCCCGTTCGAGCTGAGCAGGAGCCCCTCATGGCTGTCGTCACTGGGTACAAGACGTATCCGCCGTTCACGATCCCGGACAACCGGCCGGACCTCACCGCCTACTACCAGGGTGCGGGGGCGACGGTCACGCCCGGCAGCGTCCCGGCGGCGCAGCCCGTCACCTACGACGGGACCAACTTGTACGCCGGCGGCAACCAGATCCCCAGCAGCCCCGGGGGAGGGTCGGTCACGAAGCAGGGCGTCATCAACACCGGCGTCCTAGCAACCGACCTCGGCGGCGACGCAGCGGGCGCGGCGTCCGGCGCTGTCGCGACACAGGCGGCCCTCGATGCGGGCACCTACGCATCGTCGCTCGGACGCCTCGCTACCGCGACGACAGCGGTCGCACCGACGGTCGGGAAAAACCAGCCGTATAGCACCGCCAGCGGTCCACTCGCGCCCACGCTGCCACCGCTGACCTCGGGCGCTGTCGCCGCGGCGCTCGCCGCAGGGCAACTCGTGCGGTTGAAGATCACGAAGTCGAAGCTCGACACGAACGTCAACTCGCTCACGCTGACGTGCTCGGGCAGCGACACATTCGAGTCGCCGACGCAGACCACGATGGTGCTCACGCTCCCCGGTGAACGGGTCACCCTGATTGCTGGCACCATCCCCGGGGGTTCTGGTCCGGTGTGGATCGTTGAGGACCACGACGTCACCCCGCTGTCCGTCGCACCCTCGGTCGACCAGCTCGCGCTCACTCGGCTCGAGCGGCAGACCCGGCAGAAGCTCGACACCTACAATAAGGCGACGCAGGCCCGCGCAGCCGACGCCACGGTGTTCACCGAGACGTGGGCCGACCTCACCCACTGGAACGCCGCGTCCGGGTCCACTGTGGCGTCGAACCGCTACTACGGGCAGCCCGGTGTCGGTCGCGCGATCAGCGTCCCTACCGGTGGCCGGTTCTTCGCCCGCGCGACGCTGCACCTCAACGGGTCGACCACGAAGTACGCCTACCTCGGCATCTCGAACGCCGCCGCCGGGTCGGTGCCGGTCGCCGGTGACACGAACGGCTTCTACGTCGGCATCAGCAGCTCGGGTGTCCCGTCGATATACCGCGGCTCCAACATCTCGTCGTCCCAGCTCACCACGACGACGGTCTCGTCCAGCACCCCCGCGACCGGCGACTACGTCGCGACCGTCGCGATCGACGAGACCACCGTGTCGCTCGCGCTGCACTCACCCGCTGGGCTGCTGCTCATCATGGGTTCCGTGCCGCGGTCGGCGCTGCCGTCCGGCCCCGTCGTGAACAACCTCGCCCTGTCGGTGAACGACACCACCGGACCGTCGACCGGCATGACATGGGGTCCGCTGTTCACCACCACCGAGCTCGCCCCGCCGCCGGCCGCGTCACAGGCGCCCGGTGGCGCGTCGCTGCTCGGCGCCACGAACCCGTGGACGTTCCAGCGACTCACGTCCGGCGGCATCCGCCACATGATCCAGGTGCCCGGACAATACGACCCGCGCGTCCCCGCACCCGTCCTGCTGTTCCTCCACCAGGCGCAGACCGGGCACGCCGACAACCCCTACGTCGAGTCCCGCATGGCGAACGTGACCGCCGCGCTCACCGCAGCCGGCTACATCATCGCGTCGTCGGACAACGGCACCAGCCTCACCGGCGGATCCACCACAACCCCGTCGACCGGCAACGACGACAACTACGCCAACCAGACCGGACAAGACGACTACGCCGCGCTGCTCGAATGGGTCCGGCAGCACTTCAACACCGGCGCCGTGTTCCTCCTCGGCCCGAGCCTGGGCGGCGAATTCATCCAGAACATCCTCGCCGCCCGCGCGATCGGCGGCATCGCCGCAGCCGCGTCGATCTGCCCATCCACCGACCTGAACATCATCAACTCGCTCGCCGGCTACTACGGGCCGCTCCGCGCGGCCTACGGCGCCGCGTCGGACGGGTCGGACTTCGCGTCAAAGATCGTCGGGTACAACCCGATCGACCACCCCGACACCGCCTACCGCGGCGTCCCGCAACGCTTCTACGTCGGGTCCAACGACACCACCGCCCCCCCGGCGCAACACGTCACGCCCCTGGTCGCGCGGATCGCGCAGTACGCGCCCGAGTGCGCGGTGACGACGCTCGCGGTCGGGCACCTCGACGCGACGCTCTACCAGGGCAGCGACCTAGTGTCGTTCTTCGGCAAGTACCTGTAGGTCAGGCCGCGGGAGGCCACGAGGCGTCGTAGTCCGGGTGCCCGGCATAGGGCAGTGCGAGCAGGGGGAGCAGACCGTCGACGTCGGCGAACTGTTCGACGATCCGACGCTTCGCTGCACACTCGGCCAGCACGCGGCGCGGGTCCGGTGCGCCCAGCACGTACAGCGGACCGTCATCGTGGGGGCTGCTGGCGTAGGACGACGTCGCGGTCACTGACCAGCCGAATGCGGTGTCGTAGTCGCCGGCGGGGTAGGTCGCCTCGATCTTGTCGACCGCGCTGCGCGCTACCCGCTCGTCCTCGTCGACACGGGCGAGAACGAAGCGGGTCAAGATCGCTGACCCTGTTGCCACACCCTGAGTGTGTCCAGAATGTCCCGGCAAGATCAACCAGGTGGCACAACAAACACGAAGTCGCTGCTACCGGCCGTCGTTCCGGACCTACTTCTTCGGATCCAGATGGCGCACAGCCACCCATGCACGGTTCTGTTCAGGAATCCACGTCACTGTCTCAACGGTCCATATGTCGGCCCAAGCCTCGACGAGATCACCGACCCGTGGCACGGCCCCCATCTTCATCGGACCGAGATCGTCCTGACCGCCCGTGTGCGCCGCGAAACCACGGAAACCTACTTGTATCGCCATCTGTCCAGACTGCTCCGGACTGATCTTCTTCGCATCTTGAAACCGCCCCGCCACCGCCCAGCGCGGTCGGCGGGGCGGCTTTCGTGCGTTCAGGACCGGGACGCGTGTGCCGATGGGTGGGGGAGCGTGGCGTCGAACAGACGGCGTCACGCCCGCGTCAGTCCCACTGAAACGCGCACCACCTGCGTGGTCCCACATCTCGTACCACCTGCGGCTGCTCGCCGTCTTCCCATTCCCATGTTGTTGCTGCTGACGGCTGGTAGGGGATGACCCGCCCTGAAGCGTGCGGCCCGGGATGGTCGACGAATTGCTGACATCTGCGCTGCTCGCCCGTTTCGTTCTCACCGATGGCTTGGCAGCGGTTCCGGTCGATCGTGCCAGCGAACGGATTCACCTGCGGATGGTCATACAGCGACGCGATCGGATCCCCAGCCGGCATACGAGCGACGCTACGTGCGGCTACCGACATCCGGGCTGATCATGATCAGCACGCGACGTTGGGGTCGCTGCCTGCAGTCTCGATCGCCTGCGTGACATTGCTCGACGTATACGCGATGTTGTCGCCCGTCGCCGCGTCGATCGGGCCGTACAACGTGACCGAGACGTCTGCGCCTAGACCGGTGCCGCTGGCCGCAAGGGATGCGCTGCGGTAGACCCAGGTCGCGCACACGCCCTGCGTCGCCTGAGCCGTCTGTTGCGCGTCGGACGGCAGATCGTCCGCCGTTATGGTCGCGAGCGCCGTCGCGGCGGAGGTGTGCGACGCGAAGTTGTGCGTCAAGTTGGAGATCAACGCGCCTGTGTCGCCGGACGCCGCGACATTCCACGTGCTGGCCGTCCCGCCGTTATCGGGTGCAGCGACGTCGGGGCCGTAGCAGCATCCCTTGTCCAGGCTGGGGTCGGTGGCTGGTTCATGGTGGGCGTTCCAGGCGGCTCGGGTAGCGCCGAAACCGGTCAGATGATCCGAGGGGTACGCGGAAGCGGTCTGCGAGCGGGCGGCCGTGCTGCTAGACGGCCGCGACGGATGGCTGCCGGAAACGCTCGACGAGCAGCCAGCTAGGGCGAGCAACGCGAACACCGCACCGATGAACTTCACAACGCCTCCCGCACATGATCGTCATGGTGGGCCACGGGGGCCGTCAAATCGGACCGTCACGACAGGTGCCCCGCAGCCTCAACAGCGCTGCGCGCCACAGCCGACGCCGAGGCTGCATATATAGCAGTCGTCGTCGGCGACGCGTGGCCCAGCATGTCCTGCACCGCCCGAATGTCCTGGCACGCCTGGTAGGCGCTCGTCGCGAACCGGTGCCGGCACTGGTGCAGCGTCTCGGTGACGCCCATCTGGTGCAGGTATTCGTTCGCGCGCGACGAGATGCGGTGCGCCGCGCATGGCCCTGCCCGCCCGTCGAGGCGTTGAATCACCGGGCCACGGCGGTGCGGCAGCGCGGCAAGCGCCGTGGTGAGCGCAACCGATACCGGTACTACCCGACCGTGTCCACCCTTGCCTTCGACGACACGCAGCAGCGGGTGCCGGTCGACGATCCCGACCTCGGACCAGTCGAGGCCGGCGATCTCGCAGGCGCGGAGCCCAGCGAACGCTGCCAGCGCGAGGATCGCCGCCGTGGAGGGGTCGGCGGCCGCCATCGCGGCGGCGAGACGGGTGTCGCCGATCGGGCGCGGGACGCGCCGGGCGACGCGCGGTAGCTCGATCCGCAGCGTCGGGTCGTCGCGGCGGTACCCCTCGCGGGTGGCCCACCTATAGAACTGTCGGTGGTGACTCATCTCGGTGCGCATCGGCTCGGGTTGGATCTCTGCCGCGCGTTGCTTCTGCCAGCGCACAAGATCGGATTCGGTCAGGTACAGGATGGGGCCGCCGGACCAGCGCGCTAGACGTGTGAGGGCGCATCGACGGTTGTAGACAGTCCATCGACGTAGGCCACGCATGTTGAGCGTGTCGAGGTACTTCGAGACGACCCCCTCGGTGGGGGCATCCGTCATGTGCAGAGAAACGACGCGCTCCGGGGCTCGGTTACGCAGCGTCACAGTTACCGTGCCTTACGGGGTGAATGAGGCGCAAGTGGCGTGCGCGGCTTCTCCAACCAGAGTTAGGGCTCCCCGCCTCCCCGGGCCCTGACGGGCACGCTTCCGGGCACGTCATAGGCTGGATGCTCGTTGAACCGAGCAACCTGTGTCGGGCCGGAGGAGGACTGTGATGACGCTGGTCTGGGGCGTCGTCGGCTACGTCCTCTACGTCTACATCCTGTTGGTCCTCGCCCGCATCTGCCTGGAGATCACCCGGCAGTTCGCGCGCAAGTGGCGCCCCGCCGGAGTGGCCGCGATCGGCGTCGAGCTGGTCTACGTGACCACGGACCCGCCCATCCGCCTGCTCCGGAGATTGGTCCCACCGCTGCAGCTGGGTAGTGTGAGCCTCGACTTGAGCGTCATCATCGTGCTCATCGTGCTGTTCGCGCTGCAGCGTGTTGCCGTGACCTTGAGTTAGGGGAGTCCCTAGGATCGATTGTTATGCCTCCCGCACCGCACTGAGACGAGACTGCTCCACCATGACCGACCTGACCTACCGAGAACGCCGGCGCGTCCGGCATCTGATCTGCCCTGAGGTGACCGTATGCCGCTGACGCCAGCCGAAGTTCACAACGTTGCGTTCAAAAAGCCGCCGATCGGCAAGCGCGGCTACGACGAGGAAGAGGTCGACGCCTTCCTCGACATCGTCGAGGTCGAGCTCGCTCGTCTCATCGAGGAGAACAACGACCTGCGCACCAGTGGTGGCGCGAACGGGGCCGGCGGAAACGGCGCCCCGAGCCCGCGCACCGAGGCGCCGCGGCCGGACAACAGCGCCGAGCTGCAGGCCGCGCAGGAGGAGAACAGCCGGCTGCAGAACCGGGTAGGCGAGCTCGAGCGCACCGTCAACCAGAGCAAGGACGGCGCGCAGCAGCAGGTCGTCCAACTGCAGAACCAGCTCGCCGCGACCGAGAAGCAGCTCGCCGAGAACCGCAAGCAGCTCGAGCAGGCGCAGCAGTCGGTGGCCGAGGCCCAGCGCGCTGCCCAGCAGCAGGTTGCGGAGAAGCCGGGCGACACCGACGGCCAGAGCGCCTCGACCGCCGAGACCCATGCGCAGGCCGTGCAGATGCTCGCGCTGGCGCAGCAGACCGCGGACAACCACCTGGCGCAGTCGAAGGCCGAGGCAGAGCGGCTGGTCAACGAGGCGCGCTCCAGCGCCACGGCCACCCTCGCCGACGCGGACGACAAGTCCAGCCGTCAGCTCGCCGAGGCCGACTCGCGCGCCAAGCAGGTGCAGGAGGAGAGCACGGCCCGCGCCAGCCAGACGGTGCAGGACGCCGAGCAGCGTGCCGCCACCATCACGGCCCAGTTCGAGCAGCGCAAGGCCGCCCTCGAGCGCCGGGTCGAGGAACTGCGCACCTTCGAGCGCGAGTACCGCACGCGGCTCAAGAGCTATCTCGAATCGCAGCTGCGCGACCTCGACGCGAGCGGCAAGGCCGAGCCGTCGACCAACTCGAGTGGCGAATACGCCGACGCGCAGCAAGGCTGACTTCGCGGGGTCACCGACAAGCATCCGTCGGCGTGCCGCTATTCACACCGGGGGGTGACACACGATGGTCCTGATCGGGCTGTTGGTCGTCGCCGTCGTCAGCCTGGTGCTGGGTCTCGCGCTGACGAGCACGGTGTGGTTGATCGTCTCGCTGGCCGCGAGCGCGCTCGCCGCGATCGCGTTGGTGCTGCTCGTTCGTGAGCAGCGGCGCCGTGAGAAGGCCAAGGACGGCGACAAAGGCGCGGGCCCGACCAAGGAGGGTAAGGCCGACGACGGGCAGGACGCGTCCGCCCCGGCCGCGGCGGCGCAGGCCGCGGGGGCGCAGGCTTCGGCGAGCAACAGTCGTGCCCACAGCGACGACGGTTTCGACGATCGCGCCGACGCGCTGGTCGTCGACGGCGAACCGCGTTACCACCGGGCCGACTGCTCCGAACTCGACACCAGCCACGCAGAACGGATCCCACTGGTCCAAGCCGTGCAGGACGGCTTCATGCCGTGCAGCACCTGCCAGCCGATCACCGAGCCGGCGGGTGCGCAGCAGGCCGGCGTCGACGGCTCGGCCGCACGCGAGGTACTGGTCATCGACGGGCGACCGGACTACCACCGCGCAGACTGCGGGCAGCTGGCCGGCGGCGAGTCCGAGAGAATCCCGCACGCGCAAGCCGTCGAGGACGGCTTTACGCCGTGCACCGACTGCCGGCCGGACGACTCCGAACAGGACACCGAGCACGATGCAGCGCGCGAACCGGCCCTGGTCGGCGCCGCCGCAGCAGCCGGCGCGGCCACGGCAACCAGCGCCGGGACGAGGCCCCTCGACCATGCGTCCACCCCCGTGACCAACGGCGGCGGACCCGCACGCGGTGCCGGGCACGGCGGCGCCGCAGACGGCGCAGACGGCGCAGGCGGCGCGGGCGGTGCGGGCGGTGCGGGCGGTGCGCCCGAAGGCCAGCCGGCGCAGGTATGGGTCGCCGACGGCTTCCCGGAGTACCACGTCCAGGACTGCGAAGAACTGCACGGCCTCGACGCCGAAGCCGTCCCGTACACACAGGCCGTCGAGGACGGCTTCCAGCCCTGTGTGGTCTGCGATCCCGATGCGGTCACCGCGGGGCGCCGGCCCGCCGGTGTCCGGCCCGCGGCCGAGGACGGGTCGCCCGGGCGCGACGACCGGCAGCAGGCCGACGACGCCGACGGCAGCGACGTGTGGGTTGTCGACGGGCAGGCCGACTACCACCGCAGCTCGTGCGAACGACTTCCCGCCGACGGTGCCGAGCACATCCCGCTCAGCCAGGCCGTCGAAGACGGCTTCGCGGCGTGCACGTCCTGCGAACCCCCACGCGAACCCGCACGCGCCGAGACCGATCCGTCGGCCGACGTCTGGGTCGTGGACGGCCAGCCGGACTACCACCTGCAATCCTGCGAACGGCTGCGCGACTCGGAGGCCGAGCAGATCCCGCACGCCCAGGCCGTCGAGGACGGCTTCGCCGCCTGTTCGACATGCTCGCCCGACGACGCCGCGGCCCGCGAGCACGACACACCAGCGCGCGATCGTGGTCGTGACGTGTGGGTGGTCGACGGGTCGCCGGACTACCACCGCGCGGAGTGCCGGGTGATCGCGGGTGCGGACTTCGAGCCTGTTCCGCATGAGCAGGCGGTCGAGGACGGTTTCGCGGCGTGCACGGTGTGCAGGCCGGACGACGAACGTGCGCCGGCCATGGACGACGCGCAGCCCGAACCGAGCGGTCCCGCTGCACATGGCCCGGACGCCACTGCGCAGCGGGAAGTGTGGGTCGTCGACGGACTGCCGGACTACCACCGCGAACAGTGCCGGGTGATTGCGGGAGCCGACATCGAGCCGATCCCGCACGAGCAGGCGGTCGAGGACGGTTTCGCCGCGTGCACGGTGTGCAAGCCGGACGACGAACATGCGCCGGCTACGGACGACGCGGAGCCGGCGCCGGACACTCCGGCCGCAGGTGGCTCGGACGCCGCCGCGCAGCGCGAGGTGTGGGTCGTCGACGGCTCGCCGGACTACCACCGCGCGGGGTGCCGCACGCTGCGCGGTCTGAGTGACGAGTCGGTCCCGCACGCCCAGGCCGTCGAGGACGGCTTCAGCCCGTGCGCGGTGTGCCGTCCCGAGGACGCCGATCCGCCGGACGGCTTCGACCGCGAAGTCGAGACCACCGAAGCCGACACAGCCGAGCAGGAACGCGCGGCGGCCGAACGCGCCGAGCAGCAGCGCGCGGAGGCCGAACGCGCGGAGGCCGAACGCGCGGAGGCCGAGCGTGCGGAGCAGGAACGCGCCGAGCAGGAACGCGCCGAGCAGGAACGCGCGGAGGCCGAGCGCGCCGAGCAGCAGCGCGCGGAGGCCGAACGCGCGGAGGCCGAACGCGCGGAGGCCGA
>NZ_CAXTQF010000013.1:0-4520 GCF_964246335.1 uncultured Jatrophihabitans sp. | reverse complement strand
AGGAACGCGCCGAGCAGGAACGCGCCGAGCAGGAACGCGCCGAGCAGGAACGCGCCGAGCAGGAACGCGCTGAGGCTGAGCGTGCGGAGCAGGAACGCGCTGAGGCTGAGCGCGCCGAGCAGGAACGCGCTGAGGCTGAGCGCGCCGAGCAGGAACGTGCCGAGCAGCAGCGTGCCGAGCAGCAGCGTGCCGAGCAGCAGCGTGCCGAGCAGCAGAGCGCTGAAGAGCAGCGCGGCGCAGCGACCCGCCAGGTGTGGGTGCTCGACGGTCGCCCGCGGTACCACACGCACGACTGCTTGATCATCAAGGGTCAGTCGGCGGTGGCGATGGATTTCGACGGCGCCGTCGAGCAGGGTTTCCAGCCGTGCTCCCTGTGCTCACGCTCCTGAACGTTGCGATCTTGATGCGCTGACCGGGCTATGGCCCGGTCAGCGCATCAAGATCTACGGCGACGACCGCAGGGTCAGATTCTGCGCAGCCAGATCCGCAGGCCCATCTCCTCGTCGCCGGCCGGGAAGTACGCGTCCTCATCGTCGGGCAGACCTTCGCGCACGACGTCGGCGAGTACCTCGGCCGCAAGCAGCTGTTCGTGTGCCCGGATGGCTTCCGCGGGCTCCGGTGAGCCGCCCACGCGCCACCACAGCTCGATGCGGTCGCTGACCTCGAACCCGGCGTTCTTGCGTGCCTCCTGTATCAGCCGGACGACCTCGCGCGCGGTACCGGCAAGCCGCAGTTCGTGTGTCAGCTCGAGGTCCAGCGCCACGGTGTCCGAGGCCGACGACGCGACCGCCCAACCTGATCGCGGCGTTTCGGAGATGATCACCTCGTCCGCGCCGATGAGCACCGACTCGCCGTCCACCGGCACTGTCGCTTCGCCACGCCGGAAGGCCGCCACGAACTGCTCGGGGTCGACGGCCGCGATCGCCGACGCCACTGTCTGTGTGCGTTTGCCGAACCGGCGGCCGAGTTCGCGGAAGTTCGCCTTCACCGAGAGCTCGACGAGCTCGCCGGCGTCGCCGAGTCCGCTGACCGCGACGACATTGAGCTCGTCGCGGATCTGATCACGCAGGTCGTCGGGCAGCGTCGCCCACCCCGGGGCGGACACCAGCGCCTGCGCCAGCGGCTGCCGGGTCTTCATCTTCGAATCCGCCCGGGCGGCACGGCCGAGCTCGATCAACCGCCGCACGAGGGCGACCTGCTCCTCCAGCTCGTCGTCGACGAGCGCCCCGTCCGGCTCCGGCCAAGCCGTCAGGTGCACCGAGTCGGCGCCACCGGCCGGTACGAACAGCGCGTCCCAGACCTCGTCCGTGACGAACGGGATGAACGGCGCGAGCAGCCGGGTCAGCACGTCCAGGCACTCGTGCAGCGTGCCGAGCGCGGCGGCGTCGCCGTCCCAGAACCGTCGACGCGACCGACGCACGTACCAGTTGGACAGGTCGTCGACGTACGCCGCGAGCAACCGGCCCGCCCGCGCCGTGTCGTAGTCGCCCATCGCCGCGTCGACGTCGCGCGCCAGCCGGTGTGCTCGCGAGAGCGCCCAGCGGTCGAGCACCTGCCGCTGCCCGGCGGCCGGTGTCTGCCCGGGCGCCCAGCCGTTCGCCCGGGCGTACAGCGACTGGAACGAGGCCACCGACCAGTAGGTCCGGATCACCTTGGAGGCAATCTCCTCCAGTGCCTTGTGGCCGACCCGCCGCGACACCCACGGTGAGCCGCTGCACGCCATGAACCACCGCACCGCGTCGGCGCCGTGCCGGTCCATCAACGGGATCGGTTCCAGGATGTTGCCGAGGTGCTTGCTCATCTTGCGGCCGTCTTCGGCCACGATGTGGCCGAGGCACACGACGTTGCGGTAGCTGGACTCCTCGAACACCAGCGTGCCGATCGTCATCAACGTGTAGAACCAGCCGCGGGTCTGGTCGATGGCCTCGCAGATGAAGTCGGCGGGGTAGGACTCGCGGGCGAGTTCGGCGTTGCGGTGCGGGGCGCCGAATTGCGCGAACGGCATGGAACCGGAGTCGAACCACGCGTCGATCACCTGCGGCACCCGTCGGTAGGTGCCCTCCTCACCGTCGAGCGTGAAGGTCACGTCGTCGACGAACGGCCGGTGCGGGTCGGCGAGCTCGACGCCGGACAGGCGCTGCAGCTCGGCGAGCGAGCCGACGCAGATCAACTTCGTAGGATCGGCGTCGTTGCGCCAGATGGGTAGCGGCGTGCCCCAGTAGCGGTCCCGCGAGAGCGCCCAGTCGACGTTGTTGGTCAGCCAGTCGCCGTAGCGTCCGTGCTTGATCGTTTCCGGGAACCACTTCGTCTGCTCGTTCTGCGCGAGCAACTCGTCCTTGATCGCCGTGGTGCGCACGTACCAGGACGGCAGCGCGTAGTACATCAGCGGCGTGTGGCACCGCCAGCAGTGCGGGTAGCTGTGCTCGTACGCGACGTGCCGGAACAGGATCCCGCGCGCGCGCAGGTCGGCGGTCAAGGCCTCGTCGGCGTCTTTGAAGAACTGGCCGCCGACCAGCGGGATGTCCGCAGCGAAATGCCCGTCCGGCCCGATCGGGTTCACGACGGGCAGCCCGTAGGTCTTCGCGACGGCGAAGTCGTCGGCGCCGAATGCGGGGGACTGGTGCACCAGCCCGGTGCCGTCGTCGGTCGTGACGTAGTCGGCCAGCACGACGTAATGCGCGTCGCCCGGGAACTCGACGAGGTCGAACGGCCGCTGGTACGTCCACCGCTCCATCTGCGCACCGGGGACGGTGTCGAGCACGTCGACGTCCTCGCCGAGCACCGCGTGCAGCAGCGGCTGCGCGACGATGAACTCGCCCTGCTCCGTGTGCGCGCGCACGTAGTCGACGGCGGGGTTGACCGCTACGGCGGTGTTGCTGACCAGCGTCCACGGCGTCGTGGTCCAGACGAGCAGATCGGCGCCCTGCCACGGCCCGGAGGTCAGCGGGAAGCGCACGTACACCGACGGGTCGGTTCGCGTCTCGTAACCCTGCGCGACCTCGTGGTCGGAAAGCCCGGTGCCGCACCGCGGGCAGTACGGCGCCACCCGGAAGTCCTCGACGAGCAGACCCTTGTCGAAGATCGTCTGCAGTGCCCACCACACCGACTCGACGTACTCGCGGGTCATCGTCCAGTAGGCGTGCTCGTAGTCGGCCCAGTAACCCATGCGTTCGCTCATCGTCTCGAACGCGTCCACGTGTCGCTGGACGTCCGCGCGGCACCGGGCGTTGAACTCCGCGATGCCGTAGGCCTCGATGTCCGGCTTGCCGGTGAAGCCGAGCTCCTTCTCGACCGCCAGCTCGACGGGCAGGCCGTGGCAGTCCCAGCCGGCGATGCGGGGGACGTGGTAGCCCTTCATCGTCCGGTACCGCGGGAAGACGTCCTTGAACACCCGCGCCTCGACGTGATGGGTGCCGGGCATGCCGTTGGCGGTGGGCGGGCCCTCGTAGAACGTCCAGCGCGGGTTGTGCGCCGTCGCATCCAGGCTGCGCTGGAAGACCTTGGCGTCACGCCAACGCTCGATGACGGCGTGATCCAGAGCGGGGAGGTCGACATGCGGGGTCAGCGGGCGGTAGCCGCCCTGCTCGGACGTCATGCGGTGCACCTCTCGAGTCGTAGCGACCTGCGACCCGAGGGACGACGCCCGCCGCGCCGCTGACCGGCTCGGCGTGGCACCGCGGTACCACCCTCGTTGACGCGCCGGAGCGCGTCCGCTTCGTTGCCTTTCCGGTTCTACTGGGCCGAGAGCGGCTGTTCTTCCGGTTGCTCGGAGGTGATTTCGCGACGGGCCGGCGCCCCTGGGCTCACACCGTCCCCAGGTCGCTTCGGGCCAGATTCCGCCGCTACTTGTCCTCGTCGTTGCAAGGTCGTGCTGTCGTGCACCGACGAGCATAGCGACTCTCGGCCCTGCAGCCCCGCTTCGTGCGCGGCGGGTTGACTTGGCGACTCGTGATCAAAGCCCATATATTTACCGCCTTTGCTGGCGCTGATCGGCGACGCCGTCACGACGTGGCCGGCGACGAAAGGGGCTTCATGGCTGCCGTCGGACGTATTGGGCGAGCGTTGCGCCGCGTGGGTGCGCCGAGGCGCGGACGCACCGTGCGTTCGAATGTCAACGCCGACTCCCCGACAGATGCCGGGCCGTCCCGGACGCTGGCCGCCCGCACGTCCAGCCCCTCGCGCAAGACTGCCACCGTGCGGAAGACGGCTGCGAAGAAGACGGCTGCGAAGAAGACTGCGGCCAGAAAGGCGGCCGGCACGGCTGCTGCCAAGAAGACTGCTGTGAAGAAGACTGCGGCCAAAAAGGCCGTCGCCAAGAAAGCCGCGGCAGGAAAGACGGCGAAGAAGGTTGTCGCCAAAAAGGCAGCGGCGACGAAGACGGCGGCGAAGAAGTCGGCCCGCACCGCCGCCAAGAAGACAGCGGCGAAGAAGACCGCAGCGAAGAAGACCGCAGTCAAGAGGGTGACGGCGAAGAAGACCGCAGCGAAGAAGACCGCAGTCAAGAGGGTGACGGCGAAGAA
>NZ_CAXTQF010000012.1:53055-67518 GCF_964246335.1 uncultured Jatrophihabitans sp. | reverse complement strand
AAGGGCATCACGATCCTCGCCAAGAACACCGCGGTGCGGTACGGCGATCACCGCCGACCTGGTGGACAGGCTGGCCTTGTTCTGCTCCGCCTCGGACAGCGAGTCGCCGCGCAGCGTCCAGGCGCCGAAACCGAGGAAGGCCACCGCGGCCAGCAGTGAGATCCAACCGGTGGGCAGCGCGGCGCCGAGGCCGAACCCGACGCCCACCGACACGGCGTGTACGACGGAGGTGGCGACCGAGATGCCGATGAGCACCGGAAGTGCCCGGTAGCGGGTGGCGAAGGTCATCGCCATCAGTTGTGACTTGTCGCCCAGCTCGGCGACGAAGATCACGCCGAAACTGATAAGCAGCGCACTGCCGAGGTCGTAGAGCACGACGACGCCACCCGTGGGCGGTGCGTCCAGCGCTGCGGTGATCCGGTCGAACGACGTGCCGAGCCCGCCGTCGTCGGTCCCACCCGCCGCCACCAGGTCGACGTCCGGCGCCATCTGCCGGGCCAGCTCGACCACCCCGTCGGCGAGCGCCGTCGAGTGCGAGACGACGACGAGCCGGACGGCTGCGCTCACGCGGCGCCGGACAATGCGCCGGCGGCCTGCGCCAGCGCGCGCAACAACAGCGCGGTCGACTGCGCGCCGGGGTCGCGGTGGCCCGCGCTGCGCTCGCCCAGATAGCTGGCCCGGCCCTTGCGCGCGACCAGCGGCTCGGTGGCGGCGGCGCCCTCCTCGGCCGCCATAGCCGCCGCTGCCAACAGGGCAGCGACGTCGGCATGCTCACCGGCGGCGGCGTCGACCGCCGGCGTCAGTGCGTCGACCATGGTCTTGTCCCCGGGTTCGGCCTTGCCGCGCTGCACCACGCCGTCGCGCGCAGCGGTGAGCGCGGTCAGCACTGCCGCGGTATCGAGCTCGGCGATGTCGCCGACCGCCGTGGCCGCGCGGAGGAACGCCGTGCCGTACAGCGGACCGGACGCCCCGCCGACCGTCGAGATCAACGTGGTGGCCACCAGCTTGAGGACGGCACCGGGCGTGTCCGGCGTCCCCGCGTCGAGTTTGGCGACCACGGCGTCGAAGCCACGCCGCATGTTCTCGCCGTGGTCGCCGTCGCCGACGGCGCGGTCGAGCGTCGTCAGCTCGATGTGATGCTCGTCGATGGTGGCCGCCATCGCGCGCACCGCACGCTCGGCCGGCGAGCAGTCGGGCATCAGACGCCCCACCGCAGGGCGGCGGTGTGCACCGGCGCGTCCCACAGCTGTTCGAACTCGTCGTCCAGCTTCAGCAAGGTGATCGACATGCCCTGCATCTCGAGGCTGGTGATGTAGTTGCCGACCAGCGAGCGGGACACCTCGATGCCGCGCTCGGCCAGCTGCGTCCGCGCGGCGCCGTAGGCCAGGTACAGCTCGACCAGGGGCGTGCCGCCCATGCCGTTGACGAACAGCAGCACCCGGTCGCCGCTGCCGTAGGGCAGATCGTCCACGACGGCGTCGAGCAGCATCGCGACGATGCGGTCGGCCGGCTCCACCTTGACGCGCTCCCGGCCGGGCTCGCCGTGGATGCCGATGCCGATCTCCATCTCGTCGTCGGCCAACTCGAAGCTGGGTTCGCCCGAGTGCGGCACGACGCACGGGGTCAGCGCCATGCCCATCGAGCGCACGTTGGCGTTGACCCGTTCGGCGACGTCTGCCACGCCGGCGAGGTCGTCACCGCGGGCGGCGGCCGCGCCGGCGATCTTCTCCAGCAACACGGTCCCCCCGACCCCGCGCCGCCCGGCGGTGTACGTGGAGTCCTTCACCGCGACGTCGTCGTCGACCACGACGCTGCGCACCTCGATGTCCTCGGCGGCCGCGAGCTCGGCGGCGGTCTCGAAGTTGAGCACGTCGCCGGTGTAGTTCTTCACGACGTGCAGCACGCCCGCCCCGCTGCTGGCCGCCTGCGTCGCGGCGAGCACGGCATCGGGCGTAGGCGAGGTGAACACCGGGCCGGGCACCGCGGCGTCGAGCATCCCGGGCCCGACGAAACCGCCGTGCAGCGGCTCGTGTCCGGACCCGCCGCCGGACACCAGCGCCACCTTGCCCTGCACCGGCGCGTCGGCACGCACCACGAAGTCCGGCCCGTACCGGACGGTCAGCAGGTCGGCGTGGGCCGCCGCGAAGCCGTGCAGCGACTCGGTGACCACGTCCTGCGGATCGTTGATGATCTTCTTCACAGCCGCCTCCAGGGCCGAGCCGCACCGGCGCGGCCGCTTGGGTCCTGCCTACTCGGCGGGGCTCCTGCGAACAAGGCGCCCACTCCTACCCGGCAACGGTCGCGATTCGCGGCGGACGCACGACCCTGCTGGGTAGAACTGCGGGTCCGGCAGCGTTGCGCCGCCCGGCAGGATGGGCGGCATGCCGAACATCGCCACGAACACCGACGTCGATACCGCCGAACTGCTCGACTTCGTCCGACCGCGCCACCAGATGGTGCTCGGCACGCGCCGCCGCGACAGCGCGCCGCAGCTCTCGCCGGTGACCGGCGGCGTCGACGACGCGGGCCGCATCGTGATCTCGAGCTATCCGGAGCGGGCCAAGGTCGCCAACCTGCGGCGTGACCCCGCCGCCACCGTCGTCGTGCTGTCCGACACGTTCAACGACGCCTGGGTGCAGGTGGACGGCACCGCCGAGGTGCTCGACATCCCGGAAGCGCTCGAGCCGCTCGTCGAGTACTTCCGCAGCATCAGCGGCGAGCACTCGGACTGGGACGAGTACCGGCAGGCGATGCGCGACCAGGGCAAGTGCCTGATCCGGATCACGCCGGTGCGGTGGAGCCCGGTCGCCACCGGCGGCTTCCCGGCCCGGCTGGCGAAATGACCGACGCCGGCCCGCCGATTGCGCGGTTCAAGGATCTGAGCGTCGACGCCACGCAGCCCGCAGTCCTCGGTGAGTTCTGGTCGCGCGGGCTGGGCCGTACGTGGCGCCCGCACGACGACGGCGACGGACAGGTCGACGGCCCGACGCCGCAGCACACGATCTGGGTCGACGCCGTGCCGGAGCCGAAGACGGTCAAGCACCGCGTGCATCTCGACATCTACGTCCGCACGCTCGACGAGCTGACGGCACTGGGCGCGAGCAGCGTCGAGCCGTTCCCGCGCTGGACGATCATGGCCGATCCCGAGGGCGGCGAGTTCTGTGCGTTCCTGCGCGACCCGGTCCCCGCGGAACGGCTGCACGGCCTCGTCGTCGACTCGGCCGACCCGATCGCGAACGCCCGCTGGTGGGCGGGCGTCTACGGCGCCCGGCTCGACGAGAAGGACGGCTGGGCGACGCTCGAGGACGTGCCCGGCATGCCGATCCTGACGATGGACTTCGTGCCGGTCCCCGAGCCGAAGACGGCGAAGAACCGGGTGCACTGGGACGTCGTCGGCGACACCCGCGCGCTGCTCGAACGCGGCGCGACGCTGCTGCGCGCCCGCGACGACGAGATCCGATGGGACGTCCTCGCCGACCCGGAGGGCAACGAGTTCTGCGTCTTCGCTGCGGGCGCGTGAGCACGGCGGGGCCGCAGGCCGGCGGTCGGTCCCGCGCGTCCTAGTGGATTGCCCGCAGGCGTGCGGGCAATCCACTAGGACGAGTCGAGGACCTAGGTCAGGCCGCCGCTTGCACCCACGCGCGGTCCCGCGGGGCGCAGTGTCCGCGGGGACCGCGAACCCATGCAGTGGTCAAGCGTCGAGCGACCAGTCGACCGGTTCGGCACCCTGCTGCTCGAGCGCGGCGTTGGCCCGACTGAACGGTCGTGAGCCGAAGAAGCCGCTGGACGCGGACAGCGGGCTGGGGTGCGCCGACTTGATCACCGGCGTGTCGCCGAGCAGCGGCTGCAGGTTCTGCGCGTCCCGCCCCCACAGGATCGCGACGAGCGGCGTACCCCGCGCCGCGAGTGTGCGGATCGCCTGCTCGGTGACCGGCTCCCAGCCCTTGCCGCGGTGCGACGCCGACGCACCGGGGCGCACCGTCAGCGACCGGTTGAGCAACAGCACACCGTTGCGGGTCCACGCCGTGAGGTCGCCGTGCTCAGGCACGTCGATGCCGAGGTCGTCGTGCAGTTCCTTGTAGATGTTGACCAGGCTGCGCGGGATCGGCCGCACATGCCGCTCGACCGCGAACGACAACCCGATCGGGTGGCCCGGCGTCGGGTACGGGTCCTGCCCGACGATCAGGACCCGGACGGCGTCGAACGGCTGGGTGAACGCCCGCAAAACGTGCTCGCCGGCCGGCAGGTAGGTGCGGCCCGCGGCCACCTCGGCGCGCAGGAAATCGCCCATCGCGGTGATCCGGTCACCGACCGGCTCGAGGGCCCGCGCCCAGCCCGCGTCGACGACCTGGTCGAGCGGCGCCCGCGCCGGCACGGTCAACCCCGGACGGCCGCGAGCACGGCGCCGGCGGCGTCGGCCACCGGCACGTCCTGCCGCTCGTCGGACCGGCGGTCGCGCAGCTCGACGGTGCCGTCGGCCAGTCCCCGGCCGACGATGACGATCGTCGGCACGCCGATCAGTTCCGCGTCCTTGAACTTCACGCCGGGCGAGACGTTGCGGCGGTCGTCGTAGAGCACCCGCACGCCGTCGCGCTCGAGCTGCGCGGCGAGGTCGTCGGCGGCGCGGAACACGGCATCGTCCTTGCCGGTCGCCACCAGGTGTACATCGGCCGGCGCGACGGAGCGCGGCCAGCACAGCCCCTTGTCGTCGTACGTCTGCTCGGCCACCGCCGCGACGGCGCGGGTGACGCCGACGCCGTACGAGCCCATCGTCACCGTCACCGGTTTGCCGTTCTGGTCCAGGGCGCGCAGGCCGAACTTCTCCGCGTAGACCCGACCGAGCTGGAACACGTGGCCCATCTCGATGCCGCGGGCGATCTCCAACGGTGAACCGCAGATCGCGCACCGGTCGCCGTCGCGGATCTCGACGGCGCCGATCTCGCCGTCCGGCTCGAAGTCGCGCCCGCGCACGACGTGCGCCGCATGCTTGCCCGGCTCGTTCGCGCCGGTCACCCATTCGCTGCCGGGGACGACGAGCGGGTCGACCAGGAACCTGATCTTCAGCTCGCGCAGGTTCTGCGGCCCGATGTAGCCCTTGACCAGGCCGGGGGCCGTGGCAAGGTCGTCCGGACCGGCCTGCTCGACCTCGACGGGCTCGAGCTGGCCGGCCAGCCGCTTGAGGTCGACCTCGCGGTCGCCCGGGACGCCGACGACGAGCAGCTCCCAGCGGTCCGCGCCCGGCTCGCGGGTGCGGAGCACGACGTTCTTGAACGTGTCGGCGGCGGTATAGGGCTCGTCGCGCAGCCCCAGCTCGTTGAGCCGGCTGACGAGCGTGTCGATGGTCGGCGTGTCCGGGGTGTCGAGGACCTGTTGCTGGGGGTGGTCGACCGGATCGCTCGGCTCCGGCGCCGCGATGACGACGGCCTCGGTGTTCGCCGCGTAATCGCAGTTGGTGCACTGCACGAACGTGTCCTCGCCGGACGCGGCCGGCACGAGGAACTCCTCCGACGCCGAGCCGCCCATCGCGCCCGACACCGCGAAGACGATCTTGTAGGTCATGCCCATCCGGGTGAACATCCGCTCGTACGCGTCGCGGTGCGCGCGATAAGCGGTTTCCAGTCCCTCGTCGGACAGGTCGAACGAGTACGAGTCCTTCATGATGAACTCGCGGGCCCGCAGGATGCCGGCCCGCGGGCGCGCCTCGTCGCGGTACTTCGTCTGGATCTGGAACAGCGCGAGCGGGTAGTCCTTGTACGAGGAGTACTCACCGCGCACGAGCAGCGTGAACATCTCCTCGTGCGTCGGGGCGAGCAGGTAGTCGGCGTCCTTACGGTCGCGCAGCTTGAACAGCAGGTCGCCGTAGGCGTCCCAACGGCCGCTCTCCTGGTAGATCTCGCCGGGGATGAGCGCCGGGAAGTGCACCTCCTGCGAGCCGATGGACGCCATCTCCTCGCGCACGATGGCCTCGATGCGCGCGAGGACCTGCAAGCCGAGCGGCAGCCAGGAGTAGATGCCGGGCGCAACGCGCCGCACGTACCCGGCGCGCACGAGCAGCTTGTGGCTCGGCACCTCTGCGTCGGCGGGGTCGTCGCGCAGGGTGCGCAGGAACAACGTGGACATCCTCAACACCGGCCCCAGGCTAGTGCTCGGCGGAAAACAACTTGCGCGTCCCGGCGATGCTGATGAGCGCGAAACGTCGACTTGTCGTCAGGAGGTGCCCGGATGTCCGTCTCCGTTGCCCGGGCGCGCTGCGCCCGGCCCGCATCCCACCTCCTCGCCCACTGACCCGACCGGACTCCCGCGCGGGCCAGCAGGCCCTCGCTCCCGGAGCCCTTCAGTGCAATTCGACCTGACCGACGATCTTCCCTTCCACGAACCCGACTACTCCAGCTGGGACGTCGCCCAGCACGGCCCCGTGCCACGACCCGACTGGGTCGTCACCGAGCTGCGCGCCGTCGACACCGACCTCGGCGTACTCAAGACCGGCAAGGAGGCGGACGTCCACCTGGTGCGCCGCGCGGTGCCGGACGGCCGCGAGTGCCTGCTCGCCGCCAAGCGCTACCGCCCTGCGGAGCGGCGCCTGTTCCACCGCGACGCCGGCTATCAGGAGGGCCGGCGCACCCGCCGCACCCGCGACACCCGCGCGCTCGCCAAGCGCACCGCGTACGGCCGCGAGCTCGCCACGGCGCACTGGGCCATCGCCGAGTTCGCCGCCCTCGGCGAACTGTGGTCGGCGGGCGCGCCGGTGCCCTACCCGGTGCAGCTGCACGAGTCGGAGCTGATGCTCGAGTTCGTCGGCGAACCCGACGGCACCGCTGCGCCGCGCCTCGCGCAGTACCGCCCGGACGGTGCCGAGCTGGCCGACCTGTTCGCGCAGTGCACCGACGCGATGCGGTTGCTCGCCCGGCTCGGCTACGCGCACGGCGATCTCTCTGCGTACAACATGCTCGTGCACGACGGGCGGCTCGTGCTCATCGACGTGCCGCAGATCGTCGATGTCGTGGCCAACCCGCGGGGCATGGAGTTCCTCCAGCGCGACTGCGCCAACGTCACCCGCTGGTTCACCGCGCGCGGGTTGCAGACACCGGAGCTCGACGAGCTGTTCGGCGATCTCGTCGCGGAGGCGCTGTCGCGTTGGTAACGGTGCGCGCGCCATGTGCGGGCGCTCCGGTTACGGTCAACAGGTGACCGATTACGACCTCGTCATCGTCGGGTCCGGCTCGGGCAACTCGCTCGTGACCCCCGAACTCGAAGACTGGAAGATCGCGATCGTCGAGGAAGGGGTGTTCGGCGGCACCTGCCTGAACGTCGGCTGCATCCCGACCAAGATGTTCGTCTACCCGGCCGACCTCGCGCACCACGCCGACGAATACGACAAGCTGGGGCTGAACGGTCCGGCGCCACGCGCGGACTGGCCGGCCATCCGCGACCGCATCTTCGGCCGGATCGACCCGATCTCGCGCGGCGGCCGGGACTACCGCAAGTCCGGCAGCCCGAACGTGACGCTCTACGAGGCGCATGCCGAATTCGACGGGCCACGGTCGCTGAAGCTGTCCACCGGCGAGACGATCACCGGCCGGCACGTCGTGCTCGCGGCGGGGTCGCGGGCGATCGTGCCGCCCGAGGTCGCGGACAGCGGCGTCCCCTTCCACACGTCGGACACGATCATGCGGCTGGAGTCCCTGCCGGAGCGGCTGATCATCCTGGGCGCCGGGTACATCGCGTGCGAGTTCGCGCACGTGTTCAGCTCCTTCGGCACGCACGTCACGATGGCTGCGCGCTCGACGCTGCTGCGCGAGCTCGACGAGGACATCGCCACCCGGATGGCCGACATCGTCAGCGCCCGCTGGAACCTGCACCGCGGCGTCAACGCCAGGTCAGTGTCCGGCACGGCGGGTGACATCCGCGTCGAGCTCGAGGACGGCACCGTCCTCACCGGCGACACCCTGCTCGTTGCCACCGGACGCAAGCCCAACGGCGACCGGCTCAACCTCGAGGCCGCGGGCGTCGACACGCACGACGACGGACGGATCGCCGTCGACGCGTTCCAGCGCACCAGCGCGGAGAACGTCTGGGCCCTGGGCGACGTGTCGACCGAGCACCAGCTCAAGCATGTGGCGAACCTCGAGGAGCGGACGGTCGCGCACAACCTGGCGCACCCGGACGCGATGGTCGCCAGCGATCACCGGTTCGTGCCGTCCGCGGTCTTCACCCACCCGCAGCTGGCGTCGGTCGGGCTCACCGAGGAGCAGGCGCGCCGGTCCGGGCGGCGGTACGTCACGAAGGTGCAGGCCTACGGCGACACCGCGTACGGCTGGGCGATGGAGGACAAAACCAGCGTGTGCAAGCTGATCGCCGACCCGGTCAGCTGTCAGCTGATCGGTGCGCACCTGATGGGCGAGCAGGCGTCGGTGCTCATCCAGCCGCTGATCCAGGCGATGAGCTTCGGCCTCGGCGTGCGCGAGATGGCCCGTGGCCAGTACTGGATCCATCCCGCGTTGACCGAGGTCGTCGAGAACGCGCTGCTCGGTCTCGAGCTCGACTGACTAGGTTGCGGTGATGAGCGACTCCTACACGGGCGCGGTCCAGGTCGGCGGCGAGATGGACGTGCGGCGGCTGCCGGCGTTGACGATCGTCAAGGTCGCCGTCGGAAGCATGTCGAACAACGCGTACCTGTTGCGCTGCACGCAGACCGACGAAGGCCTGCTGATCGACGCAGCCGCCGAGCCCGAGCGGATGGTCGACATCAGCGGTTTCGAGGGGCCGCCGGTGTCGGCGATCCTCACCACGCACCGCCATCCCGACCATTGGCAGGCGCTCGCCGAGACGGCGGACTTCGCGGGCGCGGCCGTCTACGCCGGCGACGCGGACGCCGACGAGCTGCCGGTCGCCGTGGACGAGCGCCTCGACGACGGCGACGAGATCTCGGTCGGCGACGTGTCGTTGCGCATCATCGGGCTGCGCGGGCACACGCCCGGCTCGATCGCAGTGCGCTACGACGACCCGGAGGGCGTCACGCACCTGTTCACCGGCGACTCGCTGTTCCCCGGCGGCGTAGGCAAGACCGGTTCGCCCGCCGACTTCACCTCCCTGCTCGACGACGTCACGCATCGCGTGTTCGACGTCCTGCCCGACGACACCTGGTTCTATCCCGGCCACGGCGACGACTCGACGCTCGGCGCCGAGCGCCCGCACCTCGCCGAATGGCGCGACCGCGGCTGGTAGGTCGCGGCCCTCTCGGCTCAGAGCGTGGCGAGTGCCGCCAACCAGAGCGACGTCAGCCGGTCCACCAGGTCGGCCTGCGACATGCGCACCCGCCGGGTCAGGACCGCCACGATGAGCTCGATCGAGCCGGCCATCAGGAACAGCACGAGCACTCGCGCCTCGCGACGGCGCTGCCCCGGCAGGGCATGCAACACCGGCAGGTTGTCGATGACGATGTCGGCGAAGTCGTCGACGAACTGCTGCTGCCGCGTCCGTAACGCGCGGTGGCCCGCCGTGGCGACCAGCAGCACGTTCGCCTTGCCGGCGTCGGTGGCGACGACGCCGTAGCCGGCCGAGATCGCGGCACGCACCTGGGCCGCGGTGTCGTCCGGCGTCACGGTGTCGAGCGCACGCACCGACGCCGACTCGACCTCGTCGGTCACCGACACCAGCGCGGCGACGAGCAGTGCGTCGAGGTCGGTGAACGCTTCGTAGAAGTACCGGGCGGTCAGCCGAGCCTGCGCGCACACCGACCGCACGCTCACCCCGGCCAGCCCGTCCGCGGCCAGGCAGGCGAGCGCCGCGTCGATCAGCGCAGTGCGGCGCGCCGCGGCGCGGTCACCGGCCGAGACACCGCGGTAGGCGCGGCTGCTCTGCGCACTGGTCATCGTCGACCTCACCTCCGATCGCCTTCCCACCCGAGATGGTCGCGATCTGACGGAATCGAGCGACCATGTCGGGTGGGAAGACGACAGGGTCTGCACTTGAAGTTGACAACAAGTGTTATCACACTAGCGTCGACGACATGGCGCAGCAGCAGATGCCGGGCGACGGCGGCCTGCCGTTGATCGGGCACACCTACGGGTTCATGACCGGCAGGCTCACCAACACCACCGAGATCTACGACAAGTACGGCCCGGTGTCGTGGTCGCACGCCGTCGGCAAACGGTGGGTGCACGCCGAGGGCCCGGACGCCTGCGGTGCCGTGCTGCAGGACCGGGACCGTGTCTTCGACGCGAGCGGCTGGTCGCTGATGATCGGCCCGTTCTTCAACCGCGGGCTGATGCTGCTCGACGGCACCGAACACCACCGGCACCGCCGCATCATGCAGGAGGCGTTCACCGCCGACCGGCTACGCAACTACCTCACCCCGATGAACCGGACCATCGCACACACGCTGGACGGGTGGACGCCCGGCGAGCGGCACTTCTACCCGTCGGTCAAGCAACTGACCCTCGACGTCGCGACCCGGACCTTCATGAACTCGGACGTGCAGGGCGCGGAGGCCGATCGGCTCAACCGCGCGTTCGTCGACTCGGTGCGCGCCGGCACGGCCGTCATCCGCAAGCCGGTGCCCGGACTGCGCTGGGCCCGCGGGCTGGCCGGGCGCAAAGTGCTCGAGGACTACCTGCGCCCGCGTGTCGCGCAGGCCCGCGAGGGGTCCGGCGAAGACCTGTTCAGCGCGCTGTGCCACGCGCGCGGCGAGAACGACGAAGCCTTCACCGACGACGACGTCGTCAACCACATGATCTTCCTGCTGATGGCCGCGCACGACACGTCGACCATCACGCTCACGACCATGGCGTACTTCCTCGCCCGCTACCCCGAATGGCAGGAACGTGCCCGCGCGGAGACGCTGGCGCTCGACTCCCCCGTCGCCGACTACGACGCCTTGGACCGCCTGACGTCGCTCGACCTCGTGATGAAGGAGGCGCTGCGGCTCGTCGTGCCCGTGCCGTCGCTGATCCGCCGCGCGAACGCCGATACCGAACTGCTCGGTTTCCCCGTCCCGGCCGGCGAGTACGTCGCCGTGCACCTGTGGGGCGTGCACCACATGCCGCACGTGTGGCCGGACCCCGAGCGCTTCGACCCGGAGCGCTTCGCCGAGGGTCGTCGTGAGGACAAAGTGCACCGCTACGCCTACGTCCCGTTCGGCGGCGGCATTCACAAGTGCATCGGCATGTTCTTCGGCGGCATGGAGGTCAAGGCCGTCATGCACCAGCTGCTGCAGCGCTACCGGTTGACGCTGCCGCCGGGCTACCGGATGCCGGTCGACTGGTCGTCGCTGCCGCGCCCGCGCGACGGCCTGCCCATCGAGCTGCGGCCGCTGCACGGCTCCGTGACACCATCAGCTGACCTGACCCGCGCCGCGAGCTGACCGACCGGCCGCACGCGGACGCCGACCCGAAGGAGCCGCACGACGTGACATCCGCCGACCCGACCGACACCGCACCACTGGCCGGCAAGACGTTGATCATGTCCGGCGGCAGCCGGGGCATCGGCCTGGCCATCGCCGAGCGCGTGGCGCGGGACGGCGCGAACGTCGCGCTCATCGCGAAGACGGACAACCCGGATCCGCGGCTGCCCGGCACGATTCACACTGCCGCGCAGGCGGTCGAGGCGGCCGGCGGTCAGGTGCTGCCGATCGTCGGCGACATCCGCGACGAGGACGGCGTGGCACAGGCCGTCGCGCGCACGGTCGAGCAGTTCGGCGGCATCGACATCGTCGTCAACAACGCCTCGGCCATCAACCTCACCAACATCGGCGACCTGCCGGCCAAGCGCTACGACCTGATGCTCGACATCAACGCCCGCGGGACGTTCGTGCTCACCAGTCTGGCCCTGCCGCACCTGGCGAAGTCGGCGAACCCGCACGTGCTGACGCTCTCGCCGCCGCTGGACATGGACCGCAAGTGGCTCGCGAACTTCGCGCCCTACACGGTCAGCAAATACGCGATGACCATGCTGACGCTCGGGGTCGCCGAATCGCGCCGCGCGGACGGCATCGCCGCCAACTGCCTGTGGCCGCGCACGCTGATCGCGACCGCAGCGGTGCAGAACATCGTGGGCGGCGACGACGGGTTGGCCGGTTCGCGCAAGCCGGAGATCGTGGCCGACGCGGCCTACGAGATCCTGCGCCGGCCGGCGCGCGAGTGCACCGGCAACACCTTCGTCGACGACGACGTGTTGGCCGACGCCGGCGTGACGGACCTCGACGCGTACCGCCTCGACCCCACCAGCAGCGCGGACCTCGCCCTCGACATCTTCCTGTAGGGCTGCGGTTCGTGGCGCGGCACGCATTCCTGGACGCGCCGACGCCGCTCGTCTTCGCGCACCGCGGCTTCGCGGCCGGTGCAGATGCCGGCCTGGAGAACTCGATGCGCGCCTTCGAGGCGGCCGTCCGGCTCGGCTGCCGGTATCTCGAGACCGACGTGCGGGTCAGCGCCGACGGCGTTGCGCTCGCGTTCCACGACGCGAGCCTCGACCGGGTGACCGACCGTCGCGGGCGGGTGGACGCGCAGAGCTGGGCGCGGTTGCGGCACGCGCGGATCGGCGGCCGCGAGGCCATCCCGCTGCTCACCGACGTGCTCGCTACGTGGCCGGACGTCCGGGTGAACCTCGACGTCAAGAGCGACCGCGGCATCAACCCGACGATCGACGCGATCCGCCGGACGGGCGCGCTCGACCGGGTGTGCGTCGGCTCGTTCGCGACGAGCCGCATCGCGGCGGTACGCCGCGCGCTCGGGCCGGCGCTGTGCACGTCGCTCGGCCCACGCGCCGCGCTGCGACTGCGCCTGCACGGCCCCGGACCGCGTCGCACGCAGGCGGGGCAGTGCGCCCAGGTGCCGGCCCGGATCGGCGGCCGGCAGTTCCTCGACGCGCGGTACCTGGCCGCCGCGCAGCGCCTCGGCCTGCAGGTGCACGCCTGGACGGTCAACGACCCGGCGGAGATGACGCGCCTGCTCGACCTCGGTGTCGACGGCATCATCACCGACCGAGTTGATCTGCTGCGGACGCTGCTCGTCGAACGCGGTGAGTGGTTCGGCCGCTCGCCGACGACCGGCTAGGGTCGTTCGCCGTGGCTGCGTCTTCTGTACCGGACGCGGTTCCCGGTGGCGAGCACGAGAGCGCACTGTCCGCGGTGCCTGCCGCAGGTAACCGCCGGGCGACACCGATGCCGGCGCACCTGAAGTTCTTCTACGGGCCGATGGACTGCGGCAAGTCCACGCTCGCGCTGCAGATCGATCACAACCATGCCCGGCAGGGCCGGCACGGGATGCTGCTCGTCCGCTACGACCGGTCCGGGCGGCCGACCATCACGACCCGCGTCGGGCTCGCGCGCGACGCCGTCGAGGTGGACGACGACACCGACCTGCGCGCGCTGGTGCGCGGCCGGTGGGCCGCCGGCAGGGCGCTGGACTACCTCGTCGTCGACGAGGCCGGCTTCCTGACCGAGGCGCACGTCGACCAGCTGGCCGAGCTCGTCGACGACCAGCACGTGGACGTCTACTGCTTCGGCCTTGCCACCGACTTCCGCACCCGGATGTTGCCGGGGGCCAAGCGATTGTTCGAGCTGGCCGACGAGCTGCATCCGGTGCACGTGGAGGTGCTGTGCTGGTGCGGTCGGCCCGGGCAGCTCAACGCCCGGGTGGTCGACGGCGTCGTGGTGCGCGACGGCGCGACGGTCGTCGTCGCGGACACCGGTGCGGCTTCCGGCCGAGGACCCCAGGACACCGAGGAAGACGTGCACTACCAGGTGCTGTGCCGAATGCACCACCGGCGCGGCGACCTGGGCGCGGACCCGGCAGGTACCCGCGGCCAGCTGTCCCTCGACGTCTGACCCGCCGACACCTCACACGTCTGGCATGCCACTGAGCGGTAGAGATACCGCTACCAGCGGGTCGGGAATCCTATCCCCGTAACACTCGTTAAACAGGGTGAACACGAATCGAACCCCCGGGAGGTGCCGACATGGCAGACCGCACACTGCGCGGCAGCCGGTTGGGCGCAATCAGCTACGAGACCGAATACGGCGCGGAACCCGCGCCCCGCAACGTCGCTGCCTACCAATGCGCACGCGGCCACGAGTTCAACGTCCCCTTCTCCGAAGAGGCCGAGATCCCCAGCACCTGGGAGTGCCGCCTCGACGGCACCGCGGCGCAGTTGGTCGACGGTCCGGAGCCGGAGGCGAAGAAGGTCAAGGCTCCGCGTACGCACTGGGACATGCTGATGGAGCGGCGCACGATCGCCGACCTCGAAGAGGTGCTCGCCGAGCGGCTGGACGTTCTCCGCGCCCGGCGCGGAGCGAAATCCGCCTGACGCAGCCAGCGCACGACCACCGACGCCGCCCGGTCCCGCCGGGCGGCGTCGTCATGTCCGGCACCGGCAGAGGCGTCGACGACCGCCGTCAGGGCGCCGGCGGCTCGCTGCCCCCGGCAACCCGCGGCGGCGTCGGCGCGGGGGGCGGCGGCGGGCGGC
>NZ_CAXTQF010000012.1:0-53045 GCF_964246335.1 uncultured Jatrophihabitans sp. | reverse complement strand
GCGTGGCCATCGCGGTGCCGCCGGCGGCGCGCGCCCCCCGGCACCCCGGGGCGGGGGCGGCGCGGCGGCCTGCGCCGGCCGCCGCCGCAATCGCGCCCATACGGCGGCGACGAAGCCGACCCCGAACAGCACGTACCAGTTCGTCAGCGCCACCCGCCACCACGGGAACGTCAGCACCGCGTCGGCTTTGTGCGGGAGATAGAACAACGCGAACGTCCAGAACACCAGGACGAGCGGACCCCACTTCGGCCGACGCGCGACGACCAACGCGGTGATCGGCACGCACCACACCCAGTGATGGGTCCATGCGATGGGCGCGCCGAGCAGCCCCGCCACCGCGGCGCAGGTCAACCCCCACACCTCGCCGAGCCGCCGGTACGCCAGCACGGCGGTGGCCAGCGCAGCGACCGCCACGACAAGACACAACACCGCGAGCGCCGTCGGCAACCGATCGACCCCGGCCGCCCGCGCGAGCAGACCCTGCATCGACTGATTGGTCGAATTCGCCAGGTCACCGACCCGGCCGCTCTGCCACACGTACCGCGTCCAGTACCGCCAGGTGTCGACCGGCGCCACCACGCCGGACGCCGCGATCGTCGCTGCGAACACGCCGGTGGCCGTCGCCGCTGCGCGGAACCGCCGGGTCAGGAGCAGGTACACGATGAACAAGCCCGGCGTCACCTTCAACCCGGCCGCGAGCCCGGTACCGACGCCGCGCCACCGCGACTGCGGCGCGCAGGTGAAATCGGCCAGCACCAGGGCCAGCACCGCGAGGTTCACCTGACCGTTGCCCAGTGTCGTGTACACGGGCTCGGCCCACAGCGTGACCGCGGCGATGACCGCCGTCGAGCCAAGCGCCGACGGCCCGGTGATGCCGGCCAGCCGGACCGACTGCCGGGACACCACCACCAGCAGCACGAGGTTGCCGGCGACCGCCAGAGCGCGCGCCACCGGCCACGAGAGCATCGCGGCGGGCACGAACACAGCCGCGGCGAACGGCGGGTAAGTGGCGAGCAGGCCCTGGGGCGTGGGCAGGTTCTCGTAGAGCCGGTGGCCGCGGCGTAAAGCGTCACCCTCGACGCGGTACACCGCGAAATCGATCATCGACGGGTGCAGCAGCGCGCGGGTGACCAGATAGGCGACGACGGACACGGCCAGCAGGACGCCCGCCCGGGGCGCGGTGCCGATGAGTCGCACGTCAGGCCACCAGCTGCAGACGCTCGGGAACCGGGGACGCGACCACGCGGCGCGCTTTCACCACGGCGGCCACCACCCACGACGCACCGAAGACGACGTACCAATTCGTCCAGAGCAGCTCCCAGGTCGGGAACAGCCGGATGTCGGTGGCCCGGCGGGACACCGCAAACGGCAGCCACAGCCAGAAGCCGACGGCGAGCACCGCCGCGCGCGATCGCTGCGTCGCGGCGACGGCGAGCATCGGCACGCACCACACCCAGTGGTGCGACCACGAGATGGGTGACGCGAGCAGGCCGGCAACGGCCGCCACCGTGAGCCCCCACCGGTCGCCGAGGCGCCGGTACACCAGCGCGGCACCCACGAGCAGCAGCACGAGCGTCACGAACGCGCCCACCGTTCCGGCTCGACTCGTGACGTCGTCGCGGGACAGCCGCGCCACCGCACCCTGCACGGTCTGGTTGGTGCCGTTCGCGATATCACCCACCCGGCCCGTGTCGAACAGCAGCTTCGTCCAGTAGAGCTTCGTGTCGGAGAAGTCGACCGCACCCGAGAGCAGCACGGTGACCACGAACGTCACGATCGCGTTGCGTGCCATGCGGTAACGACCCGTCACCAGCAGATAGACCACGAAGATCCCCGGAGCGACCTTGATCGCGGCGGCCAGCCCGATGCCCACTCCCCGGCCGCGAGCACCGGGCGGCCGGGCGAAGTCCGCGAGCACCAGCGCGACCACGGCCAGGTTGACCTGCCCGAAACTGAGCGTGTCGAAGACCGGCTCGCACCACAGCGCCGCTCCCGCGAGCAGCAGCGCGCCGTCGACGAGTCGTGCCCGGTCGACGCCGGCGAACCGGCACGAGAGCCAGGCGACCACCCCGACCAGGGCTAGATCGACGGCATTGCCGATCAGCTGCGTCACCGTCCAGCTCAAGAAACTCAACGGCACGAAGACCAGCGCCGCGAACGGCGGGTACGTGGCGAGCAGTCCGCCCGGCGCGTGGATCGATGCGTACAGAGGGTGGCCGTGCCGGATCGCGGCGCCCTCGGCGCGGTAGGTGGCGAGATCGACCATCGACGGCGCTTCCAGCCAGCGCAGGAGCAGGTACGCGACCAGCGAACCCAGCGCGACCGCGACGCAGACCCCGCGCCGCGGCAGCCGCTGACTCAGCCGGGAGCCACTCACCCGTTCCCTCCCCCTACGGTTCCGGCGGTCGGTCGCCGCCGGTGCTGACAGTCTGCGGGATCGGCCCGCAACGCGTCGCCGCTCGCCCGCGAGCCTGTCGCGCAGTATCAGCGGCGCCCACGACCGCTGCGCCGCCCGGCGCGGTCGGCGACGGAACCCACGGCCGAGTCGGTACGCCGCAGCAGCTGGGCGGACCGGCTGCCGGGACTACGCGATTCGGCCGCCGCGGCGAGACGACGCACGCCACTGCGCGCCACGGGCAGCGCAACGGCAATCAGCAGCCAGGTACGGATCCGGGAAGACAAGAACAGCCACACGGTTGGTCAGCTCCTTCGTGGTCGTGGACGATGCTGGTCAGCTGACTCGCGGTCCCTGGCCGGCCGACACCACGAGATCGAGGCGGACGGGCAGGTCGGTACGGCCCGTCGACGTCCGCGCGTGCGCGATGGGGCCGCCGACGATGCGCTTGCGCAGGTCGGCGAGGTCGGCGTCGTGGCGCACGCGCGCGTCGACGACGAGCGAGGGGTCGTCCGGGTCGCCGATCAACCGGGCCTTGGCGGAGTCGACGCCGGGGAGGCTTTCGATCTCACCGACCACGGCGTCGGTCACCGCGCCCGCCGCCAGCGTGGTCCGGCCGCTACCCCCGCCGTCCTTGATCGACACGTCACCGGTGCGGTCGGTCGAGAAGAGCAGGGCGAGCAGCCAGCGCAGCGTGAGCAGCACCAGCACCAGGGCGACGCCCGCGGCGGCCCACCAGAACCATGCGCCGTTGCGGCCGACGAAGCGGCCGATGCTGTTGTGCACCAGGGACGCGTGCTGGAAATGCCGGCCGAACACCCCGAAGGACGCGGCGGCGCCCGCCCCGCCACCGGCAATGAGCAGGAGCGCGAGGATCACTAGTGCGGTGCGATTCGTGCGGTCGGCGTGCATCAGCGCTTCCTGGGTGTCGCGGTCAGTTTGAGCCGGGGAGCGTGCGCGAGCTCGAGTGCGTCGAGCCGGCTCTGCGCTGCAGCCTGCGACGGCGCGGCGAGCGCTCCGGCGGATTCTGTGTCGCGGGCACTCGTGACCGCCCGCACGCGCACCGACCTGCGTCCGACGCCGACCTTCGCCGACTTCACGCCGTCCACGTCGATCACCGCCGCACGGACGGCACCTGCGACGCCGCGGCGGGTGTACGCGGCGTCGACGGGTTGCTCGTCGCCCTTGGCCGCGACCCGGAAGCGGGTGACCCGACCGCGTTTGAGCTCCAGGATAAGCAGCAAGAGACCGACCACCGCGGCGATGATGCAGCCGACCCGCACACTGCCCTGCGTCCACGAGGTGTGGCCCGCCCAGTGATAGGCGCCGTGCCACTTGACGACCTCGGCATGGTGAGTGGTCCGGTCGGCAACCACTTCGATGATCAGCAGGACCCCGACGACGATCACGGCCAGGCCCAGCAACGCACCGAGCAGCCTGTTGAGCAGCCTCATCGGATCGCGCACCTCCCTCTCGTCAACGGACTCGCCTCGCGGGGGCGGTCCGCGTCAGCAGCTCGCTGACGTGGATGCGCACGTCGGCAACGGTCAGGCCGGTCAGCTCGGCAAGCCGGTGCACGATCCGCTCACGCACCGCCGAGGTCACTTCCGGCACCGACGCCGGCCATCGCACGCTGATCGTCACCTCCACCGAGGTCACTGACAGGTCCACGTCGACGGACACCTTCGGCGCCTCACCGAGTTGTCCGGAGCCCAATCCGTGGACCGATGCGGGTCTGCCCAGGATGCGGCGCGTCGCCGACCCGGCGTCGGGCACCTCGGACACCGCCCGCGTGACGATCTTCGCCACCACGCGGTCCGCAATCGTTACCGCGCCGAGATCGGTACGTCCGGGGTGCGCGCCGCTGTGCGTCGTTGCCGGTGCTCCCGAGTCGGACGCGGCGTCGGGGCCGGTCTTCGTGGCCGTCATCGGTTGTTGCGGCGCCCGGACACATAGGGGCTGATGTCGATGTCGCCTTCGACGATCTTGGCCAGGACGTAGCCGATGGCGGCGAACAGCGCCACGATCAGCATGTCCCCGAAGCTGCCGAAGGCGACCGCAAGGCCGAGGACCAATCCGACGATGGTCGCTAGCGCGGTGCGGTTCATGTTCTCCTCATTCCCGGAAACGGTGTTGCAGGTCATCGCGAACGTTGCCGCGGGTTGGGCCTGGATCGGTCAGCGGACGCGGGGCTCACGCCGGTGGGCGACGCGTCCCCAGGCGGTGTCCAGCACCCGGCGCGGCCATCTCCCCCGCTTCACCACGCGCACGCGCACCGATGCATCCGTGTGGTCGCGGGCGTCGAGGGCGGCGAGTCCGGCTACGAAGGCGGCGGGGTCGCCGCCCCGGTCGGGGTGATGGTCGCGGACGAACGCGCGCCGGGCGGCGCGCCTGCGCTGCTCGTCGGTTCGCTGTTCCACGTGCTGGCCTCCCATCCCGGCGGGTCCGCGACGTCGGCGACCACGATGTCGATCCGGCGCCCCGCAGCGAGCGGCCCGGCCGCGGCGCGGACCTGCGCCGCCAGCTCGGGAACCGGCACCCCCCACTGCGCCTGGACCTGGACATCGACGTGATCGCGGTCGACCCGGACACCGACGACCCGCCGCCCCGGCAGGTAGGACACCACCGACCCGAGCGCTCCCTCGGCGAGGTCGGCGACGGCATGGCAGCCGCGCACCGCAGCCGCGACGGCCTCGACGTCGACGCCGTCGACCGACTGCGGGTCGGGGTTCATCGCGGTCATGCCACGCGCGACGGGCCTTGGTCGTCGTCGCCGTCGTCGGGCAGGTACACGTCGTCGACGCTGATGTTCACCTCGACCACCTCGAGCCCGGTCATCCGCTCGACCGCCTGCTTAACGTTGCGCTGGATGCTCTGCCCCAGATCGGCGATCGAAACGCCGTACTCCACGACGATGTCGAGGTCGATGGCGGCCTGCGACTCGCCGACCTCGACGGCGACGCCCTGCGTGACGCTCGGGCCGGAGCTGCCGGGAATGCGCTCGCGAATCGCACCGAACGCGCGGCTGGACGACGTCCCCATGGCGTGTACCCCGGCAATCTCCCGGCACGCCACTCCGGCGATCTTGGACACCACGCTCTGCGCGACGTTGATCTTGCCTTCGTCGGTGGTCAGCCGATCGTCCCGGGTGGCCGGCGTGTTCTCGGTGGGCTTGTCGGATGATGTGCGGGCTGGGCTCTTGCCGGTGGACTCGGACATCGCAGCCGTGGCTCCTTCGAATGTGGCCGCCAGACCGGCGAAGGGCGCGGTACCCGCCACCCTGCCGACCGTGCGATCGCCGTCTGCCGTTGTTCGGCGTGCGACGCTCTGCTCGCTCTCGTGCCGCTGAGGCATCTCGAGAGCGTCGGTTTACAGCCTAAACGACCCGGGGTCGATTCGGGAGATCAGGGCGAAACCGGACGACGATCCGGCGGCGCGGAAGCGGCCTTCAGGAGCGGTCGCGGCCACCGAAGGTCGCACGCAACTGCTCGGTGCGCCGCGCGGCACCCCACTGGGTCACCCGCCACAGCGCTTCACGCACGATGGCGGTGCTCATCTTCGACTCGCCCAACTCACGCTCCACGAAGGTGATCGGCACCTCGCGCACCACGAACCCGGCGTCCAGCGCGCGCCGGGCGAGGTCCACCTGGAAGCAGTAGCCCTGCGACGCGACAGCCGCGTAGTCGATCGCCCGCAGGACCGCGCTGCGGTAGACCCGGTAGCCGCCGGTCGCGTCGCGCAGGTTCAGGCCCAGCGCCACGCGGGTGTAGACGTTGCCGCCACGGGAGAGCAGTTCGCGGCTCTTCGGCCAGTTGACCACCGATCCCCCGTCGACCCAGCGCGAACCGAGCACGACATCGGCACGCCCGTCCGGACCGTCGAGAGCCGCGAGCAGGTCGGGCAGCTGTTCGGGCCGGTGCGAGCCGTCGGCGTCCATCTCCACGACGAACTCGTCGCCGCGCTCCAGCGCGACATCGAACCCGGCGATGTACGCGGCACCCAGCCCGGCCTTTCCCTCGCGATGCAGCACGTGGACGTGCGGATCCGCGTCGGCGAGCGCGTCGGCGATCTTCCCGGTGCCGTCGGGGCTGGCGTCGTCGACGACGAGGACGTGCGCCTCGGGGGTCGCGGCGCGGACCCGGTCGACGATCGACTCGATGTTGTCGCGTTCCTGGTAGGTGGGGATGACGACCAGCGTGCCGGCACCCGTCTGCCCGCTCACGTGCGTGCGACCTCCAACTGTCGATCGTTCTCTGCAACCGCCGATCGGTCCGCCGGTGCTGCGCGGCGGCGACGTACGCCGGATACCGCGACGCCCACGACGGCCGCTGCGGCGAGGACGTACTCCGGCCATGCACCGACGTCCGTGGCCCACGTCTGCGCAGACCGTAGCGCCACCGTGCGCGAAATGATCGCAGGAGCGAACAGCGTGCCGGATTCGGCCACGACGTCACCGTCGGCGTCGATCACCGCAGACTTACCGGTCGTGGCCACCTGCACGACGGTGCGGCCCGACTCGACGGCCCGCAACCGGCTCATGGCCAGCTGCTGATAGGTCTCGGCGGTGTGCCCGAACGTCGCGTTGTTCGTCTGGACGACGAGCAGTTGCGCGCCGTCGGCCACCGAGGAGTGCACCAGGTTGTCGTAGGCGACCTCGAAGCAGATGACGTCCCCGATCGGCGCGCCGGCGCCGCGTACCAGGCCGTTGCCGTGCCCGGCCACCATGTCCTGGGTGACGGTCTTGGCATCCGAGCTCACCCACTCGGCGATACCGCGCAGGGGGATGTATTCGGCGAACGGCACGGGATGGCGTTTGACGTAGCGGGCCCCGGGCCCGGTGGTGGGTGACCAGAGGATGCCGACATTGCGCCGGTGGGTCGGGCCCGGGCCCTGCAGGATCGCGCCGACGAGCACCGGGGCGCCGATGGCGCGCACCGCGTCGTCGATCTTGCGGTAGGCGCCGGGGACCTGGAACGGGTCGACGTCGGAGGCGTTCTCGGGCCACAGCACCAGGTCCGGGCGCTGCGCCTTGCCGGCGCGCACCTGCGCGGCCAGCTTCATCGTCTGCCGGATGTGGTTGTCGAGCACCTGCTCGGCCCGGCTCTCGAACTGCAACGCGAGGTCGGGCAGGCCGCCCTGGATCACTGCGATCCGCTCGGTGCGTCGCGGCGCGCCGGGCGACAGCGCGGCGCCGAGCAGCAGCCCGGCGAGCGGTACGGCGACGGCCACTGCGAGCCCCGCCGCGACCGGACGTGCGAGCGGACGCCGCCCGTCGACGACCGGACGCAGCGCGATCAGCGCGCTCGCCAGACCGGCCCCGCACCCGGCCACCACGAACGTGAGCAGCGGTTCGCCGCCGAGCGCGGCGAACCAGCGCAGGGGTGAGGTCGACTGGCTGAACGCGAGCCGACCCCACGGGAAGCCGCCGAACGGCAGCCGGTCGCGCAGCGCCTCCTGCAGCACCCATGCCGCGCCGACCCAGAGCGGATACGCAGGCAGGGTTGCCAGGATCGGCAACAGCGCACCGAGCAGCGCGAAGAACGCGGCGAACGCCAGCGCCAGGATCAGCCAGGGCCCCGGGCCGACGTAGATACCGGTCCAGCTGAGCAACGGCACGAGGAACGTGGCGCCGTAGACGTACCCGAGCCACGCCCCGGTGCGTGCGCGGCGGCCGTCGACGGCCAGGCTGAGCAGCGCGACGCTGACCGGCGCAGCCGGCCAGATGCCGAACCGGGGGAACGCGAGCACGCCGACGAGGCCGCCCGCAACAGCGAGCAGCGCAGCCCATCGCTTGGCGCAGAGCGGTTCCCGGCGCTGGTGCACCGGACCAGTATCGCCGAGGCAGGTCGCCGGCCCGTCGGATTCTCAGCCGCCAAGCACGCCCGTGTCATACAGCGTGCTGCCGCCGGACACGGTGGCCAGGCACGTCGGCAGCTCGTCCCCGGTCAGGTCCGGCAGCGTCGCGTCCCGACCTGCGCACTGCCACACCGCGAACGTCGCGGGTGCGCCGACCTGCAGCCGTGCCGGCCCGGCATCCGAGTCCGCCGCGGCGCGGGCGCCCACCGTGTGCGCGGCGAACGCCTGGTCCGCGTCCAGCGGTGCCACCGGTCCGCGCGGGCGGGTCGCGGCGCGCACCGCGGCCCAGGGCCCGAGTTCGGTGACCGGGCTGTCCGACCCGAACGCCAGCGGTACCCCGGCGGCGGCGAGTTCGGCGAACCGGTTGAGCGCGCCGGCCCGCTCGGCGCCGAGGCGTTGGGCGTACATGCGATCGCCGCCGCCCCACAGCGCGTCGAAGCACGGCTGCACGGACGCGATCAGGCCGGTGGCTGCGAACCGGCGCGGGTCGCGCACGTACTCCGCGTGCTCCAGGCGGTGGCGCACGCGCTGCGCGGCCGGGCCGACGCGCTGCTGCGCGGTCTCCACGGCGGTGAGCACCTGATCCACGGCGGCATCGCCGATGGCGTGGAAACCCGCCTGCATTCCCGCCTCGGTGCACCGTACGACGTGCTCGACGAGGTCGCCGGTGTCGTGCTGCAGGTTGCCGTACTCCCCGGGCGCGTCGGCGTACGGCTCGTGCAGGGCGGCCGTGTGCGAACCGAGCGAGCCGTCGCAGAACAAGTCGCCGGCGGCACCCACGGCGCCCAGCTCGCGTGCGGTGTCGATCCCGAACAGCTCGCCCCAGTAGCCGACGACGTCCGGCAGCGTCTCGTCCGCGGCCAGCGCCAGCAGCTCGAGCAGATCATCGGCGCTCGACACGACCGGGCCGGCCATCTCGTGCACGCAGGCGATACCCAGCGCAGCGGCTCGGCGCAGTGCGGCCAGCTGCGCGGTGCGACGCTGCTCGCCGGTGATGCCGGCCAGCGCCGCCGTGCGTGCCGCCTCGTGCGCCGTGCCGCGCAGCCAGCCGTCGGGCGCGAAGCCCGGCAGGTCGCGAATTCCGGGCACCGCGGCGAGCAGCGACGACGACACCAGCGCCGAGTGCTCGTCCACCCGGCTCAGATAGACGGCGCCGCCGTACGACGCACGGTCCAGCTCGTTGATCGTCGGCGGGCGACCGTCCGGCCAGCGCGTCTCGTCCCAGCCGCTGCCGAGCACGGGCCGCCCCCGCGCGGTTCGGACCCGCTCACCGACCTTGCGCACGACGTCGGCGCCCGAAGGGCACTCGCGCAGGTCCAGCCCGGTCAGTGCCAGTCCGGTGGCGGTGCAGTGCACGTGCGCGTCGACGAACGCGGGCGTGACCAGCGAGGTCTGCAGGTCGACGACGGCGGTGTCGGCGCCGACGTCCAGACGGTCCGCGGCCGGGTCGTCACCCAGCCAGCCGATGCGGCCGTCGGCGACGAGGAACGCGGTGGCCGGGCGAAGCGTCGGCTGCGGCACTGCGTGCAGCACCGCGTTGCGGTAGAGCGTCGGCACCGTGCCGAGTCTGCCAGCGACGCCTTGACGCGCGCGAAAGGTAGCGTTTGCGCCAATCAGCTACCGGAAGGGACGTGCATGGTCGCCAGCATCGAGGACGTCGCCCGGCTCGCCGGCGTCTCGATCGCGACCGTCTCCCGCGCGCTGCGCGGCCTGCCGGACGTCGCGTCGTCCACCCGTGACCGCGTGCTCGCGGCGGCGAACGAGCTCAACTACGTCGCCTCGCCGTTCGCCGCGCGGCTCGCGAGCGGCCGGACCACGACGGTCGGCCTCGTGGTGCCGTTCGTCAACCGGTGGTTCTTCGCCGAGGTCATCTCGACGGTCGAGAGCGAGCTGCGCACCGCAGGCTTCGACCTGCTGCTCTACAACCTGGGTGACGAGGAGGGACGCGCCAGGTTCTTCGACGTCATGCCCATGCGCAAGCGCGTCGACGGCGTGCTCGTCGCCAGCCTCGTGCTCGACGACGACGAGTTCAAGGCCCTGACGGCGCTCAACCGGCCGGTCGGGTTGCTCGGTCTGGAACGTTCCGGGTTCCTGTCGGCGCGCATCGACGACGTGGCCGCTGCGCGCAACGCCGTCGACCACCTCGTCGGTCTCGGACACCGGCGGATCGCGTTGATCGGCGGCGACACCGACGACCCGATGGCCTTCACCCCCCCGTTGCGCCGCCTCGAGGGTTACCGCGCGGCGTTGCGCACCGGTGGCATCGAGCCCGATCAGGCCCTCGAGCGGTTGGGTTACTTCACCGTCGACGGCGGCCGGGCCGCAGCCCGCGAACTCCTCACAGCCGCCGACCCGCCGACCGCGATCTTCGCCGAGAGCGACGAGATGGCCTACGGCGCGCTGCGCGAGTTGCACGACGCCGGGCTGCGGGTGCCCGAGGACGTCTCGGTGGTCGGCTTCGACGACCAGCCGCTGTCCGAGCTGTGGCGGTTGACGACCGTGCGCCAGCCCGTCGCCGACCAGGCGCTGGACATCACCTCCCGGTTGCTCACGCTGCTCGCCGAGGACGAACTCGACGGTGACGCCGTGCCGCGCGACCCGGGCGTGGTGCTGCCGACCGAGTTCGTCGTGCGCGGCAGCACCGGGCCGGCGCCGGCGTGAGCGTCGCCGTCCGCGTTCCTCGTTAGGGTCGCCCGTTGTGAGCCTGATGCTGATCGACGCGGCCAACCTGTACTTCCGCGCGTTCTACGCGGTTCCCGATTCGGTGACTGCGCCCGACGGTCGGCCGGTGAACGCGATCCGCGGCTTCCTCGACATGGCGGCGTCACTCATCGACAAGCGACGGCCGACGCGGTGGGTCGCGTGCCTCGATCTCGACTGGCGCCCGGCGTTCCGGGTCGAGCTGGTGCCGTCCTACAAGGCGCACCGGGTCGCCCCGGCCGGCGGCGAGCAGGTTCCGGATCTGCTGGCTCCGCAGGTGCCGGCGCTGCTCGACGTGCTGGCCGCCTTCGGGCTCGCCACCGCCGGGGCGGACGGGTTCGAGGCCGACGACGTGATGGCGACGCTGGCGCACCGCGACACCGACGACGTGCTCGTCGTCAGCGGCGACCGCGACATGCTCGCACTCGCAACCGACCGGGTGACCGTTCTCTACACCGGCAAGGGCATCGCCAAGCTCGAGGAGATGGGCCCGGAGCAGGTGCAGCGCAAGTACGGCGTGCCGGCCGAGCACTACGCGGACTTCGCGGTGCTCCGCGGTGACCCCAGCGACGGGCTGCCCGGCGTGCCCGGCGTCGGGGAGAAGACCGCCGCCGCTCTGGTCAGCCGCTTCGGAGCGGTCGAGGACATCGTCGCGGCGGCGCAGGCGGGTGATGCGGGATTCCCGGCCGGCAGTGCGGCAAAGATCCGGGCGTGCATCGACTACCTGGGTGCGGCACCGGCTGCGGTGCGCGGCCGACTCGACGTCCCGCTCGACGAGATCGACGACACCCTCTACGCCGAGCCGCGCGATACGGCGAAGCTCGCGGAACTGGCCGTGACGCTGGGCATTGAGAGCCCGGTGCAGCGCATGAGCGCCGCGCTGGCCGCCGTCGGAGTCTGACTGATCGGCGCGGCGGCCCGCGCGTGGCGCTGCGCGGCTGACGTGGCACCGCGCGATCGCGGTGTCCGGCCGGCCGAAGGCGCGACCGCCAGGTACCAGGCCGGACGCCCCGGCAGTTCTGCCGGTCAGTGCACGATGTAGTCGCCGTTGTCCTTATTGCGGATCTGCACGGTGAAGGACTTGCCGCCGGATGCCGTGCAGTCGAAGGTCGCGCCGTTGCGGCTCATCGTGAAGTCCTTGCCGCCGTTGCACGACACGCCCTTCGGTGAGCCGAGCGCGCTGCTGTTCGAGATGTACTTCTCCACCGCCGTGTGGCTGAGCGCCTTGTCGGCGAGACCGAGTTGCGCAGCGAATACGACGAAGATCAGCACGGCGGCAACTGCGAGCACGACGACGATCGCGGCCAGTGTCGCGAGCAACCCCTTGCGGCTTTTCCTCGGCTGCGGCTGCCCGTACCCGGGCTGGCCGTACGGTGCGTAACCCGGCTGGCCGTACTGCTGCTGGCCGTAGCCCGGTCCGTAACCCGGCTGACCATATTGCTGCTGGCCGTAACCCGGCTGGCCGTACCCGCTCGGCGCCGTGCCGTAGCCGGATTGACCGTAGTGCTGCGTCTGGTAGCCGGTCTGGCCGTAATCGGACTGCCCGGACTGCTGCCCGTACCCGGACTGCTGCCCGTACCCGGACTGCTGCCCGTACCCGGACTGCTGCCCGTAGCCGGACTGGCCCGACTGCTGCCCGTACCCGGACTGGCCCGGCTGCTGCCCGTAGCCGGACTGGCCCGACTGCTGCCCGTAGCCCGGCTGCTGCCCGTAGCCGGACTGTCCGGACTGCTGCCCGTAGCCCGGCTGCTGCCCGTAACCCGACTGCGGCCCGGCGCCGAATGACTGCGTCTGCTGCGACTCGCCGTAGCCCGGCTGACTTTGATGGGCGGCACCGAACTGCTGGGTCGACTGCTCGCCGTAAACCTGCTGGCCTGATGCACCGGGCTGCGGCTCGTCCTGCTGGTCGGGCACGGCGCGCGGGCGACCGAACATCGGCGTCGTGCCGAAATCCCGGGACGCGGGCTCGGTGCCGCCGGGCGTTGGCCGGTGCACTTCGTGCTCGCGGTCCTCGGGCTGCTGGCCCGACTGGTCGCCGGGGTTTCCGGTGTCGCTCATCTCGCCCCTCCTACCCGCTGCGCTGCGCCGCCACGGCTGCGCACACGCTACTGCGTCACCCCGGGCGTCGCGTGGATGCCCGCGTCACGGCCCCATGCTCTGGGCCACCACGCCGCGGCGCACCGCGGTGGCCGCGGACCGCGCGGTTCGGGCCAGCTGAGCCGATCCGCCGCCGGCCTCCGGAGCGCCCGCGAGCTGGTCGAGCAGGTCCAGCAGCTGCTTGCACCACCGGATGAAATCGCCGGCCGACATCTGCTCGCCACGCGCGGTCGCGACGTCGAGCACCGCGTCGAGTCGCCGGCCCTGTGCCCACCGGTAGGCGGCGAGGACGAACCCGTGCTGCGGCTCGCGGCTGCGCGGCAGCCCGGCGGCGTCCTCGTCGGCAGCCAACGCGGCCCACACCGCGTCGGTGCGCTCGAGCGCCAGGCGGACGGCGTCGGTGGGCGCCGCCTGCATCGCGACCTCCTCGCGGCGCGGTTCGTACACCATCGTCGACACGACGGCGGCGAGTTCCGCGGCGTCCAGCCCGGCCCACGCGCCGTCGCGGATGCATTGCGCGACGACCAGATCGGCCTCGGACCAGATGCGGGCGAGCCGGCAACCCGCGTCGGTGACGTCGTCCCCGGCCAGGTAGCCGCGCTCGTCGAGCAACCCGCAGATGCGGTCGAAGGTGCGGCCGAGCGACCCGGTGCGCCCGTCGATGCGCGCGCGCAGCTTGGTGTTCTCCTGGGTGAGCCGGGTGTGTCGTTGTGCCCACCGTGCGTGCTCCTCGCGGTCCGGGCACGCATGGCACGGGTGCGCGCGTAACGCGCGGCGCAGCCGCAGCAGCTCGGGATCGTCGGCGGCATCCGCGCCTTGCCCGCGGGCGGCGCGCGGCTCGTCCGGCAGGTCGAGCGAACGCAGCCGCGCGACGATGTCGCGCCGTTCCTGCGGTGAGCGGTGGTTGACGTGCTTGCCCAGCCGGACGGACCCGAGCACGTCGACCGCGGTCGGGAAGTCCGTGGTCGACAACCGGCCGGACCACCGTGACTCGGTGATGACGAGCGGGCGCGGGTCGTCGTGCGGCTGTGCGCCGGGGTCGATCACCACGGCGAGCCCGGCGCGGCGCCCGCGCGGTACCCGGATGACGTCGCCGCGGCGCAACGACTCGAGCGAGTCGGACACCGCCACCCGCCGCGCGCGACCCGACTCGCGCGCGAGCGCCGACTCGCGCTCGCCCAGCTTGCGGCGTAGTTCGGCGTATTCGGCGAAGTCACCGTGCTCGCAGTGCATCGAGCGCTCGTAGCCGCGCAGGGTCTCGTCGTTACGCCGGATCTGGCGGACGAGACCGGCAACGGCACGGTCGGACTGGAACTGCGCGAACGAGGCCTCGAGCAGTTGGCGTGCGTCGGCGCGGCCCATCTGCGCGACGAGGTTGGCGGCCATGTTGTAGGACGGGCGGAACGACGAGCGCAGCGGGTAGGTGCGGGTGGACGCCAGACCGGCGACCCGTTGCGGCTCGACCTCGGGCGACCACACCACCACCGCGTGCCCCTCGACATCGATGCCGCGGCGCCCGGCGCGCCCGGTGAGCTGCGTGTACTCCCCCGGCGTGATGTCGGCGTGCGCCTCGCCGTTGAATTTGGTCAGGCGCTCCAGGACGACGGTCCGGGCCGGCATGTTGATGCCCAGCGCCAGCGTCTCGGTGGCGAAGACCGCACGCACCAGGCCGCGGACGAACAGTTCCTCGACCGCCTGTTTGAACGGCGGGATCAGCCCGGCGTGGTGGGCGGCGAACCCGCGCCGCAGCGCGTCGCGCCATTCCCAGAAGCCCAGGACGTCCAGGTCCTCCGGCGGCACCTGGGCGGTGAACGTGTCGATGACCTCGTCGATCTCCGCGCGCTCGTCCTCGTCGGTGAGCCACATGCCCGACCACACGCACTGGCGGGCGGCGGCGTCGCACCCGGCGCGGCTGAAGATGAATGTGATGGCCGGCAACAGGCCGTCGCGGTCCAGCCGCGCGATGACATCGGGCCGGTGCGGCGGGCGCCACCCGCGCCCGCGCTGCCCCCCTCGCCGGTCGCCGCCACGCCGGCCGACCGGCTCGACGAAGCGCCGCTGATCGGCCACCTGGCGCAGCAGCTCGCCGTTGATGCTCGCGCCGGCCGCCGCGTCGACACCGCCGTCGGCGTGCACCGAACCGAACAGGTCGTACATCCGCGGCCCGACGAGCACATGCTGCCAGAGCGGGACGGGCCGCTCCTCGTGCACGATCACCGTCGTCTCGCCGCGCACGGACTGCAGCCATTCACCGAACTCCTCGGCGTTCGAGACGGTGGCGGACAGCGACACCAACCGGACGGCCGCCGGCAGGTGGATGATCACTTCCTCCCAGACGGCGCCGCGGAACCGGTCACCGAGGTAATGCACCTCGTCCATGACGACGTAGCCCAGCCCGGCCAGCGCGGGGCTGCCGACGTAGAGCATGTTGCGCAGCACCTCGGTGGTCATAACCACGATCGGCGCGTTGCCGTTGACCGCGGTGTCGCCGGTCAGCAGCCCGACCGATGCCGCGCCGTAACGGTCGACGAGGTCGTTGTACTTCTGGTTCGACAACGCTTTGATCGGCGTGGTGTAGAAGCACTTCTGGCCCGCGGCGAGCGCGAGGTGCACGGCGAACTCGCCGACGACCGTCTTGCCCGAACCGGTCGGCGCGCACACCAGCACCGAGTAGCCGTTCTCGACGTCGGCGCAGGCACGGACCTGGAAGTCGTCGAGTTCGAAGGAGTACCCGGCGCGGAAATCGGCGAGGACCGGTTGGCCCGTTCGCCGCCGGGCGGCGGCGTACCGCTCACTCGGCGAGGCCATGCCTCCACACTAGGAGCGCCGGTCCGCCGACACCTGCAGCGCCCGTGCGACAGGCGGTCAGGTGGAGTCCGACCACGCGGAATCGGCCTCGGCGCGCTGCTCGCGCGCTGCCAGCGGTTGCGGGATCGGATCGATCGGCGTCGGCACGTGGTCCTCGAGGTGCGGCTCCTGGCGCTCGGCGGCACGCCGGGCCGCCTTGCGGCGGTCGTGGACGACGGCGGTCAGCACCGCGGCCTCGAACAGCAGCACCATCGGGAAGGCCATCGCACACATGGTGAACGGGTCGACCGTCGGCGTGGCGACGGCAGCGAACAGGAAGATCAGGAAGATCGCGATGCGCTGCGACTTCTTCAGCACCCAGGCCGGCAGCACGCCGGCAAAGTTCGCCAGCACGACGATGAGCGGCAGCTCGAACGCCGAGCCGAAGACAACAAGCAGCAGCGTGACGAACCCGATGTAGTCGCTGACCGTCAGCTGCGCCTGCGTGCCGTAGCCCGCCTGCGCGAGGACGATCGGCAGGCCGCGGTCGAGCACGAGGTACGCGAGCACGACGCCCGCAGCGAACAACAGAGTGGACGCGACGATGAAGAAGATCGTGTAGCGACGTTCGTTCTTGCGCAGGCCCGGGGTGATGAATGCCCAGATCTGGTAGAGCCACAACGGCCCGGTGAAGACCGCGCCGGAGATGACGGAGACCTTCAACCGGGTGGTGAAGCCGTCCAGTACGCCGTGGTAGATCAGCACGCAGTTCTTCGTGCCGCGCGGGGTGTAGCGGTACTTCTCCGGCACGCCGCAGTACGGGTGGCGCAGGAGGTCGAGCGTGTGCGGGTAGAGGAAGTAGCCGAGCACCGCGCCGAGCGCGACGAACAGCAGGATCAGCACGATGCGCCGGCGCAGTTCGCGCAGATGGTCCATGACCGGCATCCGGCCGTCCGGCGTCTTCGCCGGCCGCTTGCGACTGCGTCGTCGCAGCGCACCGCGACGCCCGGTCAGCGACTCGCCGCTCATCGCGTCAGCGCGCTGCCGGGCGGCCGGACGGCGGCCATCCGTTGCTGCGCCGCGGCCAGGGTGTGCTGCACGGTGTCGAGCTCGGCGGTCAAGGTCTGCAGCCGCTCGAGATCGCCGCGCAGGCGCTTCGTCTTCCACATCAGCTCGTACGCGCAGAACCCGAGCACGACGATGGCCACCACGACCGCGGCGATCCACGCGTACAGGGGGATCCAATGCACGCCTGCACTCTACGACGGGCCGTTGAACGGCAGGTGCTGGTCAGTGCCCGTAGGCGCTCAGCGCGCGCTCGGCTTCCGTGCGCACGTCGTCGGCGAGCCAATCCGGCGAGATGATGGCCACCTGGCCGGCCGAGCCGAGCACCAGGGCGCGCACCCACGCCGGGTCGGCGACGCGCAGCTCGAGCCGCACGTCCTCGCCTTCGGCCCAGACGTCCTCGGCCGCGTAGTAGTCGGCGACCCAGGCGTACGCGGGACCCAACCGCAGGTCGACGAGCAGATGCTCGGACGCCGGATGGAACACCCCCTCGGACAGGTCCCGCGGCTGCACGCCCTCCGGTACGACCGCCGGTTCGTCGAGCAGGACCGCGTCGTCGATGCGGTCGAAGCGGAACACCCGCAGGCCCTCGGCCTGACGGCACCACGCCTCGAGGTAGCTGTGCCCGTCGGAGGTGAACACCCGCAGCGGGTCGACGACACGTTCGCTGGTCTCGTCCCGCGACGCGCTGTAGTAGCGCAGCTGCAGCGCCTGCCGGCGTTCGACCGCCTGGGTGAGCACCGGCAGCAACCGCTCGTCGTGATCGAGTTGCACCGCCACGGTGCCGGCGTCGACGCTCCCCCCGGCGGCGGCCTCGACCTTGGCCAACGCCCGCTGCACCGCGTCGGAGTCGGCCAGGCCGGGCGTCTCAGCGAGCGTGCGCAGGGCCACGACGAGTGCCAACGCCTCCTCGCCGGTCAGCCGCAACGGCCGCGACATGCCGGCGTCGAAGATCACCGAGACCGTCTCGCCCTCGAAGGAGAGGTCGATGAGGTCACCCGGGCCGTGCCCGGGCAGGCCACACATCCACAGCAGCGTCAGATCGCGGCGCAGCTGGGTCTCGGACACGCCGAAGTCGGCTGCTGCCTGGGCGACGCCGATGTTCGGCCGCGCCTGCAGGTACGGCACGAGCGCCAGCAGACGCGGCAGCCGCTGCTCGTTTGCGTTCGTCACCGCGGCACCTGCGCCGACCGCTGCACGACGGTGTGCAGCCGCTCGACCACCGCCCGGGCCAGATCGTCGGGCTCGAGCACCCGCGCGCTGGTGCCCGCACTGGCCACGATGCGCGCGAGCCACGCCGTGTCCGTGTAGCTGACGGTGAGAGTGCCGGCGTCGTCGTCCTGTGCGATCCGGCGCAGTTCGCCGGCACCGGGGCCGTCCACGCGGATCCGCGCGACCCGGCCGTCCTCCGGGTCACGGCGCGCGACCATGTCGAGCAGGTCGAAGTCCGCGGGGCGGTCGAACGCGCCCGGCCCGTCGAGCGGACGCACGGCGCCGGAGATGCGCGAGAGCCGAAAGCTGCGCGGCTTGTCGCGGTCGCGGTCGAAGCCGGCGACGTACCACCGCCGGCGCCAGGAGAGCACGCCCCACGGCTCGAGCGTGCGACGTTGCGGCTGCTCCTCGCCGGGCTTGGTGTAGTCGAAGGACACCGCGGTGGCGGTGCGCGCGGCGTCGATCAGCACCGGCAGGCTCGGGTCGCTGGCGTCGAGCTGCGGCACGGCGCCCGGCGCGTCGGCGGCGCGGACGTCGGTGCCCGCGGCACGCAGTTTGATCAGCGCCTGCCGGGCCTGCTCGCCCAGCGTGGCCGACTGCCACAGCCGGGCCGCGAGACCGACCGCCGCCGCCTCGTCGGCGTCGAACTCGATCGGCGGCAACTCGTAGTCGCCGCGGCGGATGCGGTAGCCGTCCTCGGCGTCGAACGAGCTGTTCCGGCCGGTCTCGAGCGGGATGCCGAGGTCACGCAGCTCGGCCTTGTCGCGTTCGAACATGCGCTTGAACGCCTCGTCGGCGGCCCGTGAACCGTCGCTGCCCTCGTAACCGGGCACCGCGTCCCGGATGCGCTCCGCGGTGAGGAATTGGCGGGTCGACAGCAGGCAGATCACCAGGTTGACCAGCCGTTCCGCGCGTCGGGCTGCCATGTCCGCAAAGCTAATCCGCGGAGCGTCCGATTTGCGCGATTGCCGAGGCTCGCGCGCGGCGTACCTGGTCACATCGAAGCGATCAGCTTCTCGACGCGCTCGTCGACGCTGCGGAACGGGTCCTTGCACAACACGGTGCGCTGGGCCTGATCGTTGAGCTTCAGGTGCACCCAGTCGACGGTGAAGTCCCGGCGCCGTTCCTGCGCGCGCCGGATGAAGTCGCCGCGCAGTTTGGCGCGGGTCGTCTGCGGCGGGACGCTCTTGGCCTCGAACACCTCGAGGTCGGACACGACGCGCTCGACGGCACCGCGCTGCTGCAGCAGGTAGTACAGGCCGCGGGTGCGGGAGATGTCGTGGTACGCGAGATCGAGCTGTGCGATCCGCGGCGAGGACAGCGTCAGGTCGTGCTTGGCCCGGTAGCGCTCGATCAACTGGTACTTGGTGGCCCAGTCGATCTCCCGGTCGATCAGCGACAGGTCCTGCGACTCGATGGCGTCCAGCGTGCGGCCCCACAGCTCGAGCACTCGCTTGTCGGCTGCGTCGCCCTCGTACTGGGCGAAGAAGTCGACGGCCTTCGAGTAGTACTCGCGCTGGATCTCCAACGCGGAGGCGGTGCGGCCCGCGGCGAGCCGCACGGACCGCGTGCCGGTCAGGTCGTGGCTGATCTCGCGGATCGCGCGGATCGGGTTCTCCAGCGTCAGGTCGCGGAACGACACCCCGCGCTCGATCATGCGCAGCACGATGTCCGCGGCGCCGACCTTGAGCAGCGTCGTGCACTCGTTCATGTTCGAGTCGCCGACGATCACGTGCAGCCGGCGGTAGCGCTCGGCGTCGGCGTGCGGCTCGTCGCGGGTGTTGATGATCGGCCGGCTGCGGGTCGTCGCCGACGAGACGCCCTCCCAGATGTGCTCGGCACGCTGGCTGATGCAGAACACCGCGCCGCGGGGGGTCTGCAGCACCTTGCCCGCGCCGCAGATCAGTTGCCGGGTGACGAGGAATGGGATCAGCACGTCCGCCAGCCGGCTGAACTCGCCCTGCCGACCCACCAGGAAGTTCTCGTGGCAACCGTAGGAGTTGCCTGCGGAATCGGTGTTGTTCTTGAACAGGTAGATGTCGCCGGCGATGCCCTCGTCGTGCAGCCGTTTCTCGGCGTCGACGACGAGGCCCTCGAGCACCCGCTCGCCGGCCTTGTCGTGAGCGACGAGCGCGGGCAGCGCATCGCACTCGGGCGTGGCGTACTCGGGGTGGCTGCCGACGTCGAGGTACAGCCGCGCGCCGTTCTTCAGGAACACGTTGGACGAGCGGCCCCAGGACACGACCCGCCGGAACAGATAGCGGGCGACCTCGTCCGGCGAGAGCCGCCGCTGACCGTGGAAGGTGCACGTGACGCCGTACTCGTTCTCGATGCCGACGATGCGCTTGTGCACGCTGCCGAGCTTATCGACCGCACGCCCGGATTGCGCTCCGCGCGGTTGACGACGTGTTTTACACGTGAGACGGTCATGTAAAGCACGCTGTCAGTCGAGGGATTGGTGTCCACATGCGCGAGGGGTCGTTGTCCGGAACTGCCGTGCTCGCCGCCGAGCGCCCGGACTGGCGCGACGGCAAGCGGTACCTGTGGCTGCTCGGCACGATCGTGCCGCTGTTCATGTTCCTCGGCTGGGGGCTGGTGAACCTCACCGGCTCCGGCGTCTTCTGGTGGATCGGGCCGATGGTGCTGTATGTCGCGATCCCGCTGCTCGACCTGGCCATCGGCGACGACCCCAGCAACGCACCCGAGGAGGCGGTGGCGTGGCTCGAGCGCGACCGCTACTACCGCTGGGTCACATATCTGTTCCTGCCGTGCCAGTTCGTCAGCTTCGTCGCGGCGTTCTGGCTGATGACGCGGCACGGCGGCCTGCCGGTGATCGACAAGCTGGGGATCGCAGTGACGATCGGCATGCTCAACGGCGTCGCGATCAACACCGCGCACGAGCTGGGCCACAAGAAGGAGCACCTCGAGCGTTGGTTCGCGCGCGTCGCGCTCGCACCGTCCGGCTACGGGCACTTCTTCATCGAGCACAACCGAGGCCATCACGTGCGCGTCGCCACGCCCGACGACCCGGCGTCGAGTCGGCTGGGTGAATCCTTCTACCGCTTCTGGCCGCGCACGGTGGCCGGCAGCCTGCGCAACGGCTGGCAGCTCGAGCGCACCCGGCTGCGGCGCATGGACAAGCGCACGTGGAGTCTGCGCAACGACGTGCTGAACGCGTGGGCCATGACGGTCGTGCTGTGGGCAACGCTGATCGTCGCGTTCGGCGTCGGCACCGTGCCGTACCTGCTGCTGCAGGCGTTGCTCGCGTTCAGCCTGCTCGAGGCCGTCAACTACCTCGAGCACTACGGGCTGCTGCGCACGCAACTGCCGAACGGTCGCTACGAGCGGGTGAGCCCGCGGCACAGCTGGAACAACAACCACCTCACGACGAACCTGTTCCTGTACCACCTGCAGCGGCACAGCGACCACCACGCGAACCCGACGCGGCGCTACCAGTCGCTGCGGCACTTCGACGAATCGCCGCAGCTGCCAGCCGGCTACGCAGCGATGATCCTGCTGGCGTACGTGCCGCCGCTGTGGCGGCGGGTCATGGACCGCAGGGTGCTCGCGCATTACGGCGGGGACGTCACACGGGCGAACATCGCGCCGGGCAGGCGCGCGAGCGTGTTGGCGCGCTACGGCGCGGACACGGCCGCGGCGACGTCTCGCGCCGCCTGAGACACTCGCTGGGTGAGCCGCTACCGCTGCGAGGTCTGCGACTACGTCTACGACGAGTCGGCGGGTGAGCCGCGCGAGGGATTCCCGCCCGGGACGCCGTGGGCGGACGTGCCCGACGACTGGTCGTGCCCGGACTGCGGGGTGCGCGACAAGGTCGATTTCGTGGCCGCGGGCGTCGACGCGTGACGGCTACTCCGGACCTGCCGGCGGCCGGCACGCCGTACGTACAGGCGGCGCGCACGCTGCTGCGCGACACGGTGCTCGACGCCGTCGACCGGCTCGTACGCGAACGTGGCTGGTCGGCCACCACGATGGCACATGTCGCCACTGCCGCCGGCGTGAGCCGGCAGACGCTCTACAACGAGTTCGGCGGACGTGCGGCGCTGGTCGAGACCTACGTCGCGCGCGAGATCGGGGTGCTGGTGGATCAGGTCGCGGCGACGGTGCGCGAGCACGCGGACGACGCGCACGCCGCGCTGCGCAGCGCGTTCGCGATGTTCTTGCAACTGGCGTCCGACGAGCCGGTGATCCGGTTGCTCGCCGGGGACGGCGACAGCGGTGAGCCGTACCGCCTCGTCACGACACTGGGGCGCACCCTGGCCGGTGACACCGTGGCGCGGCTCGTCCCCGAGGTATGGCCGCAGGTCGGCGAACAGGACGCGCGGCTGCTGTCCGACTCGCTCGTCCGTCTCGCCATCAGCCACGCACTCGTTCCGGAGCGCGACCCGCAGCGCGTCGCGGACGACGTCGGGCGGATGTTCGCGCGGTTCGTCGACGAGCTGCTCGGCACGTGAGCGGGCGCACGTCCGAGAAGCGTTGCGCGCAGGTGGTGAGTCGTCCGCATGCGGCGCGGCGCGGCGCGGCGCGCGGCAGGCGGTTCACAACTCCCTGACGTCGGCCGTCAGTGGACGGCGAGCTCGAGCACCGGCTGGCCGTTCGGCAACGTCACCTGGATCCGGCCGATGCGGGCGCGGCGCACCTGTGTGCCCCCGACGAAGTCGGTGACGCCGCCGGGCGAGAGCTCCCAGCTGCCCGCCCCGTGCTGTCCGCCGGCACGGTCGACCACCCGCAGGTAGTAGGCGACATCGGAGTCGAAGCCCTTGGCGTAGCGGCAATGCAGGTCGATGCTCGTGCCCCAGCGGCGGTCCGTCAGCTGCGCTGTCGCCCGCACCGGGCTCGCGCCGACCGGCGACATCGCCTGCGGCGCAGCGTGCGGCGCCGGGTGCGTGTTCGGCCAGACGGAGACGACGAATGCGATCAGACACGCCGCAGCCACGGCGCCGAGCGCGGCGAGCGTCCCCTGCCGTCGCCGGCGTTCGCGTCGCACCGTACGGACCAGCGCGGGCAGCACCGTGTCCGGCAGGGCGGTGTCGTGCAGCGTGGCCGTGGGCGCGTTCCCGCTCGCCGTCCGCGGCCCCAGCAGCGCGACGGTGGAGCGCGCCTCCTGCACGCGTTCCTGGCACTGCCGGCACGTCGCAAGATGCGCCTCGAATGCAGCGGCGTCGGCGGCGTCGAGCGCGCCCAGGACGTACGCGGCGTCGTCGTGCTCGAACGGGTCGCGGTCGGTGGGCTGCGTGGTCATCGCACTCCCCCGATCTCGTCCAACGCCACGCGCAGCGCGCGCAGCGCGTAATGCGTGCGCGACTTCACCGTGCCCGCCGGGATGCCGAGTGCCTTGGACGCTTCACCGACGCTGGCACCGCGGAAGTAGCACTCGCGCAGCACGGCCTGATGCTCGCTCGACAGCCGCGACAGCGCGGCGCCGACGACGTGCCGGTCGACCGCCTGCTCGGTGGTGTCGGGAACCACCTGCTCCGGTAGGTGTGCGCTGACGCGCTCGTGACGTGACCGGCTCGTACGCCACTCGTCGATGACGATCCGCTTGGCGACCGTGAACAACCACCCGCGCGCGGCCGACGTGTCGGCCAGCACCTTCGGATTGCGCCAGGCACGCAGGAACGTCTCCTGTACGACGTCCTGTGCCCGGGCGTGGTCGCCGTCGGTCAACGACACGACGTGGCGCCACAGCGCCTGACCGTGCTCGTCGTGCAGCGCTCGCAGCAGCAGCTCGTCGGACGTCGACACCTCGCGACGCCTGCGCGTCCACGACGGTCCGGCCACAGCTGCCATGGTCACACCGTAGACACGGATCAGGCACGCGATCGGTTCAATTCACCGGCAGGTCGAACCGATCGGCGGCACGGCACGTGATCTCGGCATGGACCATGAACCCACTCTGTCGCGTCGCTCTCTCCTTGCCGTGGGTGCCGGTGGCGTCGGCGTCGTCGTCGCGGGCGGCGTGCTGGCCGCTTGCTCGAACTCCGGCGCCCCGGCGAAGCAGGACAGCGGCGCCCGCAGTGACAGTGACTCCGACCACGACGGCGACAACGACAGCGGCCAGAGTTCCAGTTCGCGTGCGCCGGCTGCCACGTCCGGCGCAGCGGGTGGCGCCGCGCTGGCCACGCTGGACGACATCGGCGTCGGCAAGGCGGTGTCGGCGAAACTGCCGGACGGCAAGCCGGCGATCGTCGCTCGGCCGACCAGCTCGACCGTCGTCTGCTTCAGCGCAATCTGCACGCACCAGGGCTGCACGGTGAAGCCCGGTGCGACGTCGCTCGACTGCCCGTGCCACGGCTCGAAGTACGACACCACGACCGGCAAGGTCCTCAACGGACCGGCGCCGAGCCCGCTGCCGAAGATCGCCGTCACAGTGCAGGGCGGGAAGGTCGTCACCAGCTAGCACCGCGTCGCGGACCTGCGTCCGTACATCGTTACACTCGCTGATGAACGGGAGTAGTCCCTCGACTGGACGTCGACATACTGGCCGCGATCACCGGGCCCGGTGTCCAGGGTCGGCCCGCCGACCGGACGAGACGTTCGGACCACAGTCGTATCCGGCTGTCATCCGACGTGTGCTCGCCATCGAGGACGCCGACGGCAGCCCCGGACGCCAGGGAGCCGTCGCGTGCTCGACATCGCGGTCATCGCCACCGTCTTCGGCCTGATCTTCGTCGGCGAGCTGCCGGACAAGACGGCTGTCGCCGGGCTCGTCCTGGGCACCCGATTCCCCTGGCGTTGGGCGTTCACCGGCATCGCAGCTGCATTTGCCACCCACGTCGTCATCGCGGTGACCGCCGGGTCGCTGCTCACGCTGCTGCCGCGCCGGCTGCTCGAGGCAATCGTCGCCGCGCTGTTCCTGCTCGGCGCCGTGCTGATCTGGCGTGAGGGCTTGGCGGACGACGAGGACGAGGCCGCCGGACCCGACGAGACGGACGACGACCAGTCGGACGGCGCCGGTTTCTGGCGAGTCGCCACGCTCGGCTACGGAGTGATCTTCGTTGCCGAGTGGGGCGACCTGACGCAGATCCTGACCGCGAATCTCGCCGCCAAGTACCACGACCCGCTGTCGGTGGGCATCGGCGCGGTGCTGGGTCTGTGGGCGGTCGGGCTGCTCGCGATCCTCGGCGGCAAGACGCTGTTGCGGGTGCTGCCACTGAAGTGGATCACGCGCGTCGCGGCCGTCGTGATGGTCGCGCTCGGCATCTACAGCGTGGTCAACGCCATCCGGGGTTGACCGCGATCACTCGCTCTGCTGCTCGTTGATGCTCGGCACGTCCGACGGCTCGGCCTCGGTGGGCTCCGCTGTCGCGTCGTCGGCCGTCGTCTCGCCGGGCAGCAGCTCGCTGAGCGCGAGGCCGCCGATCCGGCGGAACTTGCGATTGCCCCGGGTGCGGTCGAGCACCGCGACCTCGAGCTGCGCGGCGGGCAGTTCCCGCGCTGTGCCGTTGCCGCCGGCGGTGAGGGCGCGGATGGCGACGGCCAGCGCCTCACGCAGCGGCAGGCCGGGCGTGAAACCGTCCTTCATGGCGGCGGTCAACGCGTCGGCCTGCCCGCCCATCGCCAAGAAGTCCGGCTCGTCGACGATCGTGCCGTCGTAGGTGAGCCGGTAGATCTGATCGCTGTCGGCGGTGTCGCCGACCTCGGCCACGCAGATCTCGACCTCGTACGGTTTCTGTTGCTCGACGAAGATCGCGCCGAGCGTCTGCGCGTAGGCGTTCGCGAGGCTGCGGGCCGTGACGTCGCGGCGGTCGTAGGAATACCCGCGCAGATCGGCCAGCCGGATGCCGGCGACCCGCAGGTTCTCGTACTCCGGGTACTTGCCGACGCCGGCGAAGCCGATGCGGTCGTAGATCTCGCTGACCTTGTGCAACGCCGAGCTGGCGTTCTCGGCGACGAACAGCACGCCGTCGGCATAGGTCAGCACGACCACGCCGCGACCGCGGGCGATGCCCTTGCGCGCGAACTCCGAGCGGTCGCGCATGATCTGCTCGGCCGAGGCGTAGAACGGCATGCTCATGTCGAATCTTTCCTACGCGCCGGGGCGGGATTCGCGGTCGGTGATGATCTCGCGCACGACGGCGTCGAGTTCGTCGTCGCCGATGCGCGCGGCACCTTCGGCGGTGGCGGTGCGCACCACCGGGTAGATGCGCCGGGTGATGTCCGGTCCGCCGGTGGCCGAGTCGTCATCGGCGGCGTCGTAGAGCGCCTCGACGACCACGCGGACCGCCTCGGCGCGACTCATACCGGGCCGCCAGAGCTTCTTCAACGCCCCGCGCGCGAACAGCGAGCCCGACCCGACACAGTGGTGGTACTGCTCGGGATAGCGGCCGCCGGTCGGGTCGAAGCTGAAGATGCGCCCGGCGCTCGCCGCATCCGGGGCGTCGACATCGAAGCCGGCGAACAGCGGCACCACGGCAAGGCCCTGCATGGCCATCTGCAGATTGCCGCGGATCATCGTTGCCAGCCGGTTGGCCTTGCCGTCGAGAGTCAGCTGCGTGCCCTCGATCTTCTCGTAGTGCTCGAGCTCGACCTGGTAGAGCCGCACGATCTCGACGGCCAACCCGGCAACACCGGCGATGCCGACGAGCGTGTAGTCGTCGGCGGCGAACACCTTCTCGATGTCGCGTTGTGCGATGAGGTTGCCGGCCGTCGCGCGGCGATCGCCTGCCATCACCACACCGTCGGCGTAGACGGCGGCGACGATGGTGGTGCCGTGTGGAACGGAGGCGACGTCGGCGCCGGCCGAGGGCAGCGACTCGGGCGATGCGGCGGCGAGGAACTCGGTGAACGAGGACGAGCCGGGCGACGTCGCGTAGCGCAGGATGCCGTGCGGGCCGGATGGCTCGTTGCTCAACGTCGCTCCTCGATCGCGGGCGGTCTGCGACCCAACCTACGCGAGCGCCGTCGAGGCTGCTGGGTCAGGCCGGGCGCGGCTCGTCGGCCGGCCGCGGGTCACGGACATCGCCGAGGAAGATCGACGAAAGTCGCTCCCGCGGGCGCGCCGGTACGCGTCTGGTCACTGCGCTGCAGGTAGTCGGCAGCACGCAACATCAGGTCCGCGCGATCGCGGAACTGACCGAGCGCGCCGTTGCAGTTGAAGCAGAGCAGCCCGCGCACCCGACCGCTCGCGTGGTCGTGGTCGACGTGCGCGGCGGGCGCCTCGCGGCAGATGGCGCACAGCCCGTCCTGCTCGGCGAGCATCTGGTCGGCGTGCTCCGCCGTGATGCCGTACCGCCGCCGCAAGTGATAGTTCCGCGAGCCACCATTCTTCTCGAGGGAGGCACGGGTCCGGGTGTTGTGACACGGCTTGCAGTAGGTCATGTAGCCGTTCGGCATCCGCTTGTTACGTGGGAACTCCGAAAGCGGCTTGACCTCGCCGCAGTCAGGACACCATTGATGCCCTGCGGGCACAACCAAGGAACGCGGGCGGATGTTGTTCCGGACCGGCCCGAGACGCTTCCTGCGACTCGCTTCGTCCCGCAGGATGCGGCAGTCGCGGCAATAGAACGACAGTCCGTCTTTGCGCTGCGCATCGCGGGTGAAGTCGGCCATCGGCTTCTCCGCCCGACAATCCGGGCAGTATTTTGCGGCCCGGAACGGGCCCAGAGAAGTTGATCACTCGCCCCCTTTCTGCACGAAAGCGCGGACGAAGTCCTCGGCGTTTGTCTCCAGGACGTCGTCGATCTCATCGAGGATCGCGTCGACGTCTTCGGTCAACTTCTCGTGCCGCTCGGCGACATCGCTGCTCGCCTCCGGGGCCTCGGTCTCCTCGACCTGATCCTCGTGTTGGCGCTGCGGCCGGTTCTGGCCACTGTCGTGGGTGGGCATTGCGCCCCCTCTCTCGCGATCGGGTCCAATCTAACTCGCGGCACCGACAGAATCGCAGCAGCTGGGCCCCTGCTGGCGCGCCGACCGTCCCGTCCGACAGAGTGTGTCGCCATGACCCGCCTGCTGATCGGCCCGGTCCTGCGGTACGTGGGCACCACCGACGCAACCGTCTGGGTGGAGACGGACGAGGCGTGCGTGGTCGAGGTCCTCGGTCATCGCGAGCGGACGTGGTCCGTCGCCGGCCACCACTATGCGCTGGTGCTGGTGACCGGTCTGGCGCCGGGCAGCAGCACCGAGTACGAGGTACATCTCGACGGCGAGCGCGCATGGCCGTCGCTGCGACCCGAACGCGGCGGCAGCCGGATCCGCACCCTCGGCGATCCGGACCAGGTGCACCTCGCCTTCGGCTCGTGCCGCTACGGCCGCGCAGCGGCGAAGCTGACGGACAAGCACTTCGACGCCGACTCCCTGGCCGCGTTTGCCCGCGATCTCGCCGGACGTCCCGACGACCGGTGGCCGGACGCGATGCTGATGCTCGGCGACCAGGTCTACGCCGACGAGACGTCGGTGGCGACCCGCCGGCGGATCGCGGCGCGCCGCGACATCGAGACCGGCGCGAAGGACCAGGTCGCCGACTTCGAGGAGTACACCTGGCTCTACCTCGAGTCGTGGACCGACCCGGACGTGCGCACCCGCTGGTCGTACCGCCGCGACTTCGGCCGGACCCGGCTGCTCATGGTCGATTCGCGGTGCGGGCGCATCCTCGCCGGCGGTACGCGCTCGATGGTCAGCAAGGACGAGTTCGCCTGGATCGTCGCGCAGACCGACGGCGACTACGACCACCTGCTGATCGGCACGTCACTGCCGTGGCTGCTCGCCCGCTCATTGCACGACATCGAGGCATGGGACGAGCGACTGGCCGCAGGCGTCGCAGGCGCGCGGCTCGCGCGCTTCGGCGAGTGGCTGCGCCGGGCGGGCGACCTCGAACACTGGGCCGCCTTCCGCGAGTCGTTCGAAGCCCTCGGCCGGCTGATCGCCTCGGTGGGCTGTCGCGCGAACGCGCCGGCGACCATCTGCGTGCTGTCCGGAGATGTACACCATGCCTACGTCGCACGGGCCCGATTCGCGACACCCGTGACCTCGGCGGTGTACCAGCTGACGTGCTCGCCTCTGCACAACTACGTGCCCATCGCGATGCGGGTGTTCTTCCGGGTGTTCTGGAGCCGTGCGGCGGCCGCGCTGGTGCGCGCCCTGATGTGCGTCGTCGCCCGTGCACCGCGCACCGAGATCGACTGGCAGCGTTTGTCCGGCCCGTTCTTCGGCAACGAGATCGCGGTCTTCGCCACCGACGGTCGGCGCGCGGAAATGGTCTTGCACAAGTCCGCGTCCGCCGCGCCCGACGCACGCCTCGTCGAGGTCGACCGGCAACAGCTCGCCGGCTGAGCTGCGCCGACGCCGCGTTCGCCGGGAATGGTCGGCGCGGGTCGCCCGTTGCCAGGGCATGAGCGCAGTCGCAGTCGCCACCGCGTTCGGTGGCCCCGAGGTCCTGTCCGTGGTCGACGAGCCGGTGGCCGAGCCCGGCCCCGGCGAAGTACGTATCAGCGTGCGCGCCAGCGGGGTGAACCCCATCGACCACAAGCGCTACAGCGGGATGATGGGCGAGGACCCCGACTCGCTGCCGCAGCGCGTCGGCCTCGAGGCAGCAGGCGTCGTGTCGGCCGTGGGCAGCGGGGACGTCTCGGGACCTGCGGGTCCGATCTCGGTCGGTGACGAAGTGATCGCCAACTCCAACGGCACCCCTGGCGCCGCGGCCGACGAGTGGGTCGTCCCGGCTTCGACGGTCGTCCCGAAGCCGGCGCAGGTGCCGTGGGACGTCGCCGCCGGCCTCCTGGTCACCGGCGTCACCGCCGCGCACCTGCTCGAGGCCCTCGACGTGCGCGCGGGTCAGACGTTGCTCGTACACGGCGGCGCCGGCGGCGTCGGCCAGCTCGTCGTCCAGCTCGCGGTCGAGCGCGGCGCCACGGTGATCGCAACCGCCAGCCCGGCGCGGCACGACCAGTTGCGCGCCCTCGGCGCGACACCGATTGCCTACGGCGACGGCCTGCTCGAGCGGGTACGCGCCGCGGCGCCCGACGGAGTCGACGCCGCCGCCGATCTGGTCGGCACGGACGAGGCTGTCGACGTTTCCCTGGCGGTTGTCGCGCGCCCGGACCGGGTGGCGACGATCACCGCGTTCGGCCGTGGCCGTGACGGCATCCAGGTACTGGGCGGCGGCGGTGAGCCCGAGACGAGCATCCGCAACGCGTCCCGCATGCCCTTGACCGAGGCCGTGGCCGACGGCCGGCTCACGATCGTCATCGCGGCGACCTATCCGCTCGGGCGCATCGCGGACGCGCATCGGGAGAGCCTCGGCGGCCACGCCACCGGCAAGATCGTGCTGATCCCGTAACGCAGTAACGCTGTTCAGTCGGTCAGGTCGCGGACGAACTCGCCGAGCTGGGTGAGGTTGCGGCATTCGCGCATCGGGATGATCGCGTCGACCTCGGCAGCGCGTGAGTCACCCGTGTTCCAGATGCCGCGACGCTCCGGGTTCAGCCAGTACGCGTGACGCGCGCGCTCGGTGAATTGGCGAAGCACCGGCAGCGCGAGGTCGCCGTAGTTCGACCGCGCGTCGCCGAGCACGAGCAGTGAGGTGCGCGTTCCCACCACGTCGGGGAACCGCTCGTCCAGCAGCTCGAACGCGCGACCGTAGTCGGTACGCCCGAACATCGCGGTCACGTCCGCCTCGTCGGTCAACCGCACGACGGCCTCCAGCACGTCGCCCCCCGGGGTGAAGAACCGGGTCAGCTCGTCGAGCTCGTCGACGAAGCCGAACGCGAGCACTTTGCCGAACACCTCGTGCAGCGCGAACACCAACAGCAGCGTGAAGTGCGCGAACGAGCTGACCGACTCGGACAGGTCGCAGATGACGACGAGGTCGTGCTTGAGCGGCCGGCGCGGGCGGTGCAGCGTCTCGACGGGCACCCCGCCCGTCGACAGCGAGGCCCGGATCGTGCGCCGGAAGTCCAGCTGGCCGCGCGAGCCGCGGCGCCGGTCCAGCGCGAGCCGGGTGGCCAGCCGGCGGGCGAGCGGCTGGATCTCGCGACGCAGCGCCACGAGGTCCGCACGGGTGGCGCCGAGAAAGTCGACCTGCTCGATCGTCGGTCTGCGGGTGCGGCGGCTGACCGTCTGCGCGTCGGACAGTTCGGCCAGCCGGCGCCGCACATCGGCGTCGACGCGCGCCTCGAACTGCGTGATCCGCGCCTGGACCGTGGTGCGCGCCCGCTGCTCAACTAGGCCGCCGCGGTCACCGCCGGCGAGCACCTGGGCGAGCACGGTGGCCATCAGCGTCTGCGCGGAGACGCGCGAGAGCGTCGCCAACCGCGACCACGACGACGTCCCCGGATCGGAACCGGCCACCGCGCCGAACGCGGTGACCGCCTCGCGGGCCACGGCATCGCGCAGCCGCTCGTCGCCGGTGCGCAGGAACTCGGCGAGGTCGAGGCGCACCCGGTCGCGGACCGGATCCTCGAGCGGGCCGCGCGGTGCGGCGGTGTCGTCGCGTGCCGGCACCACCGTGTCGCTCGCCGGCGCCACCGACGCACCGACGACCGCCGGGTAGAAGACGTCGAACGCGGCGTCGAACACCGGGCGTTGCGCCTGGCGTTTGACGAGAGTCGCGGCCAGCGCGTCGCGCAGCTGGCCGCGGTCGCGCAGGTCCACGGCGCGCATCGCGGCCGCGGCGTCGAGCCCCTCGGCCACCGACACCGTCAGCCCGGCATCGCGCAGAGCCGTGACGAACGCGAGCTGATGCTCGAGCAGCGGGAGCGTCATACGACGTCCGGCAGCCCGAGTTCCTTCGCGGCCCTGCGGTGGTCAGTGTGGTGTTTGAGCACCGCGCCGAGCGTCTGCGCGATCGCGGCCTCGTCGAGGGTGCCGATGCCGAGCGTCAGCAAGGTGCGTGCCCAGTCGATCGTCTCCGCGACCGACGGCGCCTTCTTCAACTCCAGCGTGCGCAACGTCGCGACGGTGCGCACCAACTGCTCGGCCAGTCCGGCCTCGAGGTCGGGCACCTGCGCGAGCACGATCTCGCGCTCCCGTTCCGGCGACGGGTAGTCGAGGTGCAGGTACAGGCAGCGCCGCTTGAGCGCCTCGGACAGTTCGCGGGTGGCGTTGGACGTCACCGCGACGAACGGCCTGCGGGTGGCACGCACGGTGCCCAGCTCGGGGATCGTCACCTGGAACTCGGCGAGCACCTCGAGCAGCAGCGCTTCGACCTCGACATCGGTCTTGTCCGCCTCGTCGATCAGCAGCACGGCGGGTCGCTCGCCGCGGATGGCCTGCAGCAGCGGGCGGCTGAGCAGGAACTCCTCGGTGAAGATGTCGTCGTGCGCCTGCTCCCACCCGCCGTCCGCCCCGGTGGGGGTGGTGGCCTGGATGCGCAACAGTTGCTTGCGGTAGTTCCACTCGTACAGCGCGCGCGCCTCGTCCAGACCCTCATAGCACTGCAGCCGGATCAGCTCGGCGTCGGTGGCCTCGGCAACCGCGGTGGCGAGCCGCGTCTTGCCGACACCGGCCGGGCCCTCGAGCAGCAGTGGCTTGCCGAGCGTGTCGGCCAAATACACGGTGGTCGCCGTCGCGGCGTCGGGCAGGTAGCGCACCCGCGCCAGTTGCTGCGCGACGTCCTGCGGTGAGGTGAACACCACACCAGTCTGCCGCAGCGCATTGCCTAGGCTGACGCACATGCCGAGCCGCCTGATGACCGTGTCCGACAGCGTGGTGATCGACGCGACGCCTGACGTCATCTACGCGCGGATCAGCGACCCGCGCCAGACGAACGGCTGGAGCCCGGAGAACACCGGCGCGAAGTACGACGACACGGACGCGCAGCTGCGGGTCGGCTCGACGTTCACCGGCACCAACAAGCGCGGCCATTTCCGCTGGGTCACCCGGTGTCGGGTCACCGAGGCCCGTGCCGGCGAGCGGTTCACCTTCCGCGTCGAGCAGTACGGCCTGCGCACCCCACGGCTCAAGGTCCCGATCGCCGTCTGGGACTACCAGCTCGCGCCCGTCCGCGGCGGCACCGAGGTCACCGAGACGTGGACCGACCTGCGCACCTCGTGGCCGGACGCCGCGGCCCGCGCCTTCGACTGGGTGGCGACGAGCGGCAAGACGTTCGCGCAGTTCAACGCTCGCAACATCGCGACGACGCTGCGCAATCTCAAGCGCACCGTCGAATCCGCCGCCTGAATCCGGCCGCGGTGGCGTCCGAGACCGGCGGCCTGACCGCGACGGTCGCGGCGCCGCCGGACGTCGTGCTCGCCGCGTTGCTGGACGTCGAGAGCTACCCGTCCTGGCAGACGATCATGAAGTCCTGCGTGGTCCGCGAACGCGACACCGCGGGCCGTCCGCTGCTGGTCGACTTCACCGTCGACGCCAAGGTCCGCACGGTGCGTTACACCTCGCGCTACAGCTACGACCTGCCGCAGAGCTTCCGCTGGACGATGGCGCACGGCGACCTCAAACGCAACGACGGCCGCTACCGACTCACACCGCGCGCCGACGGCGGCACGGACGTCACCGTCGACATCTGGTTCGAGGTCGGATTCTACGTACCGGGGCCGGTCAAGGCGCTGATCCGCGACCAGTCGCTGCGCAACTCGGTACGCGAGCTACGCCGGCACCTGCGGCTCTGACCGCGTGGTCACCGGCGCAAGCCGGCTGCGCCGCAACGCTGCCAGCAGCGGCGCGCCCGCGGCGAGCAGCACCGCCAGGGTCCCAAACGCGAGGGCCGGGTGGTGCAGCTCGGTCTGCACGACCAGCGCGGCGACCAGGCCCGCGGCGTTGCCGGCCAGCCAGACGAGCCCGCTCGCCGTCCCGCCCGCCTGCGGTGCGCGGCGCTCGACCAGTTCGAGGATCAGGGGCAGGTCGGTGAGCAGGAAGACACCGAGCACGGCGAGCACCACGGCGCCGGAGGCCACGCCGGGCGCGACGGCCAGCACCACCAGGCCGAGCACACCGGCCAGCACCGACCCCAGCACGAACTGCAGTTGCCTACCACGCGCCGCGATCGGCGCGGGCAGCAATGCCGAGCCGAGCACACCGGCGATCACCATGACGAGCAGCAGCACCCCGGCGGCGTCGGAGGACACGCCGGCGGGGTCGAGCAGCGTCTGCAACCAGGTGGTCAGCGCGATGAAGACACCGAATCCCGCGCACACCAGCGCGACGAGCAACCGCACCTGCCGGTCTGCCCACACTGTGCGCAACGGCACCGTCGCAGCCGCCGGCGCCGCGCCGCCGCGGCTGCGCACCGCGATCAGCAGCGCCAGTGCGGCCAGCACGCTCAGCACCGCCTGCACGAGCAGCAGTGCGGCGAGTCGGTGCGCGCCGAAGGCCGTGCCGAGCAGCAGCGCGAACACCATGCCGGCGAAGATGCCCGCCGAGCCCACCGCCAGCCCGGCGGCGCGGTCGCCGGGCGCGAGGAAGCGGGTGGTCACCGGGATCACCGCGTTGAGCACCAGCGGCTGCGCCACGGCGACGAACAGCTGCCCGGTGAGCGCGAGCGCGTACTCGTGCCCGCCCAAGCGCATCAGCGCCCCGGCAGCGGTCAGCACGGCACCGACCGCGAGCCAGCGCGGCAGATCGCGATCGATCAGGCGCCCCGCCGGCACGGCCAGCACGACGTAGAGCAACGGGAAGAGCTCGGCAAGCCAGCCGATCGCGCCCGACGAGACGCCGTAGCGCTGCGCGGAGCCGGTGGTGATCGGCGTGTACGTCAGCCACAGCATCTGGTTCGCGGCGCTGACCGCGGTGTACGCGGCGACCGGCAGCCAGCGGCTGGTCGTCATGAAAGCGTGTCGTCCAGCTCGCCGAGGGACGCGATGAGGTCACGGTTCGCGGAGTAGTCCACCGGGCAGGCGATCACCGAGACGGTGTCGGCGTCCAGGGCGGTGCGCAGCGTCGGCAGCAGTTCCTCCGCCGAGGTGATCCGGTAACCCGTCGCGCCGAAGCTCTCGGCGTACGCGACGAAGTCCGGGTTGCCGAACCCGGTCTCGACGTTGTGCCCGATCTCCAGGTCCATCTTCCAGCTGATCAATCCGTACGCGTCGTCGACCCAGATCAGGATCACCATCGGGGTGCCGACCCGCAGCGCGGTCTCGATCTCCTGCGAGTTCATCAGGAAGGCGCCGTCGCCGGTCGCGACGAGCACCTTGGCCTGCGGCCGGGCGATCTTCGCGGCGATCGCCCCGGGCACCGTCCATGCCATCGTCGACAACCCGTTGCTGATCAGGCAGGTATTCGGCTCGTAGGTCGGGTACAGCCGGGCCATCCACATCTTCAGCGCGCCGGTGTCGACGAGCACGATGTCCTCGCGGCCCAGCGCGGCGCGGGTGTCGGCCACGACACGTGCCGGCGCGAGCGGGAAGCGATCGTCGGCGCGGCCGCGGTCGAGCTCCGCGGTGAGCAACTCGCGGATGCGTTCGCTGTGCGCTCCGGCACCCGCGCGTCCACCGACGGCGTCCGCCAGCACGTCGAGGCTGCGCGTGATGTCCGAGTGCAGCCCGACCGCGACGTCGTAGTGCGCGTCGACCTCGGCGGGGAAACGGTGCACGTGGATGATCCGCACGTCACCGCGCGGATTGATCCGCACCGGGTCGAACTCCTGCAGCTCGTAACCCACGGCGACGATGACGTCGGCCTGGTCGAAACCGAAGTTGACGTAGTCGTGGCGCATGAAGCCGACAGCGCCCAGCGCGAGCGGGTGGTCGTCGGCGAACACGCCCTTGCCGTGGAACGTCGTCGCCACCGGGACGTCCAGCCGCTCCGCGAAGCGGCGCAGGGCCGCGCCCGCGTCCGCGCGGGCCGCGCCGTGGCCGGCGAGCACCACCGGGTTGCGCGACTCGCGCAGGATCGCGGCGGCCCGTTCGACCTGGCCCGGGGCCGGGTCGTCCGGACGAGGGACGTTGACCGGCAGCGCGACGGAGCCGTCGGGGGCGTCGGCCTCCTCGACGTCCTCGGGCACCGCGAGGTACACCGCGCCCGGCCGTTCGGTCTGTGCCAGCTTGAACGCCTTGCGCACCATCTCCGGCACGGCGCCGGGTGTGGCCACGAGCGCCGACCACTTGGTCACCGGCTCGAACATGGCCACGAGGTCGACGCTCTGGTGCGACTCCTTGTAGTTGCGGTTCATGCCGACCTGCGCGGACAGCGCGAGCACCGGCGTCGAGTTCGTGGTGGCGTCGGCGGTGCCGAGCAGCAGGTTGATCGCACCGGGGCCGAGCGTCGCCGAACACACCCCGGCCCTGCCGGTCAGCCGCCCGTAGGTCTCGGCCATGAACGACGCGCCCTGCTCGTGCCGGGTCAGCACGTACTCGATGGAAGATTCGGCGAGCGCCTCGACCAGCCGGATGTTCTCCTCACCGGGGATGCCGAAGACGTGCGTGACGCCCTCGCGTTCGAGACATTCGACGATGAGGTGAGCGGTGCTGCGCGCGCGGTCGGCCACGAGCGGTGAGCCTATAGACCGCGCATCCCGACGCTGCGTGGCCGTGCCGCTGTCGGCGCCGCTCTCCGGGCGCCTTTCCTCGGTTGCGGGCGTGATCCGCGGCGCCGCGCAACGTTTACCGAGGAAAAGCACGCACCTGTGCGGCAGCGGCGCGCTCGGCCGCAGTCACCAGCCGAGCTCGTGCAGGCGGTCGTCGTCGATGCCGAAGTGGTGGCCGACCTCGTGCACGACGGTCGTCCGGACCTCGTCCACGACCTCCTGCTCGCCACCTGCCCGCGCACAGATCGCGTCCTGGAAGATCGTGATCTTGTCCGGCAGCACCGCGGAGTAGTCCGACGTGCGCTCGGTCAGCGGCACACCCTGATACAACCCCAGCAGATGTGGGTCGTCGCCCGGCTCGACGACGACCTGCACGTTGCTGATCAGCCGGCGGAAGTCCGCAGGCAGCGAGTCGAGCGCGTCAGCGACGAGTTGCTCGAACCGCGCCCGCGACACCTCGACCACGACGACACCGACAGGTCAGGCGTACTGCTCGATCGGCGGGCAGGCGCACACCAGGTTGCGGTCGCCGAAGGCGCCGTCGATACGGCGCACCGGCGGCCAGTACTTCGCGCGCGGGTCGACGCCGGCCGGGAACACCGCGAGCTCGCGTGAGTACGGATGCGCCCATTCACCGGTGAGGCTCTGCGCGGTGTGCGGCGCGTTGCCGAGCGGGTTGTCGGCCGCGGGCCACTCCCCCGCGACGACCTGGTCAATCTCGCCCTTGATGGCGATCATCGCGGCGACGAAGCGGTCGAGCTCGGCGACGTCCTCGGACTCGGTCGGCTCGACCATCAGCGTCCCGGCCACCGGGAACGACATCGTCGGCGCGTGGAAGCCGTAGTCGATGAGCCGCTTCGCGACGTCGTCGACGGTGACGCCGGTCCGCTTAGTGATTTCGCGCAGGTCGAGGATGCATTCGTGCGCCACCAGGCCGTGGCCGCCGCGGTAGAGCACCGGGAAGTGCGCATCGAGGCGACGGGCGACGTAGTTGGCGGACAGGATCGCCGCGCCGGTGGCCGCGGTCAGGCCGGCCGCGCCCATCATCCGGATGTAGGCCCACGTGATCGGCAGGATCGCCGCCGAGCCCCATGGCGCCGCGGCGATCGCGCCGCAGCCCGTCTCGGGTCCCGCCTCGGGCTGCGCGGGGTGGTTGGGCAGGTAGCCGGCCAGGTGCGCCCGCACGCCGATCGGGCCGACGCCCGGACCGCCCCCGCCGTGCGGGATGCAGAACGTCTTGTGCAGATTCAGGTGCGAGACGTCCGCACCGAATCTGCCCGGCCGCGCGAGCCCGACCATGGCGTTGAGGTTCGCACCGTCGACGTACACCTGGCCGCCGGCGTCGTGCACCAGTGCGCAGATCTCGCCGATGTGGTCCTCGAAGACGCCGTGCGTCGACGGATACGTGATCATGATCGCGGCGAGCTCGTCGGCGTGCTCGGTGATCTTGGCGCGCAGGTCGTCGAGATCGACCTCGCCCTGCTCGCCACCGGTCTTGACGACCACGACCCGCAGCCCGGCCATCACCGCGGACGCGGCGTTCGTGCCGTGCGCGCTGGCCGGGATCAGGCAGATGTCGCGACCGGCCTCGCCGTTGGCGCGGTGGTAGTTGTGGATCGCGAGCAGACCGGCGAACTCGCCCTGCGAGCCGGCGTTGGGCTGCAGGGATACCGCGTCGTAGCCGGTGATCTCGCACAGCCAGCGCTGCAGGTCGTCGAACAGCTGGCGGTAACCGTCGAACTGGCCGGCCGGCGCGAACGGGTGCAGGTCCGCGAAGCCGGGGTTGGTGATCGGCTCCATCTCGGTCGTGCCGTTGAGCTTCATCGTGCACGAGCCGAGCGGGATCATGCCGCGGTCGAGCGCGAAGTCACGGTCGGCGAGTGAGCGCAGGTAGCGCAGCATCGACGTCTCGGACCGGTGCGTGTGGAACACCGGGTGCGTCAAATACTCGCTGGTGCGCTGCGGCGTGATCGGGTCGGCGTCCTGCACGAGGGCGGCGACGTCGACGTCCACCCCGAACGCCCGGCACACCGTCGCGACGTGGTCTGCGGTGGTCAGTTCGTCGCAGGAGATGCCGACCGTGTCGGCATCGACGTGGCGCAGGTTGACGCCGGCGTCGCGCGCCGCGCGGACGACGTTCTCGGCGCGACCGGGCACGACTGCCGTGACGGTGTCGAAGAACGGGCCGTCGACGACCTCGACGCCGCCGTCGTGCAATGCACCGGCCAGCGCGACCGCGTGCTGGTGGACGCGCTCGGCGATTGCGCGCAGGCCGTCCGGCCCGTGGTACACGGCGTACATCGAGGCCATGACAGCGAGCAGCACCTGCGCGGTGCAGATGTTGCTGGTCGCCTTCTCCCGGCGGATGTGCTGCTCGCGGGTCTGCAGCGCCAACCGGTAGGCGGGCTGGCCGACGGCGTCGACCGACACCCCGACCAGCCGGCCGGGCAGCTGCCGCTCAAGCCCGGTACGCACAGCGAGGTAACCCGCGTGCGGACCGCCGAAGCCCATCGGCACGCCAAAGCGCTGCGTGCTGCCCACTGCGATGTCGGCGCCGAGTTCGCCCGGCGGGGTGATCAGCGTCAACGCGAGCAGGTCGGCGGCGACGATCAGTTGCGCGCCGCGCTCGTGCGCGGCCTCGGCGACGGGCGCGAGGTCGCGGATCGCCCCGGACGCGCCGGGGTACTGCACCAGCACGCCGAACACGTCGTCGTCGGGCAGCGACGCTGCGACGTCCTGCTCGACGATCTTCAGGCCCAGCGGGACGGCGCGGGTGCGCACGACGTCGAGCGTCTGCGGCAGCACGTCGGCGTCGACGACCAGCGTGTTGCCCTTGCGCGAACCCCGATGCGCGAGCGCCATGGCCTCGGCAGCGGCGGTGGCCTCGTCCAGGACGGATGCGCCGGCCACGGGCAGGCCGGTGAGGTCCTCGACGACGGTCTGGAAGTTGAGCAGGGCCTCGAGGCGCCCCTGGCTGATCTCCGGCTGGTACGGCGTGTAGGCGGTGTACCAGGCGGGGTTCTCGAGCACGTTGCGGCGGATCACGGCCGGCGTGAGGGTGCCGTAGTAGCCGAGGCCGATCATCGAGGTCAGCACCTGGTTGCGCGCGGCCAACTCGCGCAGCTCCTGCGCCGCGTCGGCCTCGGACACGGGCGCGGGCAGTGCGAGGTCGAGTTGCTCACGGATCGAGGCGGGCACCGCGTCGGCGAGCAACTCGTCGAGGTCGCGATAGCCCAGCGCGTCCAGCAGGGACGCTTCGTGGCCGAGGGTGCCGATGTGCCGGGCGGCGAAGGGGGCGCTGCCGGCGAGGTCGGCGGCGTTACGGGCTGTCATCGTGGCGTGCGCTCCGTCGGTCGCGGGTCCGACGCGCTCGCCGAAACGGCGACCGCGTCCCCGTCTGTCGGGAGCGATCCCTTCAGAGTGGCCTCGACCGCGCGGTCCTGGGTGCCTGAGAGGTTCCGGGGAAGTTGCCCCTTCGGCGCCGGGTCGTGCCCGATCCGGCTCTCCCGTGCGGCGTGTTCAGCCGCCTCCGACGGTATCAGCGTTTGGTTGCGCACCGCGCAACGCCGCACTGTGCAGGACGCCACATCGGTCGGTGCCGCTCGGCCGACGCGGTGGCCGGCGACGGGTCAGGCCGTGGCGCTGCGCTGGCTGCGCCGCCGGGAGAGCTCGTCATTGGGGTGGGCTGCCGCCGGCGTGTCCTCGACGCCGTCGGCACGCTCGGCGGGCAGGTTCGCCAGCGACCCGCGCAGCTCGCGCAGTGCGCCGCTGACGGCGATGCCGAACACACCCTGACCGCCTTGGAGCAGGTCGACGACCTCTTCCGAGGACGTGCACTCGTACACCGTCGTGCCGTCGGAGAGCAGCGTCACCTGGGCGAGGTCCTCGACCCCACGTGCCCGCAGTGCGTCGACGGCGACGCGGATGTTCTGCAGCGAGACCCCGGCGTCGAGCAGCCGCTTGACGACCTTGAGGACGAGGATGTCCTTGAACGAGTAGAGCCGCTGGCTGCCGGACCCGCTGGCGGTACGCACGGTCGGCAGGACCAACGCGGTGCGCGCCCAGTAGTCGAGCTGGCGGTAGGTGATGCCGGCGGCCGCACAGGCGGTCGGGCCCCGGTAGCCGACCACGGCGTCACCGTCGTAGGCACCGCTGCCCTCGGCCACGCTGGGATCGGCGAAAAGTGCGCCCTGTTGGGGCAGCCCGTCACCAGTGACCACGCTCGTTCACCTCTCGTCGCCGTCCGTGCCGCGAGTCCGCCGAGGGCGGAATTGCACGAACGTGATTCGCTGGATCGAAGGTAGGTGTCGGTACGTATCCGGTCAATGCGACGCGCCGCGAAACTTAACCCTCAACATGAGGTCGACAGTCGGCTCAACCGCCGGAGGCGAAGTCCTCCGGCGTGATCGTGTCGAGGAACTCGCGGAACTTCTCGACCTCGTCCTCCTGCTCGTCCGGGATCTCGATGCCGGCGGCGTCCAGGACGGCGTCGGAGCCGAGGATGTCGACCTCGGCGCGCAGCGCGAGCGCAATGGCGTCGGACGGGCGGGCACTGACCACCACTCCGCCGCTGAAGCGCAGCTCGGCGTAGTACACGTCGTCGCGCAGCTCGGTGATGTGCACCGACTCCAGCGAGATGCCGAGCGCGCCGATGACGTCGCGCAGCAGGTCGTGGGTCAGCGGGCGCGACGTCTGGACACCTTGCTGCTGGAACGCGATGGCCGAGGCCTCGACGGCACCGATCCAGATCGGCAGGTACCGCACGCCGTCCTCTTCACGCAGCAGCACCACCGGCTGGTTGGCCGGCAACTCGACGCGGACGCCGACTACCCGCATGGGATGCACGACCGGACCTCCTCGCGCCTGCGCCGCACCCGAGACAGCGCGTTGCGCGTTCGACGCTACACGCAGGCTGCGAGCCGGTGTGCGTCCTCGTGGAGGCGTTACCAGCTGGTGATCAGCTGCCGCCGACGATGTCGCGCAGACCGATCTGCACCAACGCGGCGTGCAGGCGGACGGACAACGCAGCGAGTTCGCGCACCGTCTCCTCGGCACGCGCACGGGCCTCGCCGCCACGCTGGCGTGACGCCGGCCCGACCACCTGCGAGAACAGGCTGACCTCACGTTCGGCGGCGGTGCGGAACGCACGCAGGTGACGTCCTTCCAGGCCGAAGCGGGCGAGCTCGACGACGACCTTCGCGACCGCGAGGGCGTCGTCGTCGTACATACCGCCGGGCTTGGCGGTGATCAGACCGAACTGCTCGAGCTCGCCGAGCTGGTCGCTGCGCAGGCCCGCGGCGTTGAGCAGTTCGTCGCGCGACAGGCGCATTGCCGCCGGCGCCGGATTGAAGTGTGCGGCGGTCGGCGCGTTGTCCTCGATCGACGCGATCGCGACGTGCGCGGCACGCGGGCTGTCGGTGGACGTGCCCGGTGGCACCAGCCCGCGGTCGATGGCGTCGAGTTGTTCCTTGATCACGCGCAGCGGCAGGTAGTGGTCGCGCTGCTGGCCGAGCACGTAGCGCAGTCGCGACACGTCGCCGTTGGCGAACTTGCGGTACCCCGACGGCGTGCGCTCGGGCTGCACCAGACCCTGGTCCTCCAGGAAACGGATCTTGCTGATCGTGAGATCCGGGAACTCGACCTTCAGGGTCGCGAGGACGTCACCGATGGTGAGGGTCGCGGCGGACGGCTGAGATCCGAATGCCGCGGATCGCGCGCCCGTCACGTCTGGGCCCCGGCTCCGGTGCGGACCGCCGCGGTCAGGTAGACGAGCCGGAACTTGCCGATCTGCACCTCGTCGCCGCCGGACAACGGAGCCGCGTCGATGCGTTCGCGATTGACGTAGGAACCGTTCAACGACCCGACGTCGTGCACCGTGTAACCGCTGCCTTCGCGTCGGAACTCGGCATGCCTGCGGGACACCGTGACATCGTCCAGGAAGATGTCGCTGTCCGGGTGACGACCCGCCGACGTGACGTCCTGGTCGAGCAGGAATCTGCTGCCGGCGTTCGGTCCGCGCTTGACGACGAGCAGCGCCGAGCCCGGGGTGAGTGCGTCGACCGCGCCCTGATGGGCTTCGGCGGAGAAGTCGCTGTCGCCGTCCGGGACGGTGCCGGTCGGGTTGATCGTGGTCGTGACGTCGGGACCCGCCGAGGCAACCGGCAAGGCCGCGCCGCAGTTGGCACAGAAATGACTACCTGCCTGATTCTCCGTGCCACAAGCGGTGCAGAACACGCGCGCCACCCTTTCTCGATTACCGCCGGTCACGCAGGAACGCCGGTGCTGCTGTATGCGGTTCGGTCGGTGCGCAGAGCCTAGGTCCGGCTCCGCGCGAGGGTCAATCGGACACTTCACCGCCACGACCGCTCGCGACGGTGCATGCCGTCGAGGCCCGCGCGATCATGCCAGGTGCTGTCGGCGCGGACGTGACGGGGCGGTTCAGCCCGACAACTCGCCGTAGGCGGCAGCATCGAGCAGTGCATCGAGCTCTGCGGTGTCGGACACCTCGAGCTCCAAGATCCAACCGTCACCGTACGGCGACGAGTTGATCAACTCAGGTTGTGCGTCGAGCTGGTCGTTGTGTGCCGTAACCGTGCCGGTGAGCGGCGCGAAGACGTCGGACACGCTCTTCGTGGACTCGATCTCGCCGATCGTCGCGCCCTTCGTGATCGACTCGCCTACGTCGGGCAACTGCACGAACACGACGTCACCCAACGCCTCCTGCGCGTAATCGGTGATGCCGACCCGGACCGTCGAGCCGTCGCCGGCGCGCACCCATTCGTGCTCGGGCGTGTACTTGAGGTCGTCGGGGACGTCGGGCATGAACCGGCCTCTTTCGGACGCAGGAGATCGAACCGACCCGACCCTACCGATAGCCGCGACGCCGTCGCTCAGTGCGTTGTATGTGCGTATTTCGTGCGTTGCGCAGCACGGATCGCCCGGATCGTCACCGTGGCGTGCTCGACGACGGTGAGCTCGCCACCGGCAGCGCGCACGGTGGCCGCCACGCCGCCGGGGATGTTGAGCGCGGTGTCCAGTGTCTTGCTCTCGCCGACCGCGATCACCGTGTAGGGCGTGTGCATCGTCGTCCCGTCGACGGTCAGCGAACCGCCGGTGCCCTCGAAGGCGGTGTTCGTGCCGACCCGGACAGCGCCGACCTCGATCGCTTCGGCACCGGCGCCGCGCAGTTCCTCGATGACGTCGAGCAGGTCCTCGCCGTCGAGCTTGCCGGACGGGTCCGTGACGGTGACGGTGATGCCGGGCCCGGTGGCCGGCAGCGTCCCGGTCAACACGCCGAGTGCCTGCGCCTGCGCGGCCGCCTGCTTGCGTGCGGCGGCGGAACGGTTGCCGGTGTCCTGCAGTTGTCGCAGGTTGGCCTGCAGCTGGCTGATCTGCTGGCGCAGGCGGTCCGCGCGGTCGGACTGGTTGTCGAGGATGCCGATGAGGTCGTCGTCGCGCAGCGCGGACAGCGAGTCCGACGAGGAGTTCGCGTGCACCTGCACCGCGATGGCGAAGCCGAGCAGCAGGGTCAACACGCCGATGACGGCGAGCGGCGCACGGCGGCCGGGCAGCCGGCGACGTGCGGTCTGGTTCTGGTCGTCGTGGTCGTCGTGGTCGTCGGGCGCGTCCGGGTCGTCGGTCATGATCGTCGTTCCGCGCTCATGCCCGGAACAGATGCCGGCGGATCGCGGCGGCGTTGCCGAAGATCCGGATGCCGAGGACGACGACGACCGCGGTCGACAGCTGGCCGCCCACGCCGAGCTTGTCGCCGAGGAAGACGATCAGTGCCGCGACCAGCACGTTCGACACGAACGACACGACGAACACCTTGGCGTCGAAGATGCGGTCCAGGCGCGCCCGGATGCCGCCGAAGACCGCGTCGAGTGCCGCGACGACGGCGATCGGCAGATAGGGCTCCAACCAGCCGGGGACCGTCGGGTGGAAGATCAGCCCGAGCACGACGCCGACCACCAGGGCGAGTGCGGCGATCATCGGTGCGTCTTCCGGTGATGCGCGGACGACGCGGACGTCGACGGTGTCGTGGGCTTGGCGCGGCTCGGTATAGCGGTCGGCGCGGGCCGGGCGTAGCGCGGATTCACCGGTGCGGCGGCCGGTAGGTCGATGCGGCGCTCGTCGTGGATCGAGAAGCCGATGCCGTCCACGCCGACGAGAGTCTGGTACCGGCTCGCGACCGAGCTCTGCGCGAACGACGTGGACAGGTCGTCGGCGTTGCCGATCGCCGCAATTCGGTACGGCGCCGTGATGGGTTGGAAGTCGACGAGCACCGCCTCGCCCGCGAAGCGGATCGCGCTGGTTGGCGTCAAGCGCACCCCGTTCACCTCGATCGCCTCCGCGCCGTCGTGCCACAGCTCGTTGACCACGCTGCGCACATCTCGGTCGGTGAGGATATGCGTCGCGTCGATCGGGATGCTGCCGACACGACCGGCGCTCGGGCTGGCACTCGGCTTCTTCGGCTCGCGCAGGGTGATGGTGATGCCCGGGCCGTGCACCGCGGTCTGCCCTGCGCCGAGCTGCGCGCGCCCGAGCTGTGCGGCGAGGGCGCCGGGCGGCAGGGCGCTGTCGCGCACCTTCGCGAGGCGGCGTTGCAAGGTGTCGACCTGACTGCCGAGACCGTCGGCGTTGCGCTGCGCGCTGCGCACCCGCTCTACCAATCGGTTGTGCGTACGCGCCTCCTCCGGTGCGCCGCGATGGGTGTGGACATAGGCCACGACGGCGACGAACCCGATCAGCAGGCAGCCGAGGGCAACGAGGGGTTGGTCGTACCAGTGACGGCCGCCGCCGCGCTCGGCACGGCGGCGGGCGGCCTGCCGATAACCGGGATCGACCGGGTCGCTGACGAGCTCGACCAGCAGTCGCGCCGGCTCGGTGCGCTGCGGCGGCGTGCCGCGGGTGCTCACGGGTGCACGGGGTCGCGGAGCAGCCCGGCGGTCTGGCGCAGGTAGACCACGCCGGACCACAGGTAGAGCGCCGTGCCCCAGAGGGTGAACGCCCAGGCGATCGGCCGGGCGATGTCGGCGACGGTGCCGTGATAAGCGCCGATCAGCAGCAGCGGGAAGGCGTACAGCAGGCAGAAGGTCGCCGCCTTGCCGAGATAGTGCACGGCCGGCGGCCCGTAACCCGCCCGGCGCAGCAGCGGCAGCGCTACGGCCAGCACGACGTCGCGCCCGACGATGACGATCGCCAGCCACAACGGGATGATGTGCCGCAGCACCAGGCCGACAAGCGTGGCGAGGATGTAGAGCCGGTCGGCCAGCGGGTCGAGCAGGGCGCCGAGCGCGCTCATCTGGTTCAGCTTGCGGGCGAGCACGCCGTCGGCCCAGTCGGTGAACCCGGACACCGCCAGCACCACGAGCGCCCATGCGTCCGCGTGCGGGCCGAGCAGCAGCCACAGGAACAGCGGCACGCCGAACAGCCGCAGGATGCTCAACGCGTTCGGAATGGTCCACAGCCGGTCGGTCGACTGCGGTGCGGCGGTGTCGGCAGCGTTCTCAGCCACGTCCACCCTCCTCGCGCATCCGTCCGGCCGCGCGCCATCAAGCTACCGCGCAGCTGCGGGTCCGCTCCGGCGCGATACGCTGAGCCCGCCGAGAATCGGCAACGGGACGTAGCTCAGTTTGGTTGAGCGTCCGGCTGGGGGCCGGAAGGCCGCAGGTTCAAATCCTGTCGTCCCGACCACGAAATTGTCGGTGGCCGCCCGTACGGTCCCGATCATGGGTACGCGCCGCTACTCGGACGAGCAACTGATCGCGGCAGTGGCGGCTGCGCAGTCCTGGCGCGGCGTGCTCCGGGCGTTGGACCTGAACGACAGTTCAGCGGGCTCGCTGCGGGCCGCGCGCCGGCGCGCCGACCAGCTCGGCGTTCCCTACGACCATCTCACCGGCCAACGCAGGTGGTCGGACGCGCAACTGAGTGCGGCTGTCGACAACGCAGCGTCCTGGAGCGAGGTCGCCATTCGCGTCGGGCGGACGCCTGACGGCGGCGCACTGGCCAGCCTGCGCACCCATGCTCTGCGGCGCGGGCTCGACATCACTCATCTCGAACCGCGGCAGCTGACACCTGACGCACACCCTGCTGTCGAGCTGACCCGCTTGCGCACCGCCGCGCCGATGTTGGCCGCCGCGTGGTTCACCGTGCGGGGTTATGCCGTCTGCTGGCCGTTGGAACCGCAGCGCTACGACCTCTTGGTCGAGCGTGGCGCGCAGATTCAGCGCGTGCAGGTCAAGACCACGACGTGGCGCGACGACGGAAGCTACGCGGTCTCGATCACCAACTCGCGATCCGCCGGACGTGTGTCCTACTCGCAAGGTGAGATCGACTGCTTCTTCGTGGTCGACGGCGAGTTGAACGCCTACCTGCTACCCACCGCCGATGTCGTCGGGCGCCAGCGGCTGAGCCTGCAGGCCTACGCGGTGTTCAAGGTGATGACGGCCGGGAACGTGCTGGCCGAGCCGCCGGCGAGCGCAAACGCAAGCTAAGAACGGGGGCGCTTCTCGCGGACGCGGACGGAAATCTCGATCGGGCTGCCGGTGAACTCGAAATCTTCGCGCAGCCGCCGCTCCAGGAAGCGCCGGTAACCGGCCTCCAGGAAGCCGGTGGTGAACAGCACGAAGCGCGGCGGCCGGGTGTCGGCCTGGGTCGCGAACAGCACCCGCGGCGCGCGCCCACTGCGTGCCGGCGGCGGCGTCTGCGCGACCACGTCGGTCAGCCAGGTGTTCAACCGACCCGTCGGGATGCGCGCGTCCCAGGACGCCAGCGACGTGTCCAGCGCTCCGGCGAGTCGATCGATCGCGCGGCCGGTGCGTGCGGAGACATTGACCCGCGGCGCCCAGGTGATGCGCGCGAGATCCCGCTCGATCTCGCGGGTCAGATCCTCGCGGCGATCGTCGTCGACGAGATCCCACTTGTTGAACGCGATCACCAGCGCCCGACCGGCGTCGACCACCTCGGCGATCACCCGCTGGTCCTGCTCGGTCAGCCGCTCGGCCGCGTCGAGCAGCACGATCGCCACCTCGGCGCTCTCGATCGCCGCGGCGGTGCGCAGGCTCGCGTAGTACTCCATCCCGCTGGCCTGGTGCACCCGGCGGCGCAGCCCCGCGGTGTCCACGAAGCGCCACGTCCGCCCGCCAAGCTCGACCAGGCTGTCCACCGGGTCGATCGTGGTGCCTGCGACCGAGTCGACCACGGCCCGCGACTCCCCCGTCAGCCGGTTGAGCAGGCTCGACTTGCCCACGTTCGGCCGGCCGACGAGCGCCACACGCCGTGGGCCGCCCTCGACGTCGGTGTCCGGCGGCGCCTCCGGCAGGGCCTCGAGCACGGCGTCGAGCAGGTCACCGCTGCCGCGCCCGTGCAGCCCGCTCACCGGGAACGGCTCGCCGAGCCCGAGCGACCACAACTGCGCGGTGTCGGACTCCAGCCGTTCGTCGTCGACCTTCGTCGCGGCGAGCACGACCGGCCGCTCCGCGCGGCGCAGCGTCCGGGCGACCACGAGATCGGTCTGCGTCGCGCCGGTCCGCCCGTCGACGACGAACAGCACGAGGTCCGCCGCCTGCACCGCGTACTCCGCCTGCGCCGACACCATGGCCTGCAGGCCCTTGGCGTCCGGCTCCCAGCCGCCGGTGTCGACCAGCGTGAACCGCCGGCCGTTCCATACCGCGTCGTAGGCGATGCGGTCGCGGGTGACGCCAGGGACGTCCTGCACGACAGCCTCGCGGCGGCCCAGGATGCGGTTGACCAGCGTCGACTTGCCGACATTGGGGCGGCCGACCACGGCCACCACCGGCAGCGCCGTAGAAGTCCCCTCGCTCATCACGTCAGTCCTGCGCGAGTTCGAGCAGCTTGGCGACCACGTCGTCGATGTCGAGTTCCGTGGTGTCCAGCTCGATCGCGTCGGCGGCCTGGGTCAGCGGGCTGGCGGCCCGGCTGGAGTCGAGCCCGTCGCGGCGGGCGATGTCCGCGGCGACCGAGTCGACGTCGGCGCCGACCTCACCCGCGCGACGCTCCGCGCGGGCGCGGGCGCTTGCCGTCAGGTACACCTTCGGCCGCGCCGTGGGCCAGACCACCGAGCCGATGTCGCGGCCCTCCACGACGATCCCGCCGGAATCGATCAGCTCCCGCTGCGCCGCGACCAGCTGCGCGCGGACCGCCGGCACCGCCGACACCGCGCTCACCGCCGCCGTGGTGTCCGCGGTGCGGATCTCACCGTCCACCGCGACGCCGTCCAGCGTCACCCAGGTGTTGTCCGGATCGGTCGAGATCTCGATCTGCGCGGCCTCGACCGTGGCCGCGATCGCCACTTGGTCGTCGAGGTCCACATCCGCGTGCAGCACGGCGACCGTGGCCGCGCGGTACATCGCGCCGGTGTCCAGGTAGCGGGCCGAGAGCCGCGCCGCGAGGCGCCGCGCGACGGTCGACTTGCCGGTGCCCGACGGTCCGTCGAGCGCGACGACGCCGGCGAACGGGGACTGCGAGCTCACGTCGAGCAGGTTACTTCGGCAGGTCGGTGCGCAGCGCGGCGGCGCCGCGCAGGTAGACGTGCCGGATCTGCGCACGAGGGCGCGGCGTCTCGACGTGCGCCATCAGCCGCAGCACCCGCGGCATCGACCCCGGCACCGCGATCTCCGTCGTGCACAGCAGCGGCACGTCGGTCAGCCCCATCTGCCGCGCCGCGTAGGCCGGGAACTCCGCGGTCAGGTCCGGCGTGGCGGTGAACACGATGCTGATCAGATCCTGCGGGTCGATCTCGTTGCGGTCGAGCACTGTGGCGACCAGCTCGGACGTGCCGGCGAGGATCTTCTCCCGGTCGTCGCCGTCGATCTGGATCGCGCCGCGCACCGCCCGCACTGCCATGCGTCGAGACTAGGGCTGCCCCGCGCCCGGTTCGGCGGCAGTGTCACCGAGCGCGTGCAGGTCGGCCACCTCGTCGGCGGTCAGCTCGCGCACCGTCCCGGCCCGCTGCCCGCCGAGGTTCACCGGCCCGATCCGGGTGCGCACGAGCCGCGACACCGGGTGCCCCACCTCGGCGAGCATCCGCCGCACGATGTGTTTGCGGCCCTCGTGCAGCACGATCTCGACGATCGCGCGCTCGCCCTGGGTCTGGACGACGCGGAACGTGTCCGCCCGCGCCGGCCCGTCTTCCAATTCGACGCCGTCACGCAGGCGCCGGGCGACATCGCGGCCGACCGGCGCGGGCACCGTCGCCAGATAGGTCTTGCGCACGCCGAACGACGGATGCATGAGCCGGTGCGCGAGATCGCCGTCGCTGGTCAGCAGCAACAAGCCCTCGCTGTCGGCGTCGAGCCGACCGACGTGGAACAGCCGCTCGGCGCGGTCGCCGACGAGGTCGCCCACGGTGCGCCGCCCGCGGTCGTCGCTCATCGCGCTGAGCACGCCGCGGGGCTTGTTCAGCGCCAGGTAGACCAGGTCGTCACGCACCACCACCCGCCGGCCGTCGACGTGGATCACGGCGGTGGCCACGTCCACCCGCGCGCCCGGCTCGGCGACCACCCCGGCCACCGTCACCCGGCCCTCGGCGATCAGCTCGTCACAGACCCGCCGCGAGCCCACACCAGCGGCGGCCAACGCCTTCTGTAGCCGAATGCCGTCCGTCGCCGGATCGGCCGGGCTAGAACTCATCGCCGCTGAGCGCGTCGAGCCCCTCGATCTCCGGCAGCAACGGCGCCAGGGACGGCAGCTCGTCGAGCGTCTGCAGCCCGATCCGCTCGAGAAACACGTCGGTCGTGCGGAACAGCCCCCCACCGGAATCCGGATCGGTACCGACCTCGACGATCAGCCCCCGGGCCAACAGCGAGCGCACCACGCCGTCGACATTGACGCCGCGGATCGCGGACACCCGCGCGCGGGTCACCGGCTGCCGGTACGCGATCACCGCCAGCGTCTCGAGCGCGGCCTGGCTCAGCTTGCTGCGCTGGCCGTCGAGCAGGAACTGCTCCACCGCACCGGCGTGCTCGGGCCGGGTGTAGATGCGCACCCCGCCGGCGACGTCGCGCAGTTCGATGCCCGCACCGCGTTCGTCGTAGCCCGTGCGCAGCAGGCCGAGAGCCTCCTCCACCACCGGCACCGGCGCCTGGACGGCCGCGGCCAGCGCGGCACGCGCCACCGGTGACTCCACGACGAACAAGATGGCCTCGAGTGCCGACACCAGCGACTGCGGCTCGATGTCGGCCGCCGCCGACCCCGACTCGGCCTCGCCGACTGCCGCGTCCACCTCGCCATCGACCTCGAGGTCCATACCGGGCATCGGCTCGGGAGTGCCGGTCATGAGTACTCCTCGTCGACGTCGACGGGCTCGCCCCCGGCCGAGACGTCCGCAGCGACCGGCGCGTGCTCGCCGGCGATCCAGCGCACCCGCAACTCGGCCAGCGCCGCGGCCTGGTCGAAGGCGACCGAACCGTCCCGGTACAGCTCGAGCAGCCCGAGGAACCGCGCGACGATCTCCAGCGTCAGCTCGCAATCGCTGACCAGCGCCCGGAACGTCGCCGCGCCCACCCGCCGCAAACGCTCGCGCAGGATCTCGGTGTGCTCGCGCACGCTGACCTGCGGCGCGTGCACGTGGTCGGTCATCACCACCGGCACCGGCTTCGGCACCAGCGCGGCGGCGGCGATGGCGGCCAGCTGCGCGGGGCTGACGCCGATGTCGACCTCCGGCAGCAGATCGGCGAAACGCTGCTCCAGCTCCACGGCGCGGCCGTGCCGCCGGCTCTGCGTGCGGTCCAGCTCGGCGAGGTACGCCGCGGAGAGTTTGTACGCGCGGTACTGCAACACCCGTGCGAAGAGCAGGTCGCGCGCCTCGAGCAGCGCCAGGTCCTCCTCGTCCTCGACCTCGGCGGCCGGCAGCAGCCGAGCGGTCTTGAGGTCGAGCAGCGTCGCCGCGACGACCAGGAACTCGGTGGCCTTGCCGAGATCCGCCGGCGTCCAGGTACCCATTCCCGCGAGGTAGCCGATGAACTCATCGGTGACCTGGGACAGCGCCACCTCGGTCACGTCGAGCTTGCGGCGGCTGATCAGGGTCAGCAACAGATCGAACGGTCCCTCGAAGTTGTCCAACCGGACCCGGAACGCGCCGTCGCCGGAATCGGCGGCGACCGTCCCGTCGACGAGTTCGCCGAGGTCCGCCTCGTCCAGCACGTCGAGGTCGTCGACGGTGCGGTCGGCGCCGACCGCACCTATCGTGTCGACGCCGGAACCGTTCTGCGGTGTGCTCATCGGTGCGTCACGCGCGTGCGATCACTTCGCGTGCCAGGTCGCGGTAGGCCTTTGCGCCGGTGGACGACGACGCCCAGGAGGTGATCGGCTCACCGGCGACCGTGGTCTCCGGGAAGCGCACCGTGCGGGCGATGACGGTGTCGTAGACCTTGTCGCCGAACGCCTCGAGCACCCGGGAGAACACCTCGCGGCCGTGCAGGGTGCGCCCGTCGTACATCGTCGCCAGGATGCCCTCGAGTCGCAGGTCGGGATTGAGCCGCTGCTGCACCTTGTCGATCGTGTCGATCAGCAACGCCACGCCCCGCAGGCTGAAGAACTCGCATTCCAGCGGGATGATTACGCCGGACGCGACCGTCAACGCGTTGACGGTCAGCAGCCCGAGTGACGGCTGGCAGTCGATGAGCACGAAGTCGTAGCGGTCGAGCACCGGCGCGAGCGCGCGCGACAGCGCCTGCTCACGGGCCACCTCGCCGACCAGCTGGATCTCCGCCGCGGACAGGTCGATGTTGCTCGGCAGCAGGTCCAGGTTGGGCACCGAGGTCTTGCGGATGGTGTCCTCGATGCTCGCGGCACGTTCCATCAACAGGTTGTACGTCGTGCGTTCGAGCTGGTGCGGCTGCACACCGAGGCCGACGGACAGCGCACCTTGCGGATCGAAGTCGACGAGCAGCACCCGTCGGCCGACCTCGGCGAGCGCGGCGCCCAGGTTGATCGCCGACGTCGTCTTGCCGACCCCGCCCTTCTGGTTGCACAGCGCGAGCACGCGGGCCGGGCCGTGTCGGTCCAGGACGGGCGGCTCGAGCAGTTCGCGCTTGCGCCGCGCGAGCGCCGGATCCGCGGACCGGCTGGGCTCGGCGGGTGCCGCCGGGAACAGCGCGTCCGCATCGGGTAGCTGCGCCTCAGCGGCCGCGACACCCGGCCGAACGCGCTTCGGGCCGGGTCCCGGACGTGGGCGCCCGGCGGCCTGCTCGGCGGACTGTTGCGGGTCTCGCTCGGGCTCGTGCTCCGGCCGAGTCGAGATGCTCATGTGCGGCTCTGCCCTCCTGCCCCGGTGCCGTTCCCGGCCCCGGCGCGACGCTGCCTGGCCGGGGCGTGACGAGGGCCGAGGCTACCCGCTCGCGGGTGGGCACTCGCGTACACCTCGCGCAGCGTGTCCACGGTGACCAGCGTGTAGATCTGGGTGGTGGTCACCGACGCGTGCCCCAGCAGTTCCTGGACGCCGGGCCCGTCGGCGCCGGGCTCCATGAGATGCGGCGG
>NZ_CAXTQF010000011.1:0-67576 GCF_964246335.1 uncultured Jatrophihabitans sp. | reverse complement strand
ACCACACCATCACCACCACCACACCCACCGGACACACCTACGCCAACGCGCCGCCCGAGCTGCCGGGCAGCACATCACCACCGGCGACCCGAGCGCCGGACGTGTCCTACAGATGGCACCGCGCGGCCTGAGGGCTGCGAAAGGGCGCGGTTTTGCCTCGCTCGACGCGCATGCCGTAATCTGAACAACGGCCTGCGTACGTGGGCCCGACGTGTGACCGAGCCCGTCAACGAACGTGGCCAGCCTTTTCTTCGTAGGAGTGGATCGTGTACGCCATCGTCAAGACCGGCGGCAAGCAGTACAAGGTCGCCGAGGGCGATGTGATCGAGGTCGAGAAGCTCGATTCCGCGCCGGGCGTCCAGGTGTCGTTGCCCGCGTTGCTGCTGGTCGACGGCAAGGACGTCACGCACGAGCCCGCGAAGCTCGGCAACGTGAGCGTCACCGCCGAGGTCGTCGCCCAGACCAAGGGTCCCAAGATCCGCATCCACAAGTTCAAGAACAAGACCGGCTACCACAAGCGGCAGGGCCACCGTCAGCCTTTGACGCAGCTCAAGGTCACCGGCATCAGCTCGAAGTAGAGGATCACGTCATGGCACACAAGAAAGGTGCGTCGAGCTCGCGCAACGGTCGCGACTCGAACGCGCAATACCTCGGGGTCAAGCGCTTCGGCGGCCAAGAGGTGAAGGCCGGCGAGATCATCGTGCGCCAGCGCGGCACCAAGTTCCACCCGGGCACGGGGGTCGGCCGCGGCAAGGACGACACGCTGTTCGCGCTCGAGGCAGGTGCCGTGAAATTCGGTACCTCGCGCGGGCGCAAGACCGTGAACATCCTGCCGACCGGGGTCTGACCTCCGGGCAGCACACACGCACGCGAGGGCGGACCGGGTAAACCGGTCCGCCCTTCGTCTTCCCACCTGAAAGGAGCGTTGCCATGCCCGACTTCGTCGACCGCGTGGTGCTGCACCTGACGGCGGGCAACGGCGGCCACGGCGTGGCTTCCATCCACCGCGAGAAGTTCAAGCCGCTCGGCGGACCGGATGGCGGTAACGGAGGCCACGGCGGGGACGTCGTGCTGGCCGTCGACTCGAACGCGCACACCCTGCTCGACTTCCACCACCACCCGCACCAGAAGGCAGCCAACGGCAAGCAGGGCGCTGGCAGCCACCGCAACGGCGGGCAGGGCGCGGACCTCGTGCTGCGGGTGCCCGACGGCACCGTCGTGCTCGACGACTTCGGTGACGTCCTCGCCGACCTCACCGGGCCCGGGCAGCAGTTCGTCGCAGCGCAGGGCGGTCGCGGCGGGTTGGGCAACGCGGCCCTCGCCTCGACAAAGCGCAAGGCTCCCGGTTTCGCTCTGCTCGGTGAGCCGGGGGAGAGCCGCGACGTCGTGCTCGAGCTCAAGAGCGTCGCGGACGTCGGACTGGTCGGCTTCCCGAGCGCCGGCAAGTCGTCGCTGATCGCCGCGGTGTCCGCCGCGCGGCCGAAGATCGCCGACTACCCGTTCACCACCTTGGTGCCGAACCTCGGCGTCGTCGCGGCCGGCGACACCACGTTCACCGTCGCCGACGTGCCCGGCCTCGTCCCCGGCGCTGCCCAGGGCAAGGGGCTCGGCCTCGACTTCCTGCGCCACGTCGAACGATGCGCGGTGCTGCTGCACGTACTCGACTGCGCGACGCTCGAGCCCGGCCGCGATCCGCTCTCCGACCTCGACGCGCTCGAGGCGGAACTGGCCGGTTACGAAGGGACGTTCGGCGAGCTGCTCGGCAAGCCGCGGCTCGTCGCCCTGAACAAGATCGACGTCCCCGAGGCGCGCGAACTGGCCGATCTCGTCCGGCCGGAGCTCGAGGCCCGCGGCCTGCCGGTGTTCGAGATCTCCGCAGTCGCGCGCGCGGGGCTGCGCGAGCTGACCTATGCGCTGGCCGACGCCGTCGCCGCCGACCGCGCCGCGCGACCCGCCCCGGACGCCACACGCATCGTCCTGCGCCCGAAGGCCGTCGACGACGCGGGCTTCACCATCGAGCCGGACAGCACGGAGCCGGGCGCGCATGTCGTGCGCGGCGCCAAACCCGAGCGGTGGGTGCGCCAGACCGACTTCACCAACGACGAGGCCGTCGGCTACCTCGCGGACCGTCTCGCCCGGCTCGGCGTCGAGGCGCAGCTGGCCAAGCTCGGTGCGCAACGTGGCTCGGCGGTCACCATCGGCGAGGTGACCTTCGACTTCGAACCGACCGGCGGCGTCGACGAGTCGGAGTACGCGCCGATGCGCCGCGGATACGACGAGCGCCTCGACACCGGGCCGAAACGCACCCGCGCCGACGAGCGGCTGTCCGCCAAGCGGGCGCGCCGCACGCACGACGAAGTCGACGACGTTGCTGACAACGAGGTGGACGGGTGACTCGCGATGCGGTCGCTGCCGCCCGGCGCGTCGTCGTCAAGATCGGCTCGTCGTCCCTGACCACCGCCGGCCGACTCGATCCCGAGCGGCTCGACGCGATAGTCGACGCCGTGGCCGCCCGCGCCGCCGACGGTGTGCAAGTCGTGCTCGTGTCCTCCGGCGCCATCGCCGCCGGCATCGGGCCGCTGGGTCGTAAGACACGTCCGCGTGATCTCGCCACGCAGCAGGCCGCTGCCAGCGTCGGCCAGTTGCTGCTCGCCGAGCGGTACGCAACGTCGTTCGCGCGTTACGGCCGCCAGGTCGGTCAGGTGCTGCTCACCGCGGACGACCTGCATCGGCGCGGGCACTACCGCAACGCCGACCGCACCCTCGAGCGGTTGCTCGCGCTCGGTGTCACGCCGATCGTCAACGAGAACGACACCGTCGCCACGCACGAGATCCGCTTCGGCGACAACGACCGGCTCGCCGCGCTCGTGGCGCATCTTGTCACCGCCGAGGCGTTGGTCCTGCTGACCGACGTCGACGGCCTCTACACCGGCAAGCCAGGGCGTCCCGGTTCGCAGTTCATCGCCGAGGTGACGTCGATGGCGCAGCTCGCCGGCATCGACGTCACCCGCTCGGGCAGCCACGTCGGCTCCGGCGGGATGACGACGAAGATCGACGCCGCCGCGATCGCCACGAGTGAGGGCATCCCGGTCGTGCTGTCGTCGGCCGAGCGGATCGCGGACGCGTTGCTCGGCCGCGCGGGCACGATGTTCCGTGCGGCCGGCGACCGCAGCGCGTCGCGGCTGTTCTGGCTGCGGCACGCGACGACACCGCGCGGCCGGCTGCAGCTCGACGCGGGGGCGGTCAGTGCCATCGTCACGCGGCGCAAGTCGTTGCTGCCGGCGGGCGTCACCGGCGTCAGCGGCGAGTTCTACTCCGGCGAGCCGGTCGACCTCGTGGGGCCGGACGGCGTGGCCGTCGCCCGCGGTCTGGTGGGCTACGACGCCGCCGACCTGCCGCCGCTGCTCGGGCACCGCACCAGCGAGCTGCCCGCCGAGTTCCGCCGCGAGCTCGTCCACCGCGACGACACCGTGCTGCTGTAGCAGCCCCACCCCTCCGGTGATCAACAGCAGTTTATGGTCGCCAGGGCGACCAGAAACTGCTGTTGATCACTGGAGTTCGTAGGAGATCACTGGAGTTCGTAGGAGTTCGAGGGAGTTCGAGGGAGTTCGTAGGATCGTGCGGTGAGCGATGAGGCTGTCACCGAGCACGACGTCCGCGCCGTCGCCGCTCGCGCCCGTGACGCCGCCGCGGAACTCGCACCGCTGCCGCGCGCGGCAAAGGACGCCGCGCTGCACGCGATGGCCGAGGCGGTCGACGCAGCGACGGACGCCATCGTCACCGCCAACGCGCGCGATCTTGCGGCCGGCCGCGACACCGGCATGGCAGACGGGTTGCTCGACCGGTTGACGCTCACCGGCGAGCGGGTCGCCGCGATGGCCCAGGGGCTGCGCGACGTCGCCGCCCTGCCCGACCCGGTCGGCGAGGTGCTGCGCGGCTACACGCAACCGAACGGCCTCGAGATCCGCCAGGTGCGGGTGCCGTTCGGCGTGCTCGCGATGATCTACGAAGCGCGGCCGAACGTCACCGTCGACGCGGCCGGTCTCGCGATCAAGAGCGGCAACGCGGCGCTGCTGCGCGGCTCGGCGTCGGCGTACGAGTCGAACACGGCGCTGGTCGACGTCCTCGCCGGTGCGGCCGAGAAGGCCGGTCTGCCGAGGGATGCCGTGCAGCTCGTGCCCGGCACCGACCGCTCGTCGGTGCTGCATCTGTTGCGGGCGCGTGGTCTCGTCGATCTCGTCATCCCGCGGGGCGGTGCCGGGCTGATCGACTACGTCGTGCAGAACGCCACCGTGCCGGTGATCGAGACGGGCGTCGGCAACGTCCACGTGTACGTCGACGCCGCGGCGGATCTCGACGTCGCCGAACGGATCGTCGTCAACTCGAAGACGTCGCGGGTCAGCGTGTGCAACTCGGCCGAGACGTTGCTCGTGCACCGCGCCGTTGCGGCGCAGTTCGTCCCACGGATCACCGCTGCGCTGCAGGCGGCCGGTGTGGTGGTGCACGGCGACGAGCACTTCGCCGCCGTCGACGGCGTCCAGCAGGCGACCGACGACGACTGGGCCCGCGAGTACCTCTCGCTGGACATGGCCGCGCGGGTGGTCGACGACCTCGACGACGCGATCGCGCACATCCGCCGGTGGTCGTCCGGGCACACCGAGGCGATCGTGACGCAGGACCTCGCGGCCAGCCGCCGTTTCGTGCAGCGGGTCGACTCGGCCGCGGTGATGGTCAACGCGTCCACCCGTTTCACCGACGGCGCGGAGTTCGGCTTCGGCGCGGAGATCGGCATCTCCACGCAGAAGATGCACGCGCGCGGGCCGATGGGCCTCGCCGAGCTGACGTCGTCGAAGTGGGTCGTCACCGGCGACGGCCACACCCGCTGAGGGTCGGCCGGTCGAGCACACCGTTGCTTTGTCTACCGATTCAGTGGGTAAGGTGCACGGCGTGGTCATGCCGGACTTCCTCGTCATCGGTGCGCCGAAGGCGGGCTCCACTGCGCTGCACGCGGCGCTCGAGCAACATCCGCAGCTGTTCCTGTCGACGCCGAAGGAACCGAAGTTCTTCCTCACCGACGAGCGGCCGCCAGCACGCCGGCATCACCGTGGCCCCGGCGATGCGCACAGCAGCCGCGAGTGGATCTGGCGGCTGGACCGCTACGAGGCGCTGTTCGCCGCCAAGCCGCCATATGCGCTCGCGGGGGAGAGCACGCCGTTCTACCTCTGGGACACCGCGGCGCATGCCCGGATAGCGGCGGCCAACCCGGCGATGAAGCTGATCGCGGTGATCCGTGACCCGGTCGACCGCGCGTACTCCAACTGGACGCACCTGCGCACCGACGGCCTGGAGCCGGAGGCCGATTTCGGCACGGCCTGCGAGCTCGAACCGCGACGAGCGCGCGACGGCTGGGCGCCGTTCTGGCGTTACCTCGACCTCGGCCGGTACGGCGCACAGTTGCAGCACCTGTACGAGCACGTCCCGCGCGAGCAAGTGCACGTCGTGCGCTACCGGCAGCTGGTCGACGAGCCGGTGTCCACACTCGACGGCATCTGCGAGTTCCTCGGCATCGACACCGGTGTGCTCGACACGGTGCCCGGATCCAACATGTCGGCCTGGGTGGGTCCGGGCGCGGTCAACGACGCGGTGCGCCACGTCGTGCGCGGCGGCGCCGCGGTCGGCGGCTACCTGCCGCCGCAGGCCTGGCGCTTCGCCGAGCGTCCGCTGCGCGCCGTGCTGCGCCGCGGCAACGCGCACCGGCCGTCACTCGATCCCGCGGTGCGGCGCGAGCTCGTCACACACTTCGTCGACGACGTCGCCCTGCTCGAGCACCTGCTCGGCCGCTCGTTTCAGGACTGGCTCGGCGAGAGCGGGCGCGGCACGTTCGCGGTGCGCAGGTCGTTGGCGCCGTCCGAGCGCGACGCCTCCCAGTAGAGCCGGGTGCCCGACGGCGACTCGGCAAGGCTCACGTACCGGACGGTGCGCCCGTCGCCGGTCGGCCCGGCGAACGCGGTGAACGACTCCGGCGACGAGCCCTGCGCCACGCCGGTGCGCTCGAACCAGTTCTGCTCCGCGGTCTCGCGGCCGTCGTACAGAGCGACCCATTCGGTGCCGCTGCGCACCACGCTGGTGATCCGCGCCCCGCGCGCGTCCCAGGTACCCGGGGTCGGTTCGAGGGCTGTCGACTGCTCGGTCCAGCTGATCCCGTCGTCGCTGGTCAGATAGACGCTCGTCATCCGGTCCGCCTCGCCGTCGTCATCGCCGCGGCCGGCGAGCGGGTGCCGGCACGCCCACATCTGCCAGCCGGGGCCGCTGCGCCGCACGACCGGGTCCTTCCACGCCGTGGACTGCTCGTCACCCGCGAGCACGACAGTGCGCTCGCCGCCGGCCAGATCGGCGAGGTCGGGTGCGTCGATCGCTTCGATCCACCAGTGTTTGGAATTTCGAGTCGAGCACGAGACGTATAGCCGCCATCCGTCGTCCAGCGGCACGAGCGCGGGCCGCTCGAGCGACGCGCAGTCGAACTGGTCGCTGGTCACGGTGGCGACGGTCTCGAACTCGACGCCGTCGGCGGAGCGGGCCACGACGTTGGCGTAGCCGCGGCCCTCGGACACCGGCCGGCGCAACCGATAGGCGAGGTAGAACGTGCCGTCGTGCCAGACAGCCGAGGGCGCGCCGGCCCAGTACCCGGTGCCCGACCCCGGCGGTTCGATCACGACGTCGGCGTCCGGCTCGGCCAGCAGGGCAAGGAGGTCGTCGGCTTCGCTCACGTCGCGCCAGCGTGCCATGCGCCGAGAACGCCCGGGACTGCAGGCCCCGCACGTCGGCCATCCCCACCCCTACGGTGGGCGGATGGACGACCTGACGGCCGCGGGCCGTGCGCGCATCGACGAGATCGTCGCGGCTGCGGTGCAGTCGGGGCAGGCCCCGGGCGTGGTCTCGGCGATCGCGTGCGGCGACACCGTCCACCTCAGCACGGCGGGTCGGCTGGCCGTCGACGGAGCACCGGTGCGCGCGGACTCGCTGTTCCGGATCGCGTCGATCACGAAACCGATGACGGCTGCCGTCGTGTGTGCCCTGGTCGAGGACGGGTTGCTGCGCTTCGGTGACACCGTCGATGCGCTGCTGCCCGAACTCGCCGACCGGCAGGTGCTGCGCCGTCCGGACGGTCCGCTGGACGACACGGAACCCGCCCGCGGACCGGTGACCGTGCGCGACCTGCTGACCTTCACCTGGGGCTTCGGCATGCAGGGTGCGATGTTCACGGCGCACGAGCCGTGGCCCATCTTCACCGCCACGCAGGAGCGCGAGCTGCACACGTTCGGCGAGCCCGCGCCGGGGTCGACACCGGACCCGGACACCTGGATCGCCCGCCTCGGTGAGCTGCCGCTGGTCGTCCAGCCCGGGGTGAAGTGGCTGTACCAGACAGGATCGCAGGTGCTCGGTGTGCTCGTCGCCCGCGCGGCCGGCGCACCGCTCGAGACGGTCATGCGTGAGCGGCTGTTCGCGCCGCTCGGCATGCACGACACCGCGTTCCACACCGAGCAGGTGGACCGGCTCGCCAGCGGCTACCGGCTCGGCGCCGACGGCACGTTCCAGGTCACCGACGAGCCGACCGGCCAGTGGTCGCGGCCACCGGCGTTCGCGGACGGCGGGGCCGGCCTGCTCTCGACGGCGTCGGACGTGCTCGCCTTCGGTCGGATGCTGCTGCGTGGGGGAGCGGGCGTGCTGCGGCCGGAACTCGTCGCCGAGATGGTGCGCCCGCAGCTGACCGTCGAGCAGCGCACGAACGACTGGTCGGGCTTCGATCTGCTCAGTGGACGCAATTGGGGCCTGGGCATGTCCGTGCTCGACGACGGCAGCTACTCCTGGGACGGCGGGCTCGGCACGGCATGGACGAACGTTCCCGACCTCGACCTCACCGTGGTCACGCTGACGCAGCGCGAGTGGAACCAGGACGGTCCGCCCGCCGTCTGTGACGACGTGCTCACTGCGGCACGCGGGGCGGCCCGGTAGCGCGCAGCCGCCGTATTCTCGACGTCATGAGCACCACCGTCCCGGCACCGGCGCCGGGCAAACGGCCACCCGTACGCGGTGGGGCATTCGCGTGGGTGGGTGCGTTCACCGGCTTCTACCCGGCGCAGGCCGACGAGTTCGGCCACCTCGATCCCGTGACCCGGTTCCTGTACGCGGCGCGCAGCGTGATCCTGGTGATCTCCGCGCAGTCCGCCGTGATGGCCGGCCTGCTGGCGGCGACGCACCGCCGGTTCGAGGTCGTGCCGTTCGTGCTCGTCTTCGTCGGCTACCTGGTGCTGCACGCGGTCAGCAACCTGTCCAACGACTACTTCGGCTACCGCCGCGGCCACGACACCGACGACTCGCCGCGCCGGCGCTACACGCTGCACCCGATCGCCTCGGGTGCCGTGTCCGCGCGGCTGCTCGCCGGCGGCCTGGTGGTGCTCGGCGTCGTGTCGGTGGCGATCGCCGCGTACTTCATCGCGCTGCGCGGGCTGCCGGCGCTGTGGCTGACGCTGGCCGGCGCCGTGCTGCTCTACGCCTACGACGCCGCGCCGCGCGCGCTCAAGGAGCTGGGCCTCGGCGAGGTCGCCGCCTTTGTCGTGTGGGGGCCGCTGATGATCGGCGGCGGTTACTTCGTGATCACCGGCAAGTGGTCCGGCGAGGCGTTCGCGGCGTCGGTGCCGCCGGGCCTCGGCGTCATGTCCATCCTCGTCGGCAAGCACGTCGACCAGCGCAAGTTCGACACCGAGCACCACCAGCGCACGTTGCCCGTCGTGCTCGGCGAGCGCGGCGCCCGCGGCTTCAACCAGGCGTCGGTGATCGGCATGTACGCCGTGACCGTGCTGGCCGTGGCGCTCGGCTCACTGACGCCGTTCGCGCTCGTGATCATCATCGCCGCGCCACGCGCCCTCAAGGCCGTGCAGGTGATGGCGCGCCCCGCGCCGGCCGAGGCGCCTGCGGGCTACGTCGGCTGGCCGCTCTGGTACCACCGCGTCTGCCTGGTGCACAACCGCGCGTTCGGCTGGCTCTACATCGCCGGGCTCGCCGTAGGCGCGATCTTCCCGCACCTGCGCTTCTGAGGCTGCGCGCCGCATTCGGCCGCGGCGCTTACCTGCACTGGCGTCCGGGGTACCACTGCGTGACACTGGCCGGTAACGACGGGGTTCGCGGGAGGACCAGATGGCTTACTTCGTGACCGGCGCGACCGGCTTCATCGGCCGTTTCCTGCTGTGCCAGTTGCTCGAGCGCGAGGGCACGATCTACTGCCTGATGCGCGCCAGTTCGCTGGACAAGCTCGATGAGCTCAAGGCCCGGCTCGGCGCCGACGACGACCGCATCGTCGCCGTCATCGGCGACCTGTCCAAGGAGCGTCTCGGCGTCGACGCCGACGACATCGAGCCGCTGGACGGCAAGATCGACCACTTCTTCCACCTCGCCGCCATCTACGACCTCACCGCCGACGCCGACAGCCAGCGCGTCGCCAACGTCGAGGGCACCCGGCACGCCGTCCAACTCGCCGAAGCGCTGCACGCCAAGCACTTCCACCAGGTCAGCTCGATCGCCGCCGCGGGCCTCTACAAGGGCGTCTTCACCGAGGACATGTTCGACGAGGCGCAGGACTACGAGCACAACCCCTACTACCAGACCAAGCACGAGTCCGAGGGCGTTGTGCGCGCCGAGTGCTCGGTGCCGTGGCGCGTCTACCGGCCCGGCGCCGTCGTCGGCAGCAGCGACACCGGCGAGATCGACAAGATCGACGGCCCCTACTACTTCTTCCGCGCGATCCAGCGGCTGCGCAACGTCACGCCGTCGTGGGCACGGGTCGTGGGTATCGACGGCGGCGAGATCAACATCGTGCCGGTCGATTACGTCGCGAAGGCCATGGACTACATCGCGCACCAGCCCGACCTCGACGGCCGCGCGTTCCACCTCACCGACCCGAACCCGCTGACCGTCGGCGGTCTGATGAAGGCACTGACGAAGGCGGCGAAGGCACCGCAGCCGACGCTCAACGTCGATGCCCGCGCACTCGACGGGTTGCCCGCCCGGTTGACCGAGTCGCTGTCCAAGCTGCCCGGCGCGCGGCAGGTCACCGCGTTGGCGCTGGCCGAGCTCGGCATCCCTCGCGAGATGTTCGCCTACCTGACCTACCCCACGCACTTCGACTCGACCAAGACGCAGGCAGTGCTCGCCGGGTCGGACATCGAGGTGCCGCCGGTCGCGACGTACGTCCAGGTGCTCTGGGACTACTGGGAGCGCAACTACAGCCCGGACCGCCGCAAGGACAAGCTGCTCGCCCGCGCCATCCACGGCAAGACGGTCATGATCACCGGCGCATCGTCGGGCATCGGCCGGGCCACCGCGCTGCGCGTCGGCGCGGCCGGCGGCAAAGTCGTCCTCGTCGCGCGTGGCGCGGACAAGCTCGAGCAGACCAAGCTCGAGATCGAGGACCTCGGCGGCGTCGCCTTCGTGCACCGCTGTGACCTGTCGGATTCCAGCGACATCGAGCGGATGGCCAAGGAGGTGCTGCAGGAGCACGGCCGGGTGGATGTCCTGGTCAACAACGCCGGCCGCTCGATCCGGCGCTCGATCGCGCTGTCCTACGACCGCTTCCACGACTTCGAACGCACCATGCAGCTGAACTACTTCGGCCCGGTCAAGCTGATCCTGTCGCTGCTGCCGGTGATGCGCCAGACCGCGCCGGACGGGCGCAGCGGCGGGCACATCATCAATGTCAGCTCGATCGGCGTGCAGACGAACATCCCGCGTTTCTCGGCCTATGTGGCGTCGAAGGCGGCGCTGGACGCGTTCTCGCGGTGTATCGCCTCCGAGGTTATCGACGACGGCGTACACCTGACGACGATCCACATGCCGCTGGTGCGCACGCCGATGATCGCGCCGACGAAGATCTACGACCGGTTCCCGACGATGGCGCCCACGGATGCGGCCGACCTGATCTGCAAGGCGATGGTGCGCAAGCCGAAGAAGGTCGGCACGGCGCTCGGCAACACCGGTGCGCTGGCCTACCAGGTGGCACCCCGCGGCGTCGACGTCGTCCTCAACGCGGGTTACAAGCTGTTCCCCGACTCGATCGCGGCCAAGGGCGGCAAGGACAAGAAGTCCGAGCAGCCGTCCACCGAGAGCGTCGCGTTCGCGCACATCCTGCGCGGAGTCCACTGGTAACCGCCGCTGGCTAGCGTGGACGTATGCCTACGCTGACCGACCGCCGCCCGCTGTTGCTCGAACTCGACCTGACCGAGGCGCCTGTCGAGTCCGAACCGGGCGATGTCGTCGCCAAGCTGCGCACGCGTAACCGGCCGCGGCTGCGGGCCGTCCTGCGCGCGCTGCACGAGGCCGGTGACGACCGGCGGGTGCGCGGGCTCGTCGTCAAGATCGGCGGCGGCACGCTGCCGTGGGCCACGATGCAGGAATTGCGTGCGGGGCTGCGCGCCTTTGCCGCGACCGGCAAGCCGGTGGTCGGGTGGGCCGAGTCGCTCGGCGAGGGCGGCAACGGCACCGCCGACTGCGTCCTCGCCTCCGGGTGCACGCAGATGTGGTTGCAGCCGACCGGTGAGGTGGCCTTGCTCGGCGTGGCCGCGGAGACGACGTTCCTGCGCGGGGCCCTTGACAAGCTGGGCGTCGAGCCGCAGCTCGACAAGCGTTACGAGTACAAGAGCGCCGCCGACCGCATCATGAACACCGAGTTCACCGAGGCGCACCGCGAGGCGCTGGATCGCGTCGTCGAATCGACGTGGGACGGGGCCGTCGACGCAATCGCCGCCGGGCGGGACCTGAGCCCCGAGCGCGTACAGGAGCTGTCGACCGTCGCGCCGATGGGCGCGGAGCAGGCGCGCGACGCCGGTCTCGTCGACCGGTTGGGTTACCGCGACGAGGTGTACGCCGACGTGCGTGAGCGGGCCGGCGGTGACGACGTGCGCCTGCTGTTCGCCGACCGGTGGACGCCGAGGCGCAAGCCCGCCGCGATGCTGCGCCGGCACCGCGACGTCGTTGCGCTGGTGGAGGGACACGGCCAGATCGTCGTCGGTCGGAGCAGGCCGACGCCGGGCGGGGGAGCGCGGATGGGCAGCGCGACGGTGAGCGCGGCACTGCGCGCGGCGCGCACCGACGAGCACGTGCGCGCGGTGGTGTTCCGGGTCGATTCGCCGGGTGGTTCGGGCGTCGCGTCGGACACCATCTGGCGCGAGGTGTCGCTGCTGCGCGAAGCCGGCAAGCCGGTCGTGGTGTCGATGGGGTCGTTGGCCGGCTCCGGCGGGTACTTCGTCGCGTGCCCGGCGGACGTGATCGTCGCCCAGCCCGCGACGATCACCGGTTCGATCGGCGTGCTCGGTGGCAAGGTCGTCGTCGCGCAACTGCTCGAACGTCTCGGGTTGACCACCGGCACGGTGATGCACGGCGGCAGCGCGCAGATGTTCTCGCTGCGGGAGGGTTTCAGCGACGACGAGCGTGCGCGGCTCGGGGCGATGCTCGACCGCGTCTATGACGACTTCGTCGCCAAGGTGGCCCAGGGCCGGGGGATGAGCGTGGAAGCGGTCGACGCGGTAGCGCGCGGGCGCATCTGGTCCGGCGCCGACGCAGCGCGCAACGGCCTGGTGGACGAGCTCGGCGGCCTGCGTGCCGCCACGGCCCTGGCACGGTCGCGGGCCGGCCTCAAACCGGACGCGCCGCTGCGTCCCGCGCTGCACGTCGCGCCGCTCGACCGGCTGCGCCGCCCGATCTCCAGCGAGGATCCGCGCGCCGCGTCGGTGACGTCCGGCTGGGGAGATCTGCGTGGGTTGGCGCAGGCGTTGGGGCTCTCGCCGGCCGGCCCGCTGGCGATGCCCGAGTTCCGCTTGCGCTGAGTCCCGAACCGGCGTCAGTACGGCGGCGGCTCGGGCGGGGGTCGCACGAAAACCTGTCCGGTCGGGTTGGTCCACGTCGCGGCGCCGTCATCGTCGCGCCGAGGTGTCCATCCTGCTTCGTGTTTGAGGTGGTGGTGCCGCGAGCACAGGCAGATGAGGTTGGCCGGATCAGTCGTGCCCCCGGCGCGCCACGGCCTCAGGTGGTCGATCTCGCAGCGAACCGCTTTCCGGCGGCAGCCCGGGTAGCGGCAGGTGCGGTCGCGCGCCTCGACGAAGCGCTGCATTGCTGCGGGCGGCCGGTACGTCGCGGCGGACGCGTCGACGATATGGCCTCGGTGGTCCACGACCAGCCGCCGCCATGTCGCGCCACGTTCGAACGCGACGCGTCGCACGACCGACGCCGACACCGCTCCGTACCCGTCGAGCTCGCCCGGTTGCTCGTCGAGATCGAGCAGCGTCGAGAGGGCGACGGTGACGTTGACTGTGCTGGGCGTCTGCGTGGTGGCGTCGCCCACCGCGAGCGAGCACAACGCGTCGGCGCGGCGTTGGTCTGCGGTGCGGTCGTCAAGTCCCTTCCAGGAGTCGGCGAGCGCCTGCACGCGCGACTGCAATGCGGTGGCTCCGTCGGCGGGCAGCAACGCCCACTGCTCGACCATGCCGTGCTCGACCGGCGTGAACACAACTCGGCGTTGCGCGCGGTTCGCGTCGTGTTTCTCCTCGGCGCAGCGCGGATCGGCGGCCAACACCGCTCGGTGCACCGATTGAGTGAACTGGGTGAACGTCTGCGAACCCGCGCGCGTCATCAGCTCGGTCGCGACCTCGAGCTTGTGCCGCGCCGTCGCCGACGACACGTGCAGCACGCACGCGACGTCCTCACGAACCCAGTCCTTGTCCGACGGCCGGGACTCGCCCGGGTAGGGCCGGGTATCCGTCGCGATCGCGGCCAATAACTGCGTCTCGGTCACGTCGAGTTCGGCGCGCCGACGCCGTACTTCCGCGAGCAGGTCCAACCGGCGCGCGTGATCGACTCGGCGATAGTCGACCCCGCTGCTCATACGTTCGATTATAGAAGTGACGTCTGACAGAGCTGATGTGGCAGCAGCGTCGTCGCTCGGAAGAACGGTTGACGCGTCGGATCACGGGCCGCTCGGCGGCTCGGTCAGCCGTATTTGCGCGTCACGATGAGGTGGTGGCCGTAGGCGATCAGCAGGCCCGGGATGAACACGATGGCCAGCAGGTTGGCCAGGAACGTTCCGACGAGGCCGGCGACGACGCAGGCGACGGCCAGCACGAACACCAACGCCACCCACGGGTGCTGCGACCACACGAGTCGGTACTCGTACCACGCGTCCACCCGCAGACCGTACGTGATTGCGCGCTCGTAGGATCGCGCGCATGACACGCCGGATCGGCATCATGGGCGGCACCTTCGACCCGATCCATCACGGGCACCTCGTCGCGGCCAGCGAGGTCGCCGCGCTGTTCGAGCTCGACGAGGTCGTGTTCGTGCCGACCGGCGAGCCGTGGCAGAAGAGCGAGCGCGTGGTCAGCCCGGCCGAGCATCGCTATCTGATGGCCGTCATCGCCACCGCCTCGAACCCGCGCTTCTGGGTGAGTCGGGTCGACATCGACCGCGACGGCCCGACGTACACGATCGACACCATCCGCGACGTTGCGGCGCAGCGGCCCGGCGCTGAGCTGTTCTTCATCACCGGCGCCGACGCGCTGAGCCAGATCCTGTCCTGGAAGGACGCCGCCGACGTGCTGCGGCTGGCCAAGTTCGTCGGCGTCACCCGCCCGGGCTACGAGCTGTCCGACGAGCACCTGCCCACCGATTCGGTGACCCTGCTCGACGTGCCGGCGCTCGCCATCTCCTCGAGCGCGTGCCGGGAGCGCGTCGCCGCCGGTCGCCCCGTCTGGTATCTGGTGCCCGACGGCGTGGTGCAGTACATCAACAAGCACCGCCTGTACCGCCAGTACGCTGGACCATCATGACCGCAACAGACGAGGCCGTCGCGCTCGCCGACGTCATCGCGCAAGCCGCCGCCGACAAACTCGCCACCGACATCGTCCTGATCGATGTCAGCGACCGGCTGGCGATCACGGACGTCTTCGTCGTAGCGACCGGCAACAACGAGCGGCAGGTCGAGGCGATCGTCGACGCCGTCGAGGAAGCGGCTCGCAACGCCGGGCACAAGCCGATCCGGCGCGAGGGGCAGCGGGACGGCCGCTGGGTGCTGCTCGACTACGGCGACGTCGTGGCGCACATCCAGCACAGCGAGGAGCGCGTCTTCTACGCCCTCGAACGATTGTGGAAGGACTGTCCGTTCATCCCGTTCACCGACGCTGCCGCCACCACCCGCGACAACGTCTCCAGCGCGGGCGAGTGAGCGCTCGTCGACTGATCCTGCTGCGGCACGGACAGACCGCCTGGAACGCCGAGCACCGTTTCCAGGGGCACGTCGACCCACCGCTCGACGACGTCGGCCGCGAGCAGGCCCGCGCGGCCGCCGAAGTCCTCGCGGCGATGCAGCCCGACCTGCTGGTCAGTTCCGATGCGATGCGTGCCGTGCAGACCGCCGAATTCCTCGCCGCCGCGACCGGATTACCGGTACGGCGTGACGCGCGGCTGCGCGAACGCGGGCTCGGGCACTGGGAGGGCCTGACGATCGCGGACGTCGCGCAACGCTTTCCGGACGAGTACGCGGAATGGACCGCCGGGCGGGACGTGAGCCGACCCGGCGGCGAGACCCGCGAGCAGGTCGCAGCCCGGGTCCACGCGGCAGTGGCCCAACTGCCGGACGTCGCGCTCACGATCATGGTCATGCACGGCGCGAGCTCGATGGCGCTGATCAACGCGCTGCTCGGGCTGGACCAGGACCACCGGCCGCTCATGTCGTTGTCGAACTGCCACTGGAGCGAGCTCGCCGAGTCCCCCCGGAATGCGGCCGGCGGGTGGCGGTTGTGGGCGCACAACGTCGGATTGCCCGACCGGCAACACGCCGAACCCGACGAGCGCGAGGCCGCCGACGCGCAGGCGTAGGTGCGTTCCCGCTAATTTGTGCGAGTTCTCGACAAAGTGAGCCACGACATTGTCGTTGCGTGCTCTACCAACGGCGGAAAACCTTTACAGTGTCGAGTGGTGCCCCCGCGCCCGGCGGCGACGGACGGCGGGCGCGGGGCGTGCACCGGTGCCGTACCGGGCGCCGATCCCGCGGGTCGATGGCGGGTCGCGGCGTATCCTCTCTCTCGTGACGTCGGGACGCCTAGCGCTTACCGGGCCGCGCTGACCACCGGGATCCCCCGGCAGCGCGGCCGAGCCTCTGCTTTGCAGAGGCTTTTCGTTTGTCCCGGCCACATGGCGAAGGAGCCAGCATGAGCACCCCAGCGCAGCCACCCGGCGCCGCTGATGTCCCGCCGTTCCGCTACACCGCAACGCTCGCCGACTCCCTCGAGACGGCGTGGCAGCGGCGGTGGCGCCAGCAGGGCACTTTCGACGCACCCAACCCCGCCGGGCCGCTCGCCGCGGGGTTCGACCGGGTGGCGATCCGTCCGCACTGCTTCATCATGGACATGTTCCCGTACCCGTCCGGGGCAGGACTGCACGTCGGGCACCCGCTGGGCTACATCGGCACGGACGTCTACGCCCGCTACCGGCGCATGCGCGGCGACAACGTGCTGCACACCATGGGGTTCGACGCGTTCGGCCTGCCTGCCGAGCAGTACGCGGTCGAGACCGGCCAGCACCCGCGCACCACGACCTACGGCAACATCGACGTCTTCCTTGCGCAGTTGCGCCGCCTGGGCCTGGGCCACGACGAACGGCGCCGGGTCAACACCACCGACCCGGATTTCTACCGCTGGACGCAGTGGATCTTCCTGCAGATCTTCAACGCCTGGTACGACACCGCGGCCGACCGCGCGCGGCCAGTCGCCGAGCTGATCGCCGAGCTCGACGCCGGCACACGCACGCCGAACGAGGGCACGAATCCGTCCGGCCAGCCGTGGCACGAGCTGACCGACGTCGAGAAGCGACAGGTGATCGACAACCACCGGCTGGCCTACCGCTCGGAGGCGATGGTCAACTGGGCGCCGGGCCTGGGCACCGTCGTGGCCAACGAGGAAGTCATCGACGGGCGCAGCGAGCGCGGCAACTTCCCGGTGTTCCGCAAGCCGTTGACGCAGTGGATGATGCGCATCACCGCCTACGCCGACCGCCTGGCGCGGGATCTGGACCGCATCGACTGGCCGGACAAGGTGCGCGCCATGCAGCGCAACTGGATCGGCAGGTCCACCGGCGCACACGTGGCCTTCGACTCGCCGGCCGGCCCGATCGAGGTCTTCACGACCCGGCCGGACACATTGTTCGGCGCCACCTACATGGTGCTCGCCCCGGAACACCCGCTCGTCGAGTCGTTGACCACGCCGGCCTGGCCGGACGGGACGCCGCCGGCGTGGACGAACGACGAGGCCGGCCCGGCCGCCGCCGTCGAGGCCTACCGGGCCGCCGCGGCACGGCGGTCCGACCTCGAGCGTCAGGCCGGCGACCGCGCGAAGACCGGTGTGTTCACCGGCTCCTACGCCACCAATCCGGTCACGGGCACTTCGATCCCGGTGTTCGTCGCCGACTACGTGCTCATGGGCTACGGCACCGGCGCGATCATGGCCGTACCCGCGCAGGACGAGCGCGACTGGGAGTTCGCCGAGGTCTTCGGTCTGCCGGTCATCCGTACCGTCGCGCCACCGCCCGGCTGGGACGAGTCGCAGGCCTACACCGGTGACGGCCCGGCGATCAACTCCGCGCGCGAAGGACTCTCGCTGGACGGGCTCGACGTCGCCGACGCCAAGGCGCGCATGATCGAGTGGCTCGAGGCCGACGGGCACGGTCGGGGCGCCACCACCTACCGGCTGCGGGACTGGTTGTTCGCCCGGCAGCGCTACTGGGGCGAGCCGATCCCGATCCTCTACGACGAGCACGACCTGCCGGTGGCGCTGCCCGAGTCGATGCTGCCGCTGGAACTGCCCGAAACCGACCAGTTCAGCCCGCGCTCGTTCGACGCAGACGACGCGCAGTCGACTCCCGAACCACCGCTGGGTCGGCTGACCGATTGGGTCGAGGTCGAGCTGGACCTCGGCGACGGGCCGCGCAAATACAGGCGTGAGACGAACACCATGCCGCAGTGGGCCGGCTCCTGCTGGTACGAGCTGCGCTACCTCGATCCGACGAACGACGAGCACCTCGTCGACCCGGAGACCGAGCGCTATTGGATGGGCCCCAACGCCGAGCGGCCGATGGGCGGTGTCGAGCTGTACGTCGGCGGCGTCGAGCATGCCGTGTTGCACCTGCTCTACGCGCGGTTCTGGCACAAGGTGCTCTTCGACCTCGGGCACGTCTCGTCCGCCGAACCGTTCCACCGGCTCGTCAACCAGGGTTACGTCCAGGCAGCCGCCTACACCAACGCCGAGGGCTTCTACGTGCCGGCGGCCGACGTCGTCGAGACCGCGGACGGCTTCGTGTTGGGCGAGCTACCCGTGCGCCAGGAGTTCGGCAAGATGGGCAAGTCGCTGAAGAACGTCACGACGCCCGACGAGATGTACGCCGCGTACGGCGCGGACACCCTGCGGATGTTCGAGATGTTCACCGGACCACTCGAGCAGGACCGGCCGTGGGACACGAAGGCGGTCGTCGGACCGTTCCGCCAGCTGCAGCGCATCTGGCGCGTGGTCGTGGACGAGCAGACCGGCGAGACACACGTGTCCGAGGACGCGCTACCGGACGAGCTGAACCGGCTGCTGCACAAGACGATCCAGGCCGTGCGTGCGGGCTTCGAGTCGCTGCGGTTCAACACGTCCATCGCGCGCATCACCGAGCTGACCAACGCGGTGACGCAGGTCTACCCGAACGGCGGCACCCCCCGTGCGGTCGCGGAACCGTTGGTGCTGATGCTCGCCCCGCTGGCGCCGCACATCGCCGAGGAGCTGTGGTCACGACTCGCGCATCCGGATTCGCTGGCTTGGGAACCGTTCCCCGCGGCCGACGAGTCGCTGCTCGTCGACGACACCGTCGAGGTGCCTGTTCAGGTCAACGGCAAGCGCCGCGCCGTGATCATGGTGCCGGCAGGCGCCGACGCGGCAGCCATCGAGGCGGCGGCGCGGGCTGACGAGCGCGTTGTCGCAGCGCTCGCCGACAGCGAGGTGCGCCGCGTGGTGGCGGTGCCCGGCCGGCTGATCAACTTTGTTGTTTGATCGTATTCGTGTTAAGTTACTGTTTGTTTGGTTCATAATGCAGGGGTAGCTACCGGACGGGGGTCCTTCAGGAGGCACGCCAGGATGCAGTGGGCAGACCGGGTGCTGGGCCGCCTCGTCTGGCTGCTGTTGCCGGCCGGGGTGGGCATCGACCTCGCCGTCACCGGGTGGCGCATGCAGCCGAACCGGTCGGCGGTGACCTACTTCTGCGCGGTCTTCTTCGCCGCCCTGTGCGCGCGGCTGGTGCTGGCGGTGATTCGCCGGGGCACGTGGCGGACTCCGACCATGCTGCTGCTCGCCGCGCTCGTCATGTGGTGCGTCGAGTCGGCGAGTCTGCAGGGGGCGTCCAGCGGCGACGGCCAGGCGCACCTGGCCGCCGGCGAGATCCTGTTCCTGGTCAGCTACGTCCTGTTCGTCCTGTTCCTGGTTTTCGACGTCGACCAGCGGCCCTCGCGGGCCCTGTCGGCCTCGTTGGACGCCGCAATCGTGTGCGGTGGCAGCGCCTGCGCCGCCGGGCCGCTCGTCGTTCTCGTCCTGGGTGGTTCCGGGGCTGCGCCGTGGGTGGCGCTGCTGTACCCGGTGCTGGATCTCGCGCTGGTGGGTCTCGTCGTGGCGCAGATCGTGCTGCGCGTACGGCGCAACGACCGCTGCAGCCACCTGCTCATCGCCGGGTTCGTCACCCTCGCCGCCGCCGACCTCGGCTTCGTCAACCGCGTGATGCACGGCAGCACCGGTTCCGATGTCGTCAGCGTGACGCTGTGGGGTGCGGGCTTCGCACTGATCGTCGCCGCGGCGAGCATGCCCAGGGCCGCAGCCGGGCGCGAGGCCACCGGCGAGGTACCGGCCGCCGTCCTGGCGTTGTCCGGCGTCGCTGCCGTGGTCGTGCTGCTGCTGCGCCCGGAACTGCGTCTGGGCGGCGCCGTGGCACTGCTCGGCGCAGCGACACTGGCTGCCACCGGCACCCGCCTGTACATCGCCCTGCGCGACGCCCGCTCGGCGTCGCGAGCCATCGAGCTGTCCATGACCGACGACCTCACCGGCTTGCCGAACCGCCGGGCCATCAACGCCCAGCTCGCGCAGGATCTGGCCGACGACGTGCAGTTCGGTCTCATGATCATGGACCTCGACGGCTTCAAGGAGATCAACGACACGCTGGGCCACGACTACGGCGACGCCGTCCTGCATACCGCGGCAGCGCGGATGCGCGCGGCGTTGCCCGAGAGCGTTCATGTCGCCCGACTCGGCGGCGACGAGTTCGCGCTGATCGCGCCCACCGTCGACGAGCTGGACCTGATGGAGATCGCCGCGAGCGCGATGACCGAGGTACGTCGCCCCGACTTCGTCGACGGCATCGAGCTCATCGTCGATGCGTCGATCGGGATCACGACCCGCGAACCGTCGGACACCAGCGGGTCGGCCATCCTGCGTCGCGCCGACGTCGCCATGTACCAGGCGAAGGCCAACACGTCGGGCATCGTGATCTACGAGCCCGAGAGCGACGACTTCACCCGTCGACGCCTGCGGCTCACCGAGGAATTGCGGCACGGCGTGGCGCAGGAGCAGTTCGAGGTGCACTACCAGCCGCAGATCGGCGCGGCCGACCAGCACGTCGTCGGTGTCGAGGCGCTGATCCGCTGGCGCCACTCCGACGGCTCACTGGCTTCGCCGCTGTCGTTCCTGTCCATCGCCCGCAATGCCGGGCTGATGCCGCGCCTCGGCGAGATGGTGATCGACATGGCTGCGGGCGATCTGGCGCGGTGGCGGGCCCAGGGGCTGCGCACCCGCATCGCCCTCAACTGCGCGCCTCCCGAGCTGATGAGCGGCATCTTCGTGCGCCAGCTGCTCAACGCCGTCGAACGCTGCGGACTGGAGCCCGGCGATTTCGTGCTCGAGGTCACCGAGGACTCGTTCGTCTCGGACCCCGAGCGAGCGCGCATGGTGCTGGCCGAGGTGCGCCAAGCCGGTCTGCAGATCTCGATCGACGACTACGGCACCGGCTTCTCGTCACTCGCCTACCTGCGCGACCTGCCGGTCGACGAGCTCAAGATCGACCGGTCGTTCGTCGGCTCGATGGTCGGCGACCCGCGGGTGACCACGATCGTCGATTCCACCGTGCGCCTCGCGCACGCGCTCGGCCTGCGAGTCGTCGCCGAGGGCGTCGAGGACGCCGTGACGTCAGCCGCGCTGATCGCGATCGGCGTGGACGTCATGCAGGGATATCACTTCGCCCGGCCGCTACCGGCGGACGCTGCCGAAGCGTGGATCAGCGAATGGCAGCAGGCGGCGTCCGCGTTCCCCGGACTGGCAAGTGGGTGACGGTCGCCGCGCCGAAGCGCGTGCGCGGGCGGCCGGCGCCTGACCCGACACTGATCGGGTGCCGTACGACCGGCTCGGCCAGCCGGTAGGACGCGCTGTCCGGCATCTCGACGTCGGTGAGACCCACGCCGAGCCGGATGAGGCGGTGCGCCTCCGGGTTGTGCTGTCGTTGCTGGCTCAGCATGTCCGCGCAGTTGCCCCAGGCCGGTGTGCTGGCTGCTGACCCCTCGAACGGTGCGGGCCGTGCGCCGGGCAGCGCCGTCGTGGGCAGGCCGACCATCCGCAACGTGCTGCGCACCCGCTCGTCGACGGTCATCGTCAGGTAACGGACATCGTTGCCGGCAGCGAGGTTCACCAGCGCGTGGTAGAGCGCGCCGAGCACGGTCGCGCGGCGCGTACCGATCGTGCGGTCGACCGATAGGGTGGCGACGTCCCAGGTGTGCCGGACGTCGATACCGCACAGGCGTATCGCGCGCGCGACGTCGAGATGCCACGGCGCCAGCGCCGCTTCGACGAAGGTCTTGATCGGCTCGGCTTCGGGATCGGCACCGGGCATGATCAGGCGCATCATCCCGACGACGCGCCCGTCCACCTCGGCAACCGACACGAACAGCGATCTGGCGTGATAGGGCCCGAACTCGGCGTCATGTTCGGCGGGTGCGACGCCGTAACTGCGTTCGAAGGTCAACCGTTCGAAGGCATAGACGTCGTCCAGGTCTGGATCACCGGGACGCAGCAGTTGCAGTCGCAGCGACGCCTGGACATCGGAAACGGGGAGCTCGCGCGTGGGGGCGACGGCGGTCACGGCAACCGGTATAACCACCAAACCGCTCGTTCGAACCATCGGGCACAAAATGATCACTTCGGCGCATTCGCCCAAAAGCCGCCGGTGGGGTAGGCACGAGATGTGCCGCTACAGCTGATCCACCCGAAGCGCTGGACCCCGCCGCGAGCGCCGGAGCGGGCGCGACGGACGACGAGCGTCCAGCCGCTGCCCCCGCTGCGCCGCCTCGAGCTGCCGGCAGCCGGCCCGGAGGATGTCGTCGTCGACGCGCAGGGTCGGGTGCTCGCCGGCCTCGGGGACGGTCGCATCGTGCGCGTCGACCCGTCGTCCGGCGCCACCGAGACCGTCGCGAACACGGGCGGCCGCCCGCTCGGCCTCGAGCCGTGCCCGGACGGCACGCTGCTCGTGTGCGACAGCCGCCGCGGCCTGCTGCGCGTCGACCCCACCTCGGGTGGGGTGGACGTCCTGGTCGGCGACGTCGACGACGGGCCGCTGAACTTCGCCAGCAACGTCGTGTTCGACGACACCGACGGGTCGATCTACTTCAGTGCGTCCACCCGGCGCTTCGACCTCGAGCACCACATGGGCGACATTCTCGAGCACTCCGGCACCGGTCGGCTGTTCCGCCGCGACGCCGACGGCACCGTCGAGACCCTGCTCGACGGCCTCGACTTCGCCAACGGCGTGGTGCTCGCGCCGGACCGCTCCTTCGTGTTGGTGGCGCAGACGGCGCGCTACTGCGTGACGCGATACTGGCTGAGCGGTCCGGCCGCCGGCACGAGCGACACGTTGATCGACAACCTGCCCGGCTTCCCGGACAACATGGCGCTCGGCAGCGACGGGCTGGTGTGGATCTCGCTGCCCACCCAGCGCAACCCGTTGCTCGACCGGCTGCTCCCGTTGCCCGGTGTGCTCCGCCAGCTCGTCTGGCTGCTGCCCGAAAAAGTCCAGCCGAAGCCGGCGAAGGTGGCCTGGGTGCTCGGGGTTTCGCTCGACGGCGAGGTCGTCCACGACCTGCAGGGTGCCGACGTCGGGTACGCGTTCGTCACCAGCGTGTGGGAGCGCAGCGGCACGCTCTACCTGGGCAGCCTCACCGAGAAAGCCATCGGCGTCGTGGAACTGGCGAAGCAGCGGTCGTGACGAACATGCCGCGGCGCAGCGCCGGGCCGCGGGCAGGTCCGGTCAGCGGCGCAGGCTGGCGTTGCGCCGCGCGGCGACGTTGCCCATGGCGCTGCTCGCCACTGCCACCAGCACAGCGGCCACGCCGATCTCGATCAGCACGGTCAGGAACGTTCCGGTGTGAGCGACGTGCCGGCCGAGCAGGCTGCCGAACACCGAGCCGATCCAGCCGATGACGATCGTGGACAGGATGCCGATGTCCTGACGGCCGGGCAGCACGAGGCGCGCCAGGCCGCCGATGACAAGGCCGACGAGCGCGGCACTGAGCAGTAGCCACAGCGTCCAACCCACGAGCGGCAGCACGATGAGCAGCACGATGAGCACGACGATCAGCACGAGCATGGTTAGACGGTACGCACTGCCGCGTAAAGTGCGTTCATGATCGCGTTGACGCGGGCCGAAGCCGAGCAGCGCGCGGCGGCCGTCGACGTCGCCGGTTACCGCATCGAGCTCGACCTCACCGGTGACGGCGACCAATTCACGTCCACGACCACGATCACGTTCACCGCACACGAGCCGCAGACGTTCGTCGAAGTGGTGTGCACCGAGCTGATCGAGGCGACGCTCGACGGCCAGCCGCTCGCCGCCGACCCGTACGCCGACGGGCGCTTGGCGTTGACCGGGCTGGGCGGCACGCACGAACTGGTCGTGCGCGCCCGGATGGACTACTCGCACGACGGCGAGGGGCTGCACAAGTTCACCGACCCGGCCGACGGGAACGTCTACCTCTGTGCGACGTCGTCGGTCGACAACGCCAAGCGCTGGTTCGCCTGCTTCGACCAACCGGATCTGAAGGCGCGCTTCGAGCTGCGCGTGCGGTGTCCCGAGGAGTGGACCGTGGTGGGTAACGGCGCGGCGACGCGCACCGGCCCGGGCGTGTGGCAGCTCGCCGAGACCGCGCCCATCGCGACGTACCTCGTGACGCTCGTCGCCGGCCGGTACCACTCGGTCCTCGGCGAGCACGACGGCATCCCGCTGGGCCTGCACGTGCGGGCGGCCCTCGCCGACGACCTCGACCGGGACGCACCGGATCTGCTCGAGCTCACCGGCCGCTCGTTGGACGCTTTCCACGACCTGTTCGAGGTGCGGTACCCGTTCGGCGAGTACCACCAGGCGTTCGTGCCCGAGTTCAACTGGGGCGCGATGGAGAACCCCGGCTGCGTGACCTTCCGCGATCAGATGATCTTCCACTCGAAACCGACCGAGGGGGAGTTGGTGCAGCGCGCCACCACCGTCGTGCACGAGATGGCGCACATGTGGTTCGGCGACCTCGTAACCATGCGCTGGTGGGACGACCTCTGGCTCAACGAGTCGTTCGCCGAGTACCTCGCGCACCGGGTGACAACGCTGATCAGCGACATGCCCGCATGGGCGGACTTCTCCGCGGCCCGTAAGGGCTGGGGTTACGCAGCCGACCGGCGGGCGTCGACACACCCCGTCGCCGGCAACGGCGCGGCCGACGCACGCTCTGCGTTGGAGGACTTCGACGGCATCTCCTACGCCAAGGGCGCAAGCGTGCTGCGTCAGCTCTCCGCGTATCTGGGCGACGACATGTTCCTCGCCGGGCTGCGCGAGCACGTGCGCACCAACGCCTACGGCAACGCGACTTTCGCGGATCTGCTGTCCGCATGGGCGTCGCAGGCCGGTGCGGGCACCCCGACCGGCGACGATCTCGAACGCTGGGCCCACAACTGGCTGCGCAGCGCCGGCGTCGACATCGTGTCCGTGACGGCGTCGGACGACGCGCACGGTTTCGACCTGCGCCGCGCCGCGCCGCTGTTCGGACCACCGGCGGACCGCCCGCACGCGCTGTCCGTCCGTGTCCTCCCCGACGGGTCCACACGCGATGTGCTCCTGGAGACGGACCAGCTCGCGCTGGAGCTGGCCGACGTCGCCGCGCACCAGATCGTCGTGCCCAATGCCGGTGACGAGTCGTGGGCGACCGTCCGGCTGGTCGACGCGCAATGGGCACTGGTGCCCGACGTGCTCGCGCAGACCCGCGACGACACGGTGCGCGTCGTGCTGTGGAACGCCCTGCGCACCGCGCTCGCCGACGGGCTCGTCGCGCCCGACCTCGCCGTGCGCGCGGTGATCGCGGGCATGCCGTACGAGAGCGATGTGGTGATCGGCCGCGTGCTGCGGTGGGTCACCGACGCGCTGCCGCGGTTCGTCGCGCCCGGCGTGAAGCGCGACGAGCTGACCACGTCGCTCGCGGCGGCGGTGCGTACCGGTCTCGAGGTGGCCCCGGCCGCGAGCAGCGCGCAGCTGACCGCGGCGCGCGCGTGGATCGCGCTGACCGCCGACGCCGAACAGCTGCGCGGCTGGACGGCGGACGCACGGCCGGTCGACGGACTGCACGTCGACGACGAGCTGCGCTGGCTGGCACTCGAACGCCGCGCGGCCCTCGGTGACCTCTCCGACGAGCAGATCGACGCCGCCTACGACGCCGACCATTCCGCGTCCGCCCTGGTGCACGCGACGCGCTGCCGCGCGCTTCGGCCGGACGCCGCAGCAAAGGCGCAGGCGTGGGATGCGCTCATCGACCCGGACACCGCGTTGTCGCAGTACCAGTTGATCGCGCTCGCCGACGGCATCTCGGTGCCCGGTCAGGAAAAGCTGGCACAGCCCTACGCGCAGCGATGGTTCACCGACATGCCGGCCACGGCGCGGTTCCGCTCCGGCTGGGCGCTGACCGGCATCGCCGGGCCGAGCTTCCCGAGCCTGGCCGTCGAGCAGGACACGCTCACCGCCGCGGAGGAGTTCGTCGCCCGTTCAGATCAGCCGTCGGCACTACGCCGCATCGCGTCCGACGAGGCGGACGAGATGCGCCGCGCGATCGCGGTGCGCGGCCTGCTCGGCTGACGCTCGCTCAGCCGGTGGGACGCAGGCCGGCCGCCGCCTCGGCCGCCTCGGCCTCGGCGTTCCACGCGGCCTTGCCCGCACGCCAGCCCTCGTCGTCGCTGCCCAGCCGCCAGTAACCGGAGATGGAGATCTGCGCGGCCGGTAGCTGGTGCTCGACGCGCAGCCAGTGGCGCAGTCGTTTGACGAAGCCGGCCTCGCCGTGGACGAAGGCGTGCGTGCCCGGGTCGACCCGGCGGTCGAGGACGGCTGCGAGCAGCGCGTCGCCGACCTTCGCGCCGTCGCGGTGCACCCAGGTGACGTGCCGCGACAGGGCGATCTCGTCGCCGGCGCCGTCGACCTCGACGAACGCGTCCACCGCGGCGTCCGGGTCGAGCCGGTCGAGGATGGCGGCGATGGCGGGCAGCGCGCTCTCGTCGCCGATCAGCAGGTGGTGCGGCGTGTCGGCCGCGGGGGAGTACGCGCCGCCCGGGCCCTGCAGATGCACGACGTCGCCCATTCGCGCACCGGCCGCCCAGGGGCCGGCCACGCCGTCGTCGCCGTGCACCACGAAGTCCAGCGTGAGCTCGGCGCGCTCGGCGTCCCACTTGCGCACCGTGTAGCTGCGCATCCGCGGCCACTGCTGCGCGGGGAAGGTGGCGCGCACGGTGTCCAGGTCGAGCGGCTCGGGGTAGCGCACCCCGGGGTGCAGGAACAGCACCTTGACGTAGGAATCGGCGTGCACGGGCGCGAAACCGTCGCGCAGTCCGTCGCCGCCGAGCACGATCCGGCGCAGGTGCGGCGTCAGCCATTCGGTCTGCACGACCTGCGTGCGGCGCGGCGCGGGACGCCGGCGCTGTTCGGGCGCCATCTCAGTACCTCCGACTTAGGGTTGCCTAACTTTAGCGCTTACGGTTGGCAGATGGCAGTCCGCGGGCTTGACTAACCATGTGGCAGCCGTCACCACCGAGTCCGCCGCCGAACGTGCGCGGCGTCGCGCCCACGCGGCGTTCCTGAGCGACGGCGGCGCCACAGTGGCCGATTCCGTGCGTCCGGTCGTGGCGGACTCATGGCTGCGCTCGTCCGCGGCCGGCGTCGACCCGGACGCGCAGCTGGCGCCGGTGGTGCTCGACCCCGCCGATCTGGACGACTACCGCTCCGCGCACCCGCTGTCGCAGGTGTTCCCGCTGCTCTACGACGTGCTCGGTCGCGCGGCCGTCGACTGCGAGTGCGTGATGGCCGTCGGCGACGCCGAGGGCAAGCTGCTGTGGGTCTGCGGCGCCCCGGGCGTGTTGCGCCGCGCCGAGTCGATCAACTTCGTCGAGGGCGCGGCATGGGACGAGGTGCACGCCGGCACCAACGCGCCGGGCACAGCGCTGCATCTCGATTCGCCCGTGCAGATCGCCAGCAGCGAGCACTTCAACCGGCTGGTGCAGAAGTGGAGTTGTGCCGCCGTCCCCATCCACGATCCCGAGACGCATGCGGTGCTCGGGCTGGTCGACATCACCGGCGGCGCGGACGTCGCCGGCCCGCAGACGATGGGCATGGTGCGCGCCGCGGCGCGGATGGCCGAGTCGGAGCTTGCCCGGATCGGGCTCGAGCGCGGACTGCTGCACTCGCCGCGGCTGTGGTCGCCACCTGGCGCCGCCGCGGCCGAGCGCACGTTGCGACTGCGCGGCCTCGGCCTGCCCGACTGCATCGCCGAGATCGGCGGCCGCAGCCACCGGCTCAGCCCGCGGCACAGCGACATCCTGACGGTGCTCGTCGACCAACCGGACGGTCTCAGTGCCGAACAGCTCGAGATCGAGGTGTACGCCGCCGACGTGCACTCGTCGACGATGCGCTCGGAGATGACCCGGCTGCGCAACCTGCTCGGTGCGGGCGTGCTGCAGTCGCGGCCGTACCGCATCGTGGTGCAGACCGAGTGCGACTGGTCGGCGGTCGCCGCGCAGCTGGCGGCCGGCCGGGTGCGCGACGCCCTGCGTCTGTACAAGGGGCCGCTGCTGCCGCAGTCGTCGTCGCCGGGCGTCGAACAGCGCCGCGACGCGCTGCAGAACCAGGTGCGCGCCGCGGTGCTGGCCAGCGGCGAGGCCGACCTCATGGTCGCGTGGACGCGGTCGCGGTGGGGTGCGCAGGATCTGCCGATGTGGCAGCAGCAGTCGCGCACGCTGCCGTCGACGTCCCCGCTGCAGCCCGTCGCGGTGGCCGAGGCGCGTCGGCTCGAGGCGCTGTTCGGGCGCTCGCACAGCTGATGCCGCACCGTTGCAGCGTCGTTGCAACGTTGCGCTGCTTACGGTGACGGCATAGCGGCCCGATGGCCGGCGTCACACCTCGGAGGTTCACCGCATGCCTGTCTTCGCAATGCCCGGAACGGCGGACAGCCCCGTCAAGATCGAGAGCCGCTACGACAACTACGTCGGTGGCCAGTGGGTGCCCCCGGCCAAGGGGGAGTATTTCGAGAACATCACCCCCGTCACCGGCAAGCCCTTCACCGAGGTGGCCCGCGGCACCGCGGAGGACATCGAGAAGGCGCTCGACGCCGCGCACGGCGCGAAGCGTGCCTGGGGTGCGACGCCGGCCGCCGAGCGGGCGCTCGTCCTGAACAAGATCGCCGACCGCATCGAGGAGAACCTCGAGATGCTCGCGATCGCCGAGTGCTGGGAGAACGGCAAGCCCATCCGCGAGACGATGGCCGCCGACCTGCCGCTCGCCGTCGATCACTGGCGTTACTTCGCCGGCGCGATCCGCGCGCAGGAGGGCGGCATCTCCGAGGTCGACGGCGACACCGTCGCGTACCACATCCACGAGCCGCTCGGCGTCGTCGGCCAGATCATCCCGTGGAACTTCCCGCTGCTGATGGCGACGTGGAAGCTCGCGCCGGCGCTGGCGGCCGGCAACTGCGTGGTGCTCAAGCCGGCCGAGCAGACGCCGTGGTCGATCCTCAAGCTCATGGAGGTCATCGGCGACCTGCTGCCCGACGGCGTGCTCAACGTCGTCAACGGCTTCGGCTCGGAGGCGGGCAAGCCGCTCGCGTCGTCCAGCCGCATCGCGAAGATCGCCTTCACCGGGGAGACGACCACCGGTCGGCTGATCATGCAGTACGCGTCGCAGAACCTGATCCCGGTGACGCTCGAGCTCGGCGGCAAGAGCCCGAACATCTTCTTTGCAGACGTCGCGCGGGAGAAGGACGCGTTCTACGACAAGGCGCTCGAGGGCTTCACGATGTTCGCGCTCAACCAGGGCGAGGTCTGCACCTGCCCGTCGCGTGCGCTCGTGCAGGCGTCGATCTACGACCAGTTCGTCGGTGACGCGCTGGAGCGGGTCAAGGCCGTCAAGCAGGGCAACCCGCTCGACACCGACACGATGATCGGCGCGCAGGCGTCCAACGACCAGCTCGAGAAGATCTTGTCCTACCTCGACATCGGCAGGCAGGAGGGCGCCAAGGTGCTCACCGGCGGCAACCGCGCGCACCTCGACGGTGACCTCGCGGAGGGCTACTACGTCGAGCCGACGGTGTTCGAGGGGCACAACGGCATGCGGATCTTCCAGGAGGAGATCTTCGGCCCGGTGCTCTCGCTGACCAAGTTCGACGACGAGGACGACGCCCTGAAGATCGCCAACGACACGCTGTACGGCCTCGGCGCGGGCGTGTGGTCGCGCGACGGGTCGCAGGCATACCGGGCGGGGCGCGCCATCCAGGCGGGCCGGGTCTGGACGAACTGCTACCACCAGTACCCGGCGCACGCGGCGTTCGGCGGCTACAAGCAGTCCGGCGTCGGGCGGGAGAACCACAAGATGATGCTCGACCACTACCAGAACACGAAGAACCTACTGGTGTCCTACTCACCGGACAAGCTCGGCTTCTTCTAAACCGGGTATGTGACGCGGCCCGTCGGCGGGGGACACTCCTGTCGACGGGCCGCTGACACGAGGAGGCAGCCATCAGCACATCGGACATCACCGCCGACACCACATCGCCCTCGACGGCGCCGGAGAACACGCATTCGCGCGTCGGCGTCACTGACACAGCGGCCGAGCTGCTGCGCGACCTGACCAAGCGGCACGGCCCGCTGATGTTCCACCAGTCCGGTGGCTGTTGTGACGGGTCGTCGCCGATGTGCTTCGAGGACGGCGACTTCATCACCAGCGACGCCGACGTGCATCTCGGCGATCTCGACGTCGGACTGGACCGCGGCATTCCGATGTGGATGTCGGTGAGCCAGTTCGAGTACTGGAAGCACACGCACATCACGGTGGACGTCGTGAAGGGGCGCGGCGCCGGCTTCTCGGTCGAGGCGCCGGACGGCGTGCGGTTCCTCATCCGCTCACGGCTGCTGACCGACGACGAGCTCGCGGCGTTCGACCTCGTCTGACCTCTGGCTAGCGCCGAACGGCGCAGAAGACGTTGTCGTGGATCGTCACCGTGCGCCCGTCCTCGGGGTGCGGCACGGTGCGTGGCGCGGCGGTGTCGATCAGCACGTCCCACTCGTCCGCGACGAGCGCTGCGCGGATCTCCGCGCCGGTGAAGAACAGCTCGGGCGCGTTCGGCCGCGGCACCACCTGGAGGTCGCTGACGTGATGCCCGACGATCAGCAGCGTGCCGCCGCGGGCCGTCGCGGTGGCCAGGGACGCGATGACCGCCGTCCGAACGTCCGGCGGTAGGTGCAGGTACTGCGAGGACACGAGGTCGTAGCGTGCGTCGCCGAGGTCGCGTTCGGTCATCAGGTCGACGCGGCGGAAGGTGACGCGGTCGCCCTGTGCCCCGGCGTGCTCACGTGCCCGGTTCAGCGCGACCTCGGACACGTCGATCGCGTCCACCTGCCAGCCGCGCTGCGCGAGCCAGACCGCGTCCGCGCCCTCGCCGCAGCCGACGTCCAACGCGCGGCCGGGCCGCAGATCTTCGGCCTGCGCGACCAGATGCGGGTTCGGGTTGCCGCTCCAGATGTGCGCGTGCTGGCGGTACCGCTCGTCCCAGAAGGCTTGGTCGTACCCGACGCTCATGCCGGCACGCCAGCCCGGGCGACGGCCCGATCGAAGTCCTCGGTGACCAGGTCGGCGTTGATCATGGCGCCCGCGGCCGACCCCTCCGACGCCGCACTGATGACCTGCGCCATCAGGTTGGACACATTGCCGGCGGCGTAGACCCCGGGCACGGACGTGCGCTGCATCGGGTCGACGACGACATGCCGGCCGACGCCCATCTCGTGCTCGCGGACCTCGACGCCGAGGCTCGTGAGCACGGCCGAGTTCGCGACGAATCGTGGTGCGACCACCACGGCGTCCGCATCGACGACCGTGCCGTCCGTCAGCCGTAGGCCGACGAGACGGTCGCTGTCAACGACGAGGGTCTCGACCGGGCTGTCGGTGATCCGGACGTCGCGGGCGGCGAGTCGCGTGCGCTGCTCGTCGTCGAGCGGCGCGTTGTGCAGGCACAGAGTCACGCGGTCCGTGAGCTGCCGGAACAGCGAGGCACCGTGCGCGGCCATCGGGCCGGTGCCGATGATCGCGATCTGCTGGTCGCGGACCTCCCAGCCGTGGCAGTAGGGGCAGTGCAGGACGTCGTGACCCCACCGCTCGGTCAGCCCGGGGATGTCGGGCAGTTCGTCGCGTAGTCCGGTGGTGATCAGCAGGCGGCGGCCCGCCAGGCGGCGGCCGTCGTCGAGCTCGACGGCGAAGCCGTCCCCGTCGCGGCTGGCGTCGGTGGCCTCGGCCTCGATGAGCGTGCCGCCGTACCCGGTGAACTCGCGCCGGCCGACGGCGAGCAGCTCTGCGGGTGGTGTGCCCTCGCGGGTGAGGAAGTTGTGCACGCCGTCCGCGGGCGCGTTGCGTGGGTGGCCTGCATCGATCACCGCGACCGACCGGCGCGAGCGGGCGAGGATGACGCCGGCGGCGAGGCCGGCGGAGCCGCCGCCGATCACGATGACGTCGTAATTCGTCGTAGCCATGCCGGCAGCATGCGCACGGCCCGCGCGATCTGGCAAGGTTTGTTGCTGGTGTAGCAAACTAGGCGGATGGCCGAACAGCTCGACGACGCGTTGGACTCCGTGGGCCCACGCCTGCGCACGCTGCGCCAGGAGCGTGCGGCCACGTTGGCCGAGCTCGCCGGTGCCACCGGCATCTCGGTCAGCACGCTGTCCCGGCTCGAGTCGGGGCAGCGTCGGCCGACCCTGGAGTTGTTGTTGCCGCTCGCGCGCGTCTACGGCGTGACGCTGGACGAGCTGGTCGACGCGCCGGAGACGGGTGACCCGCGCGTCCACCTGCGGCCGGTGAAGCGGCACGGCATGACGCACGTGCCGCTGACCCGCCGTGCCGGTGGCTTGCAGGCGTTCAAGCTGGTGTTGCCGGGCTGGCGTCGGCAGCCGGTGCCCGACCAGCGCACGCACGAGGGCTACGACTGGCTCTACGTGCTCGACGGGCAGCTGCGGCTGGTGCTCGGCGCGACGGAGCACCGACTCGGCGCCGGCGAGGCCGCAGAGTTCGACACCCGCGTGCCGCACTGGTTCGGCAGCGCGGACGGCCGGCCGGTCGAGTTGTTGAGCCTGTTCGGCCGCCAGGGCGAGCGCGCGCACCTGCGGGCGCGGGCCTGAGTGTCGCCGCTGCCTGCCTTGCGGCGACGCCGGTCGGGTGCACGATAGGCGGATGACTCAGCGCGTCGCCGTCGTCACGGATTCCACGGCCTGCCTGCCGGACGAACTCGTCGAGCGACACGGCATCACGGTCGTGCCGTTGCGCGTGACGATCGGCTCGCGCACGGCGATCGACGGCGTGGACGTGTCGGCCACCGACGTCGCGCGCGCGTTGCGGGCCGGGACGTCGGTGTCGACCTCGCGCCCGACCCCGGCGCAGTTCGCCGCGCAGTACCGCTATCTGCTGGAGACCGGCGCCGAGCGGATCGTGTCGGTGCACCTGTCGGCGTCGCTGTCGGGCACCTGGGAGTCTGCGGTGCTCGCCGCGCAGGACTTCGGCCACGGCGTGGTGCGCGTCGTCGATTCGCGGGCGACCGCCATGGCGCTCGGCTATGCGGTGCTCGACGCCGCCGAGCGCGCTGCCGACGGCGCGTCCGCGGCGGGGGTGCAGGGTGCGGCCACCGGCACCGTCGACGCCACCCGCACGCTCTTCTACGTCGACACGCTCGAGCACCTGCGCCGCGGTGGACGCATCGGCTCGGCGGCCGCGCTGTTCGCGACGACGCTGTCGGTCAAGCCGCTGCTGCATCTGGTCGAGGGGCAGATCGTGCCGCTGGAGAAGGTGCGCACCAGCTCGCGCGCGCTGGCCCGGCTCCTGGAGCTGACGGTCCAGGCCGCCGGGTCGCACAAGGTGGATCTTGCGGTGCACCACGTCGATGCGACGGAACGGGCGCACGGGTTGGCGATACAGCTGCGGGCGGCCGTGCCGGGTCTGCGCACGTGTCGCGTGAGCGAGCTCGGCCCCGTGGTCGGTGCGCATCTCGGGCCGGGCGCGCTCGGCACCGTGATCGTGCGCCGCTGAGTGTCACTGGGCTCGCACAGTAGCCCGCCGCAGGCGTCGTCCGGCCCGCTACTGGGCTGCCGTCGAATAGATGATCACGACGTTGTGGTCGCCGCCGGCACTGTCGGGGACCCAGCCGTACGCGGCCGTCACGTGCTCACCGACATGCAGTGTGCGGCCGGGGTTCGTCAGAAAGCCCGAGCAGTAGCGGTGGCCGCTGTCGGAGGTGACGCAACCGGCGTTGTCGTTGTCGCTGACCACGCTGATCTTGCCGGAGAATGTCGAGACAACCCGAAGGTCTTTGGCGGGGTGGGTGACGGCGTGCAGGCCGTAGCCGATCCAGCCGGCAACGAACAGGGCCACGAGGGCGGCGCCCGCGATCAGGAGGACGCGTTGAGTCGAGTCGGTATTGGGCTGGTGGGCGGTGGCCATTCGTTGATGATGGCGCACAGCTGGTTCGTTGCCTAGACATGCGGTTTTCGCTGTGCGGGTGCGTTAGCACGTCGGTCCGACGAACCGCGCTTCGTCCTCCACAGCGCTGGTAGCCGTCCACAATCTCGCTTTCTCGAGCCCGGCGGGCAGCTCGAGTTCCTAGCGTTCGGCGGGTGCGAACAGAGTCCGATCGCGTGGCGGCGCGGGTCCGCGCCCTGCTGGGTGACGACCGTGCCACTCCGGTGGCGGAACGACCGCGGCTGCCAGACGATGTCGGGGTCGCCGCCCGTGCGGTGACGGGGCAGCCGACGCCGTTGCAGCGGCTCGCCGCGCGCTTCCCGGTGCGTCTCGACCCTGGCCGGCGCACGGCCGCGCTGGTGGGCGTCGCAGTGCTGATCGTCGCGGCCGTCACCGGCGCGTGGGTGCTCACCGACCGTCCGCAGGCCATGGCCGTCGGCGCGGCGCCGACGGCGAAGGTGCCCGGCAGCGCGCCGGACAGCGGAGCGGCATCCAGCGCGACGACAACCTCGACGGGCGCGTCGGGGGTGCCGGCGTCGGCCGCTCCTGCTGCTACGGCAACCTCGTCGAGCGCGACCGTCGTCGTGGACGTCGCCGGCAAGGTGCGCCGCCCGGGTGTCTACCGGCTGCCCAGTGGATCGCGGATCGACGACGCGCTGCACGCGGCGGGTGGCGCATTGCCCGGCGTGGGTCTCAACAGCCTCAACCTCGCTGCGACGGTCAGTGACGGGCAGCAGATCGCGGTCGGGATAACTGCCGCACCGGCCGCCGCGCAACCGGTTGCAAGTGGCGGTGCAGCGGTCGCCGCAGGTGCTGACGGGTCGGCCAGTGCCGGTGCCCCGGTCGACATCAACACAGCGTCGCTCGAACAGTTGCAGACGCTGCCGGGCGTCGGTCCGGTGCTCGCTCAGCACATCCTCGACTGGCGCACCGCGCACCGGTCGTTCGCTTCGGTGGACCAGCTCGACGACGTGCCCGGCATCGGCCCGGTCAAGTTCCAGGCCCTGAAACCGGTCGTCACGGTATGACCGCGGCGCTTGCGCACGCTCGGCCCGGCGTCGACCGGGAACCGCTCGATGCTCGCCTCGCCGTCGGCGCGGCGCTGGCATGGCTGGCGGTTCTCGGTTGCTCGTCGCTGTCCGCGGTCGCCACCACGTGGCTCGGCGCCGGGTGCGGTGTCGTCGGGTTCGTCGTCGTGTGCGGCGCGCGTCGCCGGCGCGCTGCCGCGGCGCTCGGCCTGGCGCTGTTCTGCACCGCACTCACGTTGTTGCCGCTCGCCGCCCGGGTCGCCCTCGCCGACGCGTCGCCGTTGCATCTGCTCGCCCGCCGGGGCGTCCCGGTCGAGCTCGAGGCGCAGCTCACCGCTGACCCGCGCACGCTCGCCACGAAAGGACCGGCGGGCATGACCCGCGTTCTCGTCGAAACCGAGGCGCGTCGCGTGCAGACGGACGGCAGATCGGCTGGCGTCGACGGCCAAGTGATCGTCATGGGCGACGTCACCGGATGGGCGAACCTACTGCCCGGCCAGGTGGTGCGGGTCTCCGGACAGCTTGCCGAGGATGCCGACGGCAATCCGCTGTCGAGCACGTTGTTCGCGCGCGGACCGCCACGCCCGATCGGCCGGCCGCCGTGGTGGCAACGCACAGCGGGCGTGATCCGCGCCGGGCTGCGCAGCTCGGCACGGGGGTTGCCCGACCAAGAGCGTGGTCTGCTCCCCGGCCTCGTCGACGGCGACACCACCGGCCTCGATCCCGTGCTCGCGCAGCAGTTCAAGCTGGCCGGCCTCACGCACCTGGTGGCGGTCAGCGGCACCAATTGCTCGATTGTGATCGGCACGCTGCTGCTGGTGCTGCGCCGCGTACGGGCCCGGCCGTGGGTGTGCGTGCTCGTCGGCGCGGCTGCGCTGATGATGTTCGTGGTCGTCGCGCGGCCGTCGCCCAGCGTCCTGCGCGCAGCGTTCATGAGCGCCATCGCATTGGGCGCGATGCTCACCGGGCGCCCGCGCGCTGCCCTGCCCGGGCTTGCCGGAGTGACGCTCGCGTTGCTCGTGTGGGATCCCACGCTGGCGTCGAGTGCGTCGTTCGCCATGTCGGTGCTGGCCACGCTCGCGCTGATCGTCGTCGCTCCCGGATGGGCGCGGGCGCTGCGGAAGCGTCGCGTGCCCATCGGGCTGGCCGAAGCGATCGCGGTGGCGGCAGCTGCCCACGTGGTCACCGCACCAGTCGTCGCGGCCATCTCCGGGCGGGTCAGCCTGGTCGCGATTCCGGCCAATGTCCTGGCCGAGCCGGTGGTGGCCGTGACCACGATCCTCGGCTTCGCGGCAGCGCTCGCCGCTCCCGTGTGGTCCGGCCTGGCCGGCGTCCTGGCGTGGACGGCGGGCTGGCCGTGCCGCTGGCTCGTGGGAGTGGCGGACTTCTTCGGCGGGTTGCACGGGGCCACGCTCGGCTGGCCGCAGGGCACCGCCGGTGGGCTGTTGTTGCTGGCACTGCTGACCGTCCTCGCGGTCGTCGCGTTGCGCTCGAGCATCCGCCGAGTGCTGGCCGCGGTGGCGGTGACCCTGCTGGTCGTGGTGTTGCCGGTGCGCTCGGCAACGTCGGGTTGGCCGGCTGCTGGGTGGGTGTTCACCGCGTGCGACGTGGGGCAGGGTGACGGCCTCGTGCTCAACGCCGGTGGCGGCGCGGCGGTGGAGATCGACGCGGGGCCGGATCCGGTGCTCATCGACCGGTGCCTGCACGATCTGCACGTCGACCGCCTCGCGCTGTTGATCTTCACGCACTACGACATGGACCATGTCGGCGGTGTTGCCGGAGCCGCTCGTGGTCGCCCGGTCGGCCAGGTGCTGACCGGACCGCTCGCCGAACCGCCCGGCGGCGTCGCGACGGTGCGGCGGGTTGCCGACCCGCGCCACCTCGTCCTGCGCACGCCCGCCGTCGGCACTACCGCGCGCATCGGCGACGTGACGCTGCAGGTACTCGGACCGCCGCCGGTGGCACATTGCGACCCGACCGACACCAACGACTCGTCGTTGATCGTGCGCGCGACAGTCCACGGCATCAGCATCCTGCTGACCGGCGATGCTGCGCCGCCCGAGCAGGCTGCGGTCCTCGCCTCCGGTGCGGACGTGCGTGCCGACGTGCTCAAGGTGCCGCACCACGGCTCTGCCTACTTCGACCCGGCGTTCCTTGCGGCAGCACATGCGCGCGTCGCCGTGGTCAGCGTCGGCCTGCACAACGACTACGGCCACCCGGCGCCGAGTCTGGTAGCTGACATCGCGCACCTCGGCATCCCGCTGCTACGTACCGACCACGACGGTGACATCGCGATCACCGCGAACGACGGTCGGCTGGGCGCAGTCGAGCGTGGCAAATCGGCCAGCGCTGTCGGTATGGGGGAGCGGGTGCCCAGCGGCGCGGCGACGCAGTCGGGACGACGCCCGCTGGCCGCTGGCGCCGTCGCCTCGTCGGCGGTGAGTGCGAGGATGTCGTCATGGCCGCGCGCACCGTCTCGGTGGACGATCTGCCGGACCCGCTGCCCGCGGTCGTCCTCGTCGTCGGCGACGAGGAATTGCTGGTCGAGCGGGCGATCAGCGCGGTCGCCGCCGCGGCGCGCGCCGCCGATCCGGGCCTCGAGGTCACCGAGCTGATCGGCGGACAGATCGAGGGCGCAGAGCTGCACGAGATTCTCGGGCCGTCGCTGTTCGGCGACGCCCGCGTGGTGGTTGTGCGCCTGGCGCAGGACATCCGCGTCGCCGCGGCGAAGGTGCTGAGCCCGTACCTGACCGCGCCGGCGGACGGCGTCACGCTCGTGCTGCACCACGTCGGCGGGGCCAAGGGCAAGGCGGTGCTCGAAAGCGCGCGCAAGGCCAAGGCGCTCGAGATCGGCGCGGCCAAGCTGACCCGCCCGGACGACCGCGCCGACTTCGTGCGGCACGAGATCCGGCGCAACGGCGGCCGCATCGCTCTCGACGCGGTGGCCGTGCTGCTCGACGCGGTGGGCAGTGATCTGCGCGAGCTCGCCGCGGTGTCCGCGCAGCTGGTCAGCGACTCCGGCGGCAACGTCGACATGGACGTCGTGCGCGCCTACCACCGTGGCCGGGCCGAGGTCAGTGGCTTCGCGGTGGCCGATCTCGCGGTCGTCGGCCGTGGGGGTCCGGCGCTGGAAGCACTGCGGTTCGCCCTCGCGGTCGGCGTGCCGCACGTCGTCATCGCCGACGCGCTGGCCGACGGCGTGCGCTCGGTAGCGCGGGTCGCGTCCGCCGGCCGCGGTGACCAGTACGCGCTGGCCAAGCGCTTCGGCATGCCGCCGTGGAAGGTCAAGCGGGCGAGCGCGCAGGCCCGGGGCTGGACCGAGCCCGGGCTGCGCCGTGCGCTGGGTGTCGTGGCCACGCTGAACGCCGACGTCAAGGGCGAGGCGGTCGACCCCGCCTACGCGCTCGAGCGTGCGGTGCGGCTCATCGGCGTCGCGCGCTCTGCCACCTGAGGGTTAAGCACCGACGCCGCGCGATCCCGGGCGGGATCACGCGGCGTGCGTGCAGCGTTGGTGCGACGGGTCGCGCAGCTGCGGGTTACAGCGCCTTGAGGCGCGCGGCCATCGCCGACTTCTTGTTGGCCGCCGAGTTGGCGTGGATGACGCCCTTGCTCGCGGCCTTGTCGAGCTGACGCGAGGCGGTGCGCAGCGCGGCGGTCGCTTCGTCGCGGTTGCCGGCGTCGGCGGCCTCGCGGAAGCTGCGGACCGCGGTCTTCAGCGAGGAGCGCACGCTCTTGTTGCGCAGGCGCGCGACCTCGTTGGTCCGGATCCGCTTGATCTGGGACTTGATGTTCGCCACGAAGAAAGCCTCGACGTTCTCGGATTGGGTGCTGACACGATTCCTTGTCGCGGCCGTCACCGGCCTGCGGACAACCACGCCAGGTTACCAGCGGCCCGTCGCGGCGCCCAAATCGCGGCCGCCGCGCGCAACCGCCGCCGGGGCTCAGCTGCCGCCGGGGCTCAGCTGCTGGCGGCGCGCACCGAGACCAGTTCGTACTTGGTGTACAGGTAGGTGCGGATGCCGTCCTCGCCGCTGACGACCTCGCTGATCGCGACATCCTGGCCCTCGTCGTCGCCGTAGATCATCGGCGCGTCGCCGTCGAAGTACACGCCGCCGTCGACGGGCGCGAGGTCGGTCAGCTGCACCACCACGTAGCGGCCGCCGAGGGTCGACACCAGCGAGCGGATCTCATCGCTCTTGGCGTCGGACTCCTGCTGGAAGACGCCGACCACCTCCTGCCAGTCGTCCTCGCCCGGCGTGGTGTTCACCAGGTCTCCGGCACGCAGGTCGGTCGCCGGCACGCGGAACTCGACGGCGGCACGGGAATCGACGGCACGGACATCACTGCGGGACTCGCTCATGGGCCTCATCCTGCCCGATCGGCACAACAGGAGCCGACAGTCGGTGGACACGGCGGGTAGTACGTCGGGTCGGGCGGTCCGGCCGGCTCAGCCAACGGTGCCGAACGGCAGCTGCGGCTGCGGGGGTCCGTGCGTCGGGTCGACGCCGTCGAACATGCTGCTGATCGACTCGCCGCCGTGGATGCGGCTGATCGCCTCGGCGAACAGCGGCGCCACCGAGCGCACCGTCAACTGCGGCCAGTCGGCGTCCGGCGGCGGCACGGTGTCGGTGGTGACGACCTCGCTGACCAGCGGGTGGTTCTGCAGCCGGGGCACCGCCTTGCCGGCGAACAGCCCGTGCGTGCACGCGATCGCGGCCTCCGGGCAGCCCTGCTCGCCCAGCCGCTCGAGCAGCTCGATGATCGAGCCGCCGGTGGCGATCTCGTCGTCGAGCACGATCGCACGCTTGCCGGCGACGTCGCCGACGATCGCGTCGATGACGACCCGGTCGTCGGCCATCCGTTGCTTCGAGCCGGCGGCGACGGGCAGCCCGAGCAGCCGGGCGAACTGCGTCGCCGTCTTGGCGTTGCCGAGGTCGGGGGAGACGACGACGGTGTCGGTGAGGTCGCGGCCGCGGAAGTGGTCGGCCAGCTCGCCGATCGCGGTGAGGTGGTCGACGGGCACCGAGAAGAAGCCGTGCACCTGCGGTGCGTGCAGCGTCATCGTCAGCACGCGGTCGGCGCCGGCCGTGGTCAACATGTCCGCGACCAGCCGGCCCGCGATCGAGATGCGCGATGCGTCCTTCTTGTCCGAGCGTGCGTAGGCGTAGTGCGGGATGACGGCGGTGACCTGGGCGGCGGATGCGCCGCGCGCCGCGTCGAGGATCAGCAGCAGCTCCATGAGGTGCTCCTGCGTCGGCTCGACGAGCGGCTGGACGACGTACACGTCGCGCTGCCGGCAGTTCTCGCCGATCTGCACCCACAGGCAGTCGTTGCTGAACCGCTTGATGTCGGTGGGCGAGAGCGGCACGCCGAGCGCGGCACACATCGCTTGAGCGAACGCCGGGTGCGCGCTGCCGCACAGCACCACGATGTCGGGCACGCGTGCAGGCTACCGTGCGATTGCGCGACCGGTCGGGCGACTCAGTTCGGTTCCGTCGCCGCGCTCGATGTCGCCCGGCCGGCCGCTGTCGCCTCGTCCGCGACGGTGAACCGCGCGCGGTGATGGGCGGGGTGCTCGATCTCGTCCAGCAGGGCCACGGCGTAGTCCGCGAACGAGATGCGATCGCCGGCCGGCGACTCCTCGCCCAGCACGTAGCGGCCGGTCCGCTCACCGGGCCCGATCTCCGGCGCCGGGGACAGGTAGGTCCAGTCGAGGTCATGGCCGGCGCCGCGCAGGAACTCCAACGCCGCGTAGCTCGCGCGCGACTCGTCCTGGTACTCGGCCGGGAAACCGTCGGTGTCGAAGAGCCGGACGTTCGGCGCGATGAACAGCGAACCGGCGCCGCCGACGATGATCAACCGCGTCGAACCGACCGCGCCGGCCATCGTGCGCACGACGCCCTCGAACGCAAACGGGTCCTCGCCGGGCGCGCGGCTCGGGCCGAGCGCTGACACCACGACGTCGTTCTCCCGGGCCGTCTCGGCCACGACATCGGGGTCCGCGGCATCGCCCGCACGCCACGCTGCGCCGTCCGGCACCACCTGCGCCTCGCGGCGGGAGAGCACCGTCACCTCGTGCCCGCGTTGTACCGCCTCGGCGACGACTGCCGAGCCGACGTTTCCGGTCCCGCCGAACACCGCGATGCGCATGCCGCCCACGGTAGTCACGAGCACGTGCGCACGCGTGCGACCATGAAGAGGTGACCACTGGCCGGACAGTTGGCCGGACGGATCCGGCGCGGATTCGCAACTTCTGCATCATCGCGCACATCGACCACGGCAAATCGACGCTCGCGGACCGGATGCTGCAGCTCACCGGCGTCGTCGACTCGCGGCAGATGCGCGCGCAGTACCTCGACCGCATGGACATCGAGCGCGAGCGCGGCATCACCATCAAGAGCCAGAACGTGCGGATGCCGTGGACGAGCCGCGAGACGGGCGTCGAGTACGTGCTCGACATGATCGACACCCCGGGGCACGTCGACTTCACCTACGAGGTGTCGCGCAGCCTCGCCGCCTGCGAGGGCGCGATCCTGCTCGTCGACGCGGCGCAGGGGATCGAGGCGCAGACGCTCGCCAACCTCTACCTGGCGCTCGAGAACGACCTGCACATCATCCCGGTGCTGAACAAGATCGACCTGCCGGCCGCGCAGCCGGACCTGTACGCGAACGAGCTGGCGCACATCATCGGCTGCGACCCGGACGAGGTGCTGCGGGTCAGCGCGAAGACCGGCCAGGGTGTCGACGAGCTGCTCGACCTCATCTGTCGCGACGTGCCGCCGCCGGTGGGCGACGCCGACGCGCCGGGCCGCGCGATGATCTTCGACTCGGTGTACGACATCTACCGCGGCGTGATCACCTACATCCGCGTCGTCGACGGGCAGTTCACCCCGCGCGAGCGGATCGTGATGATGTCCACCGGTGCCAGCCACGAGCTGCTCGAGATCGGTGTCATCTCGCCCGAGCCGAAGCCCACCGACGGGTTGAGCGTGGGTGAGGTCGGCTACCTGATCACCGGCGTTAAGGACGTCCGGCAGTCGCGTGTCGGCGACACGATCACCGACGCCGCCAAGCCGGCCGCGCAGTCGCTCGGCGGCTATCGCGACCCGAACCCGATGGTCTACTCGGGCCTCTATCCGCTCGACGGTTCGGACTACCCGTTGCTGCGCGACGCACTCGACAAGCTGCGGCTCAACGACGCCGCGCTGGTCTACGAGCCGGAGTCCAGCGCCGCCCTCGGCTTCGGCTTCCGCTGCGGCTTCCTCGGGCTGCTGCACTTGGAGATCACCCGCGACCGCCTCGAGCGCGAGTTCGATCTCGACCTGATCAGCACCGCGCCGAACGTCGTCTACCGCGTTTTTCTCGAGGACGGCACCGAATACGTCGTCACGAACCCGTCGGACTGGCCGAGCGGGAAGAAGATCGGCGAGACGCGCGAGCCCGTCGTCAAGGCGATGATCATCGCGCCGAGCGAGTACATCGGCGCAATCATGGAGCTGTGCCAGTCGCGGCGCGGCAGTCTCGACGGCATGGATTACCTGTCCGAGTCGCGCGTCGAGCTGCGGTACACGCTGCCGCTCGGCGAGATCATCTTCGACTTCTTCGACCAGCTGAAGTCGCGTACCCGCGGCTACGCGAGCCTCGACTACGAGCTCGCCGGCGAGCAGGCTGCGGACCTGGTCAAGGTCGACATCCTGCTGCAGGGCGAGGCCGTCGACGCGTTCTCGGCGATCGTGCACAAGGACAAGGCGTACGCCTACGGCACGTCGATGACGGAGAAGCTGCGCAAGCTGATCCCGCGCCAGCAGTTCGAGGTGCCGATCCAGGCGGCCATCGGCTCGCGGGTCATCGCGCGGGAGAACATCCGCGCGATCCGCAAGGACGTGCTGGCCAAGTGCTACGGCGGTGACATCACCCGGAAGCGCAAGCTGCTGGAGAAGCAGAAGGAGGGCAAGAAGCGGATGAAGACGATCGGTCGGGTCGAGGTGCCGCAGGAGGCCTTCATCGCCGCGTTGTCGACCGGGGACGTCGAACCCGCGAAGTCCTGATCCTGCTCTAGCCCCTGCGCGGGTGCAGCCGCAGGGCGGCGCCGGTGTCGCCGGCCCGGTCGTAGCGCGGCTGGACGATCTCGACGGTGCGCGACGGGTCGGCGCCGCAGGTGATCGTCAGCTGACGGGCCGAGTGCGCCCGCGGGGTGACGAACAACCGGACCGTCCTCGTCTGACCCTTCTTCACCGTCCCGACGTCCTGGACAGCGCCGCCGGTGCGCGCCTTGCCGTGCCGGTGCAGCCGCACGGTCCAGCGTTTCGGTGTCGCCGTCTGGAAGGCCAGCCGGACGTGCAGGTGGGTGACGGTGGCCGGCCCCGAGTTCGCGATGCGGCACGTGGTCTCGGTGATCTTGCCGACCCGGAGATGGACGCCGCCGACCGGTGCGGCGCTGTAGTGCTGCGCGGGAACCCCCACCCGCAGGTGCAGGTGCGCGTTCGGCAGGGCCGCGGCGTTGCTGGCCGCGGTGCCCGCGACGAATGTGAGGATGAGCGCGAGGGCGGCCGTGGCGATGCGGCGCGGAGCGGTCATGTGTGGTCCTTGTCAGGAGCGGCGGTCGCCGAAAGGTATCAGTCGTTTGCCGCCTGAGCCAGACCCGTCAGGTCTCGAGCACGATCTTGCCGACGAGTTCGCCGGACGCCATCGCGGCCAGCCCGTCGCCGGCCTGTTCGAGCGGCAGGGTGCGGTCGATGTGCGGGCGCAGCCCGGTGGCGGCGAGGAACGCGATGAGGTCGGTCAGCTCCGCCTTCGTGCCCATCGTCGAGCCGACGAGTTCCAGCTGCAGGAAGAAGAACCGGTTGAGGTCGGCCGGCGGGTTGGGGCCCGACGTCGCGCCTGAGATGACGATCCGGCCGCCCGGCTTGAGTGATCGCGCAGAGTGCGCGTACGTCGCCTCGCCGACCGTCTCCATCACGGCGTCGACCTTCTCCGGCAGCCGCGCGCCGGACTCGAACGCCTCGTGCGCGCCGAGCTCGAGGGCCCGCGCCTGCTTGTCCGCGGTGCGCGCGGTGGCGTAGACGCGCAGGCCGGCCGCGCGGGCCATCGAGATGCACGCCGTCGCGACGCCGCCGCCGGAGCCCTGCACGAGCACCGTCTGCCCCGGCCGCAGCCCCGACTTGGTGAACAGCATCCGGTAGGCGGTGAGCCACGCCGTCGACAGGCACGCCGACTCGGCGAACGACAGATCGGCGGGCTTCGGGATCACGTTGCGCTGCGGCACGATCACGTACTCGGCGAGCGACCCCTGGTGCTTCTCCGACAGCAAGGAGCGCTTGGGGTCGACGGTGTCGTCGCCGGTCCAGCCCGGCTGGTTGATGACGGCGTGCACGACGACCTCGGCACCGGTCGCCTCGTCGACACCGGCGGCGTCGCAGCCCAGGATCATCGGCAGCTGCTCGGCCTTGATGCCGACGCCGCGCAGCGTCCATAGGTCGTGGTGGTTCAGGCTGGCGGCGCGCACCGCCACGCGCGTCCAGCCGTCCGGCGGCTCGGGGTCGGGCCGCTCGCCGACGACCAGCCCGGCGAGCGGGTCATCGGGGTTGAAGGACTCGGCGTAGACGGCGCGCATCCCCCGACCCTACTGAGCGGTATCAGGCGGTCATCTGCGCCGGGGCACTGTCCAGCGCGCCCTGGATCGCGGCGATCAAGTCGCGTGCCGAGGCCGCGGTGAGTTCGACGGCGACGCGCGCCGACGGTCCCGCCGACGGCGCTGCGAGGTCGATGTTGAGCGTGTGCTCGGCCATCGCGTGCACCGGGTGGTCGAAGTAGACGGTCGCGTCGGTGACGTGGAACCACCGCCCGTTCGGCCCCTTGGCGCTGCCGTCGACGGCGGTCTGCAACGTGGCGTAGGTGCACATGTCAGCTCCCGAGATTCGCGGCGAAGAAGTCGGTGATGCGCTCCCAGCCGTCGTTGGCCGCAGCCACGCGGTACGACGGGCGGTCGACGGAGAAGAACGCATGGCCTGCGTCGTCGTAGCGGTGGAAGTCATAGGTCTTGCCCGACTCCTGCAGCAGCCGCTCGAGCTCGTCGACCGCGTCCGGCGACGGGTGCTGGTCGTCGTTGCCGAACAGGCCGAGCAGCGGACACCGCAGACTCGGCAGCTGGTCCTTGAGCGGGACCATCTTGACCGGGAAATCCGCAGGCACGTCCTCGGTGACGAACGCGCCGTAGCAGTCGACGGCGGCATCGACGTCGAGGTTGCACGCCGCGAGCACGGTCTGCCGGCCGCCGGAGCAGTGGCCGATCACCCCGACCTTGCCGTTGGACGTCGGCAGTGCACGCAGGTACGCCGCGGCCGCGCCGACGTCGCCGATCAGCCGGTCGTCGGGCACCCCGCCGGCCGCACGGCTGGCCGCCGCGGCGTCGTCCGGCGCGGCACCCGGCGCCTCGCGGTAGTGCAGGTTCGGCCCGATCGCGTCGTAGCCGAGCTCGGCGAAGCGGCGCACGATCTCCTTCGACGCGCGGTCGTAGCCGGGCATGTGGTGGATGAAGACGACGCCGCCGCGCCGCTCGTCACCGTCCGGCCGGGCGAGGTACGCCTCGATGGCGTCACCGCCGTGCGCGTCGAGCGAGATCGTGCCGGCACTCAGTGCATCTCCCATACCTCGATGGAAGCACTAGCGCGACGTCGGCGACGACGCGGGTCGAACACCGGCTCCTAGAGTCAGGCACCGTGCGCCGCCTCCGCCGGACCCGTCGACCGCTGGTCGCGCTGGTGGCGTTGCTCGCGGCACTGGCGATCGGCTACGGGATCCGCGCGGCCGGCTCCGGGTCGAGCGGGCAGCACGCAACTCCCGGTGCGAGCGCCTCCGCGCCGGTCGCGCTGTCGTCGCTGCCGCCGCAGGCCGCGCAGACCGTGGCGCTGATCGACCGCGGCGGCCCGTTCCCCTACCCCCGCAACGACGGCGTCGTCTTCCACAACGACGAACACCACCTGCCGCGCGAACCGGACGGCTACTACCGCGAATACACGGTGCCGACGCCCGGCTCACCGGACCGCGGTGCGCGTCGGCTGGTGCGCGGTCAGGACGGGCGGTTCTGGTACACCGGCGACCACTACGCGAGTTTTCAGGAGGTCGACGTCCGTCGATGAGCGCACACGCACGTGACGAGGCGATCGCCGCGCTCTACGCGCAGCTCGACGTGCCCACCTGGGCGGCGCGCAATCTCGACGCGCTCGCCGACGTCCTGCGGGACCTGTCCTGGCTGCCCGAGGGCCCGGTGGAGCTGCGCGTCCCCGCCGGCGCGGACGCCCGGGTGCTGGCCGTGCTCAGCCGGGCGGTGCGCGAGACCGCCGACGGCCCGCGTGCCGTGCACGTGCGTATGGACGCCGCGCCGCACACTGGTTAGGTGCCCTCCGCCCTGCCGACCGGTGACCCGCCTCCGCCGGACGGCCGGCTGCCCCGCGACGTGCTGCACCGTGCCTACGGCGCGCCGTTCGGCGTCTACGTGCACATCCCGTTCTGCCGCACCCGCTGCGGTTACTGCGACTTCAACACCTACACGGCTACCGAGCTCGGCGGCGTGAGCACCGGTGGCTACGTCGACACGCTGCTGCGCGAGGTGCGGCTCGCGTCGGACGTGCTCGGCGACGGCGACGCGCTCGGCAACCGCATCCCGCCGGTGTCGACGATCTTCTTCGGCGGCGGCACGCCGACGATGCTGCCGGCCGAGCACCTCGGCGTGGTCGTCGACGAGATCGTCGAGCGCTTCGGCGTCGCGGACGACGTGGAGATCACCACCGAGGCCAACCCGGAGACCGTGACGCCCGGCTACCTGACCAGGCTGCGCGAGCTCGGCTTCACCCGCATCTCGGTCGGCATGCAGTCGGCGGTGCCGCAGGTGCTGGCGGTGCTCGACCGGCAGCACCGGCCGGGCCGACCGGAGGAGGTCGTCGCCGAGGCGCGCGCGGCCGGCTTCGAGCACGTCAACCTCGACCTGATCTACGGCGCGCCGTACGAGAGCGACGACGACTGGCAGCGCTCGCTGGACGCGGCGGTCGGCGCCGGGCCCGACCACATCAGCGCCTACGCGCTGGTCGTCGAACAGGGGACGGCGTTGGCCCGGCAGGTGGCGTCCGGGGTGGTGCCGCCGACCGACGACGACGTGCAGGCCGACCGCTACGTGATGGCCGACGAGACGCTGCGTGCCGCGGGCTACGACTGGTACGAGATCTCGAACTGGGCGCGGACACCGCAGGCCCGCTGCCGGCACAACGAGCTCTACTGGAGCGACGCCAACTGGTGGGGGTTCGGGCCGGGAGCGCACAGCCACGTCGGCGGCGTGCGGTGGTGGAACGTCAAGCACCCGGCGCGCTACGCCGCGCTGCTCGACGCGGCGAACAGCCCCGCCGCCGGGCGCGAGACGCTCGACGACACCGCGCGCACCACCGAACGGCTCATGCTGGGCGTGCGGATGCGCGACGGCCTGGCGCTGCCCGCGCTGCCGGAGCCGGCGCAGCTCGTGGTGCCGCAGCTCGCCACCTGGGGGTTGCTGGACGCCGAGCAGGTCGGCGCCGGTCGCGTCGTGCTCACCCAACGGGGCCGGCTGATGGCCGACGCCGTGGTGCGCGAGTTGATCACCGCCGGCTGACCCGGCGCGGTCAGCCGAAGTCGAGTTCCGCGGTGGTGGTCGTGCCGGCGGTGCGCCCGGGTGCCGTCTGGTACTGCCAGTACAGGTTGGTGTGTGCGATCACCTTGTCCGGCCCCGGCGCGCCGTAGGCGCTGAGGTCCTCGGTGGTGTGTGCGTCTGCGACGAGCAGCGCGTCGTATCCGCGGGTCAACGCGCCGTGCAGCGTGCTGCGGATGCACGCGTCGGTCTGCGCGCCGGTGACCACCAGCCGGCCGACGCCGCGCTCGGCCAGCACGTCCTCGAGCTCGGTGTCCTCGAACGAGTCGCCGTAGCGCTTGGCCACCAGCGGCTCGTCGTCGTGCGGGTCGAGCTCGCCGACGATGCGCCAGGAGTCGGTGCCCGGCACGAATTCGTCGGACGAGTGCTGCACCCACACCACCGGCACGTGCGCGGTACGGGCGCGGTCGACGGCGGCGCGGATGTTCGCGACGACATGATCGCGATCGTGCGCGTCGGCGACGACGCCGTTCTGGACGTCGATGACGAGCAGAGCCGTGTTCGGGCGGTCGGTCAGCGTGCTCATGCCTTCGATCCTGGCACCGGTCGCCGACAACGCCCAGGGCTCAGCCGTTCGGCCGGATGGCGTCGAGGTCGAGGATCCGCACGTGCAGGGTGGTGCGGCCCTGCAGGGCGGCGCGCAGCGCGCGGTGCAGGCCGTCCTCGAGATAGACCTCGCCACGCCACTGGACGGCGTGCGGGAAGAGGTCGCCGTAGAACGTCGAGTCGTCGGCGAGCAGCGTGTCGAGCTCGAGCCGCCGCTTGGTGGTCGTCAGCTCGTCGAGGCGCAGCGTGCGCGGTGCCACCGAGGCCCAGTCGCGTGCGGACAGCTTGTGATCCGGATACGGACGCCCGTCCCGAACCGCCTTGAAGATCACCGCCAGCTCCCGATCCGTCGGTCCGCGGGTCCGTTTTGTCCGCGGGCCGCAGCCTATCGGCAATCAGGGGGGCGCCGCGCACCGATAAACTCGAGGAGACGGAGGAGGAGGGCTCATGGGCGTCGAGGACCGCAAGCTGCAGGTGCTGCGCGCGATCGTCGAGGACTTCATCGCCACCAACGAGCCCGTCGGCAGCAAGGCCCTCGTCGATCGGCACAACCTGGGCGTCTCGTCGGCCACCATCCGCAACGACATGGCGGCGCTCGAGGAGGACGGCCTGATCGCGCAGCCGCACACCAGCGCGGGCCGGGTGCCCACCGACGCCGGCTATCGCATGTTCGTCGACCGCCTCACCGACATCAAGCCGCTGTCCGGCGCCGAGAAGCGCGCGATCGGTACGTTCCTCGACGGCGCGGTCGATCTGGACGACGTCCTGCACCGTGCCGTGCGCACGCTCGCTCAGCTGACCCGCAACGTCGCCGTCGTCCAGTACCCGTCGCTCTCGCGCAGCCGCATCCGGCACCTGGAGATCGTGACGTTGACGGCGTCGCGGCTGATGCTCGTGCTGATCACCGACACCGGGCGTGTCGAGCAACGCATCGTCGAGCTGCCGGCGGAGGTGAGCGACGACACCGTGTTCGAGCTGCGCAGCACGCTGAACGTGCGGCTGCGCGACCGATTGCTGGCCGACGCCGCCGAGTCCGTCGGCGAGCTGCCCGTCCAGGTGGTGCCCGAGCTGCGCGGCCTGCTCGCCACGCTGACCTCGGTGCTGCTCGAGGTGCTCGTCGAACCGGCCAGCGACCGGCTGCTGATGGGCGGCACGGCCAACCTCACCGAGCGGGCGCTGGACTTCCCGGCCATCCGCCCGGTGCTCGAGGCGCTCGAGGAGCAGGTCGTCCTGCTGCGGCTGCTCGACCAGTCCGTCGCCACCAGCGAGGTGCTCGTCCGTATCGGCAACGAGACGCTGCACGAGGGCCTGGCCACCACCGCTGTCGTGACGAGCGGGTACGGCGTGCGCGGTGCCGCGATCGGCGCGGTGGGCGTGCTCGGGCCGCGGCGGATGGACTACGCGCACACCATGGCGCGCGTCGCGGCCGTCGCCCGCTACGTCGGCACGTTGCTCGAAGGCCGCTGACCTACACTGGATTGGCACTCGCCGACGCAGAGTGCCAGATGCAGCGATCACCGAATCGCGTCGATGTTCAAGGACGGATCATTCGTGGCTGACGCTCCGCGCGACTACTACCAGCTGCTCGGCGTGCGCAAGGACGCGACGCCGGAGGAGCTCAAGCGCGCCTACCGCAAGCTCGCCCGTGAGCTGCACCCCGACGTCAACCCCGATGCCGCCGCGCAGGACCGGTTCAAGGCCGTGACGACGGCGTACGAGGTGCTTTCTGACCCGGAGAAGCGGCGGATCGTCGACCTCGGCGGCGACCCGCTCGCGCAGGGTGGCGGCGGCGGCGGTGCGGGCTTCGGCGGTGCTGCCGGCGGCTTCGGGGGGTTCGGCGACGTCTTCGAGGCGTTCTTCGGCGGCGGCGGCCCGATGGGCGGCGGCCGCGGCCGGCGCAGTCGGGTACGTCCCGGCGCGGACGCGCTGCTGCAGGTGTCGTTGACGCTCGAGGACGCCGCGTTCGGCACCCGCCGCGAGATCACCGTCGACACCGCGGTCGTCTGCGAGACGTGTCACGGCAACGGCTGCGCCCCCGGTACGTCGCCGCGCACCTGCGCCACCTGCGGCGGCGCCGGCGAGATCCAGACCGTCCAGCGCTCGTTCCTCGGCCAGGTGATGACCACCCGGGCGTGCTCGGCCTGCGGCGGCACCGGCGAGCAGATCCCGTCGCCGTGCCCCACCTGCCACACCGAGGGCCGGGTGCGCGCCCGCCGGACGAAGACCATCGACGTGCCCGCCGGCATCGAGGACGGCATGCGCATCCGGTTGGCCGGGCAGGGCGAGGTCGGCCCCGGTGGCGGGCCGCCCGGCGACCTGTACATCGAGATCAGCGAGCAACCGCACGACACGTTCACCCGCGACGGCGCCGACCTGCACTGCACGATCGGCGTGCCGATGACCTCCGCGGCGCTGGGCAGCGATCTCGTGCTGACGACGCTCGACGACGAGGAGAAGCTCGAGATCCGCGCCGGCACGCAGAGCGGCGCGATCCTGCACCTGCGCGGCAAGGGCGTGCCGAAGCTGCGCTCGTCCGCCCGCGGTGACCTCTTCGTGCACGTCGAGGTGCGCACGCCGATCCGCCTCGACGAGGAGCAGGAGGCGCTGCTGCGTCAGCTCGCCGAGATGCGTTCGGAGGACGTCGCGGTGTCCACCCGGTCGGGCAGTCTGTTCGGCAAGGTGCGCGACGCCTTCCGGCAGTGATCCTGCACCGTGACGCCGCCGCTGTTCCTGCTCGACGACGTCCCTGACGCGTCGACGCTGCGTCTCGGCGGCGACGAGGGACGGCACGCGGCGCGGGTGAAGCGGATCGCGGTCGGCGAGACCGTCCTGATCGGCGACGGCCGCGGCTGCATTGCGCAGTGTGCAGTGACGGCCGTGGACGGCGACGGTCTGCAGCTGCGTGTCGCCGCGCGCTCGCAGACGCCGCGGGCCGATCCCCGCGTCGTGGTCGTGCAGGCGCTGCCCAAGGGGGAGCGCGCCGAGCTCGCCGTGGAGATGCTCACCGAGCTGGGCGTCGACGAGATCGTGCCGTGGCAGTCGGCGCGCTCGATCGTGCGGTGGGACGGCACGCGTGGCGAGCGGTCGCTCGAGCGCTGGCGGCGCACCGCGCGCGAGGCGACCAAGCAGTCGCGCCGGGCGTGGCTGCCCGAGGTGGGCGCGGTCGCGGCGACGCCCGACGTCGCCGCCCGGTTGCGGGCTGCAGCATGCGCGTTCGTTCTGCACGAGGGCGCGACAGTGCCGCTCGCACAGGCGCCCGTTGCCGATACCGGCGAGGTCGTCGTCGTCGTCGGGCCGGAGGGCGGCGTCGCCCCGGACGAGCTGGCCGCGTTCGAGGGCGCCGGCGCGACCGCGGTACGGCTCGGCGCGCAGGTGCTGCGCACATCCACTGCCGGTCCGGCTGCGATCGCCGCGCTGTCGGTCCGGCTGGGTCGCTGGGGGTAGGAATACTCGCGGATCACGCTTGTTGATACGTCAACTACAGAGCGAGGCAAGGAGACGATCATGACGGCTGAACTCGAACTCGGTCTGGACACCTTCGGCGACCGCACCGTCGACGCGGACGGGACGCCGCAGCCCTATGCGCAGGTGATCCGCGACGTCGTCGAACAGGGTGTGCTGGCCGATCGGGTCGGCGTCGACTACTTCGGGCTCGGTGAACACCACCGCGACGACTTCGCGCTGTCCGCCCCGGACGTCGCGCTGGCGGCCATCGCCGCGCAGACGCAGCGGATCAAGCTCGGTACGTCGGTCACCGTGCTCAGCTCCGACGACCCGGTCCGGGTGTACGAGCGGTTCGCGACGCTCGACGCGGTCGCGGACGGCCGCGCGGAGATCACCGTGGGGCGGGGGTCGTTCACCGAGTCGTTCCCGCTGTTCGGCTTCGATCTCGCCGACTACGAGGCGCTGTTCGAGGACAAGCTCGACCTGCTCGCCGCGCTGCGCAGCGAGGGTCCGGTGACCTGGTCCGGGTCGGTGCGGCCGCCGCTGGACGGCGCCCGGGTGTTCCCCACCACGCAGGCCGGTGCGCTGCCGGTGTGGGTGGGTGTCGGCGGCAGCCCCGAGTCGGTGGTGCGCACCGCCCGCTACGGCTTGCCGATGATGCTCGCGATCATCGGCGGTGCGCCGCAGCGCTTCCGCCCGCACGTCGACCTGTTCCACCAGGCGACAGCCCAGTACGGCCATGCGCCGCTGGCGGTCGGCGTCCATGCGCCGGGTTTCGTCGGCGAGACCGACGCGCAGGCCCGCGACCAGCTGTTCGAGCACATGAAGGTCAGCCGCGACCGGATAGGCCGCGAGCGCGGCTGGCCGCCGCTCACCCGTGAGGCGTTCGACCACGACATCGAGCACGGCGCGCTGCACGTCGGCAGCCCGGACACGGTGGCGGCGAAGATAGCCGACACGGTGCGCACGCTCGGGCTGACGCGCTTCGACCTGAAGTACGCCGTCGGGGCGATGCCGCACGAGCAGTTGCTGCACACGATCGAGCTCTGCGGCACCGAGGTGGTCCCGCGGGTGCGCAAACTGCTCGCCGGCTGACCACGCCTCGCCTTACCCGCCGGTCGGACCTAGTTACCGCCTCCGGTCGTTGCTCGCACGTACCCGGTGAGGAACACCGTGAGCGTGTTGACGTGCGCGGCGAAGATGCTGCGTCGGGTCAGCAGGAAGCGCAGGAACCCCGCGAAGAAGAACGCGGCTCCGAACGCCGCCGGCCAGTAAACGACGGCGGCCTGCACGGCGAACGCAACCGCGAGGATCAGGGTGACCGGCAGCGCGAGCGCGCGGGTCGGCGCCTCACGGATGACGCCGCGCAGTACCGGCCCGGCATCGTCGCTCTCCAGCCGGGCGTGCAGCACCGGCGGCGTGTCGTTGCGCCCCTGCGGATTGAGCCAGGCGCGCACCCGGTCGCCGTGTCGGCGCAGTTGCAGCTGTCCTGAGTGCAGCGTGTAACCGGCGCCGGGCCGGACGTCGGTCAATCCGTCCGGGTGCGGGCCGAGGCGCACCTCGAAGGGGCTGCCCAGCCGAAGGGTCACGTCAAGACCCGTCCGTTGTCGGCGATGCGGCGAAGAACGCGTGCAGCGCCGCCTGGACGTCGGCACGCGTCGGCACTCCCGAGAGGACGGGCACGGTGTCGGCTCCGTCGCGGCGGTGCTCGGCCACCCGGGGCGCCGAGTCGGCAGCACAGTCCATGTGCAGGACGAGATCGTGCCGTTCGTCGTCCGGCACCGTGTGCGCCCTGAGCTGACCGTGCTCGTCCGGCGTCCAGCGCCACGGGATTACGGCGCGCAGGTCGGTCCGGTTCACCTCGACGGCGACCCCGTCCGCACCGAAACCGCACACGTCGAGGGCGCGTCCGATCGCGTGGTCGATCGGCTCGAGGGTCAGCCCGTACCTGAGTCCCCGTCCGTCGGGCTGGATGTCGACGGCCTCGCAGACCCGGGCGATCTCGCCGACGAAATCGATGTGCAGCGACGTGACTATCTGCGTCGGCGTGGCCGCTGCCGCCCACAGGATGGACCCGGGCGGATCGCTGGCTGCCACGAAGGTCCGCAGGCCCTGCGGCGTCTGCGGCCCGAACCGGACCGCCGCGGGCAGCCACAGCAGCGGAACGCCGACTCCCCATCTGCGCAGCTGCTGCGGCGTATAGCTGCCCATCGGCACCGGCTCGCGCATCGCGGTCACGTAGGCGTCCGCGGGCCGCTGCCGCAATCTCGTCTCGCGGTAGATCTGCCGCAACGACTTCTCGGACCTCGGCAATGCCCACCCTCTTCCGCCGGTCGGTACGAGGACCGTCGGCCCGGCTGGCCGACCGAAGATCGACGACGGTACCCCGAGCCGACGTCGGGTCGTCGGCGAGCCGCGCTCGGTGCGTCCGTGCGCCCCCGCGCAGTAACGTGCGCGGCATGAGCGCCCCGGACCCGGACTGCCTGTTCTGCAAGATCGTCGCAGGCGAGATCCCGTCGACGCAGGTGTACGCGGACGACGACTGCTACGCCTTCGCCGACACGAACCCGCAGGCGCCGACGCATGTGCTCGTGGTGCCGCGAGCGCATTTCACCGACGTCGCCGACCTCGCACGCGACGCCAAGGCGTCTGCGGCCCTGCTGGCCGGCGTCCGCGCGTTCGCGGCGCAGGAGGGCCTCACCGACTTCCGGACCGTTTTCAACACCGGCCGCGAGGTGGGGCAGACGGTGTTCCACACGCATGCCCACGTGCTGGCCGGTCGCCCGTTCACCTGGCCGCCCGGCTGATCCGTGCGCCCGGCAAAACGGGCGACAAACGGCCGCCCGCCGGTACAGTGGAAGTACCTGACGGACGAGCAGAAAGCAGATCTTGAGCGCGCCTACCGATCCTTCGCAGAACGCGGATCGAGTCTCGACCACCCTCGTGGTGCCGGGTGAGCAAGCGATGGTCGCGCTGCTCGGCTCCAGCGACCAACTGTTGCGGGTCATCGAGAACCGCCTCGACTCCGACGTCCACGTGCGCGGCAACGAAATCACGATCACCGGGTCGCCGGCGGACAACGCCACCGCGGTCCGGCTCTTCGAGGAGTTGCTCGAGCTGATCAAGTCGGGGCAGAACCTGACCCCCGACTCGGTGTCGCGTGCCTACAGCATCCTGACCGCGGACACCGGCGAACGCCCGGCCGAGGTGCTGAGCATGAACATCTTGTCGCGGCGCGGCAAGAACATCCGGCCCAAGACGATCAATCAGAAGCGCTACGTCGAGGCCATCGACACGCACACGATCACCTTCGGCATCGGCCCGGCCGGCACCGGCAAGACCTACCTCGCCGTGGCCAAGGCCGTGCAGGCACTGCTGGCCAAGGAGGTCAGCCGGATCATCCTGACCCGGCCGGCCGTCGAGGCGGGGGAGCGGCTCGGCTTCCTGCCCGGGACGTTGTTCGACAAGATCGACCCGTACCTGCGGCCGCTGTTCGACGCGCTGCACGACATGCTCGACCCGGACTCGCTGCCGCGGCTGATGCAGACCGGCACCATCGAGATCGCGCCGCTGGCGTACATGCGCGGCCGCACGCTGTCGAATGCGTTCATCATTCTCGACGAGGCGCAGAACACGACGCCCGAGCAGATGAAGATGTTCCTGACGCGCCTCGGTTTCGATTCGAAGGTGGTCGTCACCGGCGACGTCACCCAGGTCGATCTGCCCGGCGAGCAACGCAGTGGACTGCGCGTCGTGCGCGACATCCTCGGCGACATCGACGACGTGTACTTCGGCACCCTGACGTCGACTGACGTTGTGCGACACCGGCTGGTCAGCGACATCGTCGACGCGTACGAGCGGTACGACCAGCGCGCCGGCAACGCCCCCGCGCGTGCCGGCAAACCCCGCAGATGATTGAGATCAACAACGAGAGCGGCGCTGACGTCGACGAGAAGGCGCTGGCCGATCTCGGCCGGTTCGTGCTCGACGCGCAGGGGATCGACCCGCTGGCCGAGATGTCGGTGCTGGTCGTCGACGCCGAGGCCATGGCGGTGATGCACCAGCAGTGGATGGACCTGCCGGGGCCGACCGACGTCATGGCCTTCCCGATGGATCTGGCCGACGGGCCGGAGTCGCGCTTCGACCCGTCCGCCCCGCCGCGCACCGACGAAGGGGTCGGCGCGGCCATGCTCGGTGACGTCGTGCTGTGCCCCGAGGTCGCCGCGGAACAGGCGAAGGCCGCAGGTCACTCGACCGAATCGGAGCTGGCGTTGCTGTGCACGCACGGCATCCTGCACCTGCTCGGCTACGACCACGGCGAGCCGGAGGACGAGCGCGAGATGTTCGAGCTGCAGGCGGCGTTGCTCGGCGAGTGGACGCGCCGGACCGGGCGCTCGGACATCCGCACGCCGGTCGCCGGAACCCGTGCCGAGGTGCGCGACACCCGCGCCGCCCGGGCCGCCCGGCGAGGTCGCCGTGGCTGATTCGACCGGTCGCCGATGACGGCCGCCGACGTCACGATCCTCGTCATCGCGATCCTGCTCGTGCCGATCGGCGGCTTGATCGCCTGCGTCGACGCCGCGCTCGCGCGGGTGTCGCGGGCCCGCGCCGAGGAGTTCGCCCGCGAGGGCCGCAAGGGCGCCAAGCCGCTCATGACGATCATGGCCGATCGCGCGCGCTACACGAACCTGCTCCTGTTGCTGCGGCTGGCCTGCGAGCTCGGCGCCACCGTGCTCCTCACCATCGTCGCCCGCTCGGAGTTCGGGGTCCGCTGGCCGGTGCCGTTGCTGACCGTGCTGCTGATGATCGTCATCAGCTATGCGGTGATCGGCGTCGGCCCGCGCACGCTCGGCCGCCAGCACCCCAACTCGGTGGCGCTCGCGGGCGCCGGTGCGGTGCGCACGTTGGGCCGGGTGTTCAATCCGCTCGCGTCGCTGCTGACGCTGTTCGGCAACGCGATCACGCCCGGCCGCGGGCTGCGCGACGGGCCGTTCGCGTCCGAGGTCGAGTTGCGGGAGCTCGTCGACATGGCCGAGCAGCGCGGCGTGGTCGAGCACGGCGAGCGGCAGATGATCCAGTCGGTGTTCGACCTCGGCGACACGATCGCGCGCGAGGTCATGGTGCCGCGCACCGAGGTCGTGTGGATCGAGCGCGGCAAGACCGTCCGGCAGGCGCTTGCGCTCGCTCTGCGCAGCGGTTTCTCGCGCATTCCGGTCGTCGGCGAGAGCGCCGACGACGTGCTGGGCATCGCGTATCTGAAGGACCTCGCCCGGCGCGCGCAGGACGTCGAGCGCGCGCGGGACACGCCCGTCGAGGACGTCATGCGGGGCGTGGCGTTCGTGCCGGAATCCAAGCCGGTCGACGAGTTGCTGCGCGAGATGCAGGCGGCGCGCTCGCACATCGCGGTCGTCATCGACGAATACGGCGGCACCGCCGGCCTGATCACCATCGAGGACATCCTCGAGGAGATCGTCGGCGAGATCACCGACGAGTACGACGTCGAACGCGCGCCCATCGATCGCATCGACGACGACACCGCCCGCGTCACAGCGCGACTGTCGGTCGAGGATCTCGGCGAGCTGTTCGCCGTGGAGCTGCCCGACCGCGACGACGTCGAGACCGTCGGTGGCCTGCTCGCCGAAGCCCTCGGCCGGGTGCCGATCCCCGGCGCGTCCGCCGTCGTGCACGGTCTCGAACTCACCGCGGAGGACGTCGGCGGGCGGCGCAACCGCATCGACACCGTCCTCGTGCACCGCGTCGCACCGCTCGACGACGCGCCGGCCGACCGGGACAACGAGGTGGCAGACGCATGAGTACACCCCACGGAACCCCGGGACACGCCGAACTGGACGCCGAGGACGCCAAGCTGGTGACCCTTGCGCGTTCGGCGCGGGCGCGTACCGGCGCGGCACAGGGTGCCGCGGTGCGTGACGGCGACGGCCGCACCTACGTCGCCGCGACCGTGTCACTGCCGTCGCTGACGCTGTCCGCGTTGCAGGTCGCCGTGGCCATGGCGGTGGCGTCCGGCGCGCCCGGCCTGGAGGCCGCGGTGGTGCTGGGCGACGAGCCGGACGACGCGCCGGGCGAGCAGGCGGTGCGCGATGTCGCGCCTGCCGCGCCCGTGCATCACGCCAACGCCGACGGCACCCTGCGCTGACCCCCCACGCCTTCCCACCCGAGATGGCCGCGTTTTCCGCCTCAACCGCGACCATCTTGGGTGGGAAGACGGTCGGGTCAGGGCGGCGGGAGGCGACCGGCGAGTAGGTGCGGCAGGGCGTCGCGCACGTCGCGCCAGGCCGCCGAGGTGGGGTCGATCAGCGTGAAGTGGTCGCCGGTGACCTCGTGCAGTTCGGCCTGCGCACCGGCCTTGCGCGCCGCCGCGACGTAGGCGGTGCTCTGGGCGAACGGCACGTTCTGGTCCGCGCGCGAATGCACGCACAACACCGGCCGGGGCAGCGGCACCTGCGCGATCGGGTCGCCGAGCCGGTAGCGCTCGGGCACCTGCCGGGGTGAGCCGCCCATCAGCTGGTCCTCGGCCGGGCCGCCGACACCGGTGGTCGCGGCGACGGCGAGGTCGAGCACACCCGCCTGCGCGACGGCGCCACTCAGCGCAACGCGCGGCGCCGCGCCGGGTGCGTCGGTGGGCAGCTTCGGGCGCCCCAGCGCCCACACCGCCAGCTGGCCGCCCGCCGAGTGTCCGACCGCCACGACGCGCGACTCGTCCACTCCGTCGATGTCCGCGAGCTTGTCGATGCCCGCCGCGACGTCGTCGAACGTGCTCGGCCAGCCACCGCCGTCGCCGACCCGGCGGTACTCGAGATTCCAGCAGGTGTAGCCGTGCGCGGCGAGGTCGCGGGCCAGCGGACGGCCTAGCGACAGGTCGTACTGCGACTGCCAGAAGCCGCCGTGGACGATGACGACGGTCCCCGGCTGCGAGGCGTGCTCAGGGCGGTACAGCTCGCCGAACTGCTGCGCCGCCGGGCCGTAGGTGATCCGTTCGGTGGTCATCGCGTCCTTCGCCGTCCGCCGCTTCGTGGTGCTGCTGGTGCACCCGCCCACGACGCCCGTCGCGAGGGCTGCGACGAACACCCGCCGGGTCAGCACCCCCGGATGGTGTCATCCGCGCCCGGTTATCCGATCCCGCCGGGGTGCGAGGATGGCGGGGTGACGTTCCGCTCCGGCTTCTGCTGCTTCGTCGGGCGGCCGAACGCCGGGAAGTCGACGCTGACGAACGCGCTGACCGGCAGCAAGATCGTGATCACGAGCGACAAGCCGCAGACGACGCGGCACGCCGTGCGCGGCATCGTCACCCGCGAGGACGCACAGCTGATCCTCGTCGACACTCCGGGCCTGCACCGGCCCCGCACGCTGCTCGGTGAGCGGCTCAACGACGTCGTCCGCGCGACGCTCGCCGACGTCGACGTCGTCGGGTTCTGCCTCCCCGCCGATCAACGCATCGGCCCGGGCGATCGGTTCATCGCGGCCGAGCTCGCGGCGCTGCGGGCGCCGGTGATCGCGGTCGTGACGAAGACCGACGTCGTGTCGCGGCAGCGCGTGGCCGAGCAGCTGATCGCGGCGTCCGACCTCGGGGATTTCGCCGAGGTGGTGCCGGTGTCCGCAGTGTCCGGCGCGCAGGTCGACCTGCTCGCGGACCTGCTGATCCAGCGGCTGCCCGAGGGGCCGCAGCTCTACCCCGACGACATGCTGACCGACAACGACGACGAGACGCGTATCGCCGAACTCGTGCGCGAGGCGGCGCTGGACGGCGTGCGCGACGAGCTGCCGCACTCGATCGCGGTGACCATCGACGAGACGCAGCGCCGCGAGTCCGGGCTGCTCGAGGTGTTCGCCACGATCCACCTCGAGCGCGACAGCCAAAAGGGCATCGTCATCGGCCCGCAGGGCAGCCGGCTCAAGCAGATCGGCAGCAGCGCGCGCACCGGCATCGAGGCGCTGCTCGGCGAGCGCGTGCACCTTGCGCTGCACGTCGCGGTCGAGCGCGATTGGCAGCGCGACCCGAAGAAGCTCGACCGGCTCGGGTTCTAGACACCCCACGACAACGCTCCGCGAGGAACGCTCCACGTTCTCGCCGGCGCCCCGAAAGGCCAGACGCGATGTTCACGGCGTACCGCGCGGTCTTCCGCGCACCGGGCTCGGCCGCGTTCTGCGCCGCGTCGTTCGTCATGCGGATGCCGATCGCCATCTACCCGATCGGCATCGTGCTGATCATCTCCGCGCGCGACGGCCGGTACGGTTTCGCCGGCGTGCTCAGCGCGTGCTACGTCTTCGGCGGGGCCGTCGGGATGATCGCGTCGTCGGTCGTCGTGGACCGGCTCGGCCAGCGCCGGGTGCTGCTGCCCGCCGCCGTGCTGCACGCCGCAGCCGTCGTGGCGCTCGCGGTGCTCGTGCGCACCGACGCGCCCGACTGGCTGCTGGTGCTGCCGACCATCGCCTTCGGCTTCACCTACCTGTCGGTGGGTTCTTTGGTGCGCGCGCGGTGGACGTACGTGCTCGCCGGCCGGCCCGAGCTCGGCACCGCGATGTCGCTCGAGTCCGTGCTGGACGAGCTGATCTTCGTGTTCGGTCCGCTGATCGCCACGCTGCTGGCGACGCAAGCGGCGCCGGTGTCCGTGCTCTACGTCGCGGTCGGGCTCGTCGTGATCGGCTCGCTGTGGCTGCGCGCTCAGCCGGACACCGAGCCACCCGTGGTGCCACGCCACCCGGAGACCCACCAGTTCGCGATGCGCGCCAGGGGCATGCCGATGCTCGCGCTGGCAACAGTGGCGATGGGCGCGGTGTTCGCCAGCGCGGAGGTGTCCGCGGTCGCGTTCTGCGGCCAGCACGGCGAGCGCGGGGTCAGTGGTGTCGCGTTGGCCGCGATCGCCGCCGGCAGCGCCATCGCCGGCCTCGTCTACGGTGCCCGCGAGCATCGCGGCGACACGCTGGACCGGTTGCGCCGGCAGGCCCTCGTGTTCGCCGTCCTGCCCGTCGTGTTGCTGGCGGTGACGAACGTGCCGGTGCTGGTGGTCGCGGACTTCGTCCTGGGCCTGGGCATCGCGCCGACCCTGATCAACGCGTTCGGCCTCGCTGCCCAGCTGGTGACGCCCAGCGCGCTGACCGAGGGCCTGTCCTGGATCAACACCGGGCTCAGCGTGGGTTACGGCGCGGGTGCGGCACTGGTCGGCGGCATCGCCGACCGGCACGGTGCGCGCACCGCGTTCCTCGTCGTGCTGGCTGCATCCGTGGCGGCCGGGCTGCTGGTGCTGGCCCTGCACGCGTCGGTGCGTCGCCGCCCGGGCGACGCGCCGGACCGCGAACCGGCGCGCCCCGTCGGTGGCGTGCGGGACAATCACTGAGTGCCGCTCTATCGTGACGAAGCGGTCGTCCTGCGGGTGCACAAGCTCGGCGAGGCCGACCGCATCGTCACCCTGCTCACCCGCCGGCACGGCCGGGTGCGCGCGGTCGGCAAGGGGGTGCGGCGCACCAGTTCCCGGTTCGGCGCGCGGCTCGAGCCGGGCAGTCACATCGACGTACAGCTGTACTCCCGGCTGCCGGAGGGGCAGGCGTCCCCGGGTGGCCAGCGCGCGCTCGACGTCGTGCAGCAGACCGAGTCCATCGACGCGTTCGGCGCGCGGCTGGCCGACGACTACGGCCGGTGGACGTCGGCGTCGGCGATCTGCGAGACGGCCGAGCGGCTGACCGAGGAGGGCGAGCCCACGCTGCGGCTCTACCTGCTGGTGGTCGGGGCGCTGCGTGCGCTCGCCGCCCGTGAGCACGACGCCGGCCTGGTCCTCGACGCGTTCCTCATCCGGGCGATGGCCAACTCCGGCTGGGAACCGGCCCTGACCGAGTGCGCGAAGTGTTCCCGGCCGGGGCCGCACGCGGCGTTCAACGTCGCGGCCGGGGGAGCGGTGTGCGAGGTCTGTCGACCGCCCGGCTCGAGCCGACCGCAGCCGGCCACCGTGCAGTTGATGATCGCGCTGCTGGGCGGCGACTGGTCGGTGGCCGACGCCGCCGACGCCTCGGCGCGGCGCGAGAGCAGTGGGCTCGTCGCCGCGCACCTGCAGTGGCATCTCGAGCGCGGGCTGCGCTCGCTGCCGCTCGTCGACCGCGCCTGAGGCGGCGACTGACGCCGCGACCGGGAACGAGCCCACCGACTACCGTGGCCGGGTGACTGCTCGCTGGCCGGAACCCCCGGCGCACCCGAGCGGCGCGCGACCTCCGGCGATGCCCGCCGCCCTCGTCCCGAAGCACGTCGCGATCATCATGGACGGCAACGGCCGATGGGCGCACCAGCGCGGCCTGCCGCGCACCGAGGGCCACCGCGCGGGTGAGGCCAGCCTGATGGATGTGCTGCACGGCGCGATGGAGCTGGGCATCTCGACGGTGTCGGCGTACGCGTTCTCGACCGAGAACTGGCGACGCTCGCCCGAGGAGGTGCGCTTCCTGATGGCGTTCAACAAGGACGTCATCCGCCGCCGCCGCGACGAACTCGCCGCCCTCGGCGTGCGCATCCGGTGGGCCGGGCGCCGGCCGCGACTGTGGCGCAGCGTCATCAGCCAGCTCGAGGACGCCGAGGCCTACACCGCCGGCAACGACCGGTTGACGCTGCAGTTCTGCTGCAACTACGGCGGCCGCGCGGAGCTGATCGACGCCATGCGGGCGATGGGCAAGGACATCGCCGCGGGCCGGCTCAATCCGGCGAAGATCGACGAGCGGACCGTCGACCGGTACCTCGACGAGCCGGGGCTGCCGGACGTCGACCTGTTCATCCGCTCGTCCGGTGAGCAACGCACGTCGAACTTCCTGTTGTGGCAGGCCGCGTACGCCGAGCTGGCGTTCGTCGACACCCCGTGGCCGGACTTCGACCGCCGGCACCTGTGGCAGGCGTGCCTGGAGTACGCGCAGCGCGACCGCCGCTTCGGCGCCGCCGGCCCGGTCGCCGCGCCGGACCTGCCGGCAGGCTCGACGGCCGCATCCGGCCTGCCGGCCGGTGTCTCGGAACCGCTCGGCGAATGATCGCGGTCACGCATCTCACCGACGACTCGGCGGACTTCACCGACCGCGCGCACGCGGCGCTGGCCGCGCTGGCCGCCCGTCCCGGCTATCTGCGCGGCAGCCTGGCGCGCTCGACCGACGACCCCACCGCGTGGGTGCTGCTGACCGAGTGGCGCGACGTCGGCTCCTACCGCCGCGCGCTCGGCGCGTACGACGTCAAACTCACCGCCACCCCGCTGTTCGCATCCGCGCTGGACCTGCCGGCCGGCTTCGAGACGCTGCTCGACGTCGCGCCGGGCGGTGCATACGACACGCGGGCCAGTGACCGCGAGCCCGGCACGTGACATCGCAAACGCGACTGCAGCGTCCGGGCTGGCTCACCGACGAGGTCCTGCGCGGCATGCGCTGGGGGCTGGTGCTGACCTGGATCGGCGTGTTCGCCGCGCAGTGCGTGCTGCACGGCATCCCGTACTTCCGCAGCGATCTGCTGGTGTGGCTCGCAACGCTCCTGCTCGCGTGCACCTTCGGCCGGCGCGCGATGTTCTACGTCCTCGTCGACTTCGTGCCGCTCGCCACGGTGCTGGTCGGCTACGACTACCTGCGCAACCTGGCCGATACGATGGGCATGCCGACGTGGTGGCACCCGCAGCTCGACGTCGACCGGTTCCTGTTCTTCGGCAACGTCCCGTCCGTGTGGCTGCAGGCGCACCTGCGGCACGTGGACGTGCGGTGGTACGACGTGCTCGTCTCGCTGTGCTACTTCTCGTTCTTCCTCGCCCCGTACGTCACTGCCGCCGCGCTGTGGCTGCGCCGCCGCGCGGAGTTCTACCGCTGGTCGTTGCGGTTCGTCGCACTGTCCTTCCTCGGGTTCGGGTTCTTCGCGCTCATCCCGTCCGCACCCCCGTGGGCCGCCGCACTGTGCTCGTCGGCCGACGTCGCCCAACACCCGAACAGCCCGCCCTGCCTGACCTACGGTGACCCGGCCTCCGGCGGCCTGCTCGGCCGCATGCAGCACAACCGGCCCGGCACGCATCCGTGGATCGACCGGATCTCGACCCGAGGTTTCGACGATCTGCACCTGCGGTTCGCCGGGTCGGTCATCCGGGCGGGGCAGGGCGGCGTGGACCTGATCGCCGCGGTGCCGTCGCTGCACATCGGCGGGACGACGCTGCTCGCGCTGTTCCTGTGGTCGCGGGTGCGCGCCCGGTGGCGTCCGCTGCTCGTCGCGTACGTGCTGGTGATGGCGTTCAGCCTCGTCTATTCCGGCGAGCACTACGTCTCGGACTGCCTCGCCGGAGCGCTGCTCGCGGTGCTGGTGCACGTCGCCGGCCTGCGCATCGAGCGGCGGCTGGCCGCGCGGCGAACGCCTCGCGTGGACGCCGATACCCTGGGAACGCAGCAACACCGGCCCGCCGACCAGCAGGAGCAGCAGTGCCCGCCGACCAGGCAGAACGCGACACCGCCCAGCGCGCCGCCGCACGCAATGACGCCGTCGTCAACCTGAGCAAGCGACGCGGCTTCGTCTTCGCGTCCAGCGAGATCTACGGCGGCACCCGCTCGGCCTGGGACTACGGCCCGCTCGGTGTCGAGCTCAAGGAGAACGTCCGCCGCCAGTGGTGGAAGGCGATGGTCCAGGGCCGCGACGACATCGTCGGGCTCGACTCCGCCGTCATCCTCGCCTCGCAGGTGTGGGAGGCCTCCGGGCACGTCGCGACGTTCTCCGACCCGCTCACCGAGTGCCAGCACTGCCACCGTCGGTTCCGCGCCGACGAGCTGGAAGAGCAGTTCGAGGCGCGCAAGGGACGCCCGCCGAAGGACGGCCTCGCTGAGGTCACCTGCCCGAACTGCGGAACCCGCGGCCAGTGGACGGATCCCAAGCAGTTCAGCGGCATGCTGCGCACGTACCTCGGCCCCGTCGAGGACGAGTCCGCGCTGCACTACCTGCGGCCGGAGACCGCGCAGGGCATCTTCATCAACTTCCTCAATGTGCTGAACACCTCGCGCCGCAAGCCGCCGTTCGGCATCGCGCAGACGGGCAAGAGCTTCCGCAACGAGATCACGCCGGGCAACTTCATCTTCCGCACCCGCGAGTTCGAGCAGATGGAGATGGAGTTCTTCGTCGAGCCGGGCACCGACGAGCAGTGGCACCAGTACTGGCTGGACCAGCGGTGGAACTGGTACGTGAACCTCGGGCTGAACCCGGACAACATGCGCTTCTTCGAGCACCCGAAGGAGAAGCTGTCGCACTACTCGAAGCGCACCGTCGACATCGAGTACCGCTTCGGCTTCGGCGGCACCGACTTCGCCGAGCTCGAGGGCATCGCCAACCGCACCGACTTCGACCTGACGACGCACTCGCAGCACAGCGGCGCGAACCTGACCTACCTCGACCCGGCGACGAACGAGCGGTACACGCCGTACGTGATCGAGCCAGCGGCCGGCCTCACCCGCGCGGTGCTCGCGTTCCTGCTCGACGCCTACACCGAGGACGAGGCGCCGAACGCCAAGGGCGTGCTGGAGAAGCGCACCGTGCTCAGGCTCGACCAGCGGCTCGCGCCGGTGAAGGCCGCGGTGCTGCCGCTGTCGCGCAACGCCGACCTGTCGCCGAAGGCGCGCGGGTTGGCCGACGAGCTGCGCAAGCACTGGAACGTCGACTTCGACGACACCCAGGCCATCGGCCGCCGCTACCGCCGCCAGGACGAGATCGGTACGCCGTTCTGCGTGACCGTCGACTTCGACACCCTCGAGGACAACGCGGTGACCGTGCGCGAGCGCGATGCGATGACCCAGGAGCGCATCTCGCTCGACGGCGTCGTGCCCTACCTGGCAGCGCGCTTGGTCGGGTGCTGATACACCTTCTGGTGTATCGTGGTGTAGTGAGCCGGACGAATATCGACATCGACGATGACGACATTGCCTGGGTCATGCACACGTATCGATTCCACACCAAGCGCGAAGCAGTCGGTTATGCATTGAAGCGGCTGCGGATCGAGCCCATGTCGCGTGCCGAGATGCTCGCGATGCAGGGTGTCGGGTGGGAAGGGGATCTCGATGCGATGCGTGCAGCCGAGACGCCCGCCGTCATCTGATGGTGCTCGTCGATTCGTCGGCCTGGGTCGAATACCTGCGTAACACCGGCAGTGCGGCGCACCACGCCGTCGAGGCTGCGGTCCAGGACGGCACTGCTGCCAGTACGGATCCCGTCATGCTCGAGGTGCTCTCCGGAACCCATCCCAGGCTGCTGGACGCAGTCACCAGGCTGCTCGGCAACCAGACCTTCGTGGCCCAGCAGTCCTTACTCGACGTCCGAGCTGCAGTCGATGCCTACCACGCCTGTCGGAACCGCGGTTTCACCCCGCGATCCACGACCGACTGTTTGATCGCCGCAATCGCAATCCGCGCAGGTCTTCCCGTACTGCACTGTGATCGCGATTTCGACGTGCTCGCCCAGTGCACGCCCCTGGAGGTGATCTCCGCATGACTGCTCTCGGCATCGCGCCGCTGCGTCTCGCGGAGCGCGTCGTCGCCGATCCACCGGTGGTGCTGGCGCCGATGGCCGGCATCACCAACACCGCGTTCCGCCGGCTGTGCCGCGAGATCATGTCGCCGCAACTGCCGCCGGGTGCGGCCGGTGGGCTGTTCGTCTCCGAGATGATCACCAGCCGCGCACTGGTCGAGCGCAACGCCAAGACGATGCGGCTGATCCGGTTCGAGGCGGACGAGACTCCACGCTCGATCCAGCTCTACGGCGTCGACCCGCGCGTGGTCGGCGACGCGGTGCGGATGATCGTCGACGACGACCTCGCCGACCACGTCGACCTGAACTTCGGCTGCCCGGTGCCGAAGGTCACCCGCAAGGGCGGCGGCTCAGCGCTGCCGTGGCGCATCGAGTTGTTCACCGACATCGTCGACGCTGCGGTGCGCGCGGCGCGTGGGGCGGTACCGGTGACGGTCAAGATGCGCGTCGGCATCGACGACGACCACATCACCTATCGCGAGGCCGGCCTGCGGGCGCAGGACGCCGGGGTTGCGCACGTGGCGCTGCACGGCCGCACCGCGCAGCAGTTCTACGGCGGCCAGGCGGACTGGTCGCGCATCGCCGACCTCGTCGACGCCCTCGACGTGCCGGTGCTCGGCAACGGCGACATCTGGGAGGCCGACGACGCGTTGCGGATGGTGCGCGAGACCGGGTGCGCCGGCGTGGTGGTGGGCCGGGGCTGCCTGGGTCGGCCCTGGTTGTTCGCCGACCTCGCCGCCGCGTTCGGCGGACGGCCCGAGCGCACCCGGCCGAGTCTGCGTGCGGTGGCCACCACCATGCGCCGGCACGCGCAGCTGCTCGCCGACTGGCTCGGCGAACAGCACGGCGTCACCGACTTCCGCAAGCATGTCGCCTGGTACCTCAAGGGCTTCGCCGTCGGCGGCGAGCTGCGCCGGGGCATGGCGATGTCGTCGTCGCTCGCCGAACTCGATGACCACATGGCGCAGCTCGACCTCGACCAGCCGTTCCCGCAGGCGGTACTCGGCCAGCCGCGCGGGCGCACCACCGGCGGCCGCGCCGTGACGCTGCCCTATGGCTGGCTCGACGACCGCGCGTCGCGCGCGGTGCCCGCCGGCGCGGAGACCGAGCACAGCGGGGGATAGCTGCCGATCAGCGTGCGGCGTGTTTCAGCGTCACCGTCACCGATCGCGAGCCGCGCGGCAGCGTCACGACGCCGCCCTGCTCGTCGATCTG
>NZ_CAXTQF010000010.1:55181-69707 GCF_964246335.1 uncultured Jatrophihabitans sp. | reverse complement strand
CGCCGCCCGTCCGCGCCGTCCAGCGGCATGGCCTGGACCGCCAGCCATCGGCCGGTGCGGCCGAGCACCCGGGTGCGGGCCGGCTGCCTGCTGGCCCGCGCGGCGGCCGTGACCGTCACCAGGTTCGCCGGCAACGACCCGTTGTCCCAGCCGCCGAGTTCGTCGATCTGCGCCTCGACGGCCGCTGTCATGTCGGTGACCCGGTTGTCCGCGTCCACGATCAGCACGGCCGCGCCGGCCTCGCCCTGCGCGCCCGTGTTGGGGGCGAACAGCGCGCGCTGCAGCCGCAGCGCCATCAGTTCGTGGACAGACCCCAGCAGCTCGCCGTCCCGCTCGGTGAATGCCGGCTCACCGGGCCCGCGGTAGATCGCGAAGGCCCCCCATGTGGTGTTGCGCGCGCGGCACGCGAGGCGCAGTTCGTCGGTGAAGCCGAACACCGGCGCCATGTAGTCACGAAAACGTCGGCAGCTGTCCGGGTGTCCGTCCGTGTCGACCGACAGCACGCCGACGGGCACCGGCCGACGCGCGAGTTCGGCGAACTGGTTGATGTCCGGTGCGCCGTACTCGGCGGCGGCGAATTCGTCGTCGCCGATCTCCAGCGGGTGCGACTTGATCGCGCGGGTGATGAGCTCGCTGGCCGGGTCGGTCGTGGCCAGGCAGGCGAACGCGAACGGCACGTACTCGGCGACCGCGTCGAAGATCGCCCGTGCCAACGCGTCGACGTCGGCGCAGGACGCGGTGACCGCCTCGAGTCGTTCGGCGAGCGGTCGGGCACGAACCACAGTCACCCGCCCATGGTGACGGACGGTGTGCCGCGACGGAACCGGCGCGCGCAAAGTCCCCACATTCCTGGGATGGTCGCCGGCACCCGCCGCAACCAGGCTGTCCGACATGATGATCACGGAACACGACCACACGAACCGCTGCTGGTGGAACCCGGACGAGGCCCGGTGGATCTGCCGCCCCGCAGCGCCGACGACCGAGACGCCGCTCGTCGACGTCCGCGACATGATCGTGGTGCACACCGCCATGCTGCGCGAGTTCCGGTTGGCGCCGGCCGCAGTGCGCCGGACGCACGCCGATGATCGCAAGCAGGCCACCACCGTGGCCGCACACCTGACCTTCCTGTGCGACATGCTGCATCACCACCATGCCGGCGAGGACGAGTTGCTCTGGCCGAAACTGCGCGAGCGGGTGCCCGCGTCGGCGGTGCAACTGCTCGACGACGCCGAAGCGCAGCACGAGGACATCGACGCGGCATTGACCCGCACCGTCCGCCTGCGCGACGCCTGGGCCGCAGCGCCCACCGACTCGGCACGCGACGAGCTCGCGTCGTCGCTCGACGAGCTGCACGCCGTGCTGAGCGCGCACCTCGACCTCGAGGAACGCGCGCTGCTGCCGCTCGCCGCGGCCAAGCTCACGCCCGACGAATGGCACGCCGCCGGCGAGGCGGGCGCGAAGTCGATGGGCAAGCCCGCCCTGGCGCTCGCGTTCGGGATGTTCGCCTACGAAGGCGATCCCGCCGTGCTGCGCGACATGCTCAAAGCCGCGCCGGCGGTACCGCGCATGCTGCTGCCGCGCGTCGCCCCGCGGATCTACGCCCGCCGCGCGCGACGCATCCACGGGACGGCCCGGCCCTGATGCTCAGCTCGGCTACTTCCAGCGGAAGTGGACGAACACCCGGCCGAAATTGTCCTTGTCTTTCTCCACGCGGTGGTAAAGCGCTTTGATGTCCTTGCGGTCGAGGAAGCGCAGCACATGCTTCTTGAGCTGCCCGGAGCCCTTGCCGGGGATGATCTCGACGAGCGGTGCCTTCTTGGCCACGGCTTCGGCGATCACGGCCTCCAGTGCGCGGTCGATCTGCCCGCCCTTGTTGTAGATGTCGTGTAGGTCGAGCTTGAGCTTCATCGTCGTGCCGCCGAGCGCAGCGCCGGGCGTCCTGCTGCATCAGCCAGCAGCTCGACGACCGCGGCGCGGATGTGCGGCAGGTGCGGGTCGTCAGCCAGCACCGTCTCGTCCGGCAGGTCGGCCGGCACCGGATCGATGCCGAGCAGCGCGCGGAACAACCGGGGGAGCGCCGTGCGGTCGAGCAGCTCGCGCGCGAGGGGTTCGGCGCTCGCCTGCTCGACTGCGCACGAGGTCGTCAGGTACGTCGCCAACCGTGCGTAGGTGGTCGTGAAGATCGCCTCGTAGTACGGGCTCGACGAGCCGGGCAGGCGCTGCGCCTCGGCGATGCTCAGTCGACAGGTCCGCAACGACCGGTCCCACACGAGCAGTTCGGCGAAGCGTGCGCAGAAGAGCGTCACCGCCGCCACCGGCTCGTCGGCGTAGGCGTCCGGCGTGCGCAGTTGATCGAGGTACATCTCGCCGATCAGCGCCAGTACCGCGGCGAACAGCTTCTCCTTGCTCTCGAAGTGCGCGTAGAGCGATCGCTTGGACGTCTGGGCGCGGGCGGCGACGGCATCCATCGAGGTCCGTTCGTAGCCGGTCTCGAGGAACACGTCCTTGGCGGCCAGCAGCACGTGGTTGCGCAGCTGCGCGCCGCGCCGCTGGCTCGCCGAGGCGCCCGCGTCACGCTGCGTCGTCATTGCCGGGCCTCCAAGTAGACGGTACGGTTGAGTTTACTTCATCCATCCTTGTCATCTGGGGACCAGCATGCTCGTCGTCACCGCACCCACCAGCAACATCGGCCACCGTGTCCTGCACTCCGTCGTCGCAGCCGGCGCCGACGTCCGGGTCGTGGCCCGCGATGCCGCCAAAATGTCGCCGGACGAGCGAGAACGCGTGGAGGTGCTCGAGGGCTCGCACTCGGACGCCGCCGTCATCGACCGCGCGCTCGACGGCGCGGACACCCTGTTCTGGCTGTGCCCGGGGAACCCGCAGGCGTCGAGCGCGCACGAGTCCTACCTGGAGTTCACCCGTCCGGCGGCCGCGGCGATCCGTCGGCACGGCGTCGCTCGCGTCGTGATCATCACCGCACTGGGGCGCGGCAGCACGGCGGTCGACCGCGCCGGCTACGTCACGGCTTCGCTGGCTGCGGATGCGCTGCTGCACGGCACGGGCGCGGCGATCCGTTCGCTGACACTGCCCGGCTTCATGGACAACACGCTGCGCAGCATCCCGACGATCAGGGCGCAGGGCACTGTCTACGGCCTGGGCGCGGGTGACCGGCGGCTGCCGACGGTGGCCGTGCACGACATCGCCACCAACGCCGCGCGGCTGCTGCTCGAACCCGGCTGGACGGGACAACAGGACATACCGCTGCTCGGCCCCGAGGATCTGTCCAGCGACGAACAGGCCGCGATCATGGCCGACGTGTTGCAGACGCCGGTGCGCTACGAGCAGGTCGCGCCGGAGGCATACCTGCGCGAACTGACCGGCTACGGCTTCTCCGACGGCATGGCGCAGGCGATGGTCGACATGCTGGTCGCGAAGGACAACGGACTGGACAACGCGATCGAGCGCACGCCGGCGCATGCGCAGGATGCGCCGACCACGTTCCGGCAGTGGTGCACGGACACCCTCAAGCCGGCGTTCGACGCGGCGTAGGACACGAACGCCGCTAGCCGGCGGCCAGGTGGACGACGGCGACCACCGCGGCATAGGCCACGGTCAGCCCGGCCACCACGGCCAGGCTCCGCGCCCGGCGGGGCACGGCATCGACCCGTTGGGCGCGCGGGCGACGCGCATTCGCGACCACCGCCGCCGCGGCCGCCGCGGCCAGCACCGCGAGCACCACGTAGGCGCCGACGAGGCTCGCGGGCGCGATCGACGCCGGCACGGCGAGCGCGAGCAGCGCGGCAAGCCCTACGGACAGGCAACCCATGTGTTCTCCCGAGCCGCTAACGCGACGCGGCAGCTGTCTGCAGCAGGTCGTTGGTGTCGCGGTCGGTCACCTGCATGTCGAGCGCAGCCGCCAGCCGGGCCAGCGCACCGTCGAGCAGCGTGAGGTCGCGCAGCGCCAGGACGAGATCGGTGTCGGTGGGCAGGCCACGGGCCGCTTCGTCGATCGACGCCGAGCAACGGATGTACGTGCCCTGCGCGCCCGTTTCGACGCGCGTGTCCAGCGCAGCGATCGAGGCGCGCAGGTCACGCACCGCCGGGGCGATGGACGGCACCGGCAGGTCGTGCAGGGTGTTCACGGTGTCGGCGAACGAACGCGCGTAGTAGCGCGCCGCGGAGGTCACCGCGCGGATCTCGCCGAGCTGGGTGGCGTTGCGCCCGAAGGTCGCGTGCCGCAGCGGTGCGGCTGTCGCCTCGAGCGCCGCCCACGACGCGTCGAGCGAACGGATCAGCGGACGCAGGCTCGTCGATTCGCCGGTCAGCAACCGGTCGAGCGCGGCGTCGAGCAGGGCGGCCAGCGCACGGAACCACAGCAGCACACCCGCCGTCAGCACCCGCTGCGGACGTAACGGCAGTACCAGCAACACGGTCACGACGACCGCGCCCACGCCGACCGCCGTCTCGGCCAACCGGAGCACGAGCAGATGCCAGCTGAACTCGCCGAGCTGGTAGTAGATGAGCGACAACGTCATCGTGATGCCGATGACCATGAAGGTGTAGTTCACCCGGATGAGGTAGATCCCGAGGAACAGCATCACCATCACCACCGGCAGCGCCGCCCAGACGCTGCCCCCGGTGGCGTGCACGAGCAGGTCGCCGACGACGATGCCCACGGCGGTGCCGGCGACGCGGAACAACGCCTTGCGGACCTGTTCGCCCGTGTTGGTCGTGGCCATGAACGCAAGGAAGGCGGCCAGCACGGCCCAGTACAGCCGGGCCCCACTGATCGCGTCGCCGACGGCCACCGCGATCGTGGCGGCCACCGCCACCTGGATCGAAGTGCGCAGGTACGGCCGCAACGTGGTGCGCTCGAACCGGCCGCGCCCCGGTGTCGTCGACGCCTGCTCGCTCACCGCGGCCGAGCCCGGCAGGAAGCCGTTGTTGAGTTGGACCGCGGGCTCGAACGTGGCGACGGTCCGGCCGAGTCGCCGCTCACCGATCGCCTCGTGCAGGTGCTCACGGGCGGCGGCGTACTGCTCGACCGACAGCGCCAACCGGTGCAGCAACGTCGTGGCGCGCGGCGAGGATCCGTCGCGGTTGCGCAGCCGCTGCGCGAGTTCGCGGCTGCGTGGCCAGTCCTCGTCGCGTGCGGCGAACAACGCGAGCGCCGCGTCGTCCCGGGCGTCCGCGTCCGCCGCGGTCAGCACGTGTGACAGGGCGGCGGCGAAGCGCGCGCAGTTCGTCAGGGATAGGTCCGCGCCGAACAGTTGCTGCGCCTCGACCCGCGCGGAGTTCGGCGAGGTGAGGACGAGCTGCGCCTCGACGATCAACGTCGACTCGTTGAGCCGCACCACCTGACGGCGGATGCGTTCCTCGCGCGCGCCGCGGCGCAGCGGATCGGCGTCGTGCTCGTTGCGGTGCCGCGCTGCCGGTGCGCGCACGGCCTGCGCCGCGGTGTCGAGCAGGCCGTCCGCGCGTGCCTGCCACGACCGTCGGATGCGGTCGAGTGTCTGTTCGCGATCGGTGCGTAATAGGACGAAGCGCACCAGCAGCGACGCGACGATCGCCAGCCCGAGGTCGGCGGCCAGCCAGCCGATGTCGGCGAAGTGCAGCTCGCGATGCAGGAAGAAGCCGAGGAACGCGCCCTGAAACGCCACGAGCCCCGCGGCGAAACCGCGCGGACCGAAGCGGCGGACGTAGACGGACAGGGTCATCACCGCGACCAGGAACACCAAGGACGGGATGCGGTAGGCGCCGAGCGCGAGTCCCGCGGCGATGGCGGCGAGCATCGGGACGGGCAGCAGCAACGTCGAGATCAATTGCTGCACCCGCGACGGATCGTTGACCGTGAAGCCGGCCATCATGGCGAGGATGCCGCCGACGAGCATCCCGACGATCAGCAGCGCATGGTTCGTCGCGGCGACCACGGGATCGGGCGCCGCGCCGGACGGCAGCTGTGACACACCGGTCACGCGCACGAACGCGTAGACCAGGACGACGGTCAGCAGCACGCCGAGCACAGCCTGAGCGGCCGTGCGCAGCTGGGTCAGGCCGGGATCGGCTCCGGCCAGTCGATCGGCCGCAAGCCGGAACCACACTCGTGGCGAGGACGAACGGGGGCCGTCGATGAGCTGGTCATCGGTGAAGTCGTGCCGGCGCGCGGTCGAGAGCAGGAACATCGGGTCTTACGCCCGGACCGTGTCGAACGCGCGCCACATGCGCGCGTACGTGCCGTCGAGCTCGAGCAGCTCGTCGTGTGTGCCGCTCTCGGCCACCTGGCCGTCGGCCATCACGACGATCCGGTCGGCGAACTGCGTGGTCTGCAAGCGGTGCGCGATGAGGATCGTCGTGCGGTCGCGGGCAACCTCGCGCATCGCGGCGTTCACCTTCGACTCGGTGGCAAGGTCAAGGTTGGATGTCGCCTCGTCGAGCAGCAGCAGCGTCGGGTCGGCGAGCTGCGCGCGGGCCAGTGCGATCAGTTGGCGTTGTCCGGACGAGAGCGACCCGCCGCGCTCGCCGAGTTCGGTCAGGTAACCGTTCGGCAGACCGGCAACGACATCGTGCGCACCGACCGCGCGGGCCGCCGCTTCCACCTCCGCGTCGGACGCCGCCGGCCGCCCGTAGGCGATGTTGTCGCGCACGGTGCCGGTGAACAGGAATGCCTCCTGCGGCACGTAGCCGAGGTGGCTGCGGAAGTCGCCGAGCTCGAGCGCGCGCAGGTCGTGGCCGTCCATCGACACCGCGCCGTGCTGGGGGTCGTAGAAACGGGCGAGCAGCTTGAGGATCGTCGACTTGCCCGCACCGGTCTCGCCGACGATGGCCACTGTCTCGCCCGCGCGCACCGCGACATCCAGGTCGTGCAGCGCGTCACCGGCCGCCGACGTCGGATAGGAGAAACGCACGTCGTCGAGCGCGATGGCGCCGTGAGCCGCCCCGAGCTGTTCGGGACGCTGCGGTTCGGGCGTCAGCGAGTCCAGGGCCATGAGGTCCGCGATACGCGCCACCGACACCCGCGTCTGCTGCCACGAGTCGAACACCTGCGACAGCTGCTGGATGGGTGAGAAGAACATGTCGATGTAGAGCAGGAACGCGATCAGTGCGCCGACGCTGAGGGAGCCGTCGCGGATGAGCACCGCGCCGACGCCGAGTACCAGTGCGTCCGCCACCGCGGACAGGAACTGGACGAACGGGAAGTACGTGGCGACCAGCCGTTGCGCCGCGACGCGCGAACGCAGATAGGACATCCCGAGGTCGTGGAAACGCTGCGTCGTCACGTCCTCGTGCACGTACGCCTGTGCCTCGCGGACGCCGGACAGGCTCTCTTGGAAGTCCGCGTTGACGATCGCAACCCGTTCCCGCGAGAGGTCGTACAGCTTGGTGGCGTTGCGCCGGAACCACACCGTCGCGAAAGCCAACGGGATCACCACGCTGAGCGTGAGAAGCCCGAGTTCGACGTCGACGATCAGGAGTGCCACGCCGACGCCGACGAAGGTCACGAAGGCGACCAGTGCGGAGAGCAGACCGTTGCTGACGAGCGACTCGAACTGGTCGACGTCGGTCGTCATGCGGGTCATGATCCGGCCGGCCAGCTCGCGCTCGTAGTAGTCCAGCGAGAGCCGTTGCAGCTGCGCCCAGATGCGGATGCGCAGCGAGAGCATGATGCGTTCCGCGGTCCGCCCGGTGACGAACGTCGACGCCATCTCGACGAACAGGTCGAGCAGGGTGATGACCAGGAACGCCGCGGACGCACCGTAGAGCACCCCGGACGCGTGTGCGGCCACGCCGTGATCGACGCCGGTCTTGACCAGGTACGGGCCGGCGAGGCCGGCGACGGCATCGAGCACTACGAGGACCAAGCCGATCAGCAGTGGCCTGCGAAAGCGCTGCAGCAGCCGCAGCAGGCTGAACTCGTGCTCGTGCGCACTTTCGCGCGCGACGTCGATCGTCGCCTCGTCGCGCACCGGCGGCAGCGCTGCGACCGACGCCAGCATCTCGGGTGTGGCCGGCAGCGCGGCGATCATCCGGCCGGGGCCGCCGCCACCGATGCCGCCGCCGGCGTTGGCCGCCATCCGCATCGCCGCCGAGCTGGTGTTGGCGCCGGTGTGGCTGTTGCCGTCGGCCGCGTGCCACGCGGCGGTGGTGACGCCGTCCTTCGTCAGCACGGCCAGGGCCTCGATGGCGTCGCCGGCGGCGCGCAGCGGGTCGGTGTCCAGCCCGGCCACGAGCGAGCGGTAACGGGCGCTGGACTCGGTCAGCTCGGCGTGCGTGCCGTGCTCGACGACGCGTCCCTCGTCGAGGACGACCACCCGCTCGGCGAGGTGCAGCGTCGACATGCGGTGGGCGATGAGCAGCGTGGTGCGCTCGCCGAGCGTGTCGCGCAGCGCGTCGTGCACCGCTTCCTCGGTCCGCGCGTCGACGGCGCTCGTGGCGTCGTCGAGCACCAGGATCTTCGGGTCGGACAGGATCGCCCGGGCGAGCGCGACTCGTTGCCGTTGACCGCCGGACAGGGTGAGGCCGCGCTCGCCGACGACCGTCCCGTAACCGTCGGGCAGGGCGGTGACGAAGTCGTGCGCCTGCGCCGCGTGCGCCGCGGCGACGATTTCGGCCTCGCTCGCGTCGGGCCGGCCGTAGGCGATGTTCGCGCGGATGGTGTCGGAGAACAGGAAGCTCTCCTCGAACGCGGTACCGATCGCGCCGCGCAACGAGTGCAGCGTGACGCCGCGTAGGTCCCGGCCGTCGATCGTCACCCGACCCGCGGTGGGGTCGTAGAAGCGGGCCAGCAGCGCGGCCAGCGTCGACTTGCCGCTGCCGCTGGCGCCCACGACGGCCACCCGCTCGCCGGCCGCGATGCGCAGCTGGACACCGCTCAGCACCTCGGTGCCGGACTCGTAGCCGAAGTGCACGTCGTCGAAGACGATCTCGCCGCGCACGTCGGTCAGCGGTGTCGCGTCGGGTGCGTCGACGACGGCCGGTGCCAGGTCGAGCAGCTGGAAGATCCGCTCGACGCCGGCACGCGCCTGCTGGCCGATCGTGAGGATGCCGGCCAGTTGCCGGGCGGGTGCCGCGAACTGCGCGACATACGTGGAGAACGCGAGGAACGTTCCGAGGGTGATGTCACCGTGCAATGCGAGCAGGCCGCCGAACAGCAGGATCGCGACCTGCGCCAGGGTGGGGATCGCCTCGAGCAGCGGCTGGTACCGCGCCTGCAACCGGTTCGCGCGCATCCGTGAGCCGTACAGCTCCTGCGCTGTGCCGGCGAGGCGGTACAGCTCGCGTTCCTCCTGGCCGAACGCCTTCACCACGCGAACACCGGTGACGCCTTCGTCGACGATCTGCGCGACGTCGCCCTCGCGCTGCTGGCCGTCCCACGTCGCCGGGAAGACGCGCCGGCGCATCCGGTAGGACACCGCGAACAGCGCCGGCACCACCACCAGCGCGAGCAGCGCGAGCAGTGGCGAGAGGACGAACATCACGACGATCGACAAGATCATCATGAGCACGTTGCCGGTCATCAGCGGCAGGAAGCTGAGCAGGCCCTGCACCAGCGCGGAGTCCGAGCTGGCGCGGGAGACCAGCTGCCCGGTCGGCAGCCGGCCGAGCGTGCCGAGGTCCATCCGCATGAGGTGGTCGTGCATGTCGTTGCGCAGGTCGTACTGGACGTTGAAGGCTAGCCGCCCGCCGCGGTAGCGGCGCACGTAGGCGAGCGCGAACGACAACGCGGCCGCGGCGAACAACACGACCAGCCACGGCCACAGTGCGTGCCGACGCGTGATGATGACGTCGTCGACGATCTCGCGGGCGATCAACGGGACGACGGTCTGCGCGGCGCTGCCGACGACCGACGCCGCGATGGCCAACACGACCTCGCGGCGGTGGCGCAGGAGATAGCCGCCGAGCCGCCGGGCCCAGCCCTGCGGGGGCTGTGTCGGTGTGCTCATCGGGCCGCTACGCGTTCGTCGGCCAGTGCGTCGAGGCCGGCGCCGAGCCGGGCGATCCCGTCCGCCGTACGCGTCGGGTCCTCCGTGTGGGCGAGCACCTGCTCGAGGCGCACCAGCATCGACCGTTCCGCCTCGGCCAGTGCGCGCTCGCCCTGGGGGGTCAGTCGCAAGGCGACCGCGCGTTGGTCGCCGCTGACGTCGTCGCGGGTCAGCAGGCCGCGCCGGCACAGTGCGTCGACGTTCGCACTGACGGTCGGCTTGCCGAGCGCGAGCCGGGCGGCCACCCGGGAGGCGCGACCCTCACCGGCGGCCACCGCCGCGAGTACGCGGTAGTGGGCCAGGCTGAGGTCGGGACTGGCGCTCTCGAGCAGCCGAGTCATGCGCACGAGCGCGCGCAGCGCTTCGACGGAGTGTTCAGCGGGCACGTGTTCCCAGAGTAGCCACAGATGGTTCGAGCGTCGAACTATCGCGCTGCGTCCCAGCCGGGCAGCCCGAGCACGACGGGGTGACGGCGGTCGGCGCGCACCACGACGTCGGCCAGCTCATCCGGCTGCACGGTGTCGTCGTACTCGGCGTGGGCGGCGAGCGTCCACTGCGCAGCGTCGTCGGTGCGTCTGGCCAGCGCGGCCGGCGGCGCGGTCAGTCGGACGACCCGGTCGAACGGCAGGCCGAGCCCGAGCAGGAACTCGCCGCTGACGAGCAGCACGTCATGCTCGCCGAGCGGTCGCGGCGCTTCGCGGGTCGAGCGGTTGCTGGCCGAGTCGCGCAGGCTCGGCAAGAAGACCGCGTCGCGGGCGGCGGCCTCGAGGACCTCGCGGCGCAACGCGCCGGCGTCGAGCCAGTTCAGGTACGACGCGACGTCGCGCCTGCCGTGCTCGAGGCGTAGCGACGCGTCCTGCCAGAACGACGCGGCACGGACGTGATGGGCGCCCCGGCCGAGCAGCTGCAGCGGGGCGAGGAGCGAGTCCGCCAGCTCGTCCGGGTGCAGCGCGTCCGCACCGTCGATCGCGACCCGGACGACGCCGTCGGCCGTGTCCAACCAGGCGGCGAGAAGTGCAGGAAGATCGGCGGCGGCGACGGTGCGCCAGTCGCCGGTCAAGCGGCGAGCTTGGCCTGCACCTGCGCGACGCTGGGGTTGGTCAGCGAGGTGCCGTCGGCGAAGACGAGCGTCGGCACCGTGCGGTTGCCGCGGTTGGCGGTCATCACGATCTCGGCCGCACCCTCGGTGCGCTCGATGTCGACCTCGGTGTACTCGATCCCGGCGCGCGCCAGGCCGGCCTTGAGCCGTGCGCAGAATCCGCACCAGCCGGTCGTGTACATCGTGAACATCGTCATCCTCCGGGTGTTCGGCAGCTTGAGGTGGAACCGGAGGTGGTGGTGCGGCATTCCCCGCGGGGTGTGGACCGGCGGACCGTCCTGTCGGCAGCCGCTGGCAGGATCGGTAGCCGTGCCCGACGCCGACCGCATCCTCGAGGGCCTCGACCCCGAGCAACGGGCCGCGGCGCAGGCGGTGCGCGGCCCGGTGTGCATCCTGGCCGGCGCCGGCACCGGCAAGACCCGCGCCATCACCCACCGCATCGCCTACGCCGTGCGCACCGAGGCGGTGCCCGCGTCGCAGCTGCTCGCCGTCACGTTCACCGCGCGGGCGGCGGGGGAGCTGCGCGGGCGCCTGCGCAGCCTCGGCGCGCAGAACGTGCAGGCGCGCACCTTCCACGCCGCCGCCCTGCGGCAACTGCAGTACTTCGCGCCGCGCATTCTCGGCGGTGGCCTGCCCGAGGTCATGGACAACGCCATCCGCGTGGTCGGCAACGCCGCAGCGCGTATGCGCCTGCGCGTCGACCGCGCCGAGCTGCGCGACCTCGCCGCGGAGATCGACTGGGCGAAGGCCGTGCTGGCCACGCCGGACACCTACGTCGCCCGCGCCCGCGAGGCGGGCCGCGAGACGAGCACCACTGCGGAAACGATCGCCAAGGTCTACGCCGAGTACGAGCAGACGAAGCGGCGCGCGGGTCAGCTGGACTTCGCCGACCTCTTGATGATCATGGCCGGGGCGATGGAGGAACTGTCCGACGTCGCCGAGGAGGTCCGCAGCCGGTACCGGCACTTCGTCGTCGACGAGTACCAGGACGTTTCGCCGCTGCAGCAACGTCTGCTCGATGCCTGGCTCGGTGATCGCGACGACCTGTGCGTGGTGGGCGACGCCAACCAGACCATCTACTCCTTCGCCGGGGCGACGCCCGAGCACCTGCTCGGCTTCCGGCGCCGATTCCCCGAAGCCACCGTTGTCCGTCTCAACCGCGATTACCGGTCCACGCCGCAGGTCGTGTCGCTCGCCAACTCGCTCGTACAGGCGGGTCGGCGCGGTCCGGACGCGGGCGTCTCGCTGATCGGGCAACGCCCGGACGGCCCCGCCCCGACCTTCACCGAGCACGACGACGAACCCGCCGAGGCCGCGGACGTCGCCGGGAAATGCCGCGAGCTGATCGACGCCGGCACCCCGCCCGCGCAGATCGCCGTGCTGTTCCGGATCAACGCGCAGTCCGAGGTCTATGAGGCCGCGTTGTCGCAGGCCGGCGTCGCGTACGTGCTGCGCGGCGGAGAGCGCTTCTTCGACCGCCCGGAGATCCGCGAGGCACGGCTGCTGCTGCGCGGCGCGGCGCGGGCCGGTCAGGACGTCGACCAGAACCTCGGCGATGCCGTGCGCGGCGTGCTGTCCGGGCTCGGCTGGTACCCGGACAACGCACCGCCCGGCGGCTCGGCGCGCGAGCGGTGGGAGTCGCTCGCCGCGCTGCTGCCGCTCGCCGACGACCTCGTCGCGGCCCTGCCCGACGCGCATCTGCCCGAGCTCGTTGCCGAGCTCGACCAGCGCGCGAACGCCCAGCACGCGCCGACCGTGCAGGGCGTCACGCTCGCGTCGCTGCACTCGGCGAAGGGTCTGGAGTGGGACGCGGTCTTCCTCGTCGGGCTCACCGACGGCACGCTGCCGATCCAGCACGCCAATACGCCGGCGCAGGTCGCCGAGGAACGCCGGCTGCTCTATGTCGGCATCACCCGCGCGCGGGAGCGGCTCGCACTGTCCTGGGCGCTGGCGCGCAGCCCGGGCCAACGGCGCGGCCGGCGCCCCAGCCGATTCCTGGACGGCCTGCGGCCGGAGACGCCGCACGCGCCCGCCGCGACCCGCGCCAAGTCGCGTGCCAAGCGCCCCGAGGCGGCCGACGCCGAACTGTTCGGCCGCCTGCGCGCATGGCGCAAGGCGCAGGCCGAAGCGCAGCAGGTGCCGCCCTACGTCGTGTTCAGCGATGCCACGCTCGTGGCGATCGCCGACGCCCGCCCGTCGAGCCGCGGCGGACTCGCGCAGATCGCGGGCGTGGGGCCGACCAAGCTGACGCGTTACGCCGAGCCCGTGCTCGAGGTGCTCGGCGGCGCCGATCCCGCCGACGTCGTGCCGGTCGCGGTCTCCTGAACGCAAGATCGACAAGGACGCGGCGATAAATCGTTTGCGGGTTGTCTGTGAGCTCGGATAGCTTGTCCCAGACACCGCGCGGGCTCCCGCGCGCACACGGAACGGGCAGGAGGTGATCGTCGTGGAGAACACGTTCAACACGACCGTCGCCAGCCGTCCGTCCGCATGGACGTGCAGTGCCGTCGCCACGTTCGTCGACATGCCGGCAGCGACGAAGAACCGGCTCGTCAACTACATCCGCTCGACCAAGGCCACCCAGGGTTCGCTGCGCCCGGATCACGGCGCAGCCAAGCAGGCCGCACCGCCTCGAGGTGACTGTTGCTGACACGACTCAGCGAACAGGCTCTTCGAGGCCGCGGCTCCCGACTTGGGAACCGCGGCCTTTTTGTTTGCCGAGCCGATGCGCCGAAGGACCAGATGATCATGACTACGACCGACCGCCACAACACGAAGCGAGGAGGTGACCCCACGTGTTGACCGAATGCACTGACGAACCGACCCGGATCGACCCGATCGGGGCGCAGCCACTGGACCCGCTGTCGAAGCGGTGCCCGGACGACCTGCCGTGCCGCGTGCAGGATGCCGAGCTCTGGTTCGCCGAGACCCCGGCCGAACTCGAGCAGGCGAAGGCGTTCTGCGCCGGTTGCCCGGCCCGGACGGTCTGCCTGGCCGGCGCGCTCGAGCGTCGGGAGCCGTGGGGCGTGTGGGGCGGCGAGATCTTCGAACGTGGGGCGATCGTCTCGCGCAAGCGGCCGCGGGGCCGTCCGCGCAAGGACGAACGCACCGGCGTCGCTGCCTGACCCGCGTCGCGGCACCGGCCGACCGCTCGGGTCGATCGACTGACCGATGACGAAGGAGAAAAGACAATGATGTCCCTCACCGAGGCGCTGGCGCACGAGCGCCTGCGCGAGGTGCAGCGAGACGCGCAGCGGGCGCGGCTGGCGACCGAGGCCGCCGCCGTCCGCCGCTGGCACCGCGTATCGCTGCGGGCGCGTGCAGCCGAGCAACGGCACGCGCGCCGACTCGACGAGCTCGCCGCGCGTTGATCGCGGCCCCGGCCGTCGCCGGGATGGAGCAGCTCGATCGAGCAGAGCGGCCGCCGGTCGGTCCATGTCCGTGGAC
>NZ_CAXTQF010000010.1:0-55146 GCF_964246335.1 uncultured Jatrophihabitans sp. | reverse complement strand
TCCCACCCGAGATGGTCGCTGCGCGGGCCCGCGCAGCGACCATCTCGGGTGGGAAGGCGGGGATTACCACCAGTGCGGGTCGAGCTTGGCCTCGATCGCGCGGACGTGCTCGCGCGTGCACTGCGCGCAGACCCAACGCGTGCCCTCGGCGTCGCCGATCGGCTCGGCGCTCCACGCCAGCGGCGGATCACCGTCGACCTGCGGGTCCGCCTGCCGCCCGCAGACCGAGCACGTCTCGCGCATGCCGCCATTGCAGCACGTCAGCACGTCAGCGCGTCGGCGGGCCGGCCCGCCGCCGCGGCAGTGCAGGTGGAGCGTCGTGATCGTCAGCTGCGCGAGCGTCGACTCCCCCAGCGCGGTGGGGTGCACGATCACCGGGTTCGTGCCGCCGATCACCGGTTCGACGTAACGCACGCCCTCCGCCTGGCACGCGTCGTGGCCCTGCGAGATCTTCGTGGCGTCGACGTAGGTGGTGCCGGTGGCCGCCGCCGCCCGCTTGACCGCGCTGTTCAACGTCGCCTGGATGTCGTCGAGGTAGGGCACGTCGCCGCTCGCGACCGGCATCTGCGGGTAGCAACCGCCGCTCTTCGGCAGGATCTGCAGGTAACCGAGGATCGCGACGCGCGCGTGCGGCGCCTTCGCGTGCACCGCCTGCAGCGTCTTGACCAGCGACGGGTAGGTCGTGTGGTTGATCGTGTTGTCGAAGGACGAGCCGTAGCGGTCCTTGCAGGGGCTGCCCTGCCCGGCGGTGGTCGCCCCGGCGACGCCGCACTCGACGATGGAGTCGATGAAGACGTTGCTGTCGTTGCCGCCGATCGTCATGGTGATGAGTTGCGTCTTCGAGCTCAGGGCGTCCAGCTGCGGGGCGAGGCCCTGGTACTGGCTCGAGAAGTAATCCTTCGTCTGTGCGCCGCCGCAGGTGACGTCGGTGAGCTTGGCGCCGGTCGTGGCGGCGATGAGGTGCGGGTAGTTGACCGTCGAGCGCAGACACTGCGGCGCCGCGCTCGGGTCCGGCGGCACGTTGCCCGACGCGGCGCTGTAGGAATCGCCCATGCCGACGTAGTTCAGCGGCGCCGAGGTGGCGCCGGACGCGGTGGTGGCGGCGAAGGCGACGCCCGCGACTGCGGCGAGCGACGCTGCGGTGACGGCGAGCTTGGTCAGGCGGGGCATGACGACTCCTCGGGTCTGCCGGTGACCGGTACCGGCGCAGTTGGTGTCGTCATTACCAACGAGTAACTGTGCCCGCGGTCACGCACCCGGCGGGAATCACCACAGGGACATGGACCGCCGGAAGATGCCGTCCAGGTCTTCCGCCCGCACCTCGCGTGGCGCCGTGGCGAGCAGCCGCTGCTGCTTCAGCGCGCCCTCGACGAGGTCCTCGACGTCGTTCTCGCCGAAGCCGACGGCGCTCACGCCGTCCGGGATGCCGATGTCGCGCATCAGCGACGCGAGCGTGTCCGCGAGCAGGTCAGGGCCGTCGTCGGTCGCGTCCGGGTCGAGCAAGCGGGCTGCGCGCTGGTGCCGTTCGGGCGAGGCCTCGAAGGTGAACCGGAAGGCCTCGGGTGCCGTCAACGACACGGACATGCCGTGCGGCACCATCGCCTCGTCGTCGGGGTAGCCGTCCGGACGGAAATCGCGCACCTGCCCGGCAATCGGGTATGCGTTCGCGTGCGGGATGTGCACGCCGGCATTGCCGAACCCGAGGCCCGCGAAGGTCGCGGCGAGTGCCATGTTGCGCCGCGCGTCGAGGTCGTCGCCGTGGCTCACCGCCCGGCGGAAGCTGGTGGCCATCAGGCCGAGCGCGCGCTCGGACCACATGTCCGACACCGGGTTCGAGCCGCAGTAGGGCACCCGCTGTTCGGGTTGCTTGCGCTTGCCCGCCGTGTACGGGCGCGCGGTGTAGCTCTCCAGCGCATGGCACAGGATGTCCATGCCTGCCGAGGCGGTGACGCCGGCCGGCTGCGTGACCGTCAGCAGCGGGTCCACCACGGCCAGCATGGGGCGCAGGCGCGCGTGGCTGATGCCCGACTTGACCCGCTGCGAGACCACATCCAGCACGCAGATCGTCGTGCTCTCCGAACCGGTGCCCGTGGTTGTGGGCACCGCGACGAGCGGGTGCAGCACGTTGACCGGGTCGGCGCCGCCGCCGACCGGGGCGTTTACGTAGTCCATCAGCTCGCCGGGGTTGGTCAGCAGCAGGTTGACCGCCTTCGCGGTGTCGATGCTCGAGCCGCCGCCCACCGCGACGAACGCGTCCCACGGTCCGTGTGCGCGGGCCCAGTCGATGGCCGACTGCAGGCTGGCGTCCGTGGGCTCCACGCGCGCGCCCTCGAAGACCGCCGCCTCGACGCCGAACTTGGCCATCTGCGCCGCGACTCGTTCGGGGAGTCCGGTGGCCGCCACCCGCGGATCGGTGATCACCAGAGCGCGGGTGCTGCCGAGCTGCGCGAGGTCGTAACCGATCTCGTCGGACGCGCCGTCGCCGAACTTCAACGTCGGTGCCCCGTAGGTGAAGACGGACTCCTGCGGTGCCGGCTCGGTCATGGCCTACTCCTTCGCGAATCCGGGCTGCCATTCCAACGCCAGCCGGCGGTAGGGCGCGGTGGCCTCGAGCTGACACATGATGCCGATCGTGCCCACGGTCACGCGATGGATGAGCATGTAGGACGGCGGCAGGTTCAGCTGGCGTGCGACCTTCGCCTCGGCGCTGCGCGGGTCGGACAGGCGGGCCGCCTGCCGGCGCATCCAGGCACGGCTGAAGGTGAACGTGTCCTCGCGCAACGGCTCGGCCGCGGTGCCCAGGAAATCGATCAGATCCTGCGGGCGCACCGTGACGTCAGGCCGGATGAAGCCCAGCTCGCGCATGAGCTCCATCACCGCCGCACCGTCGTTGTCGACGGTCAACCGGGTGAGCCGACCGAGCGATTCGGGGTAGCCGCCCGGTAGCGCGGCGGTGGCGCCGAAGTCGACGACGCCGAGCCGGCCGTCGGGCAGGATGCGGAAGTTGCCCGGGTGCGGGTCGGCGTGCAGCAGCCCGCAGCGCGCCGGTGCCGAGTAGTGCAGCAGTGCCAGCAACGAGCCCGCGTGGTCGCGCTCGGGCTGCGTGCCGGTGGCGATGATCGACGACAGCGGGCGACCGTCCATCCACTCGCTGACGATGGCCTTCGGCGCGCTCGCGACGACGCGCGGCACCATGATCTGGTCGTCGTCCGCGTACCCCGCCGCGAAATCGCGCTGGGCCTGCGCCTCGTGGGTGTAGTCGAGTTCCTCGAGCACCCGTTCCTGGATCTCGGCGAGCAGTGGCTTGACGTCCAGGCCGGGTGACATGCGTGCGAACAGCCAGGCGAACCGACGCAGCTGGGTGAGGTCGGCCATGAGGGCCGCGCCGGCGCCGGGGTACTGCAGCTTGACGGCGACCTCGCGGCCGTCGGTCCAGACGGCGCGGTGCACCTGACCGATGCTTGCCGCGGCGGCCGGGGTCTCGTCGAATTCGCGGAAGCGCTCGGGCCACTTGCGGCCGAACTGCTCGTCGAGCACCTTGCGCACCGTCGCGGCAGGCATCGGCGGCGCGGCTTCCTGCAGCTTGGTCAGCGCTTCGCGGTAGGGCGCGGCCTGCTCCTCGGGCAGCGCGGCCTCGAAGACCGACAGCGCCTGGCCCAGCTTCATCGCGCCGCCCTTGAGCTCGCCCAGGACGGCGAACAGCTGCTCGGCGGTCTTGGCCTGCAGCTCGGCGGTGACCTCCTCCGCGGAGCGGCCGGTCATCCGGCGGCCCAGGCCGAGGGTGGCGCGGCCGGCGACGCCCAGCGGCAGCGACGCCAGCTTGGCGGTTCGGGTGCGGCGACGCTGCGGGATGTCGTCGTCGCCCGTATTCGCCGTCACGCCGCACATTGTGCCCAGGCGTCAGGACATCGCGCTGCCGCCCGGGGCACTGTGGGCACAGTCGCAGTCCGGATGGGGCGGCCAACTGCGCCGGCGCAGCCGCCAATCGGGCAGCCGGAGCTCGAGCGTCGCGTCGATCACGGCGGGCTCGCCGCCGTCGAGGAAGGTCAGCGCCTGCATCGCCGCGGTGGCAGCGACGAAGGTCGCGGTCGCGGCGTCGCAGGCCGGCCCGTAGCGGCGCGGCACGCTCAGCTGCGCGGCGAGCGCTGGCCAGGCCGGATCGCGATCCTGGCGGTGCAGGTCGGCGCAGCCCAGGCAGCTGGTCAGCCCCGGCAGCACCAGCGGCCCGACGACACCGTGGTCGACGCCGACGGTGACCGCGAGGTACGGCGCGTTGCGGGCGTGCAGCGCGCGTCGGCGGTCGTCGGCGACCGGGCCGTCGGCGGTGAGCACGGTGAGATCGGGGCGTTGCGCGGGATCGGGCGCTCTCGTGTCGGTATCCGGGGCGGCGTTGTGCACCGCGTTCTCGGCGGCACGCTCGAGCGGGCGTCCCTCGTCGCCCGGTCGCACCCCGCCGGGGAGCGTGTGGTGCAGCATCGTGGAGCCGCTCAGCGCGCAGTGCACCCGTCCGACTCCGGACGCGGCCAGCAGCGCCGCGAGGTGGGCGCTCAGCCGTGCCGGGCCGAACAGCTGCACCGACGCGGCCCGGCGGACGGCGAGGATCTCGGCCGCGTGGGCGCCGTGCCGGGCGGTCAGTGCTGCGAACTCGGGGCCGAGGCGGGCCGCGGGAATGTGCAGCCGCTCGTCACCGTCGAGCCGGGCGGCGGCCGGTGGGTCGGCCAGCGGCCACAGGTAGCCCGCCTCGGCGAGCGCACGCAACGCGTGCCGCGCGTCCGGGTCGGGCATCGCGGCGCCCGCGTCGCGGGTTGTGTCGGGCACCGGAGGACGCGCACCGGCGACGCGCTGGATCAGCGGCACCGGCAAACCCTCGACCAGTACCGCGCGGCTGCCGAGTTCGAGGTGTACCGCGGTGGGCGAACGCCACAACAGCCGCGTCGCCGGAGCCAGCATGTACTGTGCGGCGCCGGACTCGGCGGCGGCAGCGGCGGCTAGCGGGTCCAGCACGGTCATCGGCACACGCTCGCACGTCGACCGCGCCGCGGCGTGAGTTATCCACAGTTGACCGTGTGAGGTGGGCTTGTACGTTCCGTGGAGATTGTGCCGCAAGCCGTTACGCCGTGTAATGGGGCTTGTCGATCTTCGCGTAACCCTGAAGTGAATGTCCACACCTGTGGATGACCCTGTGCACGACGCGCCGAGGGGCTGTGGATGACCGCGGTCGTCGCAGGTATCGCGGGGCCGGGCACCGCGCGGCGCGACCGGATCGTCGGACCCGATCGCTAGCGTGTGGCCCGTGCCCCACCGCGCGTCGCGTCCGACCCTGGCCGCAGAACACGGCTGCCCGGTCGAGGTCCGCCGCAGTGCGCGTCGCCGCCGGACGGTGTCGGCGTACCGCGAGGGCGACCGCGTCGTCGTGCTCATCCCGGATCGGTTCACCGCCGCTGAGGAGCAGGAATGGGTGGGCCGGATGGTCGCGCGGGTCACCGGCCCGCGCCGGCCTCGCGCCGGCGACGCCGAGCTCGCCGCGCGTGCCCGCGAGCTGTCCGCGCGCTACCTCGCCGGTGCGCCGCAGCCACGCAGTGTCCGGTGGGTGCCGCAGATGCGCACCCGCTGGGCGTCGTGCACGCCGGCCGACGGCACGATCCGGCTCTCCCGCCAGCTGCGCGAGGTCCCGGCATGGGTGCGCGACTACGTGCTGCTGCACGAGCTGGCTCACCTGCTCGAGGCCGGGCACGGTCCACGGTTCTGGCAGTTGCTGGCGACCTACCCGCGCACCGAGCGCGCCCGCGGGTATCTCGACGGGCTGAGTGCCGCCGCGCACCTGCCGATCTCTGATGATCTCGCCGACGACCTGGCCGACCTGGCCGACGACCTGGACCCCGCGAAGGACGTCGACGACGCCGATGACGGCGACTCGACCCGACCCGCCGCCGCGGCCGGCTGACCCGGGTCGCTCAGGACGGTGAGTCGGGCCGGTCCTCGGGGTCGGCGGGATCAGGATCCGTCGGTTCGGGTTCGGACTCCGGGTCGGGGTCGGGGTCGGACGTGCCGTGCGACGAATCAACCGGGCCGAGGTCCAGGCCGCTGAGGTCGTCCGGTGCGGTGAAATCCGCCTCGGACAGCACGGTGTCGGCGAAGCCGAGCGGGTCGTCCAGATCGTCCGCCGTCGGGAGCAGGTCCGGGTGCGACCACAACGCATCGCGGCCGCTGACACCACGTTTCTCGGTGACGCCCCACCACAGGGTGGCCGCCTCGCGCAGTCGGCGCGGGCGCAGCTCGAGGCCGACCAGCGTGGCGAACGTCTGCTCGGCCGGCCCGCCGGTGGCGCGCCGGCGACGCGACGCCTCGCGCATGGCGTCGGCGCCGGGCATGCGGTCCCCGGCTGCCGCCGACACGGTCGTGTCGACCCAGCCCTCCACGAGCGCGAGCAGCGTCTCGAGCCGGCGGAGCGCGGCCTGCTGCTCGGGAGTGTTCTGCGGGGTGAACAACCCGCCGGACAACACGTCCTGCAGCCCCTCCGGGTTCATCGGGTCGATGCCCTGCATGGCCGACTCGATCGAGGACATGTCGACGGTGATGCCGCGGGCATAGGCGTCGACCGTGTCGAGCAGCCGCTGCCGCAGCCACGGCACGTGGGTGAACAGGCGCTGATGCGCGGCCTCGCGCAGGGCGAGGTAGAGCCGCACCTCGTCCGCGCCACGCTCGAGGTCCTTGCCGAACTCGGTGATGTTCTCGGGCACCAGCGCGGCGACGCCGTCCGGGCCGAGCGGCACACCGACGTCGGTGGCGCCGAGCACCTCCTGCGCCAGGCCGCCGAGGCCCTGCCCCACCTGCGCGCCGAACATCATGCCCCCGATCTGATTCATGATGCCGGCAAGCGGGTTGTCCGGGCCCAGTGCCTGCAGCTGTTCGGTCGGCATCGCCTCGGACATGGCGCCGACGACGCGCGCGGCCACCGGGTCGCACAGCGACGTCCACACCGGCAGCGTCCGCTCCAGCCACTCGGCGCGTGTCCACGACTCGACGGTGGTGACGCCGGACGGCAGGTCGGTGACGTCATCGAGCCACAGGTCGGCGAGCCGTACCGCATCCGCGATCGCGCTGCGGTCGGCCGGCGTCACGCTGTGGTTGTGGCCGGACAGCGTCTGGATCGCGAGCTGCTTGGCGAGGTCCCAGTTGACCGGACCGCCGGACCACGACATCAACTTCTGCAGCTCGGCGAAGAACGGCATCTGCGCGAACATGTCCGGCAGGCCGCCGTTGTCGTCGCCGTTACCGTCACCCGAGCCGCCTGACCCGGCACCGAAGCCGAACGGGAAGTTCGTCATGTTGTCCACGGTAGTCCGACGAACCGAGGCACCCCGGCGTTCCGGATCGGCCGGCCGGCACCCCGCGTTGCGCGCACGGCGAACACGTCGGTCGTCGGTACTGTCGCCGACGTGAGCTGGGTCGTGTGGTTGCTGATCCCGGTTGCGCTCACCGTGCTGGCGGCGCTGGTGTCCTGGCTGCGTGCTCGACCCAAGCGCATCCCGACGACCGGCGAGGCCGTGCGCGCCCACGGTGACTACCTCGACGCGCTCGCCCAAACGGCGCGCTCGCGCGATCGCGGTCCCTACAGCTCGTCATAGTTGCGGCGGATACGCTGCGCCGGTGCCCCGCCGTTCGTTCCCTGCGATCGACGCCGTCCCGGGCGGGGCGGCACTCGGGTCGATGAGTCGCCGGGTGCGCACGCTGATCGTCGCAGGCGTGGCGTTCATCGTCCTGTTCGTCCTCGCCCTCACGATGCCCGTGCCATACGTGATCCTGTCGCCGGGCCCGACGTACAACACGCTCGGCAGCTACAACACCGGTAAGGCGACGCAGGAGATCATCGGCATCGACGGCCGCACACCGGCCAAGCGCAGCGGGCACCTCAACCTGACCACAGTCAGCGTCAGCAACGACTCGATCAGCGCGTTCCAGGCGTTCACCGGCTGGCTCGCACACGATCAGGTGGTCGTGCCGCGCTCGTCGGTCTATCCCCCCGGGCAGAGCGAGCAGCAGACGGACAAGCAGAACACCGCCGACTTCACGGCCTCGCAGGACAACGCGATTGCCGCGGCGTCGTGCGAGCTCGGCTATCCGCGCAGGTTCGGGATCACCGGCGTGCTCGCCAACGGCGCGGGCCGCGCCGTGCTCAAGCCCGCGGACGTGCTCGAGTCCGTGGCCGGCAGACCAACGGCGAGCGAGAACGCGTTGCGCGCCGTGCTGTCGGTCGAAGCACCGGGCACGACCGTGCCGATCCGGCTCGAACGCGCCGGGAAGCAGGTGGACACCAGCCTCAAGCTCGGCCCGTCGCTGCAGGGCCGCAAGGGCGGGTCGCTCGGCATCACGCCGGGCACCGTGTGCGCGGCGCCGTTCGCCGTGGACCTCGGACTCGGCAACGAGATCGGCGGTCCGTCGGCCGGATTGATGTTCGCACTCGGGATCATGGACAAGGTCGGTTCGCGCGACCTCACCCAAGGCCGGTTCATCGCCGGCACCGGCACGATCGACGCCTCCGGCAAGGTAGGCCCGATCGGCGGCATCGCGCTCAAAATGATCGCGGCGCGGGCCAAGGGAGCGACGGTGTTCCTCGCTCCGGCCGGCAACTGCAACGACGTCGTCGGCGCGACCCCTGCCGGCCTGAAGATCGTGCGGGTCACGTCGCTGCACGGCGCGGTCACCGCGCTCGAACAGCTCGAGCAGGGCAAGTCGCCGGCCGGCTGCTGAACGATGCGGCGGGTTCAGTCGTCGGCGAAGGTGTCGAGCAGCGCGGCCACGAGGTTCGGCGCCAGGTCCGGCCCGGTCAGCAGATCGCCCTCGGTGTCGCCGGGTTGCGCGCGCAGACGCAGGAGGGCGCCGGTGCTGCCGTCGCGCAGCACGCCCGCGACGAGGCGCGCCTCGCGTCGTTCCGGGTGGCCGGCAGCGTCCTCGGCGCTCGCATCGGGCGCCTGCTCGTCGGCGTCCGGCGGCAGGATCACGATCTCCTGGCTGAGCACGCAGCCCGTCACCGCCTCGGGCCACGCGATGCCGGCCAGCACGGTGTCCAGTGGTTCGTCGGGTAGCTCGTCCTGCTCGACGGGCGTGAGGGTGTCCGGGTCGACGGCGTCGATGCCCAGCCGTGCCGCGGTCTGCGGGTCGTCTGCGGCGAAGCGGGCCGCCCGCACCAGCGCGAACAGGGTGGGCCGCTGGTCCCAGCCCGCAGCGCCGACATGAGCTTCGATCTCGGCGATCGTCGGTTCGAGCAACACCCGTCCATCGTGACGGATGCCCGCCGGGAACCGCGGCACCGCCCGGTACGTTGACCCAGACGTTCTGCCGTCCTGCAAGGAGTCACCTGTGACGATGCGGCCACCGATGCCGTCCTTGGTCTTCTCGCGTCGCTCGAAGATCGTGCTCGCGGTGGTCGCGATCCTCGTCGTGCTGCTGATCCTGCTGCTGAACCTGTCGAACGTCTACGTCAACTACCTCTGGTTCGGCTCGGTCGGTCACCACAACGTCTACTCGACGATGTTCTGGACGCGGTTGATCCTGTTCTTCATCTTCGGCGTGCTGATGGCGTCGATCCTGGGCGGCAATATGGCCGTCGCCTATCGCATCAAGCCACCGTTCCGGCCGATGTCCTCCGAGCAGCAGAACCTGCAGAACTACGTGCGGATGGTCGAGCCGCGGCGGCGCTGGGTGCTGGCGCTGGTCATGGTCATCTCACTGCTCGCGGCCGGCGCCTCGGCGCAGGGCAACTGGCAGGAATGGCAGCTGTGGCTGCACGGCACGTCGTTCCATCAGACCGACCCGCAGTTCCACCGCGACGTCTCGTTCTACGCCTTCGACTACCCCGTCTACCGCACCATGCTCGGCTTCGGTTTCACGGCGGTCATCTTCGCGTTGTTGCTGTCGATCGCGATCCACTACCTCACCGGGGCGATCCGGCTGCAGACGCCCGGACCGAAGGTCACGCTCGCGGCGCGCCGGCACATCACGGCGCTCGTGTTCGTCTTCATGGCCCTCAAGGCCGTCGCCTACTGGCTGGACCGTTACGGGTTCGTGCTCACCGGCCGCAGCAAGTTCACCGGCGCCTCGTACGCCGACGTGCACGCAGCCCTGCCGGCCAAGACGATCCTGTTCTGGATCACGATCGTGCTGGCGGTCGGTGTGCTGGCAAGCATGTGGCTGCGCAACGCGATCCTGCCGGGCATCGGGTTCGTCGTGCTGCTCGTGCTGAGCATCCTGATCGGCGGCATCTATCCGTCGATCGTGCAGCACCTCACGGTCAACCCGAACGCGAGCGACAAGGAAGCGCCCTACATCTCGCGCAACATCAAGGCGACGCGTCAGGGTTACGACATCGTCACTGCCAAGGGCAAGAACGGCGGCACGGTGACGTACAAGAACTACGCCGCGCTGAACAACCCGAACGTCTCGGCGGTCGACACCACGGCTCATCCCGACGACACGACCCTGAACAACATCCGGATCCTGGACCCCGGCGTCGTCGGCCCCACCTTCACCAACCTGCAGAAGGTGCTCTACCCCTACGGGTTCGCGAGCAAGCTCAACATCGACCGCTACCAGGTCGGCGGGGTCACGCACGACTACGTCGTCGGCGCACGCGAACTGGTGCCCGGCAATCTGACCGGATCGCTGGACAACTGGATCAACCAGTACACGGTCTACACGCACGGGTACGGCTTCGTCGCCGCACAGGCCGAGAGGGACATCACGACCGGCAAGACCTCCTTCGACGAGGGCGACATCCCGCCGGGCGGCCCGTTGAAGTTGACCCAACCGGAGATCTACTACGGCCAGGGCATGAACAGCTATTCGATCGTCGGTGCGCAGGGTCGTAAGCGGGAGTTCAACGGCGGTTCGAACAGCGCGAACATCACCTACGCCGGCAAGGGTGGCGTCTCGCTCAGCAGCCCGTTGACCAAGCTCGCGTTCGCGCTGAAGTACAAGGAAACCAACTTCATCCTCAACGACGCCGTCGGCGCGAAGGGCGCCAAGATCATCTTGAACCGGGATCCGAAAGCCCTGGTGCAGAAGGTCGCGCCCTTCCTCACCGTGGACGGGGCGCCGTACCCGTTCGTCAACCAGCAGACCGGCCACATGATGTGGATGGTCGACGGGTACACGACCATGGCCAACCTGCCGTACTCCGAGCGTCAATCGCTGTCGGCCGTCACCGGCACGTCGCTGCGCAAGGACCAGCGCGACACGCAGATCAACTACATCCGCAACTCGGTGAAGGCGACCGTCGACGCCTACGACGGCACGGTGACGCTCTACGACTGGGACACCCACGATCCGATCCTGAAGTCCTGGACGAAGGTCTTCCCCGGTCTGGTCAAGCCGGTGAAGGACATGCCGACGGACGTGCGCCAGCACGTGCGCTACCCGCAGGACCTGTTCAACACCCAGCGCGCGCTGCTGGCGCAGTACCACATCAACGACCCGCGCAACTCCTACAACGGCAAGGGCAAGTGGTCCGTACCGCCGGATCCCGCGCCAGGTGCCGTCGGCGACCAGCCCTCGTACTACGTGCTCGCCAATCCACCGGGCACGACGAGTCAGAAGGCCGAGTTCCAGCTGACCTCACCGATGGTGGTCAACAACTCGCCGAACCTGGCTGCGTACATCTCGGTGGACAGCGATTACGGGGCCGACTACGGCAAGATCAGTGTCTTGCAACTGCCGGGTAAGTCGGCGATCCCCGGGCCCGGGCAGGTCGCCAACAAGTTCAAGAGCCAGGCGACGATCTCGAAGGACATCACGCTGCTCGGTACCGGGCAGTCGCGGGTCATCCACGGCAACTTGCTCACATTGCCGGTCGGCAACTCGTTCCTCTACGTCGAGCCGCTGTATGTGTCGTCGTCCTATCCGATCCTGTCGCGGGTGATCGTCTACTACGGCGCGCAGGACGCGATCGGGTACGGCCAGACCCTCGACCAGGCGTTGGCCGACGTCGTGCAGAACCGCGATCCCGGTTCGTCCATCTCCAACGTCGGTCAGTCGCCGACGCCGACCACGACGAAGCCGGGCAGCAGTTCGAGTCCGTCGTCGTCGACCTCGCCGCCGGCTACCACGTCCGCGCCGAGTTCGGCGTCGAAGGCGCCACCGGCAACGGTCGCGCCCGGCGTCCCGACAACGACGCCGCAGGTCAACGCCCAGCTCAATCAGGCGTACGGGCAGCTCCAGGCGGCGATCAAGAGCGGTGACCAGGCCAAGATCGGTGCGGCGAACCAGCGCATCGACGGCTTGCTGGCGATTCTGGGGCGATTGCCGACACCGTCGGCCACCCCGCGCTGACGCGGTGTGTTCGGGATCGCACAACGGGTGGCGCGTGGGCTGTACCGCAGCGAAATCGCGGTGGACGGGGTCGATCTGGTGCTCAACGACGGCCGTGCGGGCGCCCAATCCGTCTTTCACGTGCACGTCCACGTGATACGGCGACGTAAGGGTGACAAGCTGACACCGGTACGCAAGCTGTTGGTGCGCCGCTCCGGCGAACTCGCGAGCGTCGCGACGACGCTGCGCACGGGTCTCGCCCAGGTGGCCGCCGACGACGAGGGACTCACGCAGTAGGCGGCGCGCACTGCGCGTTCCGCGAGGGAGGCACCGATGGCAGTCACTGATCCGGTCACGTCCGAGACGCACAGGCCGGGCGTGCCCGCTCACGGACCGGTGACCGACCGGCCGGGTGATTCCAAGGCCGCAGATCGCGCCAAGCCGCTCGTCCGGTGGGGTCTGGGACATGCGCTGCCACGCGCCGCGATGCTGGTCGCGGCGCGCAAGGGCGACGTGCAGGGCCGGCTGATCAAGGTGAGCCGCTCGGGCAGCGCCGACGTCCTGGAGCTGATCCGTGAGCTGCGCGAACTCGCGCCGATCCACCGTGGCCAGTTCGCCTACCTGACGGCTTCCCTACCCGCGGTGCGCGACGTGCTCTCCAGCAACGACTTCCGCGTCGGCTTCGACCGCGCGCAGCTCGCGGGGCCCGTCGGCCGGGTGTTCGGCTGGGCCGCGGACACCGGCGTGCTGGGCCCGCTGGAGCCGCCGTCGCTGCTGGTGACGAATCCACCGGACCACACCCGGTACCGCAAGCTCGTCACCCGCGTGTTCACCGCGCGGGCCGTCGAGGCGCTGCGCCGTCGCACCCAGCAGATCGCCGACGAATTGCTCGACGACGTCACGGCCGCGGCCGACGGCGATGTCGTCGACCTGGTCGAGCGTTACTGCACGCTGCTGCCGGTCACCGTGATCGCGGAGATCCTCGGCGTGCCGACCGACGAGCGCGAGCGCGTACTTGCGTTCGGCGGCGCGGCGGCGCCAAGTCTCGATCTCGGCCTGACGTGGAAGCAGTTCCGCAGTACCGAGGCCGCGCTGGCCGGCTTCGACACCTGGCTCGGCGAACACCTCGGCCGGTTGCGCGCCGAGCCGGGGGACGACCTGCTCAGCCAGCTCGTCACCGCCGAGGACGACGGCGTCCATCTGGACGAGCGCGAGCTGAAGGCCACAGCGGGTCTGGTGCTTGCCGCGGGCTTCGAGACGACGGTCAACCTGCTCGGCAACGGCGTCGCGCTGCTGTGCGAGCACCGCGATCAGCTCGAGGCATTGCGGGCCGAGCCGGACCTCTGGCCGAACGCCGTCGACGAGATCCTGCGCTACGACCCGCCGGTGCTGCTCACCGGCCGCACCGCCCTGAGCGACACCGAGGTCGCCGGCACCGCGATCCCGCGCGGCGCGCTCGTGACGACGCTGTTGGCCGGCGCGAACCGCGACCCGGCGGTGTTCGCCGACCCGGACATCTTCGATGTGCGCCGAGCGAATGCGAAAGACCACGTGTCGTTCTCCGCCGGCCGGCACTTCTGTCTGGGTGCGGCGTTGGCCCGGATGGAGGGCGACGTCGGACTGCGGACGCTGTTCGACCGATTCCCGGATCTGACGCTGGCCGCCGGTGCACGGCGACGCAGCACGCGCATCCTGCGCGGCTACGAGAACTTACCGGTCCGCCTGCACGGATAGCCGACGCACCACGGTCTAACGGCACTGACGCGGCCTCGGCCGGGTTGAGGCATCCCGCACACTATGCCGTCCGAGAGCGCTTACCGATGGTAAGAAAAGGTTCGGCCTTCTCCCGTTTTCACCGAGCATTCGGTTGCTGGCGCGCAAATCGCGGCGCAGCGCTCGCGGGTAGGACAGGCACGTGACCCGAGAGGACGCAGACAGACCCATGGCAGATGTCGTGAAGGCGCTCGACGAGGCCGGACTCAAGAACCCCCACGTGCGCGAGTACGTGCAGCACTGGGCGGAGATCACCGGAGCGGAGCGTGTCGAGGTCGTCAGTGCCGCCGATGACAGCCGGCTCATCCAGGAAGCGCTGGATGCCGGCGAACTCGAGCCGGCCGGCGAGGGTCTGTACTACTCGCGCAGCTACTCGAAGGACACCGCGCGCTCCGAGGAACGCACGATCGTCGCGACGAGCAATCCGGACGATCAGGGCGTCTACAACAACTGGCGGCCGTCGTCGGAGATGAAGCCGCTGCTCACCGAGCGCATGCGCGGCGCGTCCGAGGGCAAGACCATGTACGTGGTGCCGTATCTGATGGCGCCGGCCGGCTCCCCGCTGGAGGCCTACGCCGCGGGTGTCGAGCTCACCGACACGCGCACCGTGGTCCTGCACATGATCCGGATGGCGCGTGTGGGGGTCGCTCACATCGACAACCTCACCGACCCGAACAGCTTCGTGCGGGCGGTGCACGTCACGGGTGACCTCGAGAACCTCGGACAGGGCACCGACGACGACGAGCGCTACTTCGTGACCGTCGCCGACGAGCGCACGATCCTGCACTACGGCTCGTCCTACGGCGGCAACGCGCTGCTCGGCAAGATCGCGCACGGGTTGCGGCAGGCCGCCTACGACGGCTGGGCGTCGGGCAAGTTCTTGTCCGAGCAGTTCATGCTGATCGGCATCGAGGACAAGCAGACCGGCAAGACGTACCACATCGCCGGCGGCTTCCCGTCCGCGTCCGGCAAGACAAATCTGGCGATGATGCAGGCGCCGGGCAAGCTCGGCGACCGGTACAAGGTCACCTTCTACGGCGACGACATCGCCTGGCTGTGGGTCGATCCGAACGACGGCAAGCTCTACGGCCTGAACCCGGAGTACGGCGTGTTCGGCGTCGCGAAGGACACCAACGAGAAGACCAACCCCACTGCGCTGCGCTCGATCGACCCGGGGACGAAGGCGATCTTCACCAACGTCGCGTGGAACGAGAACACGCACGAGGTCTGGTGGGAGGGCAAGACGCCCGAGCCGCCGGCCGATGTCGACGGCTGGCGCGACTGGAAGGGCAACCTCATCGCCGAGCGTGGGGCCGACGACGCGGGCGAGCCGTGGGCGCACCCGAACAGCCGGTTCACCACGACGCTCGCGAACGTGCCGAACATCGCGCCAGACTACGAGTCACCGATCGGTGTGCCGATCGACGGCATCATCTTCGGTGGCCGCACCCGGGACCGCGAGCCGCTCATCCGCGCGATCCACGACCTCGCCGAGGGTGTCTACGACGGCCTGACGCTCGGTGCCGAGGCCACCTTCGCCGCGGAGGGCGTCGAGGGCACGCTGCGCTACGACCCGATGTCGATGCGGCCGTTCATGTCGTATCCCGAGGGCCCGTACGCGGCGCACTGGCTCGAGATCGTCGGTGCGGCGAAGGACCAGCCGATCTTCGCGCACGTGAACTGGTTCCAGCGCGACCCGGACGACGGCCACTACCTCTGGCCGGGTTATCAGGAGAACATCCGCCCGCTGCTGTGGCTGATGCAGCTCAAGAACGGCGAGGTGACCGGCCGGGAGACCGCAGTCGGCATCATCCCGAACGAGGACGAGCTCGACCTCGACGGCGTGGACATCTCGAAGGAGGATCTCGACAAGATCCTGTCGATCGATGTCGAACGCTGGCAGCAGGAGATGGCGCATCGCAAGGAGCACCTGGACGCGTTCACGAACCTGCCGGACGAGATCTGGGCCGCGCACGACCGCGTCGCCAACGCCCTGGACAAGTAACCACTTCCCAACTCCCGCTGATCAACAGTAGGAAATGAGCCTCCTGGGGCTCATTTCCTACTGTTGATCACGGGAGTTGGTGTCAGGTCGTGGGTTCGCGGTCGCGCACTCGCTGCACGATCGCCGCGGCGACCTCGTCGGGGGCCTCGTCGGCCAGCCAGTGGCTGTAGCCCTGCAGCACCTCGAAGCGGTACGGCGCGGTGACGAACCGTTGCGTCGCCTCGGCGCCGGCGCGGCCGAGCGCGACGTCGCCGTCGCTCCAGATGTAGGTCGTCGGCACCGTCGTGCGGTGCGCGTAACCCTTCTCCCGCGAAGAGATCGGCAAGGCCCGGTACCAGTTCAGCGCGGCGGTCAGGCCGTCCTTGCCGAGCGGCTCGAGGTAGCCGGCCACCTGCTCCGGCGTCAGGCCCGTCCCGCCGAGCAGTGCCCGGACGCGGCGCGACGGCAGGACCGCCTCGGGTAACCGCGGGATCTGGAACAGCCCGACGTACCACGACTTGAGGATCTGCCCACGCGCCATCGCCCAGCCCATCGCCTTCGGGTGCGGGACGCTGATCGCGGTCAGCGTGTGCAGCCGCTGCGGGTACCGCGACGCGAAGGCCCAGGCGACGACCGCGCCCCAGTCGTGTCCGACGAGGTGTACGCGCTGGGCGCCCACGGCGTCGAGCAACGCCACTACGTCCTCGACCAGCTCGGACTGGACGTAGGCGCGCCGGCCCTGCGGACGGGCGCCGGGGGAGTAGCCACGCTGATCCGGCGCGAGCGTGCGCAGGCCCGCGTGGTTCAGTCGCGCGGCGACCTGGGTCCACTCATGCCGGTTCTGCGGGAACCCGTGCAGCAGGACGACGATGCTGTCGTCGGCCACGTCGGCCGGCCCGGAGTCGGTGACGTCGAAGCGCAGGTTGCCGCGGGTGTAGGAGTCCATCCGCCGAGTCTGCCCCCGCGCGCGTGGTCGCACAGTGTCGGTCGTCTCACCTGCCTGGCATTGTGTGCCGCATGGACGTCGCCGCGACGCTGACCAGCGCCAAGCCGATGCCGTACTGGCTCGACTCATCGGACCGACCCCACGCGCGGCCTGCCCTGACCGGACGCGCGCATTGCGATCTTGCCGTCGTCGGCGGTGGCTTCTCCGGACTGTGGACCGCGTTGCTCGCCAAGCAGCAGGATCCCGACCGGGAGGTCGTGCTCGTCGAGGCCGACCGGTTGGCGTGGGCGGCGACCGGACGCAACGGCGGGTTCTGCGCGGCGAGCCTGACCCACGGGGAGGCCAACGGCGCGGCGCGGTTCCCGGCCGAGCTCGCGCTGCTCGACGAGCTCGGGCGGCGCAACCTCGACGAGATCGAGCAGACCGTCAAGCATTACGCCATCGACTGCGCCTTCGAACGCGCCGGTGAGCTCGACGTCGCCACCGAGCCCTACCAGGTCGACGAGCTGCGCGGCGGCTCCGGCCGGTTCCTGGACGCCGACGCGGTGCGCGCCGAAGTGAACTCGCCGACTTATCTCGCCGGGCTCTGGAACCCGGACACCACCGCGTTGATCGACCCGGCGCGGCTCGCCTGGGGGTTGGCCGACGCCGCCGAGCAGCTGGGCGTGCGCATCGTCGAGGGCACCCCGGTTCGTGACGTCGAACGCTCCGGCGCGGAGCTGGTGCTGCGTACCGACGCCGGGGGGCTGACCGCCCGACGCGTCGCGATGGCCACCAGCGCCTTCCCGGCGCTGTTGCGCCGGGTGCGGCTGTACACCGTGCCGGTCTATGACTACGTGCTCGTCACCGAACCGCTCACCGATGCGCAGCTGGCCGACATCGGCTGGCACAACCGGCAGGGCATCGGCGATGTCGCGAATCAGTTCCACTACTACCGGCTGACGAGCGACAATCGCATCCTGTGGGGCGGCTACGACGCCGTCTACCACTTCGGCCGCCGGATGCGTCCCAGTTACGACCAGCGGTCGGCGACCTTCGAGCTGCTCGCCCGGCAGTTCTTCGACACCTTCCCGCAACTGCGCGGGCTGCGCTTCAGTCACCGCTGGGGCGGCGCCATAGACACCTGCACGCGCTTCTGCCCGTTCTTCGGCACCGGCTACGGCGGCCGGTTGGCGTACGCGCTCGGTTACACCGGCCTCGGTGTCGGCGCATCGCGCTTCGGCGCCAACGTGATGCTCGACCTCCTCGACGACCGCCCGTCCGAACGACGTGACCTAGAGCTGGTGCGCAGCAAGCCGCTGCCGTTCCCGCCCGAGCCGCTCGCCTACGCCGGGGTGCAGGCAACCCGCCTCGCGCTGGCCGCGGCCGACCGCAACGAAGGCCGGCGCAACCTGTGGCTGCGCACCCTCGACCGCGTCGGCCTCGGCTTCGACTCGTGAGCGGCGCAGCTCAGTTGCCGTAGACGCGCGACGGCGCGACCAGCACCACCGAACGCCGCTCGCGGGCCATCGTGCGGTCGTAGTCGTCCCAGTCGTCGTGCTCGCCGCCGGCTGCGGCGAATACCTCACGCAGCAGCAGCCGCAGCCGCTCGGCATCGATGTCCACATGCGGGTCGTACGGCCCGATGATGGTCGCGCGGCCCTCGACGGTCGCCCAGTGCCACCCGTCGCGCACGGTCAGCGCGAGCAGCCCGTTGACGCGCAGGTTCGCCAGCTTCACCTTGCCGTAGGTCACGAAGCCCACGACCGGGGTGTCGTCCAGCACGCCGTCGAGCACGCCGGTGTTGACGACGGACGCCTGCAGCGAACTGTCCGGACGCTGCGTGGACACCACCGTCAACCCGGACGCGGCCCGGGCGAGCTCGGCGAACGACTGCAACGACGTCATCCCGCCAACCTAGGGCCTGCCGCGTGACAGGAGCCGCAGCACCTGATCGTCGGTGGTCTGGGTGAAGTCGACATAACCCTGGCCTACCGCGACGAACCGGTCCGGCAACCACGGGCACACGACGTCGTCGACCTCGGCACACAGGTCCGCGTAGACCCGCGGTGACGCGATGGGCGCGGCGACCACGACACGGCTCGGCTGCTGATTGCGCAGACACGCGATCGCGGCGCGCAATGTGGAGCCGGTCGCGATGCCGTCGTCCACCACGAGCACCGTGCGACCGGCCACGCCGACCGGCCGGCGCGATGCCAGCACCTGCGCGCGTCGGCGCAGTTCGGTGAGGGCGTCGTCGCGAGCCTGCGCGAACTGCTCGTCGGTGGGCCGCACCCGGTCCACGACGCGGCCGTCGGTGACCACCTCGACCGCATCGCCGACGACGGCGACCGCGCCCATCGCGAGTTCGCGCTGCACCGGCGCGGCGATCTTGCGCACCACGAGCACGTCGAGCGGCGCACGCAGCGCCGTCGCGACGCGTGCCGCCACCGGCACCCCGCCGCGCGGCAGGCCGAGCACCACGACGTCGTCACGTCCGGCGTAATCGGTGAGGGCGGCGGCCAGCGCGTCGCCGGCCGCATGCCGGTCCGCATAGGGCTCACGGGGCCTCTGCGAGGCCGTCGACGCGCTCACCGGTCCACCCCAGCACGCACGCCGGTCGGGCACAATGCCGGTTCATCCGATCTCACCAGCGCAAGAAATCCTGACGACGCGACGCCGGTGCACGTGGCAGGGTCTGCGCATGCGTTACGTCGCCGCCGTCCCTGCGGACCGGCGCGCACAACGCACGGCGCGGTTGCTGTCCGGGCTGCTGCTCTACGGCGTCAGCGACGCGCTGCTCATCCAGGCCGGCCTCGGTGTCGACCCGTGGGACGTGCTGCACCAGGGCCTCGCCCGCACCCTGGGCCTGCAGGTCGGCACGTGGTCCATCATCGTGGGCGCCGTGGTGCTCATGCTGTGGGTGCCGCTGCGCCAACGGCCCGGTATCGGCACGCTGGCCAACGTCGTGCTGGTCGGGTTGGCCATCGACGTCACGGTCTGGTGCGTGCCGGCGCCGCACCGGCTGGTGGTCCAGATTGCCGTCATGCTCGCGGGGGTGGTGCTCAACGGGCTGGCGACCGGCCTGTACATCGGCGCCGGGATGGGCCCGGGCCCACGCGACGGGCTGATGACCGGCCTCGCCGCGCGCGGCCATTCGGTGCGCGTCGCGCGCACGGCGATCGAGGTCACGGTGCTCGTCGCCGGCTGGCTGCTCGGCGGTTCGGTCGGCGTCGGCACGGTCGTCTACGCGCTCGGGATCGGCCCGTTGGCGCACCTGACGCTGCCGATGTTCGCCCTGCGCGATGTCGGGTCCTCCCCGCGCGCGAGGTGCGCGTGACGGGTCGCCGGCCCGCAACGGTTAGCGTGGCACGACCGACCTGAAGGAGCTTGCAGTGCTCGCGTCCATCCTCGCCACGCTCGTGTCCGGCGGCAGCCGGCTCGGCAAGCGCCGCGCCTGACGCCCGCCGCTGCCGACCATGTCGAGCCAGCCCGATGTCGCCATGTGGATCGACGCCTCGGCGGGCGTCGCCGGCGACATGCTGCTCGGTGCTCTGCTCGACGCCGGCGCGGACCTCGAGCGTGTCCGGGCGCAGGTCGGGGCCGTCGCGCCGGGCGAGCTCACCGTCGACGTCGCGCCGACCCGACGCGCCGGACTGCGTGCCGCGAAGGCCGGCGTCACGCCGCTCGTCGAGGACTCGGACCCACGGACGTGGTCGGCCGTCCGCCAGCTGCTCGTTGCCGCCGACCTCGCGCCCGACGTCCGCGAGCGTGCGACGGCGGTGTTTGCGCGGCTCGCGCAGGTCGAGGCGGCGGTGCACGACATCGACGCGGCCGACGTCCACTTCCACGAGGTCGGTGCGCTGGACGCCATCGGCGACATCGTCGGCGTGTGTGCCGCGGTGCACGACCTGCGCGTCGGGTCGATCACCGTCTCGGCGATAGCGCTCGGATCCGGAACGGTCGAGACCGCCCACGGTTCGTTGCCACTGCCGGGACCGGCAGTGCTGGAGCTGTCCCGTGGCTGGCCGGTCATGACAGGTGGCGACGGTGAGCTCGCCACGCCCACCGGTGTCGCGCTGGTGACTACCCTCGCCGACGCCGCCGGTCCGTTGCCGGACATGACGGTGCAGTGCGTCGGCGTCGGCGCGGGGACGCGTGAGCGCGACGGCCGCGCGAACGTCGTGCGCGTCGTCCTCGGTACGCCGACGTCCACCCCGGCGGCGCTCGACGTCGAGGTCGTCATCGAGGCCAACGTGGACGATCTCGATCCCCGCGCGTGGCCCGCGGTGCTCGCCGCGCTGCTCGACGCCGGTGCGCGCGATGCGTGGCTGACGCCGATCCTGATGAAGAAGGGGCGGCCCGGGCACACCCTGCACGTGCTCGCCGCGCAGGCATCGGCTGACATGCTGCGCGATCTCGTCGTCGAGCAGACCAGTGCGATCGGCACGCGCAGCCACGACGTCGGCAAGCATGCCCTCGCCCGCACGTGGGCGAGCGTCGATGTCGGCGGCCGGCCGGTCCGGGTCAAGATCGCGCACAGTGGCGGGCGGATCGTGCAGGTCAGCGCGGAGTACGACGACGCCGCCGCGTTGGCTGCGCAACTGGGTCGGCCGGTGGCGCACGTGCTCGCCGATGCCGGCCGTGCGGCCGAGGCGGCGGGGCTTTTGCCGGGTGAGCCGGTGCCGTAGCCGTTTCAGTCGGCCGGCGGGGCGGCGATCTGCGCGGCCAGGTGCCCGGCGCCGTAGCCGTTGTCGATGTTCACCGTCGCGACACCGGGCGCGCAGGCGTTGAGCATCGTCAGCAGCGCCGCGACGCCGCCGAACGATGCGCCGTAACCGATCGAGGTGGGGACGGCGACTACGGGTGCGCCGACCAGCCCGGCGACCACCGAGGCGAGCGCGCCGTCCATGCCCGCGACGACGACGATCGCGCGGGACCGGCGCAGCAATTCGAGCTGCCGCAGTACGCGGTGCAGGCCGGCCACGCCGACGTCCACGACGAGCTCGTACCGCCGGCCGAGGTAACGCGCGGTCAGCGCCGCCTCGCGCGCGACCGGCAGGTCCGACGTCCCGGCCGCGAGGACGGTGACCAGGCCGCCGGTCGGCTCCGGCGGGTCCGGCGGCCAGGCGATCAGCCGCGCCGCCTCGTCGTGTGCCGCGTCCGGCAACACCTGCAGCACGGCCGCCGAACCCGCGTCGTCGATGCGGGTGAACAGCGTCACGCCGTGCGCGCGCTCCGCTGCGGCCGCCGCTATCGCGGCGAGCTGCGCCGGCGTCTTGCCCTGCGCGTAGACCGCCTCGGGGTAGCCGCGGCGCGCCAGCCGGTCGTGGTCGAGCCGGGCGAAGTCGCCGACCACGTCCGGGTCCGGGTCAGGCGCCACGGGTCACCAGCGGCAGCGTGAACGCGCCGGACTGGATGCCCGCGAGGTCCACCGCGACGAACCGGAAACCGGCCGCACGCACCGCCGCGTGCAGCTCGGTGCGGCACGGCTCCCCGACGGCCCGCGCGAGGTCGTCCGGCACCAACTCGACCCGCGCGACGTCGCCGTGGTGCCGGACGCGCACGTCGGCGAAGCCGAGGCGGCGCACGGCGGCTTCGGCGCGCTCGATCTGCGCCAGCTTGGCGGGTGTCACCTCGTCGTGGTGCGGGATGCGCGAGGCCAGGCACGGCGCGGCGGGCTTGTCCGCGTTCGCCAGCCCGAGCCCGTGCGCGATACGCCGCACGACGGCCTTGTCCATCCCCGCGTCGGCGAGCGGACGCAGCACGCGGTGCTCGGTAGCAGCGCGTGCGCCGGGCCGGTCCGGGCGCCGGGCGTCGTCGGCGTTCTCGCCGTAGGCCACGGCGCGCAGCCCGTGGGCACGCACCACGTCGTCGGAGATGCGGGTGAACAGCTCCTGCTTGCAGTGGTAGCAGCGGTCTGCGTCGTTACGGCGGTAGTCGGGGTTGCTGCCCTCGTCGGTCCGGATCTCGACAATCCGCACGCCGAGCGAGCGGGCGATCTCGTGGGCGCCCGCGCGTTCGTCGGCGGCCAGGCTGGGGGAGATGCCGAGGACGGCCAGCACGCCCTCGCTGCCGAGCTGCCGCACGGCGAGCGCCAGCAGCACCGAGGAGTCGACGCCGCCGGAGAACGCGACACCGAGCGGGGCGTTGCCGTCCAGGACTACTTTCACCCGCGCGACGGCGGCGCGGTCGTCGGCTGACCACTGCGGATCGCTCATTGCTCGCCGCGCAGGCGGTAGAGCACCTCGCCGGCGTCCGGCACGAAGAAGGTGTCCGGGTCGGCCGCGGCCGCGTCGAGGTCGACGGTTGCCGGGTCGAGGTAGTCGAGATTCGCGGCGCGCACGACGTGTTCGGGGATGCCGGTGGCGAGAGTGACCTTGACCCGGTCGTGCTCGCCGGTGTGCGGATCCCAGGTGCCGGCGCCGCGCAGATGTGTCGAGTGGGCCAGCGCTCCCCAGTGCAGATGGGCGAACCGATCCCACTGCTGCACGAAGTAGTCGCGGCAGTGGTAACCGATCTGTTCGATCTCCGGGTGCATCGCGGCGAGCTGGGTGATGTGCGGCGCGTAGAGGATGACCTCGCCGCCGTCCGCGACGACCGGTTCGAGCTTGTAGAAGCCCTTGGCGGCGGTCCAGATGTCGTCGTACCTGTGCGGGATCACCGACACGACGCGACGCACCGGCGCGTCGAGATAGCGGACATGCGTCTGCGCCGCGACGTCGGCGGCCGCTGCCCACGCGTCCTCCGGCGTGCCGAACGACGCGGCCAGCACCTTGCCCGTGTGCGTCTGCACAACGGTGCACAGCGCCAGCCGCTGCGCGGGGATCAGCTGCGCCGCCTGGTCGATCATCGCCCGCACCGGGGTGATGCCACGGGTGCCGATGATGTTCGCGCTGGTGATCAACGCGCCGAGCCAGTGCGAGAGATCGATGACCTCCTGGCCGGCCACGCCCGGGAAGAAGTACTTGTTACCGCCGGAGAAGCCCACCACCTCGTGCGGGAACACGGGGCCGACCACCAGGGCGATGTCGTGTTCCACCACGGCGCGATTGATCTTGACGTCGACCCCCACGTGCAGCAGGCCGCCGGACAGTTCGCCGATCCGCTGCGCCGAGATGTGGCCGAGGTCGACGAACGTGGCCGGGTCGTCCCAACGGTGATTGATCACCTGCAGGCCGGGGTAGCGGCGCGCGGGATCGTCGACGTCGTAGCCGAGCCAGCGGGCCAGGTGGTCCTCGCTCATGGGCGCGTGCGTGCCGAGGGCGACGACGGCCGTCATCGCGGCGACGCGGTCGACGAGCGCTGAGTGCACCGCGCCGAGCAGCAACGGCAGCGGGCAGCTGCGCGTGCTGTCCGGGATGACGATGCACACTGTCCTGCCGTCGAGGTCGACGTCTGCGAGCGCGTCCGCGACGAACCGGGTGACCGTCTCTTCGGCGAGCGGGTCGCCGGTGCCACCGATCGTGCGCGCGCCGGCGGTGGTCGACGTCGGCGGCACGGTGCTCATGTGCCCACCCTGCTCCGCGTCGGGAACGCGGGACAAGCCGGGCCCGGGCCCGCGATACACAACCGGTCGCAGCACGCGAATGATGGCTGTATGGCCGGCCGCGCGCTCACGCTGCATCCCGACCGACTGCTGCCCGCCGATCCAGGAGTACGCGCGGTGGGCCGCCGCATCTACGAGCACATCAGGTCGCTGCCGATCATCAGCCCACACGGTCACGTGGCCGCGCGGATCCTGGCCGAGGACGCAGCGTTCGCCGACCCGACCACGCTGCTGCTGAGCCCGGATCACTACGTCACCCGGCTGCTGCACGCGAGCGGTGTGCCGCTGGACCGCCTCGGCGTCGGCGCCGGCCCGCTGAGCGAGTCGCAGTCCCGGTCGGCCTGGCGGTTGCTGGGCGAGCACTGGCCGCTCTTCCGCGGGACACCCGTGCGCTACTGGCTGGACGGCGAGCTCGCCGACATCTTCGACGTCGAGCAGCAGCTGTCGGCCGACACTGCCGACGCGGTGTACGACCGGATCGCGGCGTGCCTGCAGCGCACCGACTTCCGGCCGCGTGCGCTGTACGAGCGCTTCGGCATCGAGGTGCTGGCGACCACCGACGACCCGTGCGACGACCTCGCCGCACACGAGCAGTTGCGCACCGACCCGACATGGGGCGGACGCGTCGTACCGACCTTCCGGCCGGACCGTTACCTCGACCCGGCCGGACCGGACTGGCCGGCCGCGATCGAACGGCTCGGCGCCGCCGCCGGGATCGACACCGGCGACTACCCGGGTTACGTCGCCGCGCTCGAGGAACGCCGCCGCTACTTCGTCGCCCACGGCGGCGTGTCGAGCGACCACAGCGCGATCGACGCGCGCACCGATCCGCTGGCACCCGAGGACGCACAGCGCGTCTATCGCGCTGCACTGCGCGGCGCGGCCAACGCCGAGGAGTGCGCGGCGTTTCGTCGGCACATGCTCGGCGAGATGGCGCGCATGGCGTGCGACGACGGACTGGTCATGACACTGCACCCCGGTGTGTATCGCAACCACCACGCACCGACGGCCCGGGCCTTCGGTGCGGACACCGGCCACGACATCCCGGTCCGCACCGAGTTCACCCGCGCGCTGCGGCCGCTGCTCGAGCGCTACGGCACACACCCCAACCTGCACCTCGTGCTGTTCACGGTGGACGAGACGGCCTTCTCCCGCGAGATCGCACCGCTGGCCGGCTTCTATCCGTCGGTGTACGCGGGTGCGCCGTGGTGGTTCCTCGATGCGCCGGACGCGATCCGCCGGTACCGCGCCGCGATCACCGAGACCACCGGGTTCAGTCGCAGCAGCGGCTTCGTCGACGACACCCGGGCGTTCTGCTCGATCCCGGCGCGCCACGACATGTCGCGCCGCATCGACGCCGGCCACCTCGCAGGCCTGGTCGGGGAGCATCGCCTCGACGAGGACGACGCAATGCAGATCGCGCACGCACTCGTCGTGCACAACCCGCGGCACGTGTTCAAGCTGTGACCGGAGCCCCGCGCAGGTCGTCGCCACGCGCGCCGGTCCGGCACGTGCATCTCGGGCTCGGCAACTTCTTCCGCGCGCACCAGGCCTGGTACACGGCGCATGCGCCGGACGCGGGGGAGTGGGGGATCGCCGCCTTCGCCGGCCGCCACCGCGCGTTGGCCGATGCGCTCGACGCGCAGGACTGCCTCTACACGGTGATCACGCGTTCACCCGACGACGACCTGATCGAGGTCGTGCCGACCCTGTCCGCGGCGCACGCGGCGACCGACTACGCCGCCTACCTCGGCTACCTGGCCGACCCGGGCGTCGCACTCGTGACGTTGACCGTGACCGAGGCCGGTTACTGCCGCGGGGCCGACGGCGGGCTGGACACCTCCGACGCCTCGGTGCGTGCCGACCTCGACGCCCTGCGTGCTGACCGTGCCGCCACCGTCGGCACCGCGCCGGCGCGCCTGGTGGCCGGGCTGCTCGCACGACGGTCGGCGGGCGTCGGTCCGATCGCGCTCGTCCCGTGCGACAACCTGCCGGGCAACGGCGCGGTCGTTGCCCGCGTGCTGCGCGACGCCGCCGCCGAGGTCGACGCGACGCTGCAGCCGTGGATCGACGAACACGTCGCGTTCGTGTCGACGGTCGTCGACCGGATCACGCCGCGTGCGAGCGACGCCGACCGCGACGCCGTCCGCGAGTGGTCGGACCGTGCACCCGTCGTCACCGAGCCGTTCCACGAATGGACGCTCAGCGGCGACTTCCCGGGCGGCCGGCCGGCATGGGAGGCCGCCGGTGCACGGTTCGTCGACGACGTCGGACCGTTCGAGCAACGCAAGCTCTGGCTGCTCAACGGTGCGCATTCGCTGCTGGCCTACGCGGGTCTGCTGCGTGGCCACCGCACCGTCGCCGAGGCGACCGCCGACCCGACGCTGCTCGGCTGGGTGCGGGAGTGGTGGCAGCTGGCCGGCGCACACCTGCCGCTCGATCCGCACGCGACCGCGCGCTACTGCGACTCGCTGGTCGAGCGGTTCACGAACACCCGGCTGCGGCACGAAATCCTGCAGATCGCTGCCGACGGCTCGCAGAAGATCCCGGTGCGCATCCTGCCGGTGCTGCACGCCGAGCGCCGCGCCGGGCGGTTGCCGGTCGCCGCCGTCCGGGTGTTGGCCGTCTACGTCGCGGCGCTGCGCAGCCTGCCCGAGCCGCCGCCGGACCCGCAGTCGGCGCGACTGGTGGCGGCTGCCCGCGCGACGCCGACCGCGATGGCAGTGCGCCACGTCCTCGGCCTGCTCGAATCCCAGCTGGCCGAGGACGCTGCGCTGTGTGACCTGGTCGCCGAGCTCACCGACGACCTCCTGCGTCAGCCGGCGGGATAGACGGCGACGTCGCTCGGGCCCTGGAACGTCGGCGTGACCGGCGCGCCCACCCCGTTGATGACGTGGTCGATCGTCCCGGCCTTGTTCAGCGAGATGGTGACGAGGTCGTGCATCGTCACCCCGCGCCGGTTCGGCACCTCGAACCCGTTCGCCGAGTGCAGCGAGGGATCGACGTTCGTGTAGATGTAGCTGCCCAGCCCGTACGCGACGTGCGTGCGCACCGAGTCCGCGACCGTGTAACCCGGGTAGCCGGGCTCGCCGTCGTGGGTCCAGGCGGCCTGGTCGGGCGCGTCGTAGGGCAGCTCGTTCTGGAAGAAGATCGTCTCGCCGCGCTGGCCGTTCCACAGCACGTTGTACTTGCGGTAGTGCTCGGCGAACAGCCCGGTGGCGGTGACGTCGTTGCCGTTCACGACGACCCCGTTGTCGGCGGTGTTGACATACCAGCCCGTGTCGTTCGGGTTCTGCGAGTGGTCGGCACGCCACGACCAGATGTCGTCGAGGATCGTGTTGTCGCTGTTGACGACAAGACCGTTCGTCACCCGCCCGACGTGTGCGCCGCCGACCCGGAAGAAGACGTCCTGCAGAGCGGTCGGGTCGGTCGACTGCGACGCACGCGGGTTGTGCCGCGCCGGTGCGGCGCCGACCTGCAGCAGTGCCGGCGACTTCTTCGCGCCGGCGTCGAAGATGACCCCGGCGACGTCGATGCCGGGCACGTCCGCGGTGGTCATGGCGGTGTTGCCGGCGTCCGGCTCGATGGTCGCGAGACCCAGGCCGAGTACCACGGTGTTCGCCCGCTTCACCTGCAGGGTCTTGTTCACGTGGTAGATGCCCGGCGTCAGCAGCAGGTTCTGACCGCGCGCCAGCGCCGAGTCGATCTGCGCGGCGGAGTCGCCGGGGCGGGCTACGTAGAAGCGGCTCAACGGCAGCGAACGACCCGACGTCTGCCCGGCCTGCCAGGTCGTGCCCACGGAGTTCGACTGCGCCGACGGGACGAAGACGCGGTAGGCGCCGTTCTTGTCGGTGTACAGATACGGCTTCTCCCGCGAGACGGGAGTGGTGGCCAGCGTCGTGTACGAGTTCGTGGTGCCATCGGCGGCTTTGGTGCCGAAGTTCGTTGCCGGTGCGCCGACGTCGCCGGAAAAGACCTGGTTCCAGACGCCGTTGCTCCAGCCGCCCATGCTGCTGTTGCGCACGTAGAACTGCTGCTGGCTGCCGTTCACCGGCGTACTGGAGCCGAAGGACGTGTCGGCGACGAAACCGCCGCTGGCGTACGACGGGCCGGTGCAGTAGTCCATGAACGTCGTGTTGCCGGTGACATCCACGCGGCGCATCGGCGCCGCCTGCGACACGGCCCAGAACTCGGTGTTGCCGTAGCAGCCGTTCGTGCTGCCGTTGCCGCCCGGGCCGGTGACCGCGATGTGCAGGTTGGACAGCGAGCGCCAGAAGTTGTCCAGCGCTGTGCCGTCGCTCTGGTTGTAGACGTCGACCGAACCGTTGATCGTCACGTCGTCCGGGTTCTGGCCGAGGCCGGCGACCTCGGTGTAGAAGCCGACCTGGAAGTTCAGCGGCTGCGCCACGCTGCCGTAGGTGCCCGGCTCGAACAGCAACGCGTAGCGCTGCACGCCGAACTGGTTCGTCACCTGCTTCGCCGCAATCGCGTCGACCTTCTGCTGGATCTGTGCGGTCGACATGCTCGGGTCGAACACGACGACGTTGCGGCCGAGGGCCGACGCGTCGGCACGGCTGGTGTGCGCGGGCGCCGAGACGGCGCTGTCGGCACCGACGATCGACACCGCCGCGGCGGTGAGGGTCGCGGCGGTGAGGGCGAGGAAGCGCCGGGCGATCGGACTGGCGGATGTGCGGGCGGTGACCGAGCTCGTCATTGAGGTCTGCCTTCGAGGAGGGTTGCGGTAGCCAGACGATAACTCTGCGTCACGACATGGCAACCGCAGGCTGTCGCGGGGCTGCCGGGCGGCGCCGGAGGGACGGCTGAGAATCCGGCGTTGCACGATGCGTGAATTCCTGGGCTCGCCGAGCTACATTGCCCTCCGGCCTAACAGTGAGCTAACGAGGTTCCCGATGTCGACTCGAGCGTTGCACCGAGTCTGGTGTCGCGTCGTCGTGGTCGCCGTGGCCTGCGCGATCGCCTGCGTCGGCTTCGCCAGCGTCGGCGTGGCGCGTACCCAGGCCGCGGAGTCGCGCGCGCACGTCGCCGGCTCGGCACCCCGCCATCACCGGTGCGGCCCGTGGCGGCGTCCGCGCCTCGGCACGACCCGGCACATGCTCGTCATCGGCGCCTCCTACACGGCCGGCGTCGGCGCCTCGGGTCCGCACCACGGGTACGCGTGGCTGCTGGCCCGACAGTTGCACGAGTCGCCCCGGGTGTACGGCATCGGGGGCACCGGATTCGTCAATGCCGGGCCGCGGCACCAGGGCACCTTCCGGCACCGGCTCGCACATCTGCGCGTCCGTCCCGCTCCCGACCTCGTGCTGATCCAGGGCGGCCGCAACGACGTCGGGACACCCGCGCGCATCGAGCGCGCGGCGGCACGCGCCACCATCTGCCTGGCGCAGCGGCGCTTCACGAAGGCCCGCGTCGCCGTCCTCGGCCCGATACCTGCGCGCCTGCCGGTCGACCGGGCAGTCGCGGCGATCGACGGCGACCTGCGCAGCGCGTGCCGGGCGGAGCACGCCCTGTACCTCGACCCGATACGCCGGAAGTGGATGACGCCGACACTCGAACGTCGTTTCGCAGGGCCGGTGCCCCGACACCCGAACGACGCCGGCTATCGCTACATCGCGTCGCGGGCTGCCCCCGTGCTGCGCGCGGGGCTCGCCCGGGCCCGTACCTGAGGCCGGGCCGCCACTCACAGGTTCACCAAGCATGCTCGTCGGTTGTGTCGCGATGCCGCAGCTCGGCCCTGGCTCTTGCGGCAGCCGGCATCGGGTTCGCACTCCTGGTGACGGCATGTTCGGACACGTCCTCGACCGCGCAACCGGGCGGCCCGCGCCGAGCGCCGTCGCACCCGACGACGGCCCTGCGGTCCACGCCGCGGCTGCCCAGCAGCACCGGTGACCATTCGACATCGGCCACTTCGTACCCGCCGATCACCGACGTCACCGGGCAGCACGGCCCGACATCGACCCGAGTGTCCGTGAGCAGCCTGCGCAAGGCATGGCCGCGCATCGCGTTCTCGGTGCACACGTTGACCTTCCAGGGCAGGCGGCGGGCGTACCTCGTTGCGGCGCCCGACTCGGCAACCAGGAGCAGCACGCTGCCGATGACGGTCGTGCTGGGCGGGTGGCGGGCGTCGGCAGCATTCGAGGCCGAACGCACCGGCTTGCTGTCGTCGGTGTCGGCCGGCAAGTCCGTCACGGTCTACCCGGTGTCCTACGACGAGTCGTGGAAGGTCCCCGGCGTCGCCTGCTGTCACGACGCAGGCAAGACCAGCCTGGACGATGCCGGATTCGTCGCCGCTGCGACGCGCGACGCGTTGGCGCGCCAACCGGTCGACCGCACCCGCTCCTACCTCGTCGGCTACAGCAACGGCGGCAAGCTCGCCCTGGCGCTGTCGTGCACCGATGCGGACCTCTGGGCAGCGGTCGCCACGATGGGCGCCGTGCCGCAGCAGCCGTGCAGCGCCACGACGCCGGTCTCGGTGCTGCTGGCGATGGGACGCGAGGATCCCGACCAGCCGACCGACCACGCCGGCAAGCCGCCGATCCCACTCCTGGAGGCCGCGGCGGCCGGCTACCGCCGCCGCGACGGATGCACCGCCGGCACTACCGTGACGAACCCGCCGCACGCCGAGGTGACAGACTCGCGTGCCTGTTCGGCGGGCACTGCCATACGCACCGTCGCCTATGACGGCATCGGCCATCTGTGGCCCGGCGAGGGGACCGTGCACGGCGAGGTCCAGGTTTCCGCTGCGATCGCCCTGCCCTCACTCATCGCGCAGTTCTTTGCCCAACACCGGCGGCCAACAGCTGGGTCACGATCCGTTCACAGCTGAGACCGACGAAAGCTGTGTTACTGCTGAAGAGTGCACCTCGACCTCGCGCCGACGGCGGCTGATTCCCGGTGAGCGCCGAGCAACTACTCGACGAGTCCGCCCCGGCCACCGCACCGAAGCCGAGCCCACTGATGCACCGCATCCGCGGCCGGGTGTTGTTGCTGCTGTGCGCGCTGTACGCGATCTTGTACTTCGACCGGGTCAACATCTCCACGGCCGGACCGCACGGTCTGGTGGGTGACCTGCACCTGTCGACGTTCCAGTTCGGGCTCGCCGCCTCGGCGTTCGCGCTGCCCTACGGCATCCTGCAGGCGGTCGGCGGCCTGGCCGGCGATCGTTTCGGCGCGCGACGTGCGCTGGGCGTCATCGCCGCGCTGTGCGGGCTGTTCACCATCCTCACCGGCGTCGTGTCCAGCCTGGTGATGCTGCTCGCCGTCCGCTTCCTGCTCGGCCTTTCCGAGGGTGCGGCCTTCGCCACCGCGACGCATGCGATGTCGGCATGGTTACCGAAGGACCGCCGCGGGTTCGGGCAGGGCGTCGTGCACGCGGCATCACGGTTGTCGAACGCGCTGGCGCCGCTGATCGTCGCCGGACTGATCTCGCTGCCGCACGTCGGTTGGCGCGGTTCGTTCATCGTGGCCGGCCTCGCAGGTACCGCCTGGGCAGTGGTTTGGTGGCGCTATTTCCGCGATCGCCCGCGTGATCACCCCGACGTCGGGCACCGAGAACTCGAGGAGCTGCACGACACCGCCGACGGCGCGGCGGTGCGACGTCCGCCCCCCTGGCGGCCGCTGATCCGCCGGATGGCCCCGGTGACCGTGACCGATTTCTGTTACGGCTGGGTGCTCTGGGTCTACCTGACCTGGATGCCGTCCTTCTTCTCCTCGCACTTCGGGTTGGCGCTCGGCGCCTCCGCCGTCTTCACCTCGATCACGTTGAGCGGCGGTTTCGTCGGCGACTGGCTCGGCGGTCTGCTGTCCGACGCCCTGCTGCGCCGCACCAGCAGCCTGGGGCGCGCGCGCAAGGCCGGCCTGCTGATCGGGCTGATCGGGTCAGCTGTGTTCCTGCTGCCGGTGCTGATCGTGCACAACGTCGTCGGTGTCACGGCGTGCCTGACGGTGGCGTTCCTGTTCCTGGAGCTGTGCAACGCCCCGCTGTGGACGATCCCGATGGACGTCGCGCCGGAGCACAGCGGGGTCGCCAGCGGGCTGGTGAACACGGGTTTCGGCGTGGCGGGCGTCATCGCCGCACCGGTGTTCGGTCTGCTGGCGGGCGCATTCGGTTACCCGGTCGCCCTGGCGTTCTCGGCCGTGCTGCTCGCCGTCGGCGTCGTCAGCGTCAGGTTCATCAAGACGTCGCAGCTGATCGTGGTGCCGGGCGTCGCGAAGAGTGCGCCCGACGAGGCTCCGGCATGACCGACGGCATCCTCGCCCTCGCCGACGCCGCGCCGCGGGCCACCGTCTACCTCGAGGACGCGCGCAGCTCCCGCGCGATCACCTACGGCGAGCTGGCTGACGCCCTGCACGCCGGCGTGACGTGGTTCGCCGCACGTCCGGACCTCAAGCGTGTAGCGCTCGACATCGACGATCCGCTGAGTCTCGCGGTGGCGCACCTGACCGTCATCGCGGCCGGTCGGCTGTCCGCACCGCTCGACCCGGACGCGCCGTCGGCCGACCGCGAGCGCGCCGTCCGGGCGCTGGCCTGCGACGTGATCGTCTCCGACCGGACGGACCCCACGCCAGCTGTGCTCGACGTCGTGCACCACGACGAGCTGCGCGCCGAACCCGGTGAGCACCCCACGGTCAGCGCCGGAGGCGGTGTGCTCATGCGCACCTCGGGGTCGACCGGCACGCCGAAGGTCGTCCTGCTGCGCGAGAACCAGCTCCTGGCAGTGGCGCAGGCGGTCGCGACGAACCTGGCGTTGCGAACCGACGACCGCGGCTACAACCCGCTGCCGCTGTTCCACATCAACGGGCAGGTCGTCGCCGTGCTCGCCACGCTCGCCGCCGAGTCGACCCTCGTTCTGGACCGCCGTTTCCACCGCACCGACTTCTGGCCACTGATGAACGAGCGCGAGGTCACCTGGATCAACGCGGTGCCGGCCATCCTCGGCGTGCTCGCCCACCAGACGCCCGCTCCGCCGCCCACCCTTCGGCTCATCCGATCCGCGTCGGCGCCGTTGCCCGACGCGCTCCGGCGCCATGTCCAGGACGCACTGCACGTGCCCGTGGTCGAGAGCTACGGGATGACTGAGGCGGGCAGCCAGATCACCGCCGGTGCCGTCGACGGCTCCACGCCACCGGGCTCGGTGGGTGCACCGGCCGGCGCGCAGGTCGAGGTGCGTGGCGCGGATGCGAACGGCATCGGGCGGATCTGGATACGCGGTGCGGGCGTCATCGGGTCCTACGAGGGCGGCCGCGCGGCGGACCGGTTCGACGACGGCGGCTGGCTCGACTCGGGCGACGACGGCCGCTTCGGTGAGCACGGCGAGCTGTACATCGCCGGACGGTCCGACGACCAGATCAACCGGGGCGGTGAGTTGATCTACCCGACGGAGGTCGAGGAGGTCCTGCGCGGTGACGACCGGGTCGCCGACGTTGCCGTCGTCGGCCGACCGCACGACACCCTGGGTGCGGTGCCCGTCGCCGTCGTCGTCGCCGCCGCGACGGAGACGGCGGGACTGGTCGACGACCTCACGCGGCGCGCCGCGAGCGACCTGAGCAGGTACAAGCGCCCGGTCGAGATCCTGCTCGTCGACGACCTCCCTCGCGCCGCCACCGGCAAGGTCAAACGCGCAGCGGTACGCGCCGAGCTCGGCGACGTGGCGCCGCGCGCAGCACGGTGAGCAGCGCGGCCGACATCGCGCCGTCCGCATCGCCGGCGCGAACGCGCTTGTCGCGGGTCGACGAGCTCGACGTCGTGCGAGTGCTCACCTTCGCCTGCGTCATCGCCGTGCACGTCATCGGCGAAGCGACCAGCAACAGCCGGACGGCCGGCGGCTTCCTCGTGCTGCTGCACTTCACCCGGGAGGCATTCTTCTGGCTGACCGGCTTCGTCCTGGTGCTCAACTACGGCCGCCGGCACCTGCAGCTCGCGCGTTTCTGGCGTCGCCGGTTCCAGCTGGTGGGCATTCCGTACCTGCTGTGGTCGCTCGGCTACTGCCTGCTGGATCGTGTTGCGTCGTCGGGCCGCACCCCGTCGTGGCCCGGGGGAGTCGTGCAGGACGTGCTCTACGGCACGGCCTGGTATCACCTGTACTTCCTGCTCGTGACGCTGCAGGTCTACCTGCTGTTCCCACTGCTCGCTGCGCTCCTGCGCGCGACCGCACGCCATCACGTGGCGTTGCTCGTCGTATCAGGTGCGCTGGAGGTGGCGGTGCTGACCGGCCTGCACTGGACCACGCCCTGGAGCAGCTGGCAGGCGGGATTCAACGAGCATCAGAACGTGCTGATCTGGAACTACCAGTTCTGGGTGATATCCGGAGGCGTCGCCGCGTGGCACGTGGACGGACTGCGCGACTGGCTCAGCCGTCATCGTCGCGCGACGGCTGTCGGTTGCGCGCTGGCCGCCTGCGTGACGCTCGGTTACTACGTCAGCCAGCTCGACATCGGCGTCACGCCGACCACCGCGTCTGCGGTGTTGCAGCCGATAACGATTCTGTGCACCGCCGCGGCGGTGCTCACCATGTTCCTGCTCGGTCAGCGATACGCGCAGTTGCCGGCGAACCAGTCGCTGCGGCGCATGGTGGACACCGCGTCCGACCGGTCCTTCGCGGTCTTCCTCGTCCACCCGGCATTCATCTGGTTCTTCCCGCGCATCGACCACGGGTGGGGCGCGGCGCACGTCAACAACGTGTTGTACGTGATCGGGCTCTACGTTGCGGTGCTGGCCGCGTCGGTCGTCACGGCCGAGGTTCTGCGGAGGATCCCACTGAGCCTGGTGCTGACCGGTCGGCCGATGCTGCGGCGCAGCCGGGTCCGCGTCAGAACATCATCCGCGGGTCCGCGTAGTGCTTGAACTCGAGCAGGTTGTTGGACGGGTCCTGCAGCACGAAGCTGTCGTGTTCCTCGACCATGCCTTCGAAGCGCCGGAACGGGTCGGCGAAGTACGTCAGCTTGCGGGTGTCGGCCAGTGCCCGCAGCCGCTGCCAGTCCGCGTATTCGCGGAACGTGACGCCGAAATGGCGCGGGTAGAGCCGTACGTCATCTTCGGCGACGGTCTCGCTCGACAGGTGGCAGACCACCTGGTCGCCGAAGAAGTCGAGCGTGATGCGGTCGTCGTAGCGTCGGGCGAGCTTGCAGCCGAGCCCTGCGACGTAGAAGTCGTACGCCTCGTCGAGGTCATGTGTAGGTATTGCCAGGTGAAACGCGTCGCGTTGCTCACGCATGCGCAACCGCCAGCGGCGTGGTGAAGTCCAGCAGCGTGTCGCCGCGCAAACCGGTCCGCAACGTCTCCAGTCCGACGATGTCGGCCACGGCCACGTTGCCCAGGTTCACATTGGCGCCGAACTCGCGGATCATCGCCACCTGCAGATCCTTCGTCGGCGCCTCGAACACGAGGTCGGTCATGTCGATGCCGGACCGGGCGATCTTCCTGATCAGGTCCGTACGCAGCGTGCCGTCGGCTCGGCAGATACCGCTGCGCCCGCTCTCGCGTGCCTCGGTGATCACTTTGTAGGCGCCGGCCTCGAGGTCCTCGCAGATGTAGTCGACCCACTGCTGCGGACTTAGGTGCTCGGACTGCGTCGGATCCTTGAACCCGACCTCGCTGTAGACCCGCAGCTCCGGCGTGAACCGTGCGACGTACTCGGCCTTCGCGGTGTTGGACATCGGGATCGTGCCGTTGGATATCTCGACCGTGCGGCAGCCGAACGCGTCGACATAGCGACGCCAGTCGTCGACGGCGTCCTGGGCGGCGAAGATCTCGAACAGCGTGCCGCCGAAGTAGTAATCCACATCGTGCTCGCGCAGGGCGTCGATCTTGTACTTGATGTCGTCGGTGACGAGTGCGGTGCCCCAGCCGAACTTCACCACATCGATCAGTGGCGCGAAGCTGGCGACGACATCGGCGAACTGCCGCGTCGGCAAACCGGTGTCGATCATCATGGTCGTACCGCAAGCACGCGGTTTGCATTCTCTGCGGGGCAACACCAGAGCTGTGGAGTGCATCGAGCAGCGTCCTCTCCGACCGGCTGGCCGCACGTCGTGATCGCGCGATTTGCGACCTCGTCCCACGCTAGGTCGGTCGGTCAGCGAGTGGCTGTACGCCGGCGATGAACCGCTTCAGAACTCGGTGTCTGCCGCCAATGCGTCCGCCAATTGCGCGATCGTTGCGACGACGACGCGACAGCGGGCCTCGACGTCGCGGTCGTGCTGCAACCGTCCCCAGGGGCCGGTCCGCACCCTGCCGGCCTGACAACCCGCCGCCAGGGACGCCGTGACGTCCTGGTCGAGTTGGTCACCGACGTAGAGCAGCTGGTCGGTGCCGACGCCGCACCGCTCGGCGCACTCGGCGAAGAACGCCGGCGCCGGCTTGCGCACGCCGAGTTCGGCGGAGACGGCGACCCAGTCGACCGGCAGCGCGAGGTCTCTGATCTGGCCGCCGATCGCGGCGGGCTGGTTGCCGGCCACCCCGATGACGAGACCGTTGTCGCGCAACTGCTGCAAGGCTGCGCGCGCGCCGGGATAGAGGTCCGACTCGGTCAACGGGGGCAACAGGCCCGCCGCGTCGACCTCCGGCCGCAGCTGCGCGTAGGTGCTGTCCGGCCGGAAGCGCTGTACGACGTCGTCGACGCCGCCACCGGCGGCGACGACCGCGCCGAACACGGCGGAGAACGTGTGCGGCGTCGTGCCGAACCAGGCCGCCCACCCGGCCCATTCGCGGGTGCGGTCGAAGAGGGTCTCGCCGATGTCGAAGACGACGCCGTGCACCGCCGGAACTGCAGCCATGCACAGCAGGCTATTGCTGGGCTTCGCTCGCCATCGGCGTGTCCACCCCGAGCGGGCCGAGCGCCATGGCGCCGCCGGGCGAGCCCAATGCCTGCTCCCGGCCGGGAAGGACGGCGTCGAAGAACGCCGCGTTGTCCTCGCGCCAGGCCACCTGATCGTCGGTCAGCTTGTTGAGGTCGGTACTGATGGCCGAAACCGGGCACACCGGCTCGCATGCGCCGCAGTCGATGCACTCGTGCGGGTTGATGTATTCCTTGCGCTCGCCCTGGTAGATGCAGTCGACCGGGCACTCCTCGACGCACGACAGGTCGTTGACGTCCAGGCAGTCGGCACCGATGAAGAACGGCATGATGACTTCCCTCCGGATTGTTGTCAGGCGGCGGTTGCGGTGGAGTGGCCGGGGAACAGCGCCGCGGTCGGGTCGCTGGCGGCGACGGCGTTGTTGACCGCGAGGGCGGCCTCGCCGAAGCCGACGGAGATGAGCCGCACCTTGCCCGGGTACTCGGTGATGTCGCCCGCCGCGTACACGCCGGGGACGCCCGTGTGCATGCTCGAATCGACGACGATGTGCCGGTCCTTGATCATCAGCCCCCACCGCGTCAGCGGGCCGAGGTTGGCGGTGAACCCGAGTGCGGCCACGACGCGGGTGCACGCGACATCCACCAGCTCACCCGATCCCGTGTCGCGCAGGACCGCCGCGGTCACGGCGTCGGATCCGCGCAGTTCGTGCAGGACGTGCGGCGTGCGGATGGCGACTCGGCTCGCCCGCAGCGCAGCGACCGACGCCTCGTGCGCGCGGAACGTGTCGCGTCGGTGTGCGAGGGTCACGGACCGCGCGACCGGCTCGAGCATCGCGGCCCAATCGACGGCACTGTCACCGCCACCGACGACGAGCACATCATGGCCGGCGTACAGGTCGACGTCGACGACGAAGTGATCGACACCCCGCCCGACGAGGCCGGATCCGGCGGGCAGTGGCCGAGGGGTGAACGTGCCGATACCGCCGGCCACGACGATGGCGCGTGCGCAGATCTGCTCGCCGTCGGTGAGAGTCAGCCGCACCCGTCCGCCGTCGACGTGCTCGAGCGCGTCGGCCGTCCTGCCCAGGCGCCACTGCGGGTTGAACTGTTCGGCCTGCGCGAGCAGGGCGCTGACGAGGTCCCGTCCCTTGACCGCCGGGAAGCCGGCGACGTCGTGGATCAGCTTTTCCGGATACAGCGCGGCGATCTGCCCGCCGGCTTCGGGCAACGAGTCGACCAACGTCGTGCGGAGCTGCCGGAAGCCGGCGTAGTAGGCGGCATACAGCCCGACCGGCCCGGCGCCCACGACGATGAGATCGGTGTCCGACTGAGTCACTTAACCTCCTTTGGCCAGTCCATTAGACCAAAAGAAAGGCGCGAGCGGAAGAGCACCGGCCCGTGTCCAGCCGCGCGGTGGTCCGGCGAAGGTTCAGTGAGCGTTCTTGCGGGCTGTCCGGACCTTCGCCACACGGCGCGCGGTGCGGGCAAGATGCGTCGCCATGATCTCGTGAGCTCGATCGGCGTCGTGCGCTGCGATGGCCTCGACGAATTCGCGATGTTCGGCGGTGCCCTTGTGGCCCATGAGCGGCGCAGCCACCTGCGCCTCCCGCAGCGACATCAGCAGCGGCCCGTGGAACGAGTGGACAAGCATCTCGATCGCGCCGTTGTGGGTGCATGCGGCGACGCGCACGTGGAAGGCGGCCGACATCTGCATGGCGTACTCGCCCTTGCGCAGAGCAGCCTGATGATCCTTGACCATCTCGCGCAGATCGGCGATGTCCTGCTCGGTGGCCCGTTCGACGACCAGTGGGATGATGCCGAGCTCGACGATCTGCCGCGCCTCGGTGACCTCGGCTGCGGTCAGTGGCGACAGGCTGATCAGGTCGGCCAGGCCGGACCCGATCGTGGACGACGACGGGGTCGTGACGAACGCGCCGCCACGGGCGCCGACCCTGATTTGCAGCAGGCCGCCGGCCTCGAGGACGCGCAGCGCCTCGCGCACGGTCACCCGGCTCACTCCCATGCGCTCGCCGAGATCGCGTTCGCTGGGCAGTCGATCGCCGGGTTTGAGCTCCTCGCTGCGGATCAGCGTCCGGATCTGCTCGACGACGGCCTCGGACATCCGGCTCGAGGACACCACGCGGAACATGTCCCCGGCTGAACCTGCGCCGCCGGTTCCGTCGCTCACGCCGTGATGATCGCACATGTACGTGCGGCGATCAGGCCTCCGGCAGCAGCCGGTCCAACAACTCGGAGGTGGCCTGTGCGGCGGCGCGGGCCTGCTCGTGCCAGGGCAGCTGCGCCAGCGCGAGGCAAGGGGCTTCGACGGTGATCGGGACGCCGGCCGGGACGCGGGCGAGATACGCGGGCAGGTCGAACGTGCCGTGGCCGGGCAGCCGGCGATCGGTGAGCGCCTCGGTGCGCAGGTCGACGTCCGACATCGGAACACCGTCGGCGAGCTGGACGAGGACGAGCGGGTCATCCTCGTCGAGGTCGGCGGGACTGCCGCCCGCACGCTCGTGCTGGAAGACGTCGAACACGATTCCGGCGGCGGTGCCCGCAGTCAGGCGGCGAGCTTTCGAGACGTCCGGCGCAGCCGAGTACGCCATGAACTCGAGGCCCGCCGTGACCCCCGAGCGCGCGGCGGATTCCGTGATCGCGGCGAGACTGTCGTGCGCTCGCCGGGCGTCGTGATCGCGATCGAGGACGATCAGCACGCCGGCGCCCAGCGCCGCTGCCACCTCTGTCAGTCGATGCACCGCGTCCGTGTCCTGCGGTGTGTCCAGGGTCGCCACGCCCACGTCGGTCACCGCCAATCCGCTGTTCGCAGCGGCGCTCGCGACAGCAGTCAGGGTGGGCTGCCGGCACCAGGACGCCCATGCACCGTCCGGGGTCCGTGGCGTCATGCCGACCGCCGCGAAGCCGGCGCGGGCCGCCGCGTCGATCAGGGCGAACGGATCGCCGGGTCGATGCAGGGTGAGCGGCGCAAGCCCGACCGGGAGCCGCGAACGCCGTACCGAGGGCGTAGCAGAAGGGGGATTCATCGCACCAAACGTAGGACAGGTGAACGTCTGGTGTCGCCTTCCACGGCGTAACGGTTGATTGGTCTTAGGTCAGACCTTATGGTCTGTACATGACGGCGAAGCGGAGCGCAGACGTGCTCAGTGCCGGCGACGGGTCAGCGGCTCTGGTCGAACGCGCGCAGGCGGGCACTCGGGCTGCACATCTCGACGCCTTCGATGTCAAGATCGAGTATGGCGGCAAGGACGACAGTCAGCCGGTTCTCGCGGTCGACGGGGCAAACCTGACCGTCCACCGCGGCGAGTTCGTCTGCATCGTCGGACCGTCCGGCTGCGGTAAGACGACTCTCCTCAACGCGGTGGCAGGGCTGCTGCCGATCGCCGGCGGCACACTGATGCTGGACGGGCAAGCCATCCGGGGAACGTCGCGCGACCGCGCCATGGTGTTCCAGCAACCCAGCCTGTTCCCCTGGCGCTCGGTGCTCACGAACGTCACGTACGGCCTCGATCTCGGGCGCGTCGGTACCAAGCAGAGCCGCCGCGAGCGCGCTCGCGAGTTGCTCGAACTCGTCGGGTTGGCGGAATTCGGCGACCGGTACCCGCACGAGCTGTCCGGCGGTATGCAACAGCGGGTCAATCTCGCGCGCGCACTGGCCGTGGAACCGGAACTGCTGTTGCTCGACGAACCGTTCGCATCGATCGACGCGCAGACCCGCGAGGTCATGCAGGCCGAGCTGTTGCGGATCTGCGCCGCGCAATCGGTGACGGCTCTGTTCGTCACGCACGACATCACCGAGGCGGCGTTCCTCGCCGACAGGGTGTGCGTGTTCGGACCGCGCCCCGGGCGCATCGTGCACGAGACGAAGGTGCCGATGGACCGCCCACGCGACCTGGATGCGCGCCGGTCCCGGGACTTTCTCGTGCTGGTCGACGAGATCACCGACGCGTTGCACTCTGCGCGCGATGCCGGCGCCGGCGCGCCGCAATCCACGCCCGCCGCGCCCGAGGAGGTTGCGCAGTGACCACGCTGTCGGCGCGGCCGAGCGCGCTACCGACTGCGGCGCGTCGTCGCCGCAGTCTCCGTCCGCCGGCGAAGTTCCTGTGCGGGCTCGGCGCCGTCGTGGTGGCCATCGCGGCGTGGGAGATCGTCGCCCTCGCCGGAGTCGAACCCAAGATCGTCCTGCCCGGGCCGCTGGATGTGCTGCGCGCGCTGCGCGACGTGCTCACCTCGGACACCATCGGCGTCGACCTGCGCACGAGCGGCGAGGAGCTGCTGTCCGGCTTGCTACTGGGTGTCGTGGTCGGGCTGCCGATCGGGTTGTTGGTCGGGTGGTACCGCTACGTGTCCTACGTGCTCAACCCGTTCATCAACTTCCTGTACGCGACACCGCGTATCGCGCTCACGCCATTGCTGATCATCTGGTTCGGCATCGGCAACACGTCGAAGGTCGCCATCGTCTTCCTGATGGCGGTGTTTCCGATCATCATCAACACCGCGGCGGGTGTGCAGAGCATCGACGAGTCGGTGCGCAAGGTCGCGCGCTGTTACGGCGCGAGCGACCTCCAGACGTTCCGCACCGTCGCGTTGCCCGGCACCGTGCCGTTCATCATCAGCGGGCTGCGACTGGCTGTCGGCCAGGCCCTCATCGGCGTCTTCGTCTCCGAACTGTCCGGTGCCCAGCACGGGGTGGGGCTGTTGATGAACACCGCCGGTCAGCAGTTCCAGACGTCCGTCGTTTTCGCCGGCCTGATCATCTTCGCGGTCACCGGTGTCGTGCTCACCGGCATCCTGCGCCGTATCGAGCGGCACTTCGCCGCTTGGCGTCCGGCGTCGCACTGAGCTCGTCCGAACCACCACTCCACCACCGACGAACAGCGGAAGGCGAACCATGCGAACCGGGACCAGGACACGGCGGCTCACAGCACTTGCTGCCGCGGCGACAGCGGCACTCGTGCTCGGCGCTTGCAACAGTGCGGTGTCCGACAAGGGTGGTGGCGGAGGCGGCACCAGCAAGGGCGGGACGACCAATCTCAAGGTCAGCTTCAGCCAGGTGGTGGCCGACGAGCTGCCCCTGTGGATCGGCGTGGACGCCGGCATCTTCCGCAAGCACGGGCTGAACGTCTCGCTCGTCAGCCTGTCCAGCTCGGACGGCTTCCCGGCGCTCGTCTCGGGTCAGACCCAATTGGCCTCGATCGGCGCGTCGGAGATGGTGTCCGGCGCGGCGTCCGGCGCGAAGGTGTCCTACCTGGCCACGCTGACGCCGGTGTTCCCGTACGAGCTGTATGCGAAGGTGCCGGGCAAGCAACTCAAGGGCAAGCGGATCGGCATCACCACCACCAGCGGGTCGCTCTACATCGCCACGCTGGACGCGCTCAAGCAGCTCGGGCTCAGCAAGACCGACGTGAACCTCGTGCCGCTCGGCTCGGTGACGAACGTCAACAACGCGCTTGCCAGCGGCACCATCGATGCCGCGATGACGCACCCGCCGGCCACGACGAAGCTCGACTCGCTCGGCTATCACTCGGTCCTCGACCTGGCCAAGCAGAAGATCCCGACCTCGAACGTCGGCATTGCCGCGACGAAGGCCTATGTGTCCGGGCACAAGAAGCAGGTGCAGGACTTCATCGACGCGATCATGGAGGCCATCAAGCGGGAGAAGAGCGACAAGGCGTACTCGATCACCGAGCTGCAGAAGCATCTACAGGTCAGTGACCAGAAGGCGCTCGCCGCGACGTACGACTACTACACACAGGAAGTCCTGCCGGACGTGCCGACCCCGACGGTCGCGCAGCTGGCGACGTCGCAGCAGGTGCTCGCGGCGAGCCGCCCGGAGGTCTCGAAACTCGACCTGTCGAGCATCGTCGATGCGTCGTTCGTGAAGGCGGCCGGCTGAATGACGTCTCGCACCACGACAGAAACCACGCACTACCACGTCCAGAAGCGCCGCCGGGCGGCGTTCATCGAGGAGTGGCGTGGCTACCAGAAGACGGTCGCGGCGCTCGAGGACGTCGTCATGGCGCCGACCGCACGCCGCTCGCGGGTCGGGGTCTACACCGGCGAGGACGCGGACCGGCCGACCCGGTCGATGGACGCGCTGGCGCACGAGATCGATCCGGGTGTCACGACGACGATCCATCGTCACTCGTGGGACGCCATGCTGTTCGTCGTCGCCGGTCGGGGTTGGACGGAGATCGACGGGCAGCGCATCGAGTGGGCCCCGGGGGACTCGCTGCACCTGCCGGCGTGGGCCTGGCACCGGTCGGGCAACGAGAACGACGAGACCGCGCGCTACCTGTCGTTCTCCAGCGAGCCGATGCTGGCCACCATGGGCATGTCGGTGCTCGAGGACCGCGGCGACGAGCCCGTCGACACGCTGCCCGGCCGCCCGGGGTATTCCGCGGGCATCGAGGGTGACGATCCCTACGCGCGGCGCCTGCGCCGGCTGGCGCGCGACCAGCAGGCCCGGCGCAGCGGCCGGCTGCACACGAGCTGGGACGAGCTCGAACTGCTGCCGACCCCGCGCGGTACGCGCACGACGTTCCTGCTCGACCGTGCGATCGGCTACCAGGCGTCGGGCATCACGATGGCCATGTTCGAGATCGGACCGGGCCGCGGCCAGTCGATGCACCGCCATCCCGGTGAGGCGTGGCTGTACGTCGTCGAGGGCCACGGGCACAGCTACCTCGGCGCCGAGCCGGAGGGCGGCACGAACCACCCGTGGAAGAAGGGCGACATCATCGTCGTCGACCACTACCTGTGGCATCAGCACTTCAACGACTCGGCGACCGAGACCGCGAAGGTCGTTCGCATCCACATGTTCGACAGCCTGTTGGAGACGATGCGGGTGCTGATGGATCCGGTCGTGCTCTTCGAGGAGCCGCCGGATGCGGTCCGCGACGCGCAGGCCGGCAACTACCACGAGATCGAGTGGCCGGACCTGCCGCGCCCGACGTGGCCGTGACCGCCTCCGCCCAGCGGCTGCCGCCCGGTCTGCTGTCGGTCCACGTCCTGCCCGCCGATCATCACGACGGGCCGTGGGATCACATCATCGTCCCGTCGGGCACCAAGGAGCGGCTGCTCAACCAGGCGCTGCTCACCCTGCGGCACGGCCGCGCACTCGCCACGCTGGCCGGCCTGCCGCACGGTCTGATCGTCTTGTCCGGGCCGCCCGGGACGGGCAAGACGACGCTGGCGCGGGGTCTGGGGCAGGCCGCCGCGCGGGCGCTGGCCCCGGCCGGCGCCACCACCTATGTCGAGGTGGACCCGCACGCCTTCCCCAGCGAGTTGCTCGGGGAGAGCCAGCGCAACGTCACCCGGCTGCTCACCGAAACGCTGCCCGAGCTCGCCCAGCGCCGCCCGCACCTGGTCGTGCTGATCGACGAGGTCGAGAGCTTCGCGGTGCGCCGCTCGGCCGCGGCTTTCGCGACGAACCCGGTCGACGTGCACCGGGCGACCGACGCGATCCTGGCCGGCATCGACGCACTTGCCGTCGATCATCCGCGATCGCTCGTCGTGGCGACCACGAACTTCCCGGAGGCGGTCGACGAGGCGTTCCTGTCCCGCGCGGACCTCGTCGTCGGCCTCGACCTGCCGGACGAGACGACGATCGCCGCGATCCTGCAGCATTCCCTGCTCGAGCTGGCCGGCATCTGGCCCGGCGTGCAGCCCCTCGCACATGACGAAGGTCTGCACCGCAAGCTCGCCGCGCAGTGCGCGGGATGGGACGGGCGACGGGTCCGCAAACTGGTGCTGACCGCCCTCGCGCAGCGCCGCGACGTCGCCGAGGACCCCAATCAGCTCCATGCCGAGGATCTACTCCTCGCTGCCACGCACGGGGGGTGAGGCAGGGTCGGGGCGGCCGCCGATCAGGTTGGTCCATCGGTCGAGCGCCGGCTGCCAGCGCTCGTCGATGTGGTCCGAGCGTTGTTGCGACCGGTCCGTCTGCAGACCCCGGTACCGCCGTCGCGCCCACACCGAGCGCGGTCGAGCGAGCCGGACGGCCCCCACGAGGCTCAGGCCAGGCACGAGGATGGCGAACGCCGCGACAACCCACTTGCCCTTGAGCACACATATGAGCACCAGCAGCAGGTTGCTGCCGAGGTACACGATGGCGGACAGCCGGATGCCGAGTTCGGCGGTGCCGATGTCGTCGACGCCGACCGGACTGAAGCCGACCAGGCCAAGACCCAGGCATGCCGCGGCGAGCGAGACGGTATCGACCGACAATCGGCCCTCGTCGGTCCAGTACACGTCGGTCAGATGCAGGATGAGCGCGAACTCGTCCAGCACCAGCGACGTGCCCACGCCGACGAGGACGGCGGCCGCGCAGTTCAGCCACGTGTCATGCGGGCTCGTCGGTCCGACGGACGTGAATGCGCCGATGATCAGGCAGATCATCCCTGGCACGGCGTGGTGGATGTGCGTCCCGGTGCCGCTGATGTTGTTCTTGAACGGTCCGCGCCCGTCCCGGATGAGCCTGGTGATCGTCCGGGTGACGAAGAATGTGACCACGAACGCGACGAAGCACAGCATCAGCGGCAGCTTGTCGGCCTGCAGGATGTCGCGTTCCCACCACCGGGTGAACCAGTTCATGGCGCTAGCTTCGCGGGCGAAGGGGTCTCAGGGCGTCAGGTCGTCCGCGCGTCATCGCCGGGGCCAGGCTCGTCAGTACTGACCTTTGATCACGAAGTAGGAGCCGCGAATGGTGCCGGCCAGTTTGGACTTCTGGCGCGCGAACTTGAACTTGGCGTCGAGCTCGGCCGGCACATCCATGCCGTCGGCCAGTTTGAAGCCGACGGCTCGCTTTCCACCGGGTTCGACGGCGTACATGACGTTGACGATGAGACCGGACTCGTAGATGACGAACGCCATCCGAAGACCCGCGACCTTGAACGACGTCGCCTGCAGGGGCCGGGAGTCGATGGTGAGGTCGCGTTCCGTCTGCAGGATCCGGTGAACGTAGTCGACGACGTCTTTGGCGTCGTCGGCTGAATCAACGGTGAAGTCGTGGTCGTATTTGTTCTTCCAGTAGCGGGCTTCGTTGGCCCGCAGCCCGGCCAGCGTCGCGGCCACCGGCGAGGAATCCAGGCCGGCGGTGGACACGTTCACGAAGTCGACGATCTGCGGCATGGCGGTTCCATTCGGTTCGGACGGGCGACGGTCATACCTACCTGACGTGCCTCGGCGCACAATTGTGACCACGCCCGCACCCACCACGAACTGCGGTGCAATGCCGGAGAAATGAGCAAGGGCTTCAGCGGCAAACGCTGAAGCCCTTGACACTCGGACCTGTTGAGTAGCGGGGGCAGGATTTGAACCTGCGACCTCTGGGTTATGAGCCCAGCGAGCTACCGAGCTGCTCCACCCCGCGTCGGTGAGTTCAGGTTACTAGGCCGGTCCAGGCACGTCCAAATCGCTGTCGGCCCGCTCAGGTTTCGACGACGACGTTCGTCGCTTTGATGACCGCCGTCGCACGCACGCCGGCGGCCAGGCCCAGTTCGTCCGCGGCCTCACGGCTCATCAGCGAGACGACCCGGAACTCGCCGCAACTGAGCTCGACCTGCGCCATCACGCCGTCGCGCCGGACGTCCACGACGACCCCGGTCAGGTGGTTGCGGGCGCTCGAACCGGATCCGGCGGGCGCGGGGACCGAGGCAGCCAACGCGGCGAGCCGATCTGTCGGCAGCACCCGCCGGTTGTTGACCCGCTCGAACCGCACCCGGCCGTCGCGTTCCCACCGGCGCAGCGTGTCGACGCTGACGCCGACGGCCTGTGCCACCTCTCCGATGCGCAGGTAGTCGGCCACGCGTGCATCGTATGGCCCAGTGATACGTTGGCCGTCGCTTTGCCTAGGTATGTCCTAGGTGCAGCGGTCGGGCGAACAAGGTCCCGGCAAGCTCGGACCGGTACGTGTCGGGGAGGCCGTTGTGCAGCGTTGGGTCAGTTCGATGATCGTCGCGGTCCTGGCGGTGACGCTCGCCGCCTGCTCCTCCTCGAGCAGCACGTCGAGCACGTCCGGCTCCACGTCGTCCGGCGGCGCGCAGTCGTCGTCGAGCAGCGCGCTGAAGGGCTCGATCACCGTCGACGCCGCAGCGTCGCTGACCGGCGCGTTCAACACGCTCAAAGCCCAGTTCATCCAGGCACACCCGGGCACGTCCGTCACCACGATGTACGCCGCGAGCTCCGCTCTGGCCGCGCAGATCACCCAGGGCGCACCGGTCGACGTCTTCGCGTCGGCGGCGCCGAAGAACATGGACACCGTGGTCAAGGCCGGCGACGCGAGCAGCCCGGTGAACTTCGTGTCGAACAGCGGCCAGATCGCCGTGCCGCCGAGCAACCCGGGCAAGGTGACGAAGCTCGCCGATCTGGCGAAGTCGAACGTCAAGGTCGGCCTGTGCGCGCCGGCGGTGCCGTGCGGCGTCGTCGCACGCGCAGCGTTCGCCAAGGCCAGGATCAAGGTGACGCCCAAGGCGAACTTCGCGGACGTCAAGACCACGCTGGCCGCGGTCGAGTCGGGCAACGTCGACGCCGGCATCGTGTACATCACCGATGTCAAGGCGGCCGGCCCGAAGGTCAAGGGCATCACGATCGACCCGTCCGTCAACGCCACCACCGAGTACCCGATCGCGGCGCTCACCCACGCCAAGAACCCGGCGCTGGCCAAGGCATGGGTGAGCTTCGTGCAGTCGCCGACGGGCCAACAGGTGCTCGCGCAGGCGGGCTTCGCCAAGCCGTGACCCCCGGCCGGCGTCCGGCGCGCCGCGCGGCCAATCGCGCAGCGCTCGGCACGCCGGTGGCGGTGATCCCGCCGGCCCTGATCGGCGTGCTGTTCCTGCTCGTGCCGACGGTCGCGCTCGTGTGGCGGACGCCGTGGCACTCGATCGGGCGCATCTACCGCGAGAACCAGATCTGGGCAGCGCTGCGCGTGTCGGTCGAGACCTCGCTGCTGGCGCTGGCCGCATCGCTCGTCATCGGCGTGCCGCTTGCCTGGGTGCTGGCCCGGGTCCGGCTGCCGGGCATGGGCCTGCTGCGCGCGATCGTGATCATCCCGCTCGTGTTGCCGCCGGTGATCAGCGGCGTGGGCCTGTTCGACGCATTCGGCCGGTTCGGCCTGCTGGGCGACGAGGTGCAGTCGGTGTTCGGCGCGCCGCTGCCGTTCACCGTTCCCGCCATCGTGGTGGCGCAGACGTTCGTCGCGATGCCGTTCCTGGTGATCACCGTCGAGGGTGCATTCCGGGTCGTCGACGTCGGCGTCGAGGAGGCCGCGGCGACGCTCGGCGCATCCCGCGGCCGGATCTTCACGCACGTCACGCTGCCCGTCGTCGCACCGGCGATCGTGCTGGGCGCTGTGCTGTGCTGGGCGCGCGCGCTCGGCGAGTTCGGCGCGACGCTGCTGTTCGCCGGCAATTTGAGCGGCCCGCGGCAGACGCTCCCGTCCGCCGTGCTCTACGTGTTCGACAACGACCCGTCCCAGGCCCCCGCTCTCGCGCTGCCGCTGATGCTCGTGGCAGTGGTGGTGCTCGGCGTCATGCGCGACCGGTGGTTGCGGCCGACCTTCGGGACGGCGTCATGACCGGGCCGGCCGCGGACGGTCTCGACGTGCACGTCACGGTGCGGCGGGGAACGTTCGAGTTGTCCGCTGCTGCGGCCGCACGCGGGGGAGAGGTGCTTGCCGTGCTCGGGCCGAACGGCGCGGGCAAGTCCACGTTGCTGCGGGCCGTGGCCGGCCTCGCCGCGGTCGACGACGGCCGGATCGCGCTGAACGGCACAGTTTTCGACGAGCCGGCAACGCACACCTTCGTCTCCGCGCAGCGCCGCGAGCTGGGTGTCGTGTTCCAGGACCACCGGCTGTTCAGTCACCAGCGCGTGCTGGGCAATGTCGCCTTCGGTCCGCGCTCGCGCGGGGTCAGGGGTGCGCAGGCGCAGGCCACCGCGCAGGGGTGGCTGGACCGGTTGGGCATCGGCGATCTGGCGCGCCGGCATCCGCGGCAGTTGTCCGGTGGCCAGGCGCAGCGGGTGGCGCTGGCCCGTGCCCTCGCCAGCGCCCCACGCGCGCTGCTGCTCGACGAACCGCTCGCGGCGCTGGACGTGCAGACCCGCGCCGAGGTGCAGAGCGAGCTGCGCGAGCACCTCGCCGCCTTCGCCGGCCCGACGCTGCTCGTCACCCACGACGCGGTCGAGGCGCTGCTGCTTGCCGACCGCATCGTCGTGCTCGAGCAGGGCCGCGTCGTGCAGCAGGGCACACCCGCGGAGGTCACCACCATGCCGCTGACGCCCTACGTCGCCCGGCTCGTCGGCGCCAACCTGTGGGCCGGCCGGGTCGAGGGAACCCGCGTGTACGTCGGCCACGGCGTGGCACTCGAAGCAGCCCACCTGCCGGCCGGCGCGGGGCAGGTGCTCGCCGCCGTCCGCACGTCAGCGATCGCCATCCACACCACCGAACCCGCACCCGCATCCGCCGAGCGAAGCGTATGGCGCGGCACGGTGGCCGCGCTCGCACCGCTCGGTGATCGCATCCGGGTGACGGTGCGCGGAGACCTCGACGCGGACCTCGACATGGACGCGGCGTTGCTCGCCGGTGCCGGGTTCGAACGCGGCCGGGCGGTGTGGGTGTCGGTGCATGCGCGCGATGTGCGCGTCTATCCGCCAGGCCGCCCTCTGGCAGCATGAACTGGTGGCGACCGTGACCGTCCGGTACTGGGCCGGCGCGGCCCGTGCCGCGGGAGTCTCGTCGCAGCGCTGCGACGCAGGCACCTTGCGCGAGCTGCGTGCCCGGCTGGCGAGTCGCCCGGCAACGGCCCGGCTGAGCCAGATCGCGTCGCTGCTGGTCGATGGCGCGCAATCTGCCGAGGACGATCCGCTCGGCGACGACGCGGTCGTCGACGTGCTGCCCCCGTTCGCCGGCGGCTGATCCACCGCCGCGTGATTTTGCACGACGCACGTCCTGCCGAAACCCGCTGGTAACCCGCGCTGTCGATCATTGACGACAGATGGCGCACCCTGGCGAGAGGCGGCCGGCATGACCGACTACGTGACTCACGACGCCTGGCACCGGCCGGCAGGCCGGCCTGACGCGATCGACGAGATCGCCGACCAGTACGAACGGCCCGCCGACGCCGGTGCGCAGCAGTTCTGGGACCGCGAGTCGGGTGCGGGCTGGCCGCAGACGCCGCGGCCGTGGCACGGCGACGCACGCAGGCTGCGCATCGCCAGCTGACCCGTCCTGGCCGCGCGCGATAATCGCGGCATGGCGGACGAGGCCCGGTTGACGGCGATGGTGAGCGGCGACGTCCAGGGCGTGGGCTTCCGGGACTTCGTGCGGCGCCGCGCCGAGCCACTCGGGGTGCGTGGTCGTGCGTCGAACCTGTCGGACGGACGGGTCGAAGTCGTCGCGGAGGGCGAGCGCGCGGCCGTGCAGCAGCTGGTCGACGCGTTGCAGGGCGGCGACACGCCGGGCTCGGTACGTGACGTCGACGTGGACTGGCAGCCCGCCGAAGGCATGCCGGACGGGTTCTCCGCCGGCTGATCAGCCCGTGACGTTCGGTCCGGCGCGCTCGATGTCGAAGCGGACGATGACGCGTTGCTCGTCGGTCATTGCCTGCCGGTACTCGTCCCAGTCGGGATGGTCCTCGCCGCTGACGCTGCGGTAGTAGTCGACCAGCAGCGGCATCGCGTCGGGCAGCTCGACGATCTCGGCGCTGCCCTCCACCTGCACCCACTCGCCGTAGAACTCGTCGGGGAACGCGGTGATCGCCACGCGCGGGTCGCGGCGCAGGTGTTTGACCTTCATCGCGGTCTGCCGGGTGCTCACGCAGACCCGACCCTGCTCGTCGACGGCAACGGTCACCGGCGACATCGCCGGCCGGCCGTCCCGGCGGAAGGTCGCCATGACGGCCCGGTGGTTCGACGTGAGGTACTGGGCTGCCTGCGCTGCATCCACGACGGTCCTCTCTGCGCTACCGACCCGTCCGACCATAGGGTGGTCGAGGTGAGCGACGCGAGCGAACAGGCCGACGCCCGGCCGTTGATCGTCGGCATGGGTGGGTCGACGGGCGCGCACTCGTCGACCAATCAGTTGCTGCAGCAGGCGCTCGCGCACGTCGCGGCGCGCGGGGCGCGTACGCAGGCGTTCGCCGGGGACGTGCTGGGTCGGGTGCCGATCTACTCGACCGAGCTGGTCGAGACGCAGTCGCACGAGGAGGTGACGCGCGAATTCGTCGACGCCGTCCGCGCTGCCGACTGCGTGATCATCGCGACCCCCGGATACCACGGCGGCATGTCCGGACTCGTCAAGAACGCCCTGGACCACCTCGAGGCGTTGCGCGACGACGCCCGGCCCTACCTCGACGGCCGCGCAGTAGGCGTGATCGTCGGCGCGGCCGGCTGGCAGGCCTGCGGCACCGCTCTCGTGTCCGTGCGCTCGGCCGTGCACTCACTGCGCGGCTGGCCGACACCGTTCGGCGTCACGGTCAACACCGTCGAGCAGAAGCCCGGTGCGGACGGGACCTTTGACGACGTCGTGGACGGCGCGCTGCAGATCCTGGCCGACCAGCTCGTGCAGTTCGCGCGGTGGCAGTCGGCTAGTGCGACGGCGCGTTGAGATTGAGCCGGCGCTGCTCGATGATCATGCAGCGGTTCTCGACGTAGAGCAGGCCGGCGTCCTGCGCGATGCGCCGCGCCTCGTCAGACGCGATGTGCAGCTGCAGCCAGAGCGCTGTGGCGCCGGCGGCGACCGCCTGCCGCGCGATGTCCGGCGTCTGCTCCGACGGGCGGAACACGTCGACCACGCCGACGGGCTGCGGCACGTCGGCCAGCGACTGGTACGTCGGTTCGCCCAGGATCGTGCCGCCGCGCGGATTCACCGGGACGATCCGCCAACCGTGCTCGCGCATGTGCTCCGGCACGTAGTGCGCCGGTTTGTGCTCGGCGTCGCTGGCGCCGACGAACACGATGGTGTCGTAACTGCGCAGGATCTGCTCGACCGCCGAGTCCGTGTCGGCGTCAGTGCTCATGTCGCCCACAGTACGTTCGGGTGCATGACCGGACCCGGGAACCTGGACTGGCAGCCCGCCACCGACACGCTCGTCGCCGAGCCGGTCGCGGCCGCGCTGCGCACACTGGCCGGCCGCGACGCCGTGCTCGCCGCGCCGATCGATCCCGACCTCGCCGACACCGCGGAGTTCTGTGCCCGCTACGGCGTCTCGCTCGCCGAATCGGCCAACTGCGTGATCATCGCCGGGCGCCGCGGTGACATCACGCGGTACGCCGCGTGCATGGTGCTGGCGACGACCCGCGCAGACGTGAACGGCGTGGTGCGCAAGCGGCTCGACGCGCGCAAGGCGTCGTTCGCGGCGATGGACGACGCCGTGGCCCTGACCGGGATGGAGTACGGCGGCATCACGCCGATCGGCCTACCCGCGGACTGGCCGGTGCTCGTCGACGCCGCGGTGCTGGCGCACGATGCCGTCGTGATCGGCAGCGGCCTGCGTCGGTCGAAGATCGCGTTACCGTCCGCGCTGCTCGCCGAGCTCCCCGGCGCCGAGGTGATCGACGGACTGGCGTCCTGACGGGCCGCTCTCGCGGAGGGGAGCGGGGAAGAACTGCGCGCCGGGCCCGCGCCGGGCGAGCACGTCGTCGGGGTTGGAGATCTGACACCTGCGCATGGACAGGCAGCCACAGCCGATGCACGAGTCGAGGCCGTCGCGCAGCTTCTGCAGCGCGGTTATCTGCGCGTCCAGCCGGGTGCGCCACGACCGGGAGAGCCGCGTCCAATCGGCGCGGGTCGGCGTGCGCCCGGCGGGCAGGGTCGCCAGCGCCGCCGCCACCTCGTCGAGACTCAGCCCGACGTTGCGCGCAGCACGGACGAACGCCAGCCGGCGCAGCACTGTGCGCTCGTAGCGACGCTGGTTGCCGCCGGTCCGCTGCGCCTCGATGAGCCCCTCGCGCTCGTAGAACCGCAGGGCGGACGGCGCGAACCCGCTGCGCTGCGCGACGTCGCTGACCGTCAACAGATCGGTGGGCCGCACTCGTCTCCTTGACTTGAAGCTGACTTCAACTACAAGCATGGGATGCATGACATCGAAAACGCAACCCATCGCACTCGTCACCGGGGGATCGGCCGGCTTCGGTCGGGCACTGGCGCGCGAGCTCGCCGCCCAGGGCTGGCGCGTCGTCACCGACGCCCGGTCGGCAGATCCGCTGGCGAGCCTGGCCGCCGAGCTGCCCGACGTCCGCACGGTGTGCGGCGACGTCACCGATCCCGCGCACCGCGCCGAGCTGGTGCACGTCGTCCGCGACATCGGTCGGCTCGACCTGCTCGTCAACAACGCCAGCGACCTCGGTCCCAGCCCGCTGCCGCGGCTGGCCGAACACCCGATCGACGCCCTGCGCCAGGTGTACGAGACGAACGTCGTCGCGCCCGCGGCGCTGACACAGGCGCTGCTGCCGCTGCTGCGCCGCAGTGCCGGCGTCGTCGTCAACATCAGCTCGGACGCAGCCGTCGAGGCCTACGAAGGCTGGGGCGGCTACGGCTCGAGCAAGGCCGCGCTGGACCACCTCACTGCGGTGCTCGCGGCCGAAGAACCCGACGTCGCCGCCTACGCCTTCGATCCCGGCGACATGCGCACCGCGATGCATCAGGCGGCGTTCCCCGGCGAGAACATCGACGACCGGCCGGAGCCGTCGACCGTCGTGCCGGCGCTGCTGCGGCTGATCGCGCTGCGCCCGCTGTACCGCCGGGTGCGCGCCGCCGACCTGATGGTCGCGGCATGACGGCGTTCGCACTTCCCCATCGGCTCGAGGCGGATGCGCCGCCGGCTCGCCGCGACGCCGTGCGGCTGCTCGTGGCCGGGCGCGACGGCGTCGAGCACGCGCGGTTCACCGACTTCGCCGAATTCCTCGTGCCCGGCGACGTCGTCGTCGTCAACACCTCGGGCACGCTGCCCGCGGCGGTCGACGGCCGCCGCGGCGACCAGCTCGTCACGGTGCACTTCGCGGCGGCGCTGGACGACGGGTCCTGGGTCGTCGAGGTACGGCCACCCGGGCGCGCCGCCGGCCCGCTCGACAACGTGCAGGCCGGTGACGTGATCACGCTCCCGGACGCGGTGCAGCTGCGCGTGCTCGAGCCGCACCCACGGGACCAGCGGCGGCTGTGGCGCGCCGGTGTGGACGTCGAGGGCGACGTCGTCGACTACCTCTCCCGCCACGGTCGCCCGATCCGCTACGCCTACGTGCCGCGGCCGCAGCCCCTTGCCGAGTACCAGACGGTGTTCGCGCGCGAGCCGGGGAGTGCCGAGATGCCCAGCGCCGGCCGCCCGTTCACCGACCGGCTCGTCACCGATCTCGTCACCGCCGGCATCGGCGTCGCGCCGATCACGCTGCACACCGGGGTGTCGTCGCCGGACGCCGGTGAACCGCCGCAGGCCGAGCGCTTCCGGGTGCCCGACGCGACGGCGCGTGCGGTCAACATGACCCGCGCCTGGGGCGGTCGGGTGGTCGCGGTCGGCACCACCGTGACGCGTGCTCTGGAGACCGCGGCCGACGGCGACGGCGTGGTCCGTGCAGCATCCGGGTGGACCGACGTCGTGCTCGGTGCGGACCGCCCGGCGAGGGTGGTCAACGGCCTCGTCACCGGCTGGCACGCGCCGGGTGCCTCACACCTCGACCTGCTGCGCGCGGTGGCCGGTCGCGAGCTCGTCGACGACGCGTACGACGAGGCGTTGCGCGCGCAGTACCGGTGGCACGAGTTCGGCGACAGCTGCCTGCTGCTGCCCTGACC
>NZ_CAXTQF010000009.1:0-81758 GCF_964246335.1 uncultured Jatrophihabitans sp. | reverse complement strand
GTCCCGCGGGCGGCGGTCCCGCGGGCGGGGGCGGCGGCGAGCCGGCTGGCGGGCCTGCGGACGGCGGCGGACCGAACGGTGGCGGCTGTTGCGTCATGCCTCGACCATGACCGCAGAGTACGAAGATTGCGCCAGCGAAATGTCAGGATCATGTTTGCGTACCGCGGGGTGCGATAGTCAGCGCATGGCACTTCGTGGCGACAAGGTCCCCTCCCGCACCCTCGACGAGCGCGCCGACGCCAACGCGTTCCTGGGCCTCGCCAATCCGGCGATGGGCCACGAGGTGAACGCGCCGCTCGACCGCATCGCGGCCGAACCGGTGCCGGCCGACGTCGCCTACCAGCTGATTCACGACGAGCTGCTGCTCGACGGCAGTGCGCGGCTGAACCTCGCCACGTTCGTCACGACGTGGATGGAGCCGCAGGCCGCGCAGCTGATGGCTGACGCGGCGGACAAGAACATGATCGACCAGGACGAGTACCCGCAGACCGCCGCCATCGAGAACCGGTGCATCGCGATGCTGTCGCACCTGTGGCACGCGCCGGATCCCGGGATCGCGACGGGATGTTCGACCACCGGGTCCAGCGAGGCCTGCATGCTCGCCGGCATGGCGCTCAAGCGAAGGTGGGAACAGCGCGTTGGCGCCGACCGGACGCGCAGGCCCAACCTCGTGATGGGCGCGAACGCGCAGGTGTGCTGGGACAAGTTCTGCCGCTACTGGGACGTCGAGGCGCGTCTCGTGCCCGTCGACGGCGACCGGCTGCACCTCGGGCCGGCCGAGGCGGCGGCGCACTGCGACGAGAACACCATCGGCGTCGTCGCGATCCTCGGCTCGACGCTGGACGGCAGCTACGAGCCGGTCGCCGAGATCGCCGCCGCGCTCGACGAGCTCGCCGCGAACGGCGGCCCGGACGTCCCGATCCACGTCGACGGAGCCTCCGGCGCGATGATCGCGCCCTTCCTGGACCGCGACCTCGTCTGGGACTTCCAGCTGCCGCGCGTGGCATCGATCAACACGTCGGGGCACAAGTTCGGTCTGGTGTATCCCGGGGTCGGCTGGGCGTTGTGGCGCGACGCCGACGCGCTGCCCGAAGAGCTGGTGTTCAACGTCAACTACCTCGGCGGCAGCACGCCGACGCTCGGGCTCAACTTCTCCCGCCCCGGCGCCGAGGTCATCGCGCAGTACTACATGTTCTTCCGGCTCGGCGTGGAAGGCCTGCGCGCCGTGCAGCAGTCCTGCCGCGACGTCGCCACCGCGCTGTCGACGCAGATCGGCGGGATGGGCCCGTACCGGCTGATCTCGAAGGGCGACGAACTGCCCGTCTTCGCGTTCACCACGAACGACGACGTCGACGGCTGGGACGTGTTCGCGGTGTCGCGGGGGATGCGCGCGTACGGCTGGCAGGTGCCGGCCTACACGTTCCCCGCCGACCGCACCGACCTCGCCGTGCTGCGCGTCGTGTGCCGCAACGGTTTCTCGCACGATCTCGCCGACCTGTTCGCGCGTGACCTGCAATCGGTCACGGATGCGCTGCAGCACGACGCCGGCGCGATCGGCCGGACCGGTCCGGAGTCGTTCCACCACTGAGCGCGCCACTGACAGCCCGATGTGTGATGTCACATCTCGGCATGGACGGTCTGTGCGGGTCGGTTGGAACTGACGTACCCATTCGACCGCCAGCCTGGAGTGAAGCGTGCCCTCTCTGTTCGATCCGATCGACATCGGCAAGCTGACCCTGCCGAACCGCATCGTCATGGCGCCCCTCACGCGCAACCGCGCCGGCGACGGGCAGGTGCCGCAGGACATCGCCGTCGAGTACTACGCGCAACGAGCCGGTACCGGGCTCATCGTCACCGAGGGCACGCAGCCGAGCGGGGTGGGCCAGGGCTACCTCAACACCCCCGGCATGCACACCGACGCGCAGCGCGACGGGTGGGCGCGGGTCGCCGACGCGGTACACGCGCGGGACGGTCACATTTTCGTGCAACTCATGCACGCGGGTCGGATAGCCCACCCGGACAACAAGCCGGTACGCGAAATGGTCGCGCCGAGCGCGATCGCCGCGCCCGACACGATGATCACGGCCTCCGGCCCGCAGCCGTACCCGACGCCACGCGCGCTGGCCACCGAGGAGATCCCGGGCGTCGTCGCCGAGTTCGTGCACGCCGCGCAGCAGGCCGTCGCGGCCGGTCTTGACGGTGTCGAGATCCACGGCGCCAACGGTTACCTGGTGCACCAGTTCCTCGCACCGTCCAGCAACGAGCGCACCGACGGCTACGGCGCCACTCCGGCGAACCGTGCCCGGTTCGGCATCGAGGTCGTCACCGCCGTGGCGCAGGCCATCGGTCCGGAGCGGGTCGGCCTGCGCATCTCGCCGGCGCACAACATCCAGGGTGCGCTCGAGACGGACGAGCGGGACACCGCGGCGACGTACCACGCCTTCATCGACGCGATCCGCCCGCTCGGGATCGCCTACCTGTCCTACCTCGCCGACCCGCGCGCGGCGCTGACTCGCGACCTGCGGGCGCGGTTCGCCGGTCCGGTCATCGCGAACAGTGGCTTCGCCGACGTCACATCGCGCGATGCTGCGCAGCAGATCCTCGACGAAGGCCTGGCGGACGCCGTGGCGGTCGGCCGGCTCGTCATCGCCAATCCGGACCTCGTCGAACGCTGGCGCACGGATGCGCCGCTGAACGAGCCGAACGCCGACACGTTCTACGGCGGCGGCGCCGAGGGTTACACCGACTACCCGTCCCTCACCTGACAGGTCGCCCCAACCCTAGGTGATCAACAGCAGCTTATGGTCGTCAGGACGACCCGATCCTGCTGTTGATCACCGGGGATGGGGTGGGGCTGGGCCGTTCAGCCGGCGAGCGCTACTGCTGCGTGCTGGGGCGCCGCCGTCACCCGGTGCAGGCGACGCGCGCCCTCGATGGCGAACACGCAGCACAGGATCTGCACGACGACGAACAACGCCGGCACGCCCAGGCCCAGCAGTGCGCCGGACAGGGCCGGCCCGATCACCGTGGCGAAGGTCTGCGCGGCGCTCAACGCGGCCAGGGTGCGGCCTGCGGCACCGGCGGGTGCGAGTGACGCGGCGAGTGGTTGCAGCACCGGCGCGAGCATCGTTTCGCCGACGCTGAACAGCGCATACCCCGCGATCACGAGCACCGACGCGGACGACCGGTGCAGCATCGGCGCGGCCAGCACCGTCCAGACGCCGATCCACACCAGGGCGCAGGTGGCGAGCAGCACCGCTGGCGACTTCGTGCGCGTCGCGCGGACAACCGGCGCCGTCAGCACCGAGACGAGCACGGCGTTGACGGCCACGGCGGTGCCGAGCGTCGTGGCCGGCACGTGCAGCACGCTGAGCACGTACGCCGGCAGCCCGGAGTCGAACTGCGCGTAGCAGGCGAGCATGAGCAGCACCGTCACGGCAAGCATCGAGCGCACCCCTGGGGCGCGCAGGACGGCGCGGTAGCCGGGCTCGCTGCCACCGTCCGGCACAACGACCTGCGCGCGCTCGGTGTGCCGGCCGACCGCCGCCACGAGCATCGCGCTGGCGATGCTGCACACCGCGGCGAACGCGTAGGCGGGCCGGCTGCCGGTCGGGCTGGACAGGTCGACGACGTAGCCCCCGACCAGGCCGCCCAGCGCGAGGCCCAGGTTCTGCCCGATGAACTGCCAGGCGAAAGCGTCGCGGCGGCGTCGGGCAGGCGTGAGCGCCAGCACGAGCACCGAGATGGACGGCTGCACCATGGCCAGCGCGGCGCCGTAGCCGAATGCCGCTACCCACAGGCCGACGGCCGTGCTGGCGTACATCAGCGCGACGATCGTGGCGACCATGGCCAGCCGCGCAACTGTGGCGACGACAACCGGGCGTCGCGTGTCCGCGAGCCGCCCGGCCGTCGGTGCGGCGAGCAGCGCGCCCAGCGCGAAGGCGGAGAACGTCACGGCAGCCGTGGAGGCGCCGAGATGGCGCGCGTCGGCGATGTCGGCGTACAGGAAGGGGAGCACCGCGCCCCAACCGACGGCGCCCAAGGAGGCACCGGCGATCAGGACGACGAGTTGACGGATGGTGGGCTGACGGACCAACTGGCGGAGCACTGAACTATCCACTTCGATTAGCAACACTTCGATCTAAAACTTCGATATCGAAGGTAACTATCGGTTGCCCCGGTTTAATCCTGAGGGGTCGCGCGGGTGACGGCCGACACCCCCGTGGCGCGGCGGCACTAGGGTTTGCCCATGACGCGTCGCACGCCGTGGGCGGAGTACGAGCGCGCGGTCCGCGTCTACACCGACGTCGGTGCCGCGGAGACGGTGCAACGCATCGTCACGGCGCTGTCGCGGCTCTCTCGCCGGCTGGACGTCTTCTACAGCAGGCGCTTCGACGCGATCGACATCTCGCGCACCGAGTGGCCGGTGCTGCAGGCGCTGGCCTTGGAGGGCCGGGGCGGCAGCTCGCACCCGTCGCTCCTTGCCGACGCGGCCGGCGTCTCAGCGTCCACGATGACGCACCGGCTGGACCGGATGCTGGAGCGCGGCCTGATCGAGCGGGTGCCCGACGCGCAGAACCGCACCCGGATGAAGGTGTCGTTGACCCGCGACGGCTGGGACCTGTTCCGTACCGCGGTGCTCGACGTCGAGCACGACGAGAGCGGCGTCTTCGCGCCACTGACCGACGCCGAACGGCAGACGCTCGCGCGGCTGCTGGAGAAGGCATTGGCCGGGCAGGACCAGCACGACGTCAAGCGCCGCGCGCAGCAGTAATCAGCCCGCCGCGCTCAGTCCTGCTGCGCGAAGTCCTTCTGCCGGATCGTCGCCAGCGCAACGACGCCCGAGGCCAGCACCAGGATGGCCGCGACCAGCAGAATGAAGTTCAGTCCGGTGGTGAACGCCGATGTCGTGATGTGCTCGATCTTCGGCCGGGTCGCAGCCGGCGAGCTCTGCACGGCCTGTCGCACCGCGCCGCCGGTCACCGCCTTGGTGAGCTGTGCGGCGTGCGAGGAGAGCTGCGGCACGCCGTGCACGAGGCGGGTGATCTCGTCGGTGACCTTCGTGGTGAACAGCGTGCCGAGCAACGCGATACCCGTGGCGATGCCGACCTGCCGGAAGGTCGAGTTGATGCCCGAGGCCATACCGGCGTTCTGCGGCTTGACCACACCGATCGCTGTCGACGCCAAGGGCGGATTGACGAGGCCGACACCGACGCCGGACACGATCAGCCCCGGGATGAGGTGCGTCCACAGCGAGGACGCGTCCAGTCCGCGCATCAGCAGCAGACCCACACCGACGATGAGCAGCCCCGGCCCGACCAGGAACCGGATCGGGACGCGTGAGGTGAGTCGGCCCGCGATGGCCGCGACGACGAAGATGCCGCCGGACAGCACGAGCAGTCGCAGGCCGGTGCCGAACGGGCTGAAGCCGAGGACGTCCTGCACGTAGAGGGTCAGGTACAGCAGCAGCGCGAAGATCGACGCGCTCAGCCCGAAGGCCGCGATCGCCCCGCCGGTGAACGTCGGCTTGCGGAACAGCGAGAGATCGAACATCGGCGACTTGCCGCGCCCCTCGATCAGCAGGAACGCCGCCAGCAACACGCCGGCCGCGACCAGGCAGCCGATCACCCGTGCGTCGTGGAACGAGCGCTCGCTGCTCTCGATGAGCCCGTAGATCAGGCTGGCCAGCGCGACCGTGAACACCACGAAGCCCAGCCAGTCGGGCCGGCGTGCGTGCGGTGCCTTGGATTCGGCCACTCGCGCGATGGTGATCACCACGGCCAGCACGCCGATCGGCAGGTTGACGAAGAAGATCCACCGCCAGGACAGCCCGGACGTCAACGCGCCGCCGAGCAGCGGGCCGATCGCCACGGCGAGGCCGGTGATCGCGCCCCAGATCCCGAACGCGGTCCCGCGGTCCTTGCCGCGGAACGCATCGGCGAGCAACGCCAGCGAGACGGAGAACATGATGGCGCCACCGATGCCCTGCAGGGCACGGGACAGCTGCAGGAACAGGGTGTTCGTCGCGACACCGCACAGCAACGACGCAAGCGTGAACACGACGAGACCGACGACGAACAGCCTCCGCCGGCCGAACAGGTCGGCGAGGCTGCCCGTGGTGAGCAGCAACGCGGCGAGCGTCAACGCATACGCGTCCACCACCCACTGCAGGTCGGAGAACGACGAGTGCAGTGCCGTCTGGATGTCGGGCAGCGCGACGTTGACGATGGTGACGTCGAGCAACAGCATGAAGGTGCCGAGCGACACCGCGACGAGCGTCCACCACTTGTGCGGCTCGGGACCACGCCGCTGGTCGGCTCCGGCCTGTTGACCGCCGGTTTCCGGACGCGACGCGGACGCGGAGTCCGGGGCTCTTGGGGCGGGATTCGCGTCGGCCTCGTGCGCACCGGGCGGCGTGAGGGTCTCGGCGCGGGACTTCTCGCGTTCGAGCAGTTCGGCCACCGAGACCGTGTTGTCATTGGAGCCGGCCGCACGCTCGTGGCGACCGTTCGTGTCGCCGCTCTGGGTGGGCGCGGACAAGTCGTTGGTGTCGGGCACGGGAACTCCGCCGGTGGAGGTGGGTGGTTACGGATCGGACGTCACATCCGCCATACCCCGACATTACGCGCGCACAACGCGTGGTGACCGATCTGACCGGTCACCACGCGGCGCGCGTATCGATCAGTACCAGTGTCGGCGGCCACCCACCTCACGGCCGACTGCACCGAGGATCGCAAGTATCGCGCCGATGACGATCGCGATGATGCCGAGCGTCCAGACGATGGCGATCTTCGCGACGAACCCGATGATGAGAAGGATGACTCCGAGAAGGATCATGCAGCGCTCCTTTGTGCTGTCGATGACCGCCGTGACCGGCATCACGGCGCACGGCAGAGTCTGACCCGATCACCGCGATTCGAAACCGTCGGGAAGAACTGCCGTCCGGAGCGCGCGAGCGGTCGTTGCACAATGTCGCTCGTGCCAGTTCGCCGGAAGACGGGATCGATGCTCGCCGTCGACACCGCGGACTACCGCGGCGAGGTGCACGTGCAGCTCGACGGTGTTCCGGACGGTCGCGTGCTGGTGTTGCTGCACGGTTTTGCCAGCTCGTTGCAGTGGTTCGACCTCGTCACCGCATCTTTGAACGACACGTTCCGCGTCGTCCGGATGGATCTCGTGGGTCTCGGCGCGACCGGCGGTCCCGCATTGGACGCGCCGGCCCAGGCCGCTGTGGTCGAGGGTGTGCTCGATCAGCTCGACGTGCACGACGTCGTGGTCGTCGGGCACTCCTTCGGTGCGGACGTGGCGGTCGGCGTCGCCGCGACATCACCGCGGGTCGCGCGCGTCGTCATCGTCGCGCAGGCGCCCGACTACTCAGACGCACGCCTGCCGCCCGGTAGCGCGCTGATGACGCCGCAGCTGCTCGGCACTGTGTTGCACCGCATCGCCGTACCGGTCGCGGTCTCGTTGGGCGCAGTGGCGAGCAGGAGCCGGCTGCCGCAGCGCGACCTCGTCGGTCAGGGCATCGCGGACTTCCGCGCGACCAACCCGGGGATGTTCCGCGTCGTCATCCGCGACCGTCGTGAGCGGCTGCGCGTGAATCCGTTGGACGCGCAGCTGCGCGCGATCGGCAAGCCGGCGCTGGTCATCCTCGGCGAGAAGGACTACTTCTACGGCGCGCGCTCCGCGCAGCGTTACCGCGACGTCGGCGCGCAGGTCGAGGTGCTCGCCGATAGCGGCCACTCGGCGATCATCGACTGTCCGGGTGAGGTCGCGGACGCGCTGCGCGGGTTCGCCGGGTGATCGATGCCGCCCGGGTCAGTCGACGCGATGCAACACGGTCTCGGTCGGTGCGTAACCCGGCGGCGTTCCCGGTGCACGCCACGTCAGCGACGACGCGAGCGGCGGCAGCCATCGGGTGTCCCAGATGCCCAGAGCGGTGTCGAGATCTTCGAGCGCGCCACGCAGCTGTGGTGACGACGGCGCGCGCAGGTGTTCGCCCCAGACCCGCACCCGCAGGTCACGCACGAGCGAGGTGGTCGTCTGTACCGCGCAAGCGAGTTCGTTGTCGACCCCGCCCATCGACCGGCTGAACAGGTTTGCCGAGCCGATGCAGGCGAACGCGTCGTCGATCAGGAACAGCTTGGCATGCACGGTGCAGTGCTCGAGGCGGTAGACGGCGACGTTCGCGCGGTGCGCACCGAGCCCGTCGACCACCTTGCGCCGCAGGTCGCGGTTGAGCTTGCGGTTGATCTGGCGCAGATGGATACCCGGGTCGGCGGGGTCGCGGATGCCCGAGCCCAGCATGATGACCTTGACGCCGCGGCGGGCGGCGTCGCGCAGCCGGCCGTAGAGCTCGTAGCTGTGGTCCGCGCCGAGTTCCTCGCCCAGGTACTGATCCTCGAGGTACACGTAGCGGCGTGCTTCGCCGATCGCGGTGGACAGCGTCTCGTAGATCTCGTGCACGCCGGTGCGCGGCAATGCGTTCCACTCGATGGTGCGGCCGGGCAGCGCCGAGGTGAACTTGTGCCGCGGGATCGAGCGCAGCACCTGGACCTGCGTGCCGGCGGCAGCGGTCACCGGTGATTGCGGAGGACGGCTCGGCGGCGTCGGCTGTGCGACGCCCGGGTTGAGCTCCTCCCAGCGCGGCGGCCGGCGCACGAAGTGTTTGCCCGGCAGGGTCGCCGCCTCGTCCCAGCGTCGCGCGAGTACGTCCCACACGCGAGTGGCGCCCGGCCCGCGCAGGCGGACGACGGCGTCGTGCCACCCCCACCGGGCGTTGCGGTATCGCAACGTGTCGTGCGGCGCGGCATCGCGCCGGTCCGGCTCCAGATCGATCCCGCCGACGAATGCCGTCAACTCGCCCGCGCGCGAGACGACGACGACCTTCTGATGATTGGCGCCGGGCAGCGATCCGGAGAAGTCGACGAGCACGCGGCCCTCGAGAGGCGGGTCGCCGCCGTGCCCGGCCGGTTGCCAGGAGCGCAACTCCTGTGCATGCAGTGCGTTCTTGCGGAAGTCACCGAGACCCGCGACGGGCAACGTGGACGCCAGCACCCGTCCGGCCAGCAGCACGCGCACCGTCGCTCCGGCGGCGGCGGCGCGGGCGAGCCGCTCACCGAACGCCTCGTACCCGGGCTGCCCGGGCGCGCGGCCCCGCAGGTCGAGCCACGGGTCCACAGCGAGGTTGCCGATCAACAGCGCGTCCCCGTCGCCGAGATCCTCCGTGGCGGCGAGCAGCTCGTCGAAGTACGCCGCCCCGTCGACGAGCGGGTGCCACTCGGTGTCGTCGACGTAGGTCGGGCAGTCGGCGTCGGCAGGCCGGAGGTACGCAGGCACCTGTCCAGTCAACCGGCCGGGCGCAGCCGCCGACGCAGCGGCCTGGTGCGGCAATTGACCGGCTGATCCCTACGTGTACGCAGCGTGAGTATTAGGTACTTCACTTTACCTGCACTTCACCCTATGCTTTGGACCGGATCATCAAGCCCGGGGTAACGGAAAGGCCTGCTCGGTTGTCTGAGTCGCTGCACGTCCTGCCCGGTCGCCGGTCCGACGGCGCCGCGGAAAGCGACGGAACCCGTCCCGACCTACGGGCGGTGGCGGATCTGCCGACGAACGGCGATGCCTCGATCGGCGAGGTCTCGCTGCGCCCCACCGTCGCCGCCGACGAGGGATTGCTGCGCGAACTGTTCCGGCAGGCGCAGCCCGAACTCGATCAGCTGCCGGAGCCGACGCGCAGTTCGCTGTTGGACCTGCAGTACCGCCTGCAATGCGTGCGCCGATTGAGCCAACGTCCCGAGGCGCGGCAATGGACGCTGCGCGTCGGAGGCGACGCCGTCGGCGCGCTGGTGCTCGACCGGTCCGGGCCGACGACGTGGCTCGTCGACCTCGCCGTCGACGAGTCCTGGCGCCGGCGCGGCATCGCGACGGCCGCCCTGCGCACCGTGCTGGGTGATGTCGACGGCCCGGTGGCGCTGCGCGTTCGCACCGACGATCGCGGCTCACGCGACCTGTTCGAAGCAGTCGGTTTCGGTTACCGACTGTCGCCGCAGCTGTCGGTCGGCGACGTGGAGATGGTGTATCCGGCCGGAGCCGACACGCGCGACTGATTGCTGCCGCGTGCCGGTTGCCGCCGCGCGTGCCGCGCCCGTACGCTGGCGACGCTTGGTGCGTAATTCGAAACGGGTTTCATCATGCGCAACAGAGTTGTCGCCGCGTCCTTGGCCCGGCTGCTCGTCGAGGCACGCTACGAAGTGCTGCCCACGGCGTCGTGTGAGGACGTCGTGCTCGAACACGTCGGCACCGACCGGACGATCACGATCACCGCATCGCCGTCGAAGGGTCTGACCGCGACCCTGCAGCTGACCGAGCGGCTCGCGGCCCAGGGCTACGACGTCGTGCCGCACCTCGCCGCGCGGATGGTGTCCGGACGTCACGAGCTTGCCGAGATCTGCCACCGGCTGCGCGAACTGGGCGTCAGCACCGTCTTCGTCCCGGCCGGGGACGCCGACCCCCCGGCCGGCGACTACCGTGCCTCGCTCGATCTGCTGCACGATCTCGCCGAGCTCGGTCATCCGTTCGCCGGCGTCGGGGTCACCGGCTACCCGGAGTCGCACCCGACCATCCACGACGATCTCACCGTGCAGGCGATGTGGGACAAACGCCAGCACGCCACGCAGATCGTCAGCAACATGACGTTCGACCCCCAGACGCTCGCGGTCTGGCTGCGGCGCCTGCGCGCGCGGGGTATCGCGCAGCCGCTCTACGTCGGCGTGCCCGGTCCGATCGACCGGGCGAAGTTGCTCGGGATGGCCACCAAGATCGGGGTGGGGGAGTCGACGCGCTTCCTCGTCAAGCATCGCCGCACGCTGACCCGGCTGGCCGCGCCCGGCGGCTTCACTGGCGAGCGCTTCCTGGAGAAGCTCGCTCCGGCGTTCGCGCAGGCGGACGCGAACGTCGCGGGCCTGCACGTGTTCACCTTCAATCAGATCGCCGAGACCGAGGCGTGGCGGCGCGACTTCCTCACGCGGTTGAAGGCACCGGCCACGACCTGACCCGGAGTGGGTAGCTAAGCCTTGCGGCGCAACACAGCTGCCGAGGCAAGCGTTCGGAGGTAGGCAATGGCAGACCAAGACGGTCGCGACAAGGTGATCGACCTCGTGGGGCGTGCCCACTCGGCGATGCTGACCACGATGACGTCCGACGGAAGACACGTGAGTCGACCGATGGGAGTGCAGAAGACCGAGTTCGACGGGGACCTGTGGTTCTTCGCCTACGACGACTCGGACAAGGCCACGCAGATCCAGGAGCATCCGCAGGTCAACGTGGCGCTCGCCAACGACAGCAAGAGCGAGTGGACGTCCATCTCCGGCACGGCCGAGATCGTGCATGACCGCGCGAAGGCCGAGACCCTGTGGGCCAAGCCGCTGGAGGCGTGGTTTCCGCAGGGCCTCGACACCCCCAACCTGGCGCTGATCAAGGTGCACGCCGACACGGCGGAGTACTGGGACGCGGCGAACAGCAAGGTCAAGCAGTTGCTGGGTATGCGCCGGGCGATCAAACACGACGACCCGGACGAGTTCCCGGCGGAGAACCGCACCGTCGACCTGTAACTCGTGGGCGACCGCGTCGAGGTGCTCACCCGGCTGGCTGAGGCAGTCGGGTCTGTCAGCGGTGCGCATCCGACCCGCGTTGCCGTCGACGGACCTCCCGCCGCCGGCAAGACCACGCTCGCCGACGAATTGGCGCTCGTGTTGCGCGCACAGGGCCGAAGCGTCATCCGCGCGACGATCGACGACTTCCTGTTCCCCAGGGCACAGCGATACCGGCGGGGGGAGTACTCGGCCGAGAGCTGCTACTTCGACGCCCACGACATCGGCGCCGTGAACCGAGTCTTGCTGGACCCGCTCGGTCCGGGCGGAGACCGACGCTTCCAACACACGGTGTACGACCACGCCGCGGACACAGCGGTGAGCCCGGCGGCAACGACTGCGTGCGCCGACGCCGTGCTGATCTTCGACGGCGTCTTCCTGATGCGTCCCGAACTCATCGATCGATGGGACCTGCGCGTCTTCGTGTCGACCACGTTCGAGAAGACCCTGGACCGTGCCGTCATGCGGGACCGCGGAACGTCATCGCCGGCCGCGATCGAGCGCCGCTGGCGCGAGCGTTACCTCCCGGCCCAGCAGCTCTACTTCGCGATCGCCAGGCCGACCGACCACGCGGACGTCATCGTGCACAACGACGAACCCGTGAAGCCGGTCCGAGAATGCGACCGATAGCCGCTGGACAGACTGGTTCTGTCAGACCCCTGTTCTAATGTGTTCGGTATGGGCGAGGACGTCGTTTCGAGCATGGTCGGGCCGCTGCGCGCGGCACTCGATCACCTGCTGGACGCGTCGTTGACCATGCTGGGTTCGGTCGAGGTGACGCAGCTGCTGCGCGAGCTGGAGGTGCAGCGGCGGCGGTTGGTCGCGGTCGATCATCGGGTGCTGGGCGAGGTTGACGAGCGGGGGGTGGCCGGGGAGTACGCGCGCTCGAGTACCGCGGACCTGCTGGTGCAGATGCTGCGGGTGACACCGGCCGAGGCGAAGGCCCGGGTGCGCCAGGCCCGTGCGGTGCAGCCGAACACGACGCTCACCGGTGCGGTCACGCCCGCGGTGTTGCCGCGCTGCGCGGCCGCGGCGCGGGCGGGGGAGATCTCCGCTGCGCACATCACGGTGATCGCCACGGCCACTGACCGGGTCTCGCGTCGTGTCGCGCACGAGGTCGTGCCGGTGTGTGAGCAGTTGCTGGTCCAGGCTGCGCGGCACCAGCACCCGGGCGCGCTGGCGCAGACCGCCGACATGCTGCTCGCCCGCCTGGACCCGGACGGGCGCGCCCCCGACGATGCCGAGCTCGAACGCCGCCGCGGGTTCACCCTGGCCCGGCGTGGTCGAGGCTCGAGCCGCCCGAGCGGGGAATGGACCGCGGAACTGACCGCCCTCTGGGACGCCATCCTCGACGCCCTCGCCGCGCCACAGCCCGCCGCCGACGGCGGCCCGGACGACCGGTCCCCGGCACAACGGCGACACGACGCGATGATCGACGCCGGCAAACGACTCCTGCGCTCCGCTGACCTGCCGACCGCTGGCGGCGCACCGGTCACCGTCCTGCTCCGCATGCCCGCCCAAGACCTCACCGGCACCGACGAGGGCGATGGCGGTGGCGCTCACGCCCGCGTGGGTGTTGCGCAGAGCGCGAACGGTGACCTGTGGCCCACCGCCCTCGTGCAGGCCAACCTCACCGACGCCGCGATCGTGCCCATCGTGGTCGACCACCACGGTGCGGTGTTGTTCTGCGGACGCACCAAACGCCTGGCCACCCCCGCGCTGCGCTACGCCCTCGCCGCCCGCGACGGTGGCTGTTGCTTCCCCGGCTGCGAGCGCCCCGCCGCCTGGTGCGAAGCCCACCACATACGCGAATGGACTGACGGCGGACCCACCGACATCGACAACCTGTGCCTGCTATGCCGCTACCACCACCGCCAATTCGCCCGACACGGCTGGCACGTACAAATGATCAACGGCCGCCCGCACTGGATCCCACCCGCCTTCATCGACCCACAACAAACACCCGTCCACAACACCGTCCACCACGCCGCCGAGATCGACTTCCCCATCGACGTCGACGTCGGCCTGACCGGCTGAGGTGGACCGGAGTGACCGCTGGTCAGGTGACGCGCCGGCCGGGTTACACGCTGGTGTGCGGTCTTCCGAGCGTGTCGAGCTCAGTGGTGTCTGCGCGCGCGTCGGTGATCGTGGGCACCTGGATCGGGCAGAGTCTCCGACCGGTGACCTCAGGCCGGCAGCACGGTGGCGAGTTCGCGCTCCAGGCCGCCGGCGCCGGTCTCGACGACGGTCAACGGCAATCGCAACTGACGTGCCGCGTCCTCGGCCAGCGAACGCAACTCGTCGTCGGGTTCCTGGGCCAGCCACACAACCCGGCGGTACTTGCCGAAATACGTCTCGTGCAGGTCGGGGTAGCGGTCGAGCCCCAGCTCGCGCCACACCGTGCGGGTGAACGAGCGGACGAGGAAGTCGGTCAGCACATAGGTGCCGGGTTCGTCGGCGAAGAACTGTTCCAGTTGCTGCGCGCCACCGTAGACGTCATAGCAGTGCAGGCCGGCCAGCCGGCGCAGGCCGAGTTCAGCGCACACGTCGTCGAGCGCGCCGTAGGTGCCGCAGTCGGCGTAGCCGACGGCCACCGCGGCGTAGTCCGGACGCAGGCGCAAGGCGAGCGCGCGCACGTCGCCGGCGATGCGCTGCGGCTGGTTGTGCAGCAGCGGCGGCAGCGGGTGCACGTCCATGGCCCATGCGCGGCGCGCCGCGATGTCGGCGGCTGTCTGGGCGAGCGCGCCGCACGCGATCAGTGCGACGCGGCCCGCGCGTCCGTCGCGCTCAGCCGGGAAAGGCGAGCTTGTCGACGAACGCGTCGTTGAAATCGGCACGGTCGGAGAGTTCGACATATCGCACCTCCTCGAGCAGTGCTGCTGCGCCCTCACGCTCGCGCCGCGACAACAGCGCCATCTTCGCGCCCTCGCCCGCGACGTTCCCCGCCGACACGATGCGCAGGACGGGCAGCTTCGGCACCAGGCCGATCCGCACAGCCGACGCTGGTGACAGGTAGCTGCCGAACGACCCGGCCAGCAGCACCTGCTGCACCTCGCGCGCCTCGATGCCGAACTCTTCGAGCAGCAGCGACCAGCCGGTCGAGATCGCGGCCTTCGCGAACTGCAGCTCGCGCACGTCGCGCTGCGAGAGGTAGACGGTGTGTTCGGGCGCGGTATCCGGCGCCGGCCGGTACATGACGAACACGCGTTCCGCACCGATGCTGGTCAGCCGGTCGGCGAGTGCCGGGGCGGCCGACGCGGCGACGTCGTCGGCCACGAAGCGCCCCGACGCGTCGACGAGCCCGACGCGGACCAGCTCGGCGACGACGTCGACCAGGCCGGAGCCGCACAGCCCGACAGGGCTTACGTCGCCGATGACGCCGAGCGTGACCGCAGCGTCCGTCGTCTCGGCCGCCGGGTCCAGCTTGATCGTCTCGATGGCGCCCTCGGCGGCGCGCATGCCACAGCGGATCGCACCGCCCTCGAACGCGGGCCCGGCGGGCGCCGCCGTGGACAGGATGCGCTCGCCGTCACCGAGCACGATCTCGCAGTTGGTGCCGACGTCGATGAACAGCCGCAGCCGCTTGTCGCGGTCCATGCCGGTGGCGAGGATGCCGGCCACGATGTCGCCGCCCACGTAAGCACCGAGCGCAGGAAACAGCGTTGCGCGCGCCCCCGGGTGCAGCGTGAGGCCCAGTTCGCCGACCCGCACCACCGGCGGGACCGCGCAGGACATCACGAACGGCGCGACGCCGAGCGGCTCGGGATCGATGCCGAGCGCCAGCGCGGTCATGGTGGCGTTGCCGGCGATCGCGACCTCGTAGACCTCGGCAGCCGCGACGCCACTCTCTTCGCACACCTCCGCGGCGAGCTCGGCGAGCGTCTCGTGCGCGGCGGTGCGCAGCCGGGCGAGCATGCCCGGATCGAGCATCGTCGCGCTGATCCGCGAGATGACGTCCCCGCCGAACGGCTGCTGCATGTTCAGCCGCGAACGCACCGCCACCGGCGTGCCGGTGACGAGGTCGAGCAGGGTCGCCACCACGGTGGTGGTGCCGAGGTCGAAGGCGATCGCATGCTGGCGCTCGCGGGTGTCGCCGGGCTCGACGTCGACGAGCACCTCGTCGACGACCACTGCGGTGACCTTGAAGTCCGCCTCGCGCAACACCGTCGGCAGCCGACGCACGGCGTGCATGTCCGGCGTCGGCTCGAGGTCGTCGATCGCGTCGAGCAACCGGGCGAGATCCGTGCGTTGGTCGGCGAGCGTCGGCTCCTCGAGCTCGACGTAGCGCTTCTGCACCGCGGGACGCAGGATCACCTGCCGCCCGACACCCACCGTCGCGGCCTTCGGCCGGGTGACCAGCGGCGGCACGTCGATCGTCAGGTCCTGCGTGGCCTGCGCGAGACACGCGAGCCGCCACCCGTCGCGCAGTTGGTCCGCGGTGAACGCCCGGGCGTCGAGCCGGGACACGGGCACCGAGCCGTCGACGACGCGCACCTTGCACTTCTTGCAGGTGCCGTGCCCGCCGCAGGTCGAGTCGATGGCCACGCCGTTCCAGCTCGCGCCGTCGAAGACGGTGACGCCGGGCGGCACCCGCACCGTGCGCGGACTGCCGCCGGTGGGTTGCAGGGTCAGCGCGACCCGGCCGACGCCGTCGTGCTCGACGGAGACCGGTCCGTTCGGCGCGGCGAGCAGGCCCTCGCGCCGCAGGCTGTCGACGTCGACGGCCGGGCCGTCGGTCATGTTGCGGTCGCGGCGGCCTGTTTCGCGCGGTGCGACGCGATCCAGTTCATGCCCCACTCGTCGTGGCCGAGCAACAGGTCGGTGCCGCGCACCGACTCGACGATCTGCGGCGTGCGCGCGTCCATGATCGCGCTGGTCAGTCCGGCGCCCATTGCAAGTGGCAGGAACGCCGCGCCGATCGCGTGCCGCCCCGGCATCCCGAACGACACGTTGGACGCGCCGAGCGTCATGTTCAGCCCGTGCTCGTCACGGATGCGGCGGATCGTCGTCAGCGTCGTCTGCACCACCGACTGGTCGGCGCCGATCGGCATCGCCAACGGGTCGATCACGATGTCGTCGATGGCGATGCCGTACTCCTCGGTCGCCACGCGCACGATCTTGGCGACGAGGTCGAGCCGCTTGTCCGACTCCATCGGGATCTCGTCCGCATCGTTCGGCAGGGCGATGATCGCCGCATCGTGCTGCTTGACCAGCGGCAGGATCTGTTCCATCCGCTCGTCCTCGGCGGTCACCGAGTTGACGAGCGCACGTCCCTGGTACGCCGACAGTCCCGCTTCGAGTGCCTCGACCACGGAGGAGTCGATGCAGATCGGCAGGTCCGTCAACTCCTGGACCATCGTGATCGCCTTCGCGAGCAGCTCCGGCTCGTCGGTGAGCGGTACGCCCATGTTGACATCAAGGACGTCGGCGCCGCCCGCGACCTGCGCTGCGACGTCGCGCTCGATGGCCGACAGGTCCCCGGCGCGCAGCTGCTCCTGAAAGATCTTGCGCCCGGTCGGGTTGATGCGCTCGCCGATCACGACGAACGGCCGCTCGTGCCCGAGCACGACCTCCTTGCTCGCCGAGCGCAGGGTCGTTTCGCGAAGCTGTGCGGCCATCACTTCGGGTCCACGCGAAATCGGGGAGTGCGTTGTGCAGAGCGACGTCGTGGGGTTCCCACTCAGACCCCCGCCATCGCGCGGCGCTTGTTCATCAGTTCCTTGGCCTTCTTCACGGTGGCCGACGCGTCCGCCGCGTAGCCGTCCGCGCCGACCGCGTCCGCGTACTCCTGCGTCACGGGTGCGCCGCCGACCATCACGGCAACGGTGTCGCGGATGCCGGCCTTCTGCAGCGCGTTCATGTTGGCCTTGAACATGGGCATCGTGGTCGTCAGGAACGCGGAGAAACCGACGATGTCGGGCTTGTGCTCGTTGATCGCGTCGACGAACTTCTCCGGCTTCACCTGTACGCCGAGATCGATGACCTCGAACCCGGCACCCTCGAGCATGATGTTGACCAGGTTCTTGCCGATGTCGTGCACGTCGCCCTGCACGGTGCCCATGACGAACTTGCCGATCGTCTGCACTCCGGTCTCGGCGAGCAGCGGCCGCAGGACGGCCATCGCGCCGGCCATCGCGCGGCCGGCGATGAGCATCTCCGGCACGAAGAAGTCGCCGCGCTCGAAGCGTGCGCCGACCTCTTCGAGCGACGGGATGAGCGCGTCGAACAACAGCGACTGCGGCTCCATGCCCTGGGCGAGGGCGTCGTTGGTCAACTCGAGAACGGCTGGCCCGTTGCCGACCAGCGTCTGGTCGTAGAGCCCCTGCAGGATCTCGTCGGGTGTCATCGGGGAACCCCTTCGCAAGCGTCGTGGGTGGCGTGCGGTGCGGTGCCGGGAAAGGCGAGAAACCCAGTCATGCCACTCCTGCCTCGGATCGTTGCCGGTCTCTGTTTCTGGGACGTAGCCGTCGGGTGAGCACTGCGCTCTGGTCGATGAGCAGTCGGCCGATCTCGTCCAGGTTCTTGCGCAGCCGGCCGGTGGGGCCGGAGACACCGAGACCCGCGACGACCGGGCCCTCCAGGCCGCGGACGGGGACGGCGACCGCGTCCAGCCCGATCTCCAGCTCCTCGCGGCTCGTCGCGTAGCCGCGCCGCCGGATCGTGCCGAACTGCCGCAGCAGGGCGTCGGAGCTGCGCAGCGAGTGGGGTGTGGGCGCGTCGAGCCGGCCGACGGGCAGCGGCAGCGTGTCCCACGCATAGAGCACCTTGCCGACCGCCGAGCAGTGCGCGGGCGCGTCCACCTGCATCCAGTCCCGCGCGGCGAGGCGATACGTCGACTCGACCTGCGCGATCTGCACGACGGTGTCGCCCCGCGCGATCGCGAGGTTGACGGTCTCGCCGGTCAGTTCGCCGATCCGGTGCATGATCGGGTCGGCGAGCCGGATCGTCTCTGCCCACGGGTCGTGCCGGGCCGCGTAGAGCGCGAACAACGCACCGGATCGGAAGAACCCGCTCGGGTCGCGCTCGATGAGGTGGTTGTTCTCCAGCGCGGCGAGCAGGCGTGACGTCGTCGACTTGGCCAGGCCGGTCTCGTCGACCAGTTCGCCATAGCTCATCGGACCGTCGGCCTCGACCACGAGGGTCAGCAACTGGGCCGCGCGGTCGACGGCCTGGGTCCCGCTGACGTTCGGATTACTCATACTCTCCGGTAACCAGTGAATCCACATTGTGGAACGGCGATTCCACATTACGGAGCTAGGATGCGTCGCGAACGAACCCCGGTCAAGGAGGCACAGCGATGTTTCGCAATGTCATGCCGCGTTACGAGATCCTGTCCGCGGACGCGATGGCGACCCTCGACGGCGGCTGGCGCAGGCTGGTGAGTGAGGTCGGCGTCGAGTTCATGACCGATCGCGCGCTCGAGCTGTTCCGGGCGGCCGGTCAGCGGGTGGAGGACAACACCGTCTTCCTGGACCCGGATTTCGTGCTCGAGCAGGTGGCGAAGGCGCCACGCGAATTCGACGTCACCGCGCGCAACGCCGCGAACACGGTGCACATCGGTGGCGACACCATGGCCTTCGGCGCCGTCTACGGACCGCCGTTCGTGCGTGAGGGGGACGTGCGCCGCGACGCGACGATGGAGGATTTCCGCAACTTCGCGAAGCTGGCCCAGACCTTCCCGGTGCTCGACTCCGCCGGCGGTGTCGTCTGCGAGCCCAACGACACGCCGCTCGACTCCCGACACCTCGACATGACGTACGCGCTGCAGACGCTGACCGACAAGATCTATATGGGCAACGTGGTGTCCGGCGAGAACGCCCGCGACACCATCGCCATGGGCGCGATCCTGTTCGGTGGTCGAGACGAGATCGAGCAGAACCCCGTCTCGATCTCGCTGATCAACTGCAACTCACCGTTGCGATGGGACGACCGCATGCTCGACGCGCTGTTCGAGTACGCCGCGGCCGCGCAACCGGTGGTGTTGACGCCGTTCATCATGATGGGCGCGATGTCGCCGGTGACGGTTCCGGCTGCGCTCGTGCAGCAGATCGCCGAGGCGCTGTCGGGCATTGCGCTCGCCCAGCTCATCCGCCCGGGCTGCCCGGTGATCTTCGGCTCGTTCATGACGAACATCGACATGCAGTCCGGCTCGCCGACGTTCGGCACTCCCGAGTCCGCGACCGGCCTGCTGTGCACCGGCCAGATCGCACGGCACTTCGGGCTGCCGTTCCGCACCGGTGGCGGCCTCACCTCGTCCCAGGTGCCCGACGCGCAGGCCGGCTACGAGGCGCTGATGACGCTGCTGCCGACCTTCCTCGCCGGCGCCAACTGGGTGATGCACGCCGCGGGCTGGCTCGAGGGTGGTCTCGTCGCCTGTTACGAGAAGTTCATCGTCGACGTGGAGCTGCTGCAGATGCTGCGCGAGCAGTTCACGCCGCTCGAGATCGACGAGGCGTCGTTGGCGTTCGACGCGCACGTCGAGGTGGGCCACGGCGGGCACTTCCTCGGCGCTGCGCACACGATGGATCACTTCCGTACGTGCTTCTACCGCACGATGTTGTCGTCGTCGGACAACTACGAGCGGTGGATGCGCAACGGCGCCGTCGACACGGCCGCCCGCGCCACCCGCATCTACCAGCAGAAGCTGGCCGAGTACGAGGCGCCGCCGCTCGACGACGCGATTCGCGAGGAGCTCGAGGACTACGTCAACCGGCGCCGCACGGAGCTCGGCGACTGAGCCGGTCAGCGCGGGGCGTGCTCACTCCTCGGCGTCGCCCATGACGAGCCCCTCGATGGTGTGCTGCTGCACGATCGGCGTCAGCTCGTCGACGACCCGCGCCGCCAGGTGGTTGCGTACCTGCGTCAGCAGCGCGTCCTGGAAGCCGCGCGTCACCTGCAGGTCATGGAACTCGTCGTGGCCGGCCCCCGGCGCGTCGACGCCGACGACGAGCACCGGCCGCGCGCTCGTTCCGGAACTCGCTGTGCCGCGGTGGATGGTCAGCGCGGAGCGCGCCGAGATGTCGCCGCGCCGCGGGTACTTGCGCTCGGCGAGCTGTTCGTAGCGCGGGTAGTGCCACTGCGGCGGGAACATGCCGTGGTCGAAGTCGGGATGGTCGTCCCACTGCGTGCCCGGCGCGATCTCGAACGGACCCATGTCCTCGGCGGTGTCGACCGCGGTGAGGTTGAAGGCGAGCGACGTCAACCGGTGCTGGCCGGTCGTCTCGGGCGGCGCCGGGAAGTCGCGATGCCACGGCTGGTCGCGCGCGCCCGGGAACGGGATGTCGAAGCCGATCTCGACGATGCGGTAGTCGGCGCCGAGCACCTCGTCGCACACGGCGACGAACCACGGGTGGCTGACGATGTCGACGAACCCGGCGATGGCCTCGGGGTGCACCTCGACGTACCAGCGGTTGTGGCCGCGGCCCACCGCGCCGCCCTCGCGAGCACGCGCGGAGGTGAACTCGCGCTCGATGTCCGCGCGCAGCCGGTCCGCCCACTGTGCGGGAAACGCGCCGCGCAGCGCGGTGATCCCCGGACCGTCCAAGGCCTCGCGGATGGCCTGTCGGTCGATTGTCGCCGTCATGACCACGTCCTACCCGCCGTCGGAGGGGCTGCGACCGTCAGGCGGTGGTGATCGCCCGCTCGACCGCGCCGGCGAGCAGTTCCTGCCCCGCGACGCTCGGGTGCACGCCGCAGCCGCCGGTCGTCAGCTTGGTCAGCAAGCCGGCGGCGCAGCTGTCGCCGCCCGCCTGCTCGGCGGCTCGTTGGAACGTCGCGAAGCCGTCGGCGATCCGCACCCGGTACGGCGCCGCGGCGTCGTCCATGGTCGAGTTGAGTGCCTGGCTGGACGCGCGCTGCGTCGGGTCGGCGTAGTTGGTCGAGTAGTAGTTGACGATGACGAGCTGGCCGCCGTAGTGCGCCTTCTGCCGGATCTCGCGCAGGATCTTGTTGACGTCGGTGCCGATCCGGCCCAGCACCGTCGGCAGCTCGCTCACGCACTTGTCCGCGGTCGTCTCCTGGCACAGGAAGGCGTCGTTGGCGCCGATCATCAGCGAGACCAGTCTGGTGTCGCGGTGCCGGCGCAGGTAGTTCACCGCGTACGACAGCTGGGAGCCCGAGTAGGCGACGTGCAGCGGGTAGGCGCGGTAACCCGGGCCGGTCCCGCCGGCGGCGGTCTCGCAGCCGTTGCTCGGGGCGCTCGCGTCGATGAAGCTGGCCGACGTCTCGCCCGGGCACGAGGAGTTCGCGACGCGCAGCTTGAGCTCGGCGCCGAGGTCCTCCGGGTAACCGACGAAGTTCTTCGCGTCGGTGTAGTCGGGCGGTGGCGGATTTGCCGCCTCGCGGTAGCCGAACGTCACCGAGTCGCCGAGCGCCAGATAACGCGAACCCGCCTGCACCGGTCGATTGCCCGGCTGGGTGTGTGCCGTGGCCGGCACGCCGAGGCCGATGGCGATTGCGGCCGCGGCACCTGCCGAGACCACCGCGATGGCCGCGATCACTGCTCGTCGAGGTCCGGAGAGTGTGCGGATCGATGCCATGGTTCTCCTTCGCCACCGCGCCGGCGTCCTTGCCGACCCATCCACACTCGCCCGTGCGATGCGCCGAGTCAATGGGGCTGTGTGGCCGCACGGCGGGCTTGCGCCGCTGCAGTCGGCTAGCGGAAGACGACGGTGCGGTTGCCGTTGAGCAGCACGCGCGTCTGTGCGTGCCAGCGGACCGCGCGGGAGAGCACCTGCGCCTCGACGTCACGCCCGGCGGCCACCAGCTGCGGCCCGGACAGCGCGTGGTCGACGCGCGTGACGTCCTGCTCGATGATCGGACCCTCGTCGAGGTCGGGGGTCACGTAGTGCGCGGTCGCGCCGACGAGCTTGACGCCGCGTTCGAAGGCCTGCTGGTAGGGCCGCGCGCCCTTGAAGCTCGGCAGGAACGAGTGGTGGATGTTGATCGCCTTGCCGGCCAGCGTGCGGCACGCGTCGTCGGACAGGATCTGCATGTACCGGGCCAGCACCACGAGATCGATGCCGAGCGAGTCGACGAGTGCCAGGATCTGCGCCTCGGCATCGGCCTTGGTGTCCGCGGTGACCGGCACGTGGTGGAACGGCACGTCGTAAGAGGTCACCAGTCGTTCGAGGTCACGGTGGTTGGAGACGACGGCCGGGATGTCGATGGGCAGAGCGCCGATGCTCTGCCGGTACAACAGGTCGTTGAGGCAGTGGCCGTCGCGCGAGACGAGGATGAGGGTGCGGTACGGCGTCTCGGCCGCCCACAGGTGCCACTCCATCTGTGACGTGCGTGCCGTCGGCTCGAACGCGGTGCGCAGCCGCTCGAGCGTCATGGCCTCGTCGTAGACCTCGAAGTGCACGCGCATGAAGAAGCGGTCCTCGTCGCGGTCGTCGAACTGCTGGCTCTCCAGGATGTTCGCCGAGCAGTGGACGAGGAACGAGCTGACCGAGAAGACGATGCCCGGGCGGTCCGGGCAGACGATGGTGAGCACGTACTCCGGGTGCTTCGAAGTGCTGACGGTCATGCCGATCTCCCAAACGACGACGCACGATGTAAAACTCGGCGTGCCATGTGCAACAACGTCGGGTTAGGCTCCGCAGTATGACCGACAGCGTGGTGGCCGGCAATGCACCCAGCGCCACTCCCGGAGGCGCGCCGAGCGGCGTGCAGTCCGTGGAGCGTGCGCTGGCGATCCTGGAAATTCTGGCCCGCGCCGGCGAGGCGGGGGTCACCGAGATCGCGGTCGAGCTCGGCGTGCACAAGAGCACCGCGTTCCGGCTGCTCGCCGCGCTGGAGAACAGCGGCCTGGTCGAGCAGATCGCCGATCGCGGCAAGTACCGGCTGGGCATGGGCATCCTGCGCCTGGCCGGCGCGACCACGGCGCGCCTGGACGTCGTGCAGGAAGCGCGGCCGATCGCGCGGGCGCTCGCGGCCGGCACGGGGGAGACGGTCAACGTCGCTGTGCTCGCCGACGGCGCCGCGCTTTACGTCGACCAGGCGGCCGGCGGGTCGTCGCTGCAGGCGCACAACTGGGTCGGCCAGCACATCCCGTTGCACGCGACGAGCAACGGCAAGGTCTTGCTCAGCGAGCTGCCCGAGACCGAGCTCGCGGCGCTGCTCGGCACCCTCGCCGCGCACACCGGCGCGACCATCACCACCCGCAAGGCGCTGCGCGCGGAACTGGCGCAGGTGCGCGAGCGCGGTTACGCGGTGGCCGTGGACGAGTTGGAGATCGGGCTCACCGCGCTCGCGGCGCCGGTCCGCAACGCGCACGGCGACATCGTGGCGTCGCTGAGTGTCTCGGGACCGACCTTCCGCCTCGGCGACGCGCAGGTCGAGGCCATGCTGCCGCAGCTGCGCGAGTCGGCCGCGGAGATCTCCCACCGATTGGGTTGGCATCCGCGGTGACTCCGGACCGCACGGCACCGCCGGGCGGTGGTTTGCACCCGTACCCGTCGCTAACGCGGTCGATTCGAGACGAGATAGCGACAGGTGCGGGTGCAAACCGCCTCCCCAACGGCCGGTCGCCGGGTTATCGTTGCTCATAGTGCAGTCGCGTTTCATGATACGCAACAACCTGAGAGGTGGCAGGCCCAGTGGCAACCGTCCCCGGTAGTGCACGCGTCGTCGTGATCGGTGCCGGCATCGTCGGCAACAGCCTCGTGTACCACCTCGCCAGGCTCGGCTGGCGCGACATCGTGCAGCTGGACAAGGGGCCGCTGCCCAACCCCGGCGGCTCGACCGGACACGCCTCCAACTTCATCTTCCCGGTGGATCACTCGCGCGAGATCACCGATCTGACGCTCGACTCGATGCGCCAGTACAAGGAGATGGACGTGTTCACCGAGTCCGGCGGCATCGAGGTCGCCCGGACCGAGGAGCGCATGGAAGAGCTGCGCCGGCGCATGTCGAGCGCGAAGGCGTGGGGCATCGAGGCCCGGCTGGTGACGCCGGACGAGGTGGCCGAGCTGGTCCCGTTCCTCGACCCGTCGGTGATCGTCGGCGGCTTCTACACGCCGAGCGTCGGCGTCGTCGACTCGTTGCGCGCGGGCACCATCATGCGCGAGCGGGCGCAGGAGATGGACGCCGTCACGATCGTGCCGAACGTCGAGGTCAACGACATCACCGTCGAGCACGGCCGCATCGCCGGCGTGCGCACCAGCGCGGGGGACATCGCCACGGACACCGTCGTCGTTGCGTGCGGTGTGTGGAGCCCGAAGCTGGCCCGGATGGCCGGCGCGCACATCCCGCTGACACCCGCTGTGCACCAGATGATCAGCGTCGGGCCGGTGCCGCAGCTCGCGCAGCTGCCGGGCGAGATCTCGTTTCCGATCGTGCGCGACATGGACACCTTCTGCTACGAGCGCCAGCACGGCAGCGACATGGAGGTCGGCTCGTACGCCCACCGGGCGATCCTGATGGAGGCCGAGGACATCCCGTCCATTGAGCAGGCCAAGCTCAGCCCGACGGAGATGCCGTTCACCGAGGACGACTTCGACCCGCAGCTCGAGCAGGCGCTGGAGCTGATGCCGGAGATCCTCGGCAACGAGCAGGCCGAGATCCGGTACGCGATCAACGGGCTGCTGTCGCTGACGCCGGACGGCGCGCCGATCATGGGCGAGAGCCCCGAGGTGCCCGGCCTGTGGTCCGCGGCCGCGATCTGGATCAAGGAAGGCCCGGGCTGCGGGCGCGCGGTCGCGGAGTGGATGACGGACGGCAATCCCGAGATCGACGTGCACGGCACCGACATCGCGCGCTTCTGTCCGCACCAGGCCGCGACGAACCACATCGTCGCGCGCACCAGCGAGAGCTTCATCAAGACGTACGGCATCGTGCACCCGGGCGAGCAGTGGGAGAGCAACCGCAACGTGCGGCTCGCACCGATGCACGAGAGCGAGAAGGAGCTCGGCGCCGTCTTCTTCGAGGTGGCCGGCTGGGAGCGGCCCCAGTGGTACGCGAGCAACGAGAAGCTGCTCGCCGACTACGACGCCGACAAGCTGATGCCGCGCGAGAACGAGTGGGACTCGCGGTGGTGGTCGCCGATCATCAACGCCGAGCACCTGGCGATGCGCGAGCGCGCCGGTTACGTCGACCTCTCGGCCTTCGTCGTCTTCGACGTCCTCGGCAGGGACGCGTGCGAGGCGGTGCAGCGCATCGCGGTGGCGCAGGTGAATGTCGCGCCCGGACGCGTCGTCTACACGCCGATCATCGACTCGCGTGGCGGTTACCGCGCCGACCTCACGATCATGCGGCTGGCCGACGACCATTTCCGCGTCGTCACCGGCGGTGCGCACGGCAACGTCGACCGCAAGTGGTTCCGCGATCACGTCAGCGGCGACGCGCACGTCGTCGACATGACGTCGGCGTTCACCACGATCGGGCTGTGGGGGCCGCGGGCACGCGACATCCTCGGCGAGCTGACCACGGCCGACGTCTCGAACGACGCGTTCACGTTCGGTACCTGCAAGCAGCTCGAGATCGAGTCCCTCGGCGTGCTCGCCTCGCGGATCTCCTACGTCGGCGAGCTCGGCTGGGAGCTGTACGTGCCGATGGAGCAGGGCGCGAAACTGTGGTCGCTGGTGCGCGAAGCCGGCGAGCCGCACGGCGCGGTGCCGGTCGGCATCGGCGTCTACGGCACCACCGGGCGTATCGAGAAGGGCTACCGCGCATACGGCGCCGAGCTCGACAGCGAGCGCACGATCGTCGAGGCCGGGATGGCGCGCCCGAAGGTCAAGGAGGCCGACTTCATCGGCCGCGAGGCCTACCTCAAACAGCGCGACAACGCGCCCGAGACGGTGCTGTGCACGATGACCGTCGACGACCACACCTCGACGTCGGGACAGAAGCGCTACATGCTCGGCGGCGAGCCGATCGTCACCCGCGACGGCGGGCAGCTGACCGACGGACACGGCCACCACCCGTACGTCACCACGGCCGGTTCCGCTCCGTCGTTGGGCAAGCACGTGTTGCTGGCGTACCTGCCGCCGGACGCCGCCACCGTCGGCAACGAGCTGGCGGTGTCCTACATGGAGCAGCGCTATCCGGTGACGGTCGGTTCCGTCGACGCCACCTCGCTGTTCGACCCGAGCAACGACCGGATCAAGTCATGAGCAACGTCCTCGTCTGCATCAAACGGGTGCCGGACGTCTCCGGCGAGGTGCTGCTGACCGACGACGAGCAGTCGGTCGACGCCAAACATGTCGGCTTCACCGTCAGCCCGCACGAGGAGTGCGCGGTCGAGCTTGCGACGCAGATCGCGGAGGCGACCGGCGGCAAGGCGACCGTGCTGACGGTCGGTCCCGCTGAGGCCGTGGAGCAACTGCGGGCGGCCCTTGCCGTCGGTGCGAGCGACGGCGTGCTCGTCGAGACCGAGCTGGACAAGGTCGGCCCGGTCGACGTGGCACGGGCGATCGCCGGTGTGGTGCGCTCGCGCGAGGAGGCGGGCACGCACTACGACGTCATCCTGCTCGGCAACGACGCCGCGGACTCCGGCGACTTCCAGGTGCCGACCCGGCTGGCGTATGCGCTCGAGCGACCGGTGGTCAGCAACGTCGCCCTCGTGTCCGTCGACGGTGACACGGTCACTGCGAAGGGCGATGGCCCGGACGGCACCGAGATCTACGAGCTGCCCACGCCCGCGGTCGTCGCGGTGATGGAGGGCGGCGTGAGCCCGCGCTACCCGTCGATCCCCGGCCGGATGAAGGCCAAGAAGGCCCCGGTGGAGACGATCACGTTTGACACCGAACCGCGTGGCGCCAGCCGGGTGCGGCTGAAGCTGCCACCGCGCAAGCCGAGCACGGTGCAGATCCTGGGCCGCGGCGCCGAGGCCGCGCCGGCCGTCGTCGACGTGCTGATCGAGGCAGGTGTGTTCAGTTGATCATCGTTGTGGTGGAGACGGACGCCGACGGTGTCGTGCAGACCTCGGCCGAGGCGCTGACCTTCGCTCGCGACCTCGGCACCCGCTCCGGCGAACCCGTGCAGGCCGTCGTGGTCGACGAGGTCACCGACGCGGTGCGGGCCCAGCTCGGCGAGCAGGGCGTGGCCGTGGCGCACCATCCGGTGGACGAACGCCTCACGTCGTACGCCGCGGCTGCGTGGTCCGCGGCCGTCGTGGACGTCGTCGAGTCGTCGGCGGCGACGGTCGTACTCGCGTCGGGAACGCCGCGCGGCAACGAGGTGCTCGCGCACGTGGCAGCGCGCCTGGACGTCGCGATGGCCGCCAACGTCGTGCAGGTCGACACCCCGAAGCCGCTCGTCGCCACCCGCCAGGTGGTGGGGGGTTCGGCGCAGGAGGAGATGCGGCTGGACGATCGCGTCGCCGTGCTGTCCGTGGCCGGGCACGCCTGCGATCCGGTGGCCGCGGCGACGCCCGTCGAGACCGAGGTGCAGACGTACGCGCCGAAGCTCTCCGACCGCGACCTCGTCGCGAAGGTCGCTCGCGTCGAGGCGAAGGCGAAGAGCGATACCGGTGCGCTGACCAGCGCGCGGGTGGTCGTCGGGGCCGGGCGCGGCGCAGGCAGCGCCGACGGCTTCGGTGATCTCATCGAGCTGAGCGAGCTGCTGCACGGCGCGCTCGGCGTCTCGCGCGTGGTCACCAGCCTCGGCTGGCGCCCGCACCACGAGCAGGTCGGCCAGACCGGCTCGCGGATCGCGCCGGACGTCTACATCGCCTGCGGCATCAGCGGCGCGATCCAGCACTGGGCCGGCTGCCAGTCGGCCAAGACCATCCTCGCGGTGAACACCGACGCCGAGGCGCCGATGGTCACCAAGGCGCACTACGCGGTGATCGGCGATCTGCACGAGATCGTGCCGGCGATCAACGAGGAGCTGCGCAAGCGCAAGGGCTGACCCGGCTCAGCTCAACGCCGTCTCGACATCACCGCCCGGCCACGGCGGCCGCACCCGTTGCAGCCGCTCCGAGGTGAGGAAGTCGCGCCGCAGATCATCGGGCAGCCCCTCGAACGGTGAGCGCTGCGACGCGTGCAGGCGCATCGCCGCCTCGCGCGCCGGCAGGTACGCCGAGGTGTCGATGATCGTCGTGACCAGTTCTTCCGGCGTGCCCGGCACGTTGCCGCGTAGATGTTCCCAGCTCGGGTCGTTGGCGATCATGTGCTCGACCCAGCGGCGCATCAGCACCTGCGGCAGGCAGTGCAGATACACCCGCTGCACGTGCCAGTCGGCGGCGTCGACCGCAGCGAGCGTCGCGTCGCGGATGCGCTCGTGGTCGCGGTGGCCGTCCGACGCGTCAAGGGTGATGACGACGCTCGGCCGGAATCCCTCGAGGTGACGGCGCACCTGCTCGCTGACCGCCGCAAGATCCGCGCCGACGAGCGTGGTGGCGGCGGCCTCGCCGGACATTCCCGAATCGCCGAAGTCCAGGAAGTCGACCTGCGCGACGCCGAGCGCGTCGGCCGCCGCCCGGGTCTCGGCCTCGCGGACGGAGGCGAGCTCGCCGGACGGCGTGCCGTCGATCGCCTCGCCGGCTTCGCCGCGCGTGGCGCACACGACGCGGGTCGTCATCCCGACGGCGGCCGCGTGCAGCAGCAGCGAGCCGCAGCCGAAGGTCTCGTCGTCCGGGTGCGCCACCACGACGAGCAGTCGTGGCGACGCACCCGGATCGGTCAGCTCAGGCCGCATGCGAAGTCCTCGATCACGGTGTTCATCTCACCGGGAACCTCGAACATCGGGAAGTGGCTGCGCGCGGGAAGTCGGTGCGCACGGAACCACGGGTGGGCCGCGGCGTAGTCCTGCTGGGCGGCGAGCACGGCGTCGTCGGCCGGCTGCGCGTAGAGGTGCAGCGTCGGACACGGCTCGTCGAGCCGCTCGAGCGCTGCGAGCGGGGTGCCCTCGGCGGCGAACGCCGTGGAGATTTCGCGCCCGGCGCAATGCCAATACGCCGCGCCGTACTCGCCCATCCCGTCCACGTAACGATCCAGCGCCGGGATGTCGAGGCCGGTCGTCCACATCGCGAACAGCCCGGACCGGACGTCGGCCCACGCGGTGGGGTCCTGCAGGCCGGCGAGCGCATCGACGAAGCCGGGCGGCGGGCCGAGCACCATCCAGTCGAGCAGCACGATGCCGGGGACGCGGTCGGCGCCGAGGCGCCGGCGCAGCTCGATCGCGGCCCAACCGGCGTGCGAGAGCGCGACCGGCACGACGCGCTCGATCTGCTCGGCGTCGAGCAGGGTCTGCGCGTCGCGCACGACGTCGTCGGTGCGCAAGTCGGCGCCGGTGCGGGGGCGCGTGCCGTGTTCGGGCAGGTCCATGGCGAGCGTGCGGCGGTTCGCGCCGAGCCCGGCAGTGAGGCCGGCGAAGACGCTCCGGTCGCCGCACCAGCCGGGAATGCACAGCAGCGCGGGTTCGCCGGTGCCCGTGTCGTCGTAGCCCGACTCGAGCGAGGCAGCAATGAAAGTCATGATCGGTTCCCCTCGGTTGATACTGCCCTGTGCAGTAAGTGCGGATGAGTAGACACTGCCCAGGGCAGTATGTCAAGGTGTCGGCATGGCGAAGGACCGGACCACGACCTCGTACGCGATCCTCGGCCTGCTGACGGTGCGCGACTGGACGACGTACGAGCTCGCCAAACAGGTCCAGCGCAGCCTGAACTGGTTCTGGCCGCGCGCCGAGCGCAAGCTCTACGACGAACCGAAGCGGCTGGTCGAGGAGGGCCTGGCAACGGCCGACCGCGAGCATGTCGGCCAGCGTGCGCGCACCGTCTACCGCGTGACCGACGCCGGGCGCGAGGCGTTACGCAGCTGGCTCGACGACGCGCCGGCGCCACGGCTGCACGAGTTCGAAGGCATGGTGAAGGTGTTCTTCGCCGACGCCGGGACGACGGAGCAGCTCATCACGACGCTCGGGCGCATCGAAGACGAGGCGGCCCAGCGGGTCGAGACCATCCGCGGGTTCGCCTCCGGTGACACGCCCTTCCCGCGCCGGCTGCATCTGCGCGCGCTCGCGTTGCCGCTGCAGTTCGAGCTCGAGGACGCGGTACGCCGCTGGGCGCACTGGGCCGCGCTGCAGGTGGCGCAGTGGCCGGCGGCCGACGATGCGGGCTCCTGGGACGTCGCCGGTGTGCTCGACGGGCTGGCGCGAGGGGAGAGCCCGATCATTGCGCGGTGAGCGAACGCCGCACTCGCGTCGACCCGATCGGTCTAGCGTCACGACGCATGGACAACGTGATCCCGCTGCGGCGCGAACCGTCCCCGAACACCGGCCCGGAGCCGCTGTGGCGCACGGCGTTGGGCGCGCAGCTGCGTGCCGAACGCCGCGACCGCGACGAGCGGATCGCCGATGTCGCAAGCCGCGCCGGCGTCGCGCCGCAGTATCTCTCCGAACTCGAGCGGGGCCGCAAGGACGCGTCGTCGGAGGTGCTGGCGGCGGTGTCCGGTGCGCTGGGCCTGCGCGTCGGCGATCTCACCCGCCGCGCCGGCGCACGGTTGGCGCGCGTCGCGTCAGTACGTGGGCCGGTCTGTCTCGCTGCCTGACGCACTCGCGCCGTCGACCGCGCGGCTGGTGAGCACCGCGTCGACCACGCCGTACTCCAGCGCGCCCTGCGCGGTGAGCACGAGGTCACGCGCGGTGTCGTCGCGCACCTGCTCCGCCGAGCGGCCGGTGTGCTCGGCGAGCAGCTCCTCGAGCATGGTGCGCACCCGCTCGATCTCGGCGGCCTCGAGGACGAGGTCGGGGATCGCGCCGCGACCTTCTGCGGCCGGTGCATGGATCACTACCCGGCCGTGCGGCAGGATCTGCCGCTTGCCGGGTGCGCCGCCGGCGAGCAGCACCGCAGCCGTCGCGGCGGCCTGCCCGACGCACGTCGTCTCGACCGGCGGTCGGATGTAGCGCATCGCGTCATAGATCGCGAGCGTGGCCGGGACGGAGCCGCCCGCAGAGTTGATGTACAGATTGATCGGCGCGTCCGGGCTCTCCGCCTCGAGGTGGATCAGCTGCGCGATGACCGTGTTGGCCACGCCGTCGTCGATGCCGGTGCCGAGGTAGACGACCCGCTCGGCGAGCAGCCTGCTGTACACGTCGACGGTGCGCTCGCCGGTGTTCGTCCGGGTGGTGACGTACGGGATCGGGTAGCTCACGAGCCCACCCCCAGACCGGCGCGGCGTTGCGGCCGGGGCAGCAGGTCGTCGCCGTCGTGCACGATGTGGTCGACGAAGCCGTACGCGAGTGCTTCGTGGGCACTGAACCAGCGGTCGCGTTGCGAGTCGTGCTCGACGGTCGCGACGTCCTGACCGGTGTCCTCGGCGATCAGCGCGAGCACGGTGTCGCGAGTGCGACGTAGATCGTCGGCCTGGATCGCGATGTCCATCGCCGTCCCGCCGAAGCCGGCCGACCCCTGGTGCAGCAGCACCTTCGAATGCGCGGCTGCGTACCGCTTGCCCTTGGTGCCGGAGCTGAGCAGGAACTGCGCGGCGCTGTAGGCCATCCCGACGTTGACCGTCACGACGTCGTTCGGGATGGCGCGCATGCAGTCGCGGATCGCGAGCATGCCCGGCACCGACCCGCCCGGTGAGTTGATCAGCAGCCGGATGTCGGTCACCGGGTCCTGCGCCGCGAGCAGGACCAGCCCGGTGCACAACCGGTTGCTGTTCCACTGCTCGAGCGGCTCACCGAGCAGCAGTGTGCGCCGTTCGAAGAGTTGCTCGTAGATCTGTTCGTCGAGCCGATGGCCCGGCCTCGAGGTGTCGTCGTCGCTCATGCCACACAGCGTCGCCGCGCGAACGGTGATCCGGGCGGCGACGCTGCTGTGGGCAGCGCTGCGTACAGCAGCGCTGATCTTGCGTGACGGTTCAGACGAGGTCGTACCGGTCGGCGTTCATCACCTTGTTCCACGCCCGGACGAAGTCGTGCACGAACTTGTCCTTGGCGTCGTCGCTGGCGTAGACCTCGGCGACGGCGCGCAGCTCGGAGTTCGAGCCGAACAGCAGGTCGACGCGGCTGCCGGTCCACTTGGTCGTGCCGGAGGCGTCGCGGGCGGTGAACGTCTGCGAGTCCTCGTCGTCGGCCGACCACTGCGTGTCCATGCTGAGCAGGTTGACGAAGAAGTCGTTCGTCAACGTGCCGGGCTTGTCGGTGAACACGCCGAGCTTCGACTTCTGGTAGTTCGCGCCGAGCACGCGCAGCCCGCCGACGAGCACGGTCATCTCCGGTGCGGACAGGTCGAGCAGGTTCGCGCGGTCGACGAGCAGAAACTCCGCGGGCAGGCGCTGGCCCTTGCCCAGGTAGTTGCGGAACCCGTCGACGTCCGGCTCCAACGAGTCGAACGACGTCACGTCCGTCTGCTCCGCCGTCGCGTCGCCACGGCCCGGGCTGAAGGGCACCTCGACCTCGACGCCCGCGTCGCGTGCCGCCTTCTCGACACCGGCCGCTCCACCGAGCACGATCGCGTCCGCGATCGACAGCTGCTTGCCGCCGGACTGCGCCGCGTTGAAGTCGTCGACGACGCCCTGCAGCGTGCGCAACACCTGCGCGAGCTCGTCCGGCTCGTTGACCGCCCAGCCGTTCTGCGGCTCGAGCCGGATCCGCGCGCCGTTGGCGCCACCGCGCTTGTCGCTGCCGCGGAACGTCGACGCCGACGCCCAGGCCGCGGACACGAGCTGCGCCACGGTCAGCCCCGAGTCGAGGATCTTCGCCTTGAGGTCCCGCACGTCGTCGGCGGACACCAGCTCGTGCGTGACGGCGGGGATCCGGTCCTGCCAGATCAGCTCCTCCTGCGGCACGAGCGGGCCGAGGTAGCGCTGAATCGGGCCCATGTCGCGGTGCGTCAGTTTGAACCAGGCACGCGCGAAGGCGTCGGCGAACTCGTCGGGGTGCTCGTGGAATCGGCGCGAGATCGGTTCGTAGATCGGGTCGACGCGCAGCGCGAGGTCACTCGTGAGCATCGTCGGCGGCCGGGACAGCGAACCGTCCTCCGGGTCGGGCACGGTGTTCGCGCCGGCGCCGTCCTTGGGCTGCCACTGGTTCGCGCCGGCCGGGCTGTGCGTCAGTTCCCACTCGTAGCCGAACAGGTTGTCGAAGTAGAGGTTCGTCCACTTCGTCGGTTCCGCGGTCCAGGTGACCTCGATGCCGCTGGTGATGGTGTCCCGGCCGTGCCCGCTGCCGTAGCTGTTGCGCCAGCCGAAGCCCTGCTCCTCCAGGCCCGCGCCCTCGGGCTCCGGGCCGACGTGGTCGTCGGGGTGCGCCGCGCCGTGCGTCTTGCCGAAGGTGTGGCCGCCGGCGATCAGCGCGACCGTCTCCTCGTCGTTCATCGCCATCCGGCCGAACGTTTCGCGGATGTCGCGCGCCGAGCCCATCGGGTCGGCCTCGCCGTTCGGACCCTCGGGGTTGACGTAGATCAGGCCCATCTGCACCGCGGCGAGCGGCTTCTCCAGGTCGCGATCGCCGGTGTAGCGCGAGTCGCCGAGCCAGGTGTCCTCCGGGCCCCAGTAGACGTCGTCGTCCGGCTCGAACACGTCGGCGCGACCGCCGGCGAAACCGAAGGTCGTGAAGCCCATCGACTCCAGCGCGCAGTTGCCGGTGAAGATCATCAGGTCGGCCCAGGAGACGCGCCGGCCCCACTTCTGCTTGACCGGCCACAGCAGTCGCCGGGCCTTGTCCAGGCTGACGTTGTCCGGCCAGCTGTTCAGCGGCGCGAAGCGCTGCATGCCGGCGCCCGCGCCGCCGCGGCCGTCCTCGGTGCGATAGGTGCCGGCGCTGTGCCACGCCATCCGGATGAACAGCGGGCCGTAGTGGCCGAAGTCGGCGGGCCACCACGGCTGCGAGGTCGTCATGACCTGCTCGATGTCGGCGCGCAGCTCGTCGAGGTCGACGGTCTGGAACGCCTGCGCGTAGTCGAAGTCGTCCTCCATCGGACTCGCGACAGCCTGGTGCTTGCGCAGGATCGTCAGGTTGAGCGACTTGGGCCACCAGTCGCGGTTGCCGCCGCCCTCGGCGGGATAGTTGCGGCGGTGGACGACGGGGCATTCCCCTTCGCTGCCGGCGGACTGCATGTCGCCGACGACGGCATTGTGATCGTTGTGCTGCTCGGACACGGTCGGTCGATCCTTTCCGGGGGGTTGGTTCAGGACGCGGTGGCTGATGGTGCGGTGTCGTGCGCGGCGCACGCGGGGCAGCGCCCCCAATAAACGACCTCCGCCTCGTCGATGACGAAGCCGGTGGGGAACGAGTCGGCCGACGCCTCGAGGCAGGGGGCTTCGCCGGTGGCGCAGTCGACGTCGGCGATGGCGCCGCAGGTGCGGCAGACGACGTGGTGGTGGTTGTCGCCGACCCGGGCCTCGTAGCGTGCGACCGAGTTCGCGGGCTGGATCCGGCGCACCAGGCCGGTGTCGGTCAGTGCGCGTAGCACGTCGTAGACGGCCTGATGCGACACGGCGCCGACCTCACCGCGCACCGCGGCGATCAGCGCTTCGGTGTCTGCGTGCGGGTGCTCGTGCACCGCCGTCAGCACCGCGAGGCGAGGGCGGGTCACCCGCAGGCCGGCGGCCCGCAGTCGGCTCTCGTGTTCCTCGACCGTCCGCACCCGGGCAGTCTCGCACATTCTGGAATGACTCAAAACGAGCAGGGTCCGTGCGCGCCGCCGTCCGGGTCAGAGATACGGCTCGTACAGCGCCATGTCGGGTGCGCCGAGACGGTCGGCAGCGGTGATCGACTGGTGCCAGTACGGGTAGAGCAGCGGCGGCCGGCTGACCTCCTCGAGGCGGGTGAGCTCGTCGACGCTCAGCTCGAGATCGACCGCGGCGAGGTTGTCCGACAGCTGCTCCTCGGTCCGCGCGCCGATGATCAACGAAGAGACGGCGGGGCGGGTCAGCAGCCAGGCGAGGGCTACCTGCGCGCCGCTCACCTCGCGGGCCTTGGCGATGTCGTTGAGCACGTCGACGGTGTCGAAGAGCCGGTCCGGGTAGTCGATCGGCGGCTCGCTCCAGTCCGACAGGTGCCGCGAGCCCTTCGGTCCCTGCACCTGACCGTTGTCACCGCGGGTGTACTTGCCCGACATGAGGCCGCCGGCGAGCGGGCTCCACACGAGCACGCCGAGGCCTTGGTCGAGCGCGGCGGGCAGCAGCTCGTTCTCCGCCTCGCGACCGTGCAGCGAGTAGTAGATCTGTTCGCTGACGAAGCGCGGCAGCCGATCGCGTTCGGCGATCCCGAGCGCCTTCATCAGCTGCCAGCCCGAGTAGTTGCTGACGCCGACGTAGCGCACCTTGCCCTGGTGGACCAAAGTGTCGAGCGCGCCGAGGGTCTCCTCGAGCCGAGTCTGGCCGTCCCACTCGTGCAATTGGTAGAGGTCGAGGTAGTCGGTCTGCAACCGGCGCAGGCTCGCCTCGGCGCCGCTGATGATGTGGTGGCGCGACAACCCGGCGTCGTTCGGGCCGTCGCCCATCGGGAAGCGCACCTTGCTGGCGAGCAGCCAGTCGTCGCGGTGACCCTTGATCGCCTCGCCGACGATCTCCTCGGCGGTGCCGCCGGAGTAAACGTCGGCCGTGTCGATCACGTTCACGCCCGCGTCCTGGCACAGGCCGAACTGGCGCTTCGCGGTGTCGACGTCAGTACTGCCGACGTCGGCGAAGTTGCCGGAACCGCCGAAGGTCATCGTGCCCATCGTCAGGACGGACACGCGTAGGCCGGAGTTGCCGAGCTGTCGATATTCCATGCAGGCAGCCTGCCCGCAACGACGCGCGGACACGCACCGGCTGTGTCACGGGGCCCGCTGCCCGCAGGCCGCGCGAACTCGCGCGGCCCGCGGGCGAGCCGGATCAGCGGCCGAGGACGACGATTCGTCCGTGCGGCGGCGGTCCGCTGGGCCCGGACGGTCCGCTCGGGCCGTCCTGCTCCTGCTCCACGACCGGGGCCGTGGATGCGTACAGGTGGTTGTTCGCCCACTCGATCGCCACGACGTCCGGCAGGTTGGCGACCACCGCGTTGCGGCCGTGCTCGACCTTGCGGATCGTGCCGTCGCCGAGCGAGGCGACGTAGACCGTGCCGCGAGGCGTCACCGCGATGTTCGTGGCTGCGGCGAAGCCGGTGGCGATCCGGGTGGCGTGACCGTTGTGCGGGTTGACGCGGTACACGCTGCCCGCAACGCCCTCGCCGCCCGGCAGCGTGCTGACGTACAACCATCCGCTCGGGCCGCGCTCGACGTCGGTCGGCACGGACTCGAAGTAGTACGTGATCCCGACGGTGCACTTCGGCAGCCCGTTCTGCGCTGCGAACTCCGATGTCACGTGCAGCGCCTGCCGCGGCAGGACAGCGAGCGTCGACGGGTGCCCGTACCGACTGACCCGCACGATGTCGTTGCCACCCGCGTCGGCGACGGCCCAGGCGCCGTGCCCCAGCGCAGTGGCGGCGTACGGGTGCGAATCGACCTGGCCGTTGTAGTTGGCCGGGATGCCTGCCTTGTCGAGAGCATCGCTGACGCACTTGCTCGGGTGCGGGACGCCGTACTGCACCTTGCCGTCCGGATTGTGGGTCTTCTCGAACAGGGCGAGATCGGCGACCACCGGCTTGTGCAGCGGCGACACGATGCTGAAGCTGGTGGCCGAATGATCGTCGTTGGTCGACGAATACCCGACGTTCAGCGTCCGCGGGTCGAAGGCCGCCGCCGAGCCCTGGGTACCCAGCCCGCTGAACACCGGCTTGTCGCGGCCGATCACGTTCAACGTGCCGGTCCCGGCGTCGGCGACCACGACGAACGGGCCGGCGACGGCGAACTGCAACGGCGCGATGTAGCTCGTCGACAGCGTCTTGATCACATGCAGCGGGGTTGTTGCGGCAGGTTGCGCGCCTGCGCCCGACGGCGCGCCCAGCACGCCGATTCCGGCGGCGGCGCAGGCCGCCATCCCGGTGACGATTCGTAACCTCTGTCGACCCATGTCCGATCCCCCTACGCCGGTCCAGCCTGGTGTTTGCGCAGAGAATGCACGCGCGCCCGCTCGCTCGACGTAAAGCTGCGGATGCATTCCGTCGACAGTCTTGTGCGGGACGTAACGCCGTTACGGCGGGTGAATTAGGGTCGTGACCGTGACGGCGACGAGTGCGGCGCAACCGCCTGCTTTGCGACATTTCGTCAGTGAGCCGTCGCGCGGTGTGCTGCAGCTCGGCGCGTATCCGTTGGCCGCGCCGTGGCTGCGCCGGGCCCCGCGCGGCGAACCGCACGGAGTGCTCGTGCTGCCGGGCTTCATGGCGACCGACGCGAGCACCCAGTTGTTGCGTCGTTTCCTGCACAACCTCGGCCACACGGTGTGGGGCTGGCGGCTCGGGCGCAACTTCGGGCCGACGTCGGACATCGTCGACGGCATGCCGCGGCTGGTCGACCTGTTGGCCGAGCGCACCGGCGGGCCGGTGTCGATCGTCGGCTGGAGCCTGGGCGGGGTCTTCGCGCGCGAGCTCGCACGGGCGCGTCCCGAACCGGTGCGCCAGGTCATCACCCTCGGCAGCCCGTTCGCGTTGGTCGACCCGGTGCAGACGAGGGTGGGTCGGTCGTTCCGGCGTCAGGCGCACCGGCACGTGACGGGCAACGAGCCGTCGGCGCAGACGGCGTTGCCGATCTCCGTGCCGTCCACGGCCCTGTTCTCGAAGCGCGACGGCATCGTGCACTGGCGCTCGTGCGTCGAACCGCAAACTGCGCTGCACCAGAACGTGCAGGTGCGCTGCGCACACCTCGGCTTCGGCGCGGACCCGGCGACGTTCTGGGTGGTCGCGGATCGGTTGGCGCAGCCCGAGCCGGGCCGCACGCCTTTCGAGCCGCCGGCGCTGCTGCGGATGATGTACCCGCAGTCCGACGCGGTGGCCTAGCGCGCTCGCGCGGCGCGCGGCGCATCGCCCGGGCGGCAACGGCGCGCCGCGGGCAGCGGTGTTGGCGCGTCGCGAGGGCATGGCAACCGCCCTCCGGTCAACCGCACATTTTCGTCGCTTCGGCGACGGATAGTTGGCGTTTCGCGGGTGACCCCACCACGCCTCGACGGTGTTGCCAGCGCGACGACTGAGCGACCGCAGAGCCTGCGGCCACCCGACTCCGCGCGCCGGCCTGCAGCTCAGCGCAGCGGCAGCTCCAGCGCCGCCGCGCGCTCGTCGTCCGGGCGGATGCCGAACAGCCGCCGCTCGGACTCCTCGATCCGCACGTCGTTGATGCTGGCCTCGCGCCGGCTCATCAAGCCGTCGTCGGCGAACTCCCACAGCTCGTTGCCGTAGCTGCGCCACCACTGGCCGGCGGCGTCGTGGCACTCGTACTGGAAGCGGACGGCGATGCGGTCGCCGGTGAAGGCCCACAGGCTCTTGCGCAGGACGTAGTCGAGCTCGTGCTCCCACTTGTCGGTGAGGAACGCGACGATCTCGGTGCGGCCGGTCAGGAACCGGTCGCGGTTACGCCAGACCGAGTCCTCGGTGTACGCGCGGCTCACCCGTTGCGGGTCGCAGGTGTTCCACGCGTCCTCGGCGGCCTGCACCTTGGCCAGCGCCGCATCGCGATCGAACGGCGGCAACGGCGGTCGGGCTTCACTCATGCGGTCTCCCTTTCTCGCAGGTGACGACGGCCCGCGGCGAGGCCGGCCGCATACGTCGCCGCGCCGAGCAGCGCCACGACGACGGTGTCCCACGGCGCGCCGATGACATCACGCCCGTTGCCGAAGCTGCCGAGGAAGGACACCAGCAACAGCACGGCCAGGTACGCCACGATCCACGCGCCCTTGCGCAGCTCGGCGGCCAGCCGCGCACGTCCGATCCCGCGCCACGTGACGACGTAGAGCGGCAGGCCGATCAGCGTCAGCGACAAGGCGATGCGCAGGTCGTGCCAGCCGGACCAGAAGATGAACTCGGTGGCGGCGACGAAGCTGACGGGCGCGAGTACGCGCATCGGCGGCAGCCGGCGCAGCGGCCGGTTGTCGCCGGGCGGCGCGAGCACCGCCGCCGAGATCGCCACGGCTGCGTAGGTCAGCAGGTACAGGTCGCCCACGACGCTGACGATCTGCTGCCAACCGGAGAACGGCAGCAGAAAGACGAGGATGACGAGCAGGTTCAGCGCGAGCGCGCGACGCGGGATGCCCGAGCGCTGCTCGACGGCCAGGAAGAAGCGCGGCAGCACGCCGTTCGCGCCCAGCGCGTAGGTGTGCCGGGTGTCGATCGCGACGCCGACGTAGGCCGAGCCGCCGGGGGAGACGACGGCGTCGGAGTAGAGCAGCACCGACAGCCAGTGCAGGTTGAGGATCAGTGCCAGCTGGCCGAACGGGGAATCGAAGGACACGTGCGCCCAGCCGTGGGCCAGCATCGAGTCGGGCACCGCGAACAGGAACGCCAGCTGCAGCAGCAGGTAGCCGGCGACCGCGATGCCGATCGACGCGAGGATCGCCCGCGGCACATCGCGCTTGGCGTTGCGCGCCTCACCGGAGAAGTCCGCGGCCGCCTGGAAGCCGTTGACCGAGTAGACGATGCCGCCGGCCGCAAGCGCGCTGAGCACGGCGCCGTAGCCGTACGGCGCGAAGCCGTGGTCGACGACGTGGCTCGGGTGGAACGCGGACGCGAACAACAAGATGATGGTGAGCACCGGGACGACGATCTTGACGACGGTGATCGCGTTGTTCAGCTCGGCGAACAGCTTGACGCCGAACCAGTTGAGCGCCGACAGCACGAGCGCGAGGCCGACCGCCACGGCGACGCCCGCGGCGGACAGCTTCGAGCCGTGCTGCAGCCACGGCAGGAAGTGGTCGGCGTAACCGAGGATGGCGGTGATCTCGGCTGCCGTACCGCCGACGGTCAGCAGCACCGACACACCGATGACGCTTGCCACCAGCTGCCCGTTGCTCTGCTGCGGCCAGCGCACCGTGCCGCCGCCGGCCGGGCGGCGAGCACCGAGGTCGACCATGACCAACGCGATCAGCGCGCACAGCAGCCCGGCGAGCACCCAGGAGATCAGTGCTGCCGGACCCGCCGTCTGCGCGGCGTACAGGGCGGCGAACAGCCAGCCGGAGCCGAAGATGTTCGAGAAGCCGATCGCCGTCAGGCCGCCGAAGCCGAGGCGGCGCTGGAGCCGGTCGTCCTGCGCCGCCGGCTCGGGTGGCGCGACCTGCGCGGTGGTCACGACGCGACGGGCGCGCTGACCTCGGCCAGCAGCTGTGCCGATCGCAGCCGCGCTTCGATGTTCGGTGACTGCAGCGCGACGATCAACTCGTCGGCGTCGGCGTGCTTCTCGAACTCGTCCAGGTAGTCGCGCACCTGCCGCGGCTCGCCGGCCGCGGAGTAGCGCACCATGTGTTCGATCTGCGCACCTTGCGGCGAGGCGAGCACCTCATCGGCCTGCTCATCGGTGAGCGACAGCCCCGGGCGGGCGAGGGCGCGCAACCTGGACCGTTTGGCGTGCTGCAGCTGCTCGCGTGCATCGGCCTCGGTGTCGGCCGCGATGACGTTCACCCCGGCGATCACGTGCGGGCGCTCGAGCTGCACCGACGGACGGAACTCACGGCGGTAGGTGGCCACCGCCTCCTCGAGCGCGTCCGGGGAGAAGTGCGACGCGAACGCGTAGGGCAGGCCGAGCACGGCAGCGAGCTGCGCGCCGAACAGGGACGAGCCGAGGATGTACAGCGGCACGTCGGTGCCGCGGCCGGGGTAGGCGTCGACGCCGGGCACCGTCGATTCGCCCCGCAGATAACCCTGCAGCTCGAGCACGTCGTCGGGGAAGCGGTCGGCGGACGTGTGGTCGCGGCGCAGGGCGTACATCGTGGTGCGGTCCGAACCGGGTGCTCGGCCGAGGCCGAGATCGATACGGTCCGGGTTTAGCGACGCGAGCGTGCCGAACTGCTCGGCGATCACCAACGGCGAGTGGTTGGGCAGCATGACCCCGCCCGCGCCGAGCCGGATGGTGTCGGTGTGCGCCGCGACGTGCGCGATCAGTACGGCGGTCGCGGACGACGCGATACGCGGCATGTTGTGGTGCTCGGCGTACCAGACCCGGCGATAGCCCGCGTCCTCGGCGAGCCGCGCCAACGCCACGCTGTTGGCGAAACTGTCCGCCGGGGTCTCGCCGCGCCGCACCGGCGCGAGATCGAGGATGGACAGCGGTGCCGGCATCAGGGACACGTCCTTTCGTCAAGTTGCTCTGTCGGTGCAACCGCGCGCCCGGCCGCCGGCATTCCGACCCGGTGGGGGAGGCTGAACACATGAGCGAGCAACCGGACCCCGACCGCGTCGAAGAACGAGCCGCCGAGTTACTGCCCGAGGAGCGGTCGGCGGGCGGTAGCGACGATCCGCAGGCGCAGGCGCAGGCCATTCTCGAGGACTCCGACGCGCGTACCGAGGACCCCGAGGGCACTAAACACGACTCGATGCAGACCCCCGACTGACCGGTCGCTGCGACCTCGACCCGAGGGTCAGACCCAGCGTTCCTTCGGCGTCGACTCGGCGACCTTGCCCGGGTCGGCGGTGACGACGTCGCCGAGGACCTCGTCGATCTTCTTCAGCGCGTCCTCGGGCAGTTGCACGCCCGCGGCCTTGACGTTGTCGTCGATCTGCTCGGGCCGTGACGCGCCGATCAGCGCGGTGGCCACGTTGTCGTTGTGCAGCACCCAGGCGACGGCCAGGGCGGCCATCGACAACCCGAGGTCGTCGGCGATCGGGCGCAGCTCCTGCACCCGGGTCAGCACGTCGTCGCGCATCCAGCGCTTGATCATGTCCGCGCCGCCGGAGGTGTCCGTGGCCCGCGAGCCGGCCGGTGCGTCCTGGCCCGGCTGGTACTTGCCGCTGAGCACGCCCTGGGCGATCGGCGACCACACGACCTGGCTGATGCCGAGCTCGCGGCACGCGGGCACGACCTCACCCTCGATGTTGCGCCAGAGCATCGAGTACTGCGGCTGGTTCGACACGAGCCGGATGTTCAACTGGTCGGCGAGGTCGTGTGCCGCGCGGATCTGGTCGACCGTCCACTCGCTCACGCCGATGTAGGCGGCCTTGCCGGAGTGCACGACGTCGGCGAACGCCTGCATCGTCTCCTCGAGCGGCGTGAAGTTGTCGTAGCGGTGCGCCTGGTACAGATCGACGTGGTCGGTCTGCAGCCGGCGCAGCGAACCGTTGATCGCCTCCATGATGTGCTTGCGCGACAGCCCGGTGTCGTTCTTGCCCTTCGGGTCCGGGCCGACCGGCCCGTAGACCTTGGTGAAGATCTCGAACGATTCGCGCCGCTCGCCCTTCAGGGCGTCGCCGAGCACCTCCTCGGCCTTGCCGTTCGCATAGACGTCGGCGGTGTCGAAGGTGGTGATGCCGGCGTCCAGGGCGGCGCGCACGCACTTCGTCGCGACGTCGTTCTCGATCTGCGAGCCGTGCGTCAGCCAGTTGCCGTAGGTGATCTCGGAGACTTGCATGCCGGAATCGCCGAGGTATCGAAAGTCCATGCCCGCAGCCTGCCCGTGGTCGCGCGTGGCGAACCGGGCCGCTCCTGCAGCCGGGTCAGGCGACGGCGGGGCGGGCGCGCCGGGCCGCGCGCAGCGGCGCCCCGACCTGATGCAGGTGCCGCAACGCCATGGCGTAGGAGCCGATCAGGCTGGTCTCGGTGAACAGCACGTCGAGCGCGGCGCAGTGCGCCTTGACGAGCGGTTGCGCCTTGCGCAGGTTCGCGCGCGGCATGTTCGGGAAGAGGTGGTGCTCCACCTGGTAGTTCAGGCCGCCGAGCAGGAAGTCGGTGACGATCCCGCCGCGGACGTTGCGGGTGGTGAGCACCTGCGCGCGCAGGAAGTCCAGCTTCTGTCCTTCGGGGATGACCGGCATGCCCTTGTGGTTGGGCGCGAACGAGCACCCCATGTAGACGCCCCACACCGCCTGCTGGATCACCAGGAAGACCAGCGCCTTGACCGGCGAGAGGACGAGGAGCAGGGCGCCGAAGAGCAGCACCACGTGCGCCGCCTGCAGCGCTACCTCCAGCAGCCAGCGTCGGCGGCCACGGTTGTTCTTGAGCCAGGTGATGGCCTCGACGTGCAGGTTGAGCCCTTCCAGCGTCAGCAGCGGGAAGAACATCAGTGCCTGATGTCTGGCGATGAAGCTCTCGACGGCGCCACGCCGGTCGCGGGACTGGGCGTCGGTGAAGGTGATGACGCTCTCACCGATGTCCGGGTCCTGACCCTCATGGTTCGGGTGCGCGTGGTGCTGGTTGTGCTCGTCGACCCACCAGCCGTAACAGAGCCCGATCAGCAGGTCGCCGACGACGAGACCGAGCGCGTCGTTCACCCGCCGCGTCCGGGCGATCTGCCGGTGCCCGGCGTCGTGGCCGAGGAACGCGACCTGGGTGAACGCGATGCCCATCGCCGCCGCGACGATCGTCTGGTACCACGAGTCGCCGACCAGCACGAACACCGCCCACAGCGCCGCGAAGCCGCCGACGGTCGCCGTGAAGCGCATCGCGTAGTTCACCCGCCGCCGTTCGAGCAGCCCGGCCGCCTTAACCTGGCGGGAGAGCGGCGCGAAGGCGCTGCCGCGGGCGTCGTGCAGCGCAGCGACCGGGGTAGCGGTCACGGGGGATCCCTGTCTGATACACCGACCGGGCCAGTCGAGGCACCTGAGAATGGCGACGCACCAAGACCGGCACCGACTCTATGTGCGGTGCGGTTACGGCCTCGACGTCATGAGTATGGCGGGAAGCGGTCGCGATGTCATGCCGAAGCGGCTGGTGACCGACGGCACTCAGCTGATTCCTCGGAATGCGCCGGCCGGGAGCGGGCGTTCCCCCGACGATGACGCCGTCGACCACACTGGATCCGTGACCCGCTCCGACGTCGGGCTGCGCTCCGAGCGCGGCCCGATCCTGCTCGCCCTGATGACCGCCGTCTCGCTGGTGGCCATCGACGCGACGATCATTGCCACGGCCGTGCCGTCCATCGTTTCCGGCATCGGCGGCTTCGCACAGTTCCCGTGGCTGTTCTCGGTGTACCTGCTGGCGCAGGCCGTCACGGTGCCGGTCTACGGCAAGCTCGCCGACCTGTTCGGCCGCAAGCCGGTGATGCTGTTCGGCATCGCCGCGTTCTTCGCCGGGTCGATCGCCTGCGGCCTCGCGTGGAGCATGCCCGCGCTGATCGTCTTCCGGGCGGTGCAGGGTATCGGCGCCGGCGCCATTCAGCCGATGAGCCTGACGATCGTCGGTGACCTGTACTCGGTGCAGGAGCGCGCGAAGGTCCAGGGTTACCTCGCCAGCGTCTGGGGCGCCGCGTCGGTGATCGGACCGACGCTGGGCGGTGTCTTCAGCGAGTACGTCTCGTGGCGGTGGATCTTCTTCGTCAACATCCCGTTCTGCGTGCTCGCCGCGGCGATGATCGGCCGGCGGTTCCACGAGAAGGTCGAGCGCAGCCGGCCGCGGGTCGACTACCGCGGTGCGACGCTGCTGACGTCGGGGCTGACGTTGCTCATCCTCGGCGTGCTCGAGGGCGGCCAGGCCTGGCGGTGGGCATCGGTGCCCGGCGTCGCGGTGCCGGTCGTGGGGCTGGTGCTGCTCGCGGTGTTCGTCGCGGTCGAGACACGCGTCGCCGAGCCGATCCTGCCGTTGTGGGTGTTCCGCCGCCGGCTGCTCGTCACCACGGCGGCGGCGTCGTTCGCCGTCGGCGGGGTGCTGATCGGACTGAGCTCCTACGTGCCCACCTACGTGCAGGACGTCGTGGGTACCGGGCCGCTCGTCGCCGGCTTCGCGCTGGCCACATTGACCATCGGCTGGCCGATCTCCGCATCCCAGGCGGGCAAGCTGTATCTGCGGATCGGGGTGCGTTCCTGCGCATTCATCGGCAGTGCGTTGACGCTCGCCGGCAGCATCGGGCTCACCGCGCTCGGCCTGCACTCGGGCGTCGTCCAGACCGCGGCCACCTGCTTCGTCATCGGGCTGGGCATGGGTCTGGTGGCCGCGCCGACGATGATCGCGGCGCAATCGTCTGTCGACTGGCAGGAACGCGGCGTGGTCACCGGCGCGAACATGTTCGCGCGCTCCCTCGGCAGCGCACTCGCCATCGCCGTGTTCGGTGCCGTGGCCAACGCGACGCTCGGCGGCGCGACGTCGGCGGTGCAGTCCGCGCACGCCGACCCCACTCGCCTGGACACCGCTGTGCACCACGTCTTCATCGCGACGGTCGTGCTGGCTGCGGTGATGGGCCTGGTGGTGGCGTTGATGCCGCGCAACGCGCTGAAGCCGGCGGCCGGCGCTGCCGGTGCTTCCGGTGCTTCTGGTGCTTCTGGTGCGGAGAAGGTGCCGGACGGGACGGTGCCCGCGTGAGCAACGCTGCCGAGAGTGACGCCACGCAGGGCGGGCACGGCGCGCTCGTCGCGCTGCTCGCCGCGGCGTGCGGCATCACCGTGGCCAACCTCTACTACGCGCAACCGCTGCTCGGGCTCATCGCGTCGTCGCTGCACGTCGGGCAGGGCGCGGCGGCGACCGTCGTCACCGTCACCCAGGTGGGGTACGCGCTCGGCCTGCTGTTCGTCCTGCCGATCGGCGACCTCACCGAGAACCGTGTGCTCGTCGTGCGCATCCTCGCGGCGACCGCGGTGTCGCTGGTCGTGGCCGGCCTGGCCCCGAACTTCGGCGTCTTCCTCGCCTTCTGCGTGCTCGTCGGCCTGACGTCGGTGGTGGCCCAGATCCTGGTGCCGCTGGCCGCGCATCTCGCGCCGGAGGGCCAGCAGGGCCGCTACGTCGGCCGGGTCATGAGCGGCCTGCTGCTCGGCATCCTGCTCGCCCGCACCGTCGCGAGCTTCGTTGCCGACGTGGCGGGTTGGCGCACGATCTTCCTCGTCTCCGCCGGACTCACGGTGGTGCTGGCCGCAGTGCTGTGGCGGGCGCTGCCCACCCGTCGCCCGGACCACCCGGACGGTTACCGCTCACTGCTCGCGACGGTGGCCCGGCTCGCGCGCGAGGAGCCCGTCCTGCGCCGCCTCGCGCTGTGCCAGGCGACGATGTTCGGCACCTTCACCGCGTTCTGGACGGCGATCGCCTACGAGCTCGTCGACGAGCACGGCTTCAGCCAGGCGCAGATCGGCGTGTTCGCACTCGTCGGCGCGGCCGGCGCTGCAGCCGCACCGCTGGGCGGTTGGCTCGCGGACCGCGGCTGGGGTCACCCGGCGCGTGGGGCCGCGTTCGTGCTGGCTGCGGCGTCGCTCGCGCTGGCCGGGCTGGGTTCGCACAGCGTGGTGCTGCTGGCCGTCGCCGCGGTGCTGCTCGATCTCGCGGTGCAGTGCCACCAGGTGATGAGCCAGCAGGTGATGTACGCGCTGCGGCCGGACGCGCGGGCCCGGCTCAACACGGTCTACATGACGACGGTGTTCGTGAGCGGCGCTGTGTGCTCCGCGGTATCGGGCCTGCTGCACGACGCGTTCGGCTGGGCGGGCGTGTGCGTCTTCGGCTCCGTCTACCCGCTGGTCGGCCTGCTCATCTGGGTGACCGGCCGGACGACCGCGCCGGCGAGCGACGCACCGGCCACCGAGGACGCGCCGCCGGAGGCCGTCACACCCCGATGATCGGCGGCAGCGCCAGGAGCATGACCACCGACCAGATGACGTGCGTGATCATCGAGGCGAGGATGCCGCCGGAGGCCCGCCGCTGGAGCGCGAACAACGTGCCCATGAGCAACGCGGCGAACACGAGCATGAAGTTGCCGGTGGCGACGGTCACCAGCGTGTAGATCACCGTCGAGATTGCGACCGGGTACTTGCGCCCGATCGCGGCGAACAGTGCGCCGCGGAAGAAGACCTCCTCGGCGAGGCCGTTCGCCAGGGTGAGCACGGCGACGAGTGCGAAGTTGCCCTGCTGCTCGTGTGCCAGCACGTGGGCGATGATCGAGCGGATCGGGTCGATCTCGCGCACGACCAGCGCGCCGACGACAAAGACGGCTCCGGCGGCGAGGCCCAGCACGATCGGCGTGGCCAACGGCCGACGCAGCTCGCCGTGCCGCAGGGCGCGGCCCAGGTGCAGCGGTCCGGAGAGCAGCCCGCCGAGGACCCAGACGACCGCCACCGACCCGGTCAGCGGGTAGAACGCGAACTTGCCGGGGTCGGTGGCCAGCGAGAGCCCGAGCAGGGTCGCGCCGACGACGAGAGTCACCGCTGAGACGATGCGCCGACGGCGGAACTGGGAGTCGGGCTGGTGGTGGTCGCGCGGCACCTGGTCGATCAGCGCTGGGCCGAGCAGACGCCCGACCCAGCCAGGCACCCGCACGGTGGTCATGACGGCGTCCCCTCAGGACTTGGCAGCACGGTCGGCGAGCGCGCGGCGTACCGACTCGTCGTAGCCGATGTCCTCGCCCGAGACGACGTCGTGGATCGACTTGTCGCGCACCACGACCTCGTTGGACATCGAATCGACGAGATTACGCGCCGTGGTGAGGTCGACGTCGGTGACCAACGCCAGCCAGTGCGAGGACAACGTGGTGCTCAGCAGCGGCACGTCGATCATCCGCAGTTTCTTGCCCTGCACGATGGCTGCGCGGCGCATCATGTCGGCGTACTCCAGCACGTCCGGACCGCCGACCTCGAAGGTGCGCCCGATCGCCTTCTCGTTGCCCAGCACACCCGCCAGGTAGCGCACCACGTCGGCCAGCGCGATCGGCTGCGTCCTGGTCTTGGTCCACTTCGGGGTGAGCATCACCGGCAGGTGCTCGACGAGCTGACGGGTGATCTCCCAGGAGATGCCGCCGTCGCCGATGACCACGGCCGCGCGCAGCACTGTTACCGGCACACCGGTCTCGCCGAGCAGCTTCTCGACCTGCCGGCGCGAGCGCAGATGCGCCGACAGGTCGTCCTGATCGCTGCCGAGGCCGCCGAGATAGACGATCTGCCGAAGGGCGGCGTCCGCAGCGGCCGCGGCGAACCGGCGTGCGGAGTCGGCATCGCGCTGTTCGAAGTCGTCGGACCCGAGCGCGTGCACGAAGTAGTACGCAGCCGTGACGCCGTCCATCGCCGCGCGCAGACTCTGCTCGTCGTCGACGTCGCCGTACACGGCTTTCCCGGCGCCGTCGTAGTCGTCGGGGTGGCGGGTCATGGCCCGCACGTCGTGCCCGGCCGCCACGAGCGCCGTGCACAGGTGCGAGCCGACGAACCCGGACGCACCGGTGACGAGGACGGTCTGCGGCATGCGTGTGACATACCCCGACCCCACGAGCGACGAACTCACGCCCGGATGAGGCACCTGCCACACCGCGGCGCCGGCGCGGGGCAGTGGCCGCCGTCGCGTGCGGGATGCTGGCGCCATGAGCACCGACACCGCTCCCGTGGCCGCCCCGGCGCCCGAGTTGCCGCCGGCGTACCGCACCGATGCGCGGACGGCCCTGCAGGACGGTGCGCGGGCCTTCACCGCGGAGGTCGTCAAGCCGGTCGCGGACGAGCTGGACCCGCGCCGCGCCGAGATGCCGCGCAGTCTGGTCGACGCGCTCGGCGGGCAGGGCTACTTCGGCATCATGATCGACACCGAGTTCGGCGGCCTCGGATGTGGCGTGTTCGAGTACGCGATGGTTGCCGAGGAACTCGCGCGCGGCTGGATGAGCGTCGCGAGCATCATCGCGCGGGGCCAGGGCCTGGGCACCGACCTCGCAGACGACGCGCGCCGAGCACGGCTGTTGCGGCGCAGCGCGCGCGGCGACTGGATCGGGGCCGCCGGCTTCTCCGAACCGGATGCCGGCTCGGATCTGGCCGCGGTGAGCACCTGGGCGGAGCGGGACGGCGACGACTACGTCGTCACCGGGCACAAGCGCTGGATCGGCAATGCGAAGGCCGCCGACTTCATCCAGCTGCTGTGCCGCACCGCCGAGCCGGCAGCGGGGGAGAAGCGCTCAGCGGGGCTTGCGACGCTCATCGTCGACAAGGAACGCGATGCGTTCCCGGCCGGGCTCACCGGGTCGACCATCGACAAGATCGGCTACCACGGCTTCTCCACCTGGGACCTGACCTTCGACGCCGTGCGGGTGCCGGTCGCGAACCGCGCCGGCCGCGCGAACGGCGGTGCCGACACCGGGGGGACCGAAGCCTTCCGCGACACGCAGCGCTGGTTGAACATCGCCCGCGTGCACACCGCCGCGCGCGCCGTCGGCCTGGCCCGGGCGGCGGTCGAGGACAGCGTCGGATACCTGCAGGAGCGTGCGCAGTTCGGTCACCCGATCGGCGACTTCCAGGCGCTGCGCTTCATGCTCGCGACGATGGCGGCCCGCGTCGATCAGGCGCGGGCGTTCTACCAGCAGGTCGCCGATCTGCTCGACCACGGCCGGCCCGCCGAGCGCGAGTCGGCCATGGCCAAGCTCGTCGCCACGGAGATGGCGGTCGAGGTCACCGGCGACGCCATGCAGTTGTACGGCGGCAACGGCTACACGACCGAACACCAGGTGGAGCGTTACTGGCGCGATGCGCGCCTGACGACCATCTTCGAGGGCACCAGCCAGATCCAGCAGAAGATCATCTCCGACTCGCTGCTGCCACGGAGCCCGCTGTCGTGACCGCTGTGACAGTTATCGGACAACGGGGCAGGCTGGCCACATGTCACTCACCGGCAAGCTCGGTCTCCTCGTCGCCGGAGTCGGCGCCGCCCACTTCGTAGCACCCGAGGCGTTCACCGACGTCACGAAGGTCGCTTTCCCGAAGGACACCGACAAGTGGGTGTTGCGCGACGGCGCCAGCGAGGTCGGTATCGGGCTGGCGATGGTGCTGCCGCCGACGCGCAAGCTCGGCGTGCTCGCGCTGCTGGGCTACGCCGGCTGGATCGGCTACAACGCCGCGGACGCCGCCAACTCCTAGCGGGTGCTTTGATCTACCGGCTTTATCCGGTAGGACGTGTGATCGGGCGGAAAACCGCGCAGCCCAACAAGGGGCCGACGAGACGCCTGGAACTGGAGTGCGTCTGTGCTTCGACTGCATCCGAGCGCGCTGGACATCACGCTGCTCGTCATCTACTTCGTGGCGGTGCTGGGCATCGGGTTCGCCGCCCGGGCCTCGGTGGGCACCAGCGCCGACTTCCTGCTCGCAGGCCGCTCGCTGCCCGCGTGGATCACCGGCCTGGCCTTCGTCAGCGCCAACCTCGGCGCGACCGAGATCCTCGGGCAGGCGGCCAACGGCGCACAGTTCGGTGTCGCCACCGTGCACTACTACTGGATCGGCGCGGTGCCGGCCATGGTGTTCCTCGGCATCGTGATGATGCCGTTCTACTACCGGTCGAAGGTTCGCTCGGTCCCTGAGTTCCTGCGGGTGCGCTACAACGACTCGACGCACGTGCTCAACGCGATCGTGTTCGCCCTCTCGGCCGTCCTGATCGCCGGCGTCAACCTGTACGCGCTCGCCATCGTGTTGCAGAGCCTGCTCGGGGTGAACCTCTACGTCGGCATCCTGGTGTCGGCGGCGTTCGTGCTCATCTACATCGGTGCCGGTGGCCTGTCCAGTGCGATCTACGGCGAGGTGCTGCAGTTCTTCGTCATCCTCGCCGGGCTCATCCCACTCACCGTCGCGGCCGTCGTGCATGTCGGCGGATTCGCCGATCTCGGGCACAAGGTGATCAAGGCGTTCGCCGGGAACGACAACGCGCTGCACGCGTGGGGTGGCACCGGCATCGGGTCACATCCGGCCAACCCGATCGGCGGCGACTTCATCGGCATCGTGCTCGGCCTCGGCTTCGTCCTCTCCTTCGGGTACTGGACGACGAACTTCGCCGAGGTGCAACGCGCGCTGTCGGCCAAGGACGAATCCGCGCAGCGGCGCACGCCGATCATCGCCGCGTACCCCAAGCTGCTCATCCCCGCCGTCACGGTCATCCCCGGGCTGGTGGCGGTAGCCACCTACAAGAACTTCGGGAAGGGCTCGCTCACGTACAACGACGCCATCCCGAAGCTCATGGGTGATCTGTTGCCCTCCGGTGTGCTCGGCATCGCCATCACCGGACTGTTCGCGTCGTTTATGGCCGGTGTCGCGGCCAACGTCAGTTCGCTGAACACCGTGATCACGTACGACCTGCTGCAGCCGTACCTGGCCAAGAACCGCAGCGACCGGTACTACCTCGGCGCCGGACGGGTCGTGACACTGATCGGCATCGTCCTCGCCGTCGGCACGGCGATCATCGCCGACCAGTTCACCAACATCCAGGTCTACCTGCAGAACCTGTTCAGCATCTTCAACGCGCCGATCTTCGCCACGTTCATCCTCGGCATGTTCTGGAAGAAGACGTCCGCCTGGGCCGGCTTCTGGGGACTGCTCGCCGGCGTCGTCACCGGCACCGTGACCTTCGTGCTCTTCCAGGTGAAGGTGTTCGAGAGCGGGTCGGCGATCTACCCCACGTTCGTGCAGGCCGTGGTCGCCTTCGGCTTCGACGTGGTCGTCACGCTCGCGGTGACGGCGGTGACACCGAGGCCGGACCCCAGCACTCTCGGCGACATCGTGTACTCGCGACATCGGGCCAAGGGGGCGAAGACCCACGAGGTCTGGTGGCGCCGTCCCGTGTTGCTCGGCGGCATCGTGCTGGCCGCCGCCGCCGTCCTCAACGTGATCTTCGCCTAGGAGGCTGTGATGAGCGAACCGACCAAGGTCGACGCCGAGCAGGCCAGCCGGATCGCGCGGCTGTTCGACATCCGGTTGATCGTCGGCGGGCTGTTGACGCTGTACGGGGTGATCGTGCTGATCGCCGGCCTCGTGCAGATGCACCCGGCCAAGTCGTCCGGCATGCATCTGAACGTGTGGACCGGCATCGGCATGCTCGTCGTCGGCCTGTTCATGCTGGGCTGGATGCGGCTGCGCCCGCTCGCGCCACCGGAGCCCGACGAGCTGGTCGAGGAGGGCCCGCAGAGTTCGCGGGCGAGCTGACGCGCGATCAGCCCGTCCGGCGCAGCCCCTCGGTCAACGCCGGCTCCGGATCCTCGGTGGCCAGGGACGCGATCGTCTCGAGCTTGCCGTCGGTGAGGTCGTAGTACGTCATCGTGGTCAGCGGTGGCGAATACGCGTGCACGCTGACTGCCGGGTCGTCCGAGGTGTTCCGCACGTCGTGCACGTAGTGCGCGCCGAATCCGACGCTCTCGCCGCCGGCCCGGCTCAGCTCGCGGCAGGCGCCACCGCTGACCACCGACTCGGTCAGCGTCCCGGACAGCACGCTGAACGCGCCGGACGATCCGCCGTGGTCGTGCAGCTGGGTGCCCTGTTCGGGCAGCCAGCTGATCAGCCAGACGTCCATGCGGCGGTCGCGGTAGATGCGCTGGTGCCAGCGCTGTTCCGCGCTGGAGGCGCTGTAGTCGATGTACGGGTACTGCCCCGCGGCGACCTCGTCACAGTAGAAGCGCGTCAGCTCGATGAGCTGTCCAGGATCGAGGAAGAGATCGGTCCGGGTCGTCGCGCGGTGCACGTGGCCACTCTGCACGACGATTCGCACATTGTCTAGCTACTTGATAGAGAAGATGATGCATCTCTCCGGTCGCCGACCGGGAACTACGTGGCGTGCCGGGTGCGCGGCCAACCCTGTCGACGCTCGATCCGGCCGAGTTCCTCGGCGATCCACGCGGGCGTCGGCGGCCGCCGCGCCGGGTCACCGGTCAGCGCCCACGTGAGCAGGTCCGACACGTCCAGCGGTACGCCGGGCGTGGTGATCGGGCGCACCGGATTGCTGAGCACGCGCACGATGATCGTCGCCGCGGACTCGCCGGTGTATTCGCGGAACGCGGCTCGCCCGGCGATGAGCTCGTAGAGGGTCGACGCGAGGCCGTACACGTCGCTCGCCGGCGTCGGTGCTGCACCTTCGAGCAGCTCGGGCGCGGTGTGCGCTGTCGTGATGTGCAACGGGCCGTACCCGGCATCGCCGTCCAGCGGCACGGCCTCGTCGAAACCCGCGAGCACCGGCTCACCGGCGGCGGTCAGCAGCACGTTCGCCGGTCGCACGTCGCGGTGCGCGTAGCCGGACGCGTGCAGCGCCTCGAGAGCGTCGGCGATCTTGATTCCGGCGGCCGCGGCCTCGCGCAACGACATCCGGTTGTCCTCGGCCACATCGTCCAGGGACCCGGGGCAGCGTTCCAGCACCAGCGCGGGTCGGCCGTCGTGGGCACGCAGCCGGTGGTACAGCGTGATGACATTGGGATGCCGGCCAATGGCGTCGAGGATGGTGGCCTCGACCTCGAGGGCGTCGTGCAACCAGTCCGGGCTCGCGATGTTCGGCACCTTGACGATGACATCGCGCTCGGCAGCGACCTCGTGGGCCGAGTACAGCGTGAAGCGGCTGCCGGCGCGCAACAGCGCGACGTCGGCGTAGTCGGGGCCGAACGCGGGCGTACCCGGCCCGACGACGGAACCGCTCTCCATGACGATCAAGTCTACTTCACATTTCCTTCACATGTCGCGGGTTCACGGGACGACGGTGATCGGCCACACCGCGTCACGGACCAGCCGGCCGGCGAGCGAGCCGACGAACCGACGCCCGGACTGGGTGGAGGAGCCGACCACCACGGCGTCGACGCGGTACTCGTCGGCCACCTTGAGCAGCTCGCGGTACGGGTTGCCGTGGCGCAACACGAACTCGGCGTCGACGTGCGCGTCGGCGGCCCGATGCTCCACGAGTTGGCGTAACTGCTCGGCGATCTCGTGCTGCGTCTGCACGACGGCGCCCGCGGTGACGGCCGACTGCGCGGCCAGCCCGGCCGGTGGACACACGTACAGCACGATCAGGTGCGAGCCCTGCCGCCGCGCCATCCCGGAGGCGTAGGAGCCGGCGCGCAGCGAGGAATCGGTGCCGTCCACCCCGACGAGGATGCGGCCGGGCCCATCGGTGCCGATCTCGAAGCCTGCGACCATGCCGGTGATTGTGCTCGCTGCCACGCGTTTCGTGTGCAGCAGCCGTCCCACGGGCGAAGGCTTGCCGAACAACCCCCGACAGCGGACCAGCACGGCGCTGTCGGGGCCGTCGCCACGTGCCCGGATACCGCCCGGCGCGGCCCCGACTTGGCTACTCTGGGCGGCGATCGTGCTCGCGGAGCGCACCAGCGCGTCGAAGGGGGCCGCATGTTGACCATGACGTCTGCCGCGGTGACCCACCGCGGCCGGGTGCGCGAGACCAACGAGGACTCCGTGTTCGTCGCGGACCGGCTGGTGGTCGTTGCCGACGGCATGGGCGGCCACGCGGCCGGCGAGGTGGCGAGTCGGATCGCCGTCGAGCGGATGCGCGAGCTCGCCGCCGGGCCGTTGCAGCCCGACGACGTGGTCGCCGCCGTCGTGGACGCGGACCGGCTGATTCGCGAGGACGGCGCACACACCCTCGGCCACGCCGGCATGGGCACGACGCTGTGCGGTGTCGCGCTGGCCGACGCGCAGACCGACGACACTTCGGAGCGATGCGTGGTCTTCAACGTCGGCGACTCGCGGGTGTACTCCTACGGTGACGGCGTGCTCGCCCAGGTCAGTGTCGACCACTCCGAGGTGCAGGAACTGCGCGATGCCGGCAAGCTCAGCGAGGTCGCCGCGGCGCTGTACCCGCGGCGCAACGTCATCACCCGCGCCCTCGGCGGGGCGGCCGGCGTAACTCCCGACGTGTGGACGCTCGACCCCGGGCCGGCGACCCGCTTCCTCGTGTGTTCCGACGGGTTGTCCGGCGAGGTCGACGACGACGAGATCGCGTCCGTGCTCGGCGCCCACACCCTGGCGCAGGACGCGGCCGACGCGCTGCTGGACACCGCGCTGACCGCCGGCGGCCACGACAACATCACCGTCGTCGTCGCCGACGTGCACAGTGTCGCGCCGCGCGGCGGGCCCGTGTCGGCCACTGCGCAGACGACTGTGCAGGCGACCGGCGCCGGCTGAGGCCGGCAGCACCCAGCGACCGTGAATTCACGCCGGACCGACGTATCCGGCCGATAGCGTGTGCGCGTGACCACGCTGACCGACCCGATCGACCGGCGCATCGCGGCTGCGCTGCTCACCGACGGCCGGAGCACGCTCAAGACCCTCGCCGAGCTGACCGGCCTGTCCGTGTCCGCGGTGCAGGCCCGGGTGCGCCGGCTCGAGGCCGAGGGCGTCATTCACGGGTACGCGGCCCTCGTCCGGCCAGAGGCCCTCGGCCTGCCGCTGGCCGCGTTGATCGCCATCACTCCGCTCGACCCCGCACAGCCCGACGACGCGCCGGAGCAGCTCGCCGGGCTGTCCGAGATCGAAGCGTGCCACTCGGTCGCCGGCGACGACGCCTACGTGTTGTTCGTGCGGGTGGCCTCGCCCAGCGCATTGGAAGAGCTCATCCGGCAGATCCGCAAACGCGCCAACGTCTCCACCCGCACGACCGTGGTGCTGCAGACATTCTTCGAGCGGCGCGCTGCTGTTCCGGACCTGCCCGCCTTGAACGGAAAAAGTTCCGGTCACCGTGTGATCGAACCGGAGAACGTCCGATAGCATCGCCGCCATGACGGACATCCGGACCCCCGCCTCGCTGGACCCGGCCGACGTGCACGCGACGATCGCGGCGCACATGCTGGCCGACGGCTACGACCTGGTGCTCGATCTCGCCGCGTCGACCGGCACAACGCTGGTCGACGCGCGCGACGGCACGCAGTACCTGGACATGTTCACCTTCTTCGCCTCGTCGGCGATCGGCATGAACCACCCGGCGCTCACCAGCGACGCCGCGCGCGCGGAACTCGCCGAGGCGGCGATCAACAAGCCGAGCAACTCCGACATCTACACGGTGCCGATGGCGCGCTTCGTCGACACGTTCGCGCGCGTGCTCGGCGATCCGGCGCTGCCGCACCTGTTCTTCGTCGACGGCGGTGCGCTCGCCGTGGAGAACGCGCTCAAGGTCGCGTTCGACTGGAAGAGCCGGTGGAACGAGGCGCACGGCATCGACCCCGCGCTCGGCACGAAGGTGCTGCACCTGGAGAAGGCGTTCCACGGCCGCAGCGGCTACACGATGAGCCTGACGAACACCGACCCGAACAAGGTCGCGCGGTTCCCGAAGTTCGACTGGCCACGGATCCCGTCGCCGTCGATCAACGGCAGTGCTGACGTCGCAGCAGCGGAGCAGACGGCCCTGGCTGCAGCGCGGCACGCCTTCGAACAGCACCCGCACGACATCGCCTGCTTCGTCGCCGAGCCGATCCAGGGTGAGGGCGGCGACAACCACTTCCGACCGGAGTTCCTGCAGGCCATGCAGGCGCTGTGCCGCGAGTTCAATGCGCTGTTCGTCATGGACGAGGTGCAGACCGGCGTCGGCATGACCGGCACGGCGTGGGCCTACCAGCAGCTCGGCGTCACTCCGGACGTCGTGGCCTTCGGCAAGAAGGCGCAGGTCTGCGGCGTGATGGCCGGCGGCCGCGTCGACGAGGTGCCGGACAACGTCTTCGCGGTGTCCTCGCGCATCAACTCCACCTGGGGCGGCAACCTCACGGACATGGTGCGCTCGCGACGCATCCTCGAGGTCATCGAATCCGACGACCTGATCACCCGCGCCGGCGTGCTGGGCAAGCACCTGCTGGGCCAGCTCGAGGCACTCGCCGCGAAGCACGCCGTGGTGTCCGAGGTCCGCGGTCGTGGGCTCATGTGCGCCATCACGCTGCCGTCGGCGCAGCTGCGTGACGACGTCGTCACGCGCTTACGTGCCGACGAGCATGTGCTCGTCCTCGGCTGCGGCGCCAGCGCACTGCGCGTGCGCCCGCCGCTGACCGTCACCGAGGACGAGATCGACCGCGGCGTCGCCGCGCTCGACCGCGTCCTGGCCGCCCTGACCTGACCTGACCAGTTGCGTCTTCCCACCCGAGATGGTCGTCATTTCCGCCGGATCCGCGACCATCTCGGGTGGGAAGACGTGACTCAGCGGGCGAGGAGGGCGCGCGCGACGCGCTCGATCTCGTCCTCGCCGAGCAGGACGAGGTTGGCAGCGTCACCGAGCGGGACGAAGCTGTCCCGGCTCGCGACTCGCGCGAGGCGCCGGCCGGGGTAACCGGCGTCGATGAGCATCGCGAGCACGCCTTCGCCGACGCCGGCGTTGTGCCGCGTCTCGTCGGCCACCAGCACCCGGTTCGTGCCGGACACGGCACGGAAGATCTCGTCGAAGTTGAGCGGGACGATCCAGCGCAGGTCCAGCACCTGCACCGCGCGCCCCTCTGCCGCGAGGCGGCGCGCCACCCGCAGGCTCATCCGCACGCCGTTGCCGAAGGTGACGATCGTCAGGTCCGTGCCGTCGGTGCCGCAGTCGTGCAGCCGCGCCGACCCGAGCTGTGCGACGGCGTCGGGGGAGTAGCTGCCGAGCCAGCCGCGGTCGCCCGGCTCGTGCAGGTCGCGCTCGTGATACAGCGCGATGGGTTCCAGGAACACGCTCACCTGGCCCGTCGCCCGCGCGGCGGTCAGGCAGCCGCGCAGCATCGGCGCGGCGTCCTCCGGGCGGGACGGCACGGCGACGACGAGACCGGGGATGTCGCGCAGCACGGCGACGGCGTTGTCGTTGTGGAAGTGGCCGCCGAACCCCTTCTGGTACGCCAGCCCCTGCACCCGCAGGACGAGCGGATTGGTGAACGCGCCGTCGGAGAAGAACCGCAGGCTCGCCGCCTCACCGCGCAGTTGATCCTCGGCGTTGTGCAGGTAGGCGAGGTACTGGATCTCCGGCACCGGCAGCATGCCGCTCACGCCGAGGCCGAGGCCGAAGCCCAGGATGGACTGCTCGTCGAGCAGGGTGTCGAACACCCGGGCGGCACCGAAGCGCTGCTGCAGGCCTCGGGTGACGCCGTAGACACCGCCCTTGCGGCCGACGTCCTCGCCGAAGACCAGCATCTCCGGCCGGGCGGCGAGTGAATCGGTGAGTGCGGCGTTGATCGACTGCGCGAGCGTCATGGGCCCGGCGTCCTCGGGCAGCTTTGCGCCGAACACCTCGCGCCGTCGGTCGTCATCGGCGACGGGTGCGCTCAGCGGCGCTGCGGCGCGCGGCGCGAGGGGTGCCATCACCGCGGCCGCGTCGCGCAGCGTGGGAGTGTCGGCGAGGTCATCGGCGATCGCCGCGATGCATGCATCGATCTCGGCGTACCGGTCGGCCAGATGCGGATCGCCGAGGCGGCGCCCGAGTGCCAGCAGCGGATCCTTGGCGCGGTCGGCGCCGATCTCGGTGCTCGCGCGGTACGCCGCCTCGACGTCGCTGCCGGCATGGCTGAGGTAGCGCACCGTCGTCAGGTGCAGCAGAGCCGGGCGACGCCGGCGGCGGGCGAAGTCCGCCGCGGCCTGCGCCTGTGCGGCGGCGCCGTCCGGGTCGTCGCCCGCGGCGGCGAAGTACTTGATGCCCGGTCGCTGTGCCGCCGCCGCGACCCAGCCCGCCGGCGTCGGTACCGAGATGCCGATGCCGTTGTCCTCGCAGACGAACAGCAGCGGCAGCGGCAGCCCCTGCACCGCTGCGTACCCGGCGGCGTTCAGCGCACCGACCGCGGTCGAGTGATTGATGCTCGCGTCGCCGAAGCTGCACACGGTGACGGCGTCGGGCTGCCAGCGGTTCGGCACGCCCAGTCGCTTCGCCCGCGCGAGTGACAGCGCCACGCCGAGCGCGCGCGGCAGGTGCGACGCGATCGTCGACGTCTGCGGCATGACGGCCAGGGCGGCGTCGCCCCACACCTTGTGCCGGCCGCCGGACGCCGGGTCCGCGGTGCTCGCGAGCATGCCGAGCAGCACGGCTCGCAGCGCGTCGTCGAGCGTGCGCCCCGCCTGCATCGCACGCATGAGGAAGAACGCGCCCGAGCGGTAGTGCAGCAGCGCGGGGTCACCCGGACGCAGCGCGGCCGCGACGAAGGCGTTCGACTCGTGCCCCGCCGAACCGATCGTGTAGAAGCCGCGGCCGCTCTCGCGCAGCCGGCGGGCGTGGATGTCGAGCAGCCGGCTGCCGGCCATCGCGTCGAAGATCGTGTGCAGGTGCGAGTTCGATCGTGCCCCGCCGGTGTCGGGATCGTCGCCGGTCGCCCGGATGTCGCGCAGCCCCGCGCGCACCGAATCGTCGAGCGCATCGTGCGGGGACTGCTCGCCGGCGCTCACCGTGCGCATCTTGCCGCACCGTCTGCGGCGCGTCGTCGCCGGTCGGCATCCGGTCCGCCACTCATTCGGGCGGCCGGGGTCGGGCGCCGCTGTGTGGCGGATATAGATAAGCACGTTATATAATTGAGCTATGCAAACGACCGAGGTGACTGCCGGCGAACTGGCCACCGCGCTCGAGCGGCTGGTCGTCTGGCTACGGCGCAACGCCGCCCAGCCGGTGAGTGCCTCGACGGCCAGCGCGCTCAACCGGCTGGCCACCGAGGGCCCGCTGCGCGTGTCCGAGCTCGCCGAACGCGAGGCGATGACCCAGCCCGGCGTCACGGTGCTGGTCAACCGGCTGGCCGAGGCCGGCTACGCCGAACGCGCCGCGGACCCGACCGACCGGCGCGCGACGCTCGTCCGCCTCACCGACGCCGGCCGTGCGCTGCTCGTCGAGCGGCACGCCGCACGCGCCGAGTTGCTGCGCGAGCGTCTCGAACAGCTCGACGACGCCGACCGGCGCGCCCTGCTCGCCGCAACGCCCGCCTTGGACCGGCTGCTCACCGTCGACGAACCCGACACATCCCCGACAAGGAAGAACGCCCGATGACACACGGCGAGAATGCCGCCAACCCGTTCCGGCAACCGAAGGCGGTGTGGGCGGTCGCGTTCGCCTGCGTGATCTCCTTCATGGGGATCGGGCTCGTCGACCCGATCCTGCCCGCGTTGAGCTCGAAGCTGCACGCGTCGCCCAGCCAGGTCGAGCTGCTGTTCACCAGCTATCTCGTCGTCACGGCTGTCGCGATGCTCGTCACCGGCTGGGTGTCCAGCCGCATCGGCGCCAAACGCACGCTCATCGCCGGGCTGGTGCTGATCGTCATCTTCGCCGCATTGGCCGGGTCGTCGAACACCATCGACGGCATCGTCGGCTTCCGCGCCGGGTGGGGACTCGGCAACGCCCTGTTCATCGCCACCTCGCTGGCAGTCATCGTCAGCTCGGCCACCGGTGGGTTCGCCGGCGCGATCATCCTCTACGAGACCGCGCTCGGCGTCGGTATCGCGCTCGGTCCGCTGCTCGGCGGCGAGCTCGGCTCGATCAGCCGCCGCGGACCGTTCTTCGGGGTGTCCGCGCTGATGGCGATCGCGCTGGTCGCGACGCTGATCCTGCTGCCGAGCACACCGCGGCCCAAGCGTCGGGAGAGCATCACCGAACCGATCAAGGCGCTGCGGCACCGTGCACTCGCCACCACGGGCGGCGTCGGCCTGCTCTACAACTGGGGCTTCTTCACGCTGCTCGGCTACTCGCCGTTCCTGATGCGTCCGATCAGCCCGCAACAGCTCGGCCTCGTCTTCTGCGCGTGGGGTGTGCTCGTCGCCGTCTTCGCCGTGTGGGGCGCGCCGTGGCTCAAGGCCCGGTTCGGTACGCCGCGCACGCTGTACGGCAACTTCGTGCTGATGGCGGCCGACCTCGCGGTCATCGCGATCTGGTGGGACTCCAAGGCCACCGTCATCGCCGCCGTCATCGTCGCGGGGGCGTTCATCGGGGTGAACAACACCCTGGTGACCACCGCGGTGATGAGCATCGCGCCGGTCGAACGACCGGTGGCGTCCGCGACCTACGGCTTCGTCCGGTTCATCGGCGGCGGCCTCGCGCCGTTCGTCGCCAGCAAGCTGGTGAGCCCGGACGGCAACGCCATGGTGCCGTTCCTGCTCGGCGCCGGCACCGTGCTGGCGGCCGCCGTCGCGCTCTCGACGGTGCACCGTGCACTCGACGCCGCCGACCGCGGCCAGACGCAGCAACCCGAACGCAACGAGCTGGACGAGGCCGAGCGGGTCGACGAGCTGCGGGTCGGCGCGGGCGTCGGCAATGAGGACTGACATCACAAAGCGATAGTTCGGCTAACTAACTACTGTGGGTGCAGTGCCCGACCTGACTCACCGCCGACGGCTGCTCATCCTGGCGATCTGCTGCATGAGCCTGCTGATCGTCGGCATGGACAACACCATCGTCAACGTCGGGCTCAACACCATCCGCACCGACCTGCACGCGTCGCTGCCCGACCTGCAGTGGACGATCGATGCCTACACGGTGGTGCTGGCCAGCCTGCTGATGCTGTCCGGTTCGACCGCGGACCGGATCGGCCGCCGCCGGCTGTTCCAGATCGGCCTCGCGGTGTTCTCGATCGGCTCGCTGCTGTGCAGCATCGCCCCCAGCCTCGGCTGGCTGATCGCGTTCCGCGCGATGCAGGCCGTCGGCGGCTCGATGCTCAACCCGGTCGCGATGTCGATCATCACCAACGTCTTCACCGACCCGAAGGAGCGCGCCCGCGCGATCGGCGTGTGGGGCGGTGTCATCGGGCTGAGCCTCGGACTCGGCCCGGTGGTCGGCGGCGCACTCATCGATGCCGTCGGCTGGCGGTCGATCTTCTGGATCAACGTGCCGATCGGGGTCGCTGCGTTCGTACTCGCCGCACTGTTCGTGCCCGAGTCGCGGGCGCAGCGCGCCAGGCGGCCGGACCCGATCGGGCAGGCACTCGTCATCGTGGTCCTGGCCGGCGTGACGTTCGGCATCATCGAATCCCCGCGCGCGGGTTGGGTGTCGGCGCAGACCATCACGGCCTTCGTGCTCGCACTCGCTGCGCTCGTCGCGTTGCTGCGGTACGAACCACGCCGCACCGACCCGCTGATCGACCTGCGCTTCTTCCGCAGCGTGCCGTTCAGCGGCGCCACGGTGATCGCGGTGTGCGCCTTCGGGTCGTTCTCCGGATTCCTGTTCCTGACGACGCTGTACCTGCAGGACGTGCGCCGCCTGGAGCCGCTCGCCGCCGGGTTGCACCTGCTGCCGTTCGCCGTGGTGACGATCGTCTTCGCGCCGCTGTCCGGCCGGGTCGTCGCGAGCCGTGGGCCGCGGCTGCCGCTCATCGCCGCGGGTGCGTTGATGACCATCGGTGCCCTGCTGCTGGTGCCGACCTCGGCGCACGAGTCCACCTTCGCGTTGATCGCGACGTACACCGTGTTCGCCATGGGCTTCGGGATCGTGAACGCGCCGATCACGAACACCGCGGTGTCCGGCATGCCGCGCGCGCAGGCCGGGGTCGCCGCGGCGGTCGCCTCGACCAGCCGGCAGGTCGGTGCTGCGCTCGGCGTGGCGGTCGTCGGGTCGGTGCTGGCCAGCGGCGTCGGCGCTTTCGGCGGCTCGCTGAGCAGCGGGTTCGTCGCCGCGAGCCGCACCGGGTGGTGGATCCTCGTCGGCTGCGGCGTCGCGGTGCTGGTGCTCGGTGCGGCGACGACCGGCCGCGCGGGGCGGCGTAGCGCCGGACGCACCGCCGATCTCATCGCCGCAGGTGACGAACCCGAGCCGCAGATACGAGAGCACGCCGTAGCCGGCTGACGCAGCGCACCGAGCGGGTCCCCGAGGGCACTTGGCACCTGCCCGCAGCGGTCAGACGATCTTCACCGGCGCGACAGCGCAGTGCCAAGTGCGGGATCCGCCAGGCGCGGATCGGTCAGCAGGCCGAGCGTCGTACCTGCCACGCCCACGCGATGAGCGGCAGCTGCAACGGCAGCCGTAGCCAGGTGCCGACGCGGTACGGCGTCGAGCGGGCGTGCCGGGCGTCCAGGGCCATCTTGACGTTGGCCGGCAGCACCCCGGCGAACAGCAGCGCGGCGCCCAGGCCACCCGTGCGGCGCGTGCGCGGCAGCGTGACCGCCGTGGCGACGAGCAACTCCACCGCACCCGAGCCCTGTGTCCACCTGCGCGCCGGCCCGGGCAGCGATTCGGGGATCATCGCGTCGTAGAACGCCGGGAAGACGAAGTGCGTTGCTCCGGCACCGGCAAGCAGCCCGGCGAGGGCCAGCGAACGCTTGGTTCCGGCCGTCATGCGCAGCATCCTTGCACGGCTCGGCCACTGCGCGGGCACAGCCTGACGCGTTCCGGCACGCAGGATGCGCATCACCCGGGTCAGTCGTAGTGCCGCAGTCGCGGCCACAACACTCGCCACGCAGCGCTGGGTCGGCAGACGAGCACGGGGCCACCCTGCTCGTCGTTGTCCAGACCGACCCCGTCGTCGATGCGGGCGCGCCGGACACAGCCGACGAACTCGGGGGCTGCGTCCCGCGCGCCGGTGTAGCCCAGCACGACCACCTGGGTGGCGCTCGCCGGAGGCTCGCCCCACGCAGCGAGTGCGTTGTGCCCGCTGTAGGCGCGTGGCAGGCCGAGTCTTGCGCCGAGCAGGTCGACGGCGCCCGCTTCGCCGTAGTTACCGGTGAAGATCACCGTGTGTGCACGTTGGTCCGCGGGCAGCCCGTGCCAGACGCGCGACACGGTGTGCGCGAAGCGTTGCCAGCCGACCGTCTCGCCCTGGTCCGGGTTGAGCGCCATCGTGGCACTGCCCTGCAGATCGTCGGCGGGCAGAAGTGGCAGCGCGATGACCGCGCTGACCACCGCCGCCACGACTGCGGCGACCGCGGCGACCCGCATGCGTCCGCGGCCACGCGCCAGCCACGCCGCGACCGGGATCGCGCCGATGCCGAGCAGCGCGGGGTAGACACTGGCCAGGTAGTAGGCCTTGCCGTTGCTGAGCAGGTAGGCCACGGCGAGCACCGCGTAGGCGACGGGCACGAAGCGCAGGATGTGCGAGCGGCCACGCCAGGCCGCGACCAGCCCCGCGATCCATACCGGCGCGAACACCGGACTGACCAGGACGAACTGGAACGGTACGAACCCGGCCCGGCCGCCCTCGGCGGTGCCGCTGACCGCGCCGGCGACGGTCAGCTGCGGCCAGCCGTGCTGGGCCTGCCACACGACGTACGGCAACGCCAGCACGGCGGCGCTCGCCGCGCCGGCCCACAGCCACGGCGAGCGCAGCGGCCATCGCGGCCCGGCCACCAGCAGGGCGAGCACGAGGACGATGGCCACGAACGCGACCTGGGGTTTCGCCTCGAAGCCGACGCCGGTGACGATGCCGGCCCACAGCAGTGGCGGGCCGCTGCGCAGGAGCACGGCGCGGATCACCAGCCAGCACACGAGCGTCGAGCTGAGCAGGTCGGGCGTCGTCGTCGACACGATGTGGCCGACCGCGAGCGCGAAGCCGGCGGTGGCCGCGCCGATCGCGGCGACCACCTGGGCCGGCCCCCGGCCGCGGCAGTCGCGAGCGACGACGGCTGCCACGACGGTGGTCGCGGCGCTCATGATCGCCGACGGCAACCGGAGCAGCAGCAGCGATCCCGGCGCGAGATGGTGCAGCGCGGCACACAGCAGCGGAATCAGCGGCGGCTGATCCGGATAGCCGAAGGCCGGGTGCTGCCCGCAGAGGATGAAGTACATCTCGTCGCGGTGGAAGCCGTAGCGCGTGCTCGTGGCGATCAGTGCGACGAACTGCACCGCCGCGCAGACCCACACCCATCGCGACAACCGTGCGTTCGGCCCGGCCCGCGACGCGGGTTCGGTGCGGACGTCGGTCGCGTTCGACACCGCTTCAGTGTCGCGCGCGCGTGCTGATCGGTCTACGACGTTTGTCGGTTGCCCGGCGTCGCCGGTAGTGCAGGCCACTGCGCAGCCGGGACTGCCAGTCGAGCCGGTCGTGCACCGCTTGCCGTAGCGCCTGCTGCGCCTGCCAGGCGGCGTCGGCGTCCTCGGCCGCGACCGGGTGCGACGGATTGAAGATCGCGCGGTTCGCGGCGTTGCCGAGCAGGCGCACCTGCGCCGCGGACTCACCGCCGAAGCGTTCCTGCGCCGCGCGGGTGATCTCCCGGCTGTTCTCGTGCGTGAGGTCGGGCAGGCCGGCTTCTTCGAGCAGGTCGAGACTCTCCTGCCAGGCGCCGAGCAACCGTCGCCGCGGGTCGGCAGCGCCGCGGCGGCGACGTCGTCGTGCGCCCTTGCGCAGGGCCAGGAATGCGATCAGCGCCAGGACGAGCAGCGCGAGCACCACGATGACCACGATCACCACGGTGTGCGTCGGGACCGGCGTCCGGTACGGCACCGTGCTCGGCGGAGCCACGCGATGACCACTGTTGTCGGCGCCGTGCGTGATCAGCGCACTGCGTGACGGCGTGGGCGTGGCCGTCGGGCTGGGCGCGGCTGCCGCCGACGACTGCGCGCGTTGGGCGGCGTGCGTGGTGGGTGACGGATCGAGCACGACCCAGCCCTGACCCGCGACGGGCACCTCGACCCACGTCCACGCCTGCGCGGAGGTGACCCGGTAGGTGCCCGCGGGCAGCTCGGAGGCGTTGTGCGGGAGCGGGACGCGGAAGCCGGTGACGACCCGCGCAGGAATGTTGATCTGGCGCGCCACCAGGCACATGAGGGTCGCGAACTGCTCGGGTGTCGCCGAGCGGAACTGACGGATGGAGGCGAGCACGTCGGCGAAACCGGTGCCGCCGGCGGCCTGCGCGGCCGGTGCGCCGACCTGCGTCGTCGTTGGCGAGGGCGACGGCAAGGGCGACGGGGACGGCGTCGGTGCGGGGACGTTCGTGGCAAGCGCGGAGCGGGTGCGGAAGTCGCGTGCAACGGCCTGCAGGAACGCGATTCCCGGCACGCTGTGCGTGCCCGTCTCCGTTTCCAACGACGACACCAGGGTCGCGAGCGCCTGCGTCAGCGTGGGGTTCGGCGGGAGCGCCAGGTTGGCCGGCGCATAGTCGGTGACCGTCGCCGATGCCTTGAGTTCGTCGAACGGCAGCGCTGAGCTCGCCGACTCCACGCCGTAGGTCTGCCCGGCATGCAGTGGTTGATCGGGAACGATCATGCCGCTCGCCGGGTCGACGTCGACGCCGACACCGCTGACCCGGCGCGCGCGGTAGAGCGACGGCACCCAGGCGCTGCCGCTCATCGGTCCGGCGTCGATGCGGTACGACTGGTCGACGTCCGCGTCGCCCGGGTTCAGCTCGGTGTCGGTGTCCGCGGGCAGGACCCCGCCGGACGGGCGGAACGTGCGCTGGAAGGACCAGCCGTCGCCGTCGTAACGATCGACGCTCGCCAGCGCGACGTAGTTCGAGCTTGCGCGGTCGGTCGTCATCCGGAACAGCTCACGGCCGCGTGAGGTCGGCGAGGACGGACGCAGTCCGGCGACGAACGAGAGCGGTGTCAGCGACGACGCGTGGTTAATCGACGGCTGCCGCGCGGCGCCGGTCGGTGGACCCGAGAAGGCCGGCGCGCGCACGAGCGCTCCGGCGAACGCCGCGACCAGTACGGCGAGCACGACCCCGACGCCGACGCTGCGGATCGGCAGCAGGTTGTCCGCGGACCCTGCTGTCGCCGACGCTTCCTGCGCGATCCACGCGCCCACCGCGCGCAGCAGCAGGAGGACGAGCAGCAACGAGACGGCGATCAGCGTGTCCGAGCGCCTGCTGACCGTGCCGGCGGTGATGGCACGCGTGGTCGCGGCATAGGACAGGGCGAGCGCCACCAGCAAGCCGAAGTAGGGCAGCACCGTCCGCCAGCCGCGCGCGACGCACTCGCCGAGCACGCCGCCACTCGCCCAGCACAGCGCGATCGGCGCGACCAGCAGCGAGCGCGGGCTGACCAGCGGCAGCGCGAAGCTGAGCAGCTGCGCCGGACCGTGCACCAGGCCGTCGTACAGATCGCTGAAGCCGCCGGGGTCGCGCAGCACGACCGTCAGCTCGTAGAAGACGAACAACGCGACGTCGATCAGCATCGTCAGCCACAGCCTGCGCACACCGATGCCGTAGCTCACCACAGGAAGGAGCACGGACAACGCGGCGGCGCCGAACAGCGGGACGGCGATGACCGAGGACGGGAACGAGCGCAACCACGGCACGCTGGCCAGTCCGGTTGCCAGCATGGCCAGCGGCAGGATCGTCAGCGGCAGGACGCGGCGCACGAAGGTCATTCGCGTGCCTGCAGATTCCAGCCGTCGCGCGCGGCATCCGCGTCCGCGGCCGCGACGATGCGCACGCCCGGGAACTGGAGCTGCTCTGCCGCGGGGTCGATCGTGACGACCACCAGCCGGTCGAAGCGGCGGCGCAGCGCGGCAACCGCGGGCAGGTCGGCGTGGTCGAGCACGCCGGTGACGACCACGAGCTCGGTGCCGCCGTGCGCGTGCCGCAGCGCCAGCAGCTGCTCCCGCAGCGACCCGGCCGAAGTGGCCTCGACGCTGGTGAGGTAGTCGATCAACGGGGTGACGATGTGGGCCTGCGGGCCGCCGATGATCGCGCCGTCGGTGCAGCGCAGTTCGGCGGGAGCCTTGTCGCGGCCGGCCGAGACGACCACCGACGCCACGACGTCCACGGCCTGCTCGAACGACTCGGCGGTGTAGCGCGCGGGCCGCAGGTCGAACATGACCACGGTGTACGGCTGCGAGGTGTCCACGTTGTGCTTGATCAGCAGCTGGCCGGCGTGCGCGGACGAACGCCAGTGCACCAGGCGCAGGTCGTCACCGGGCACGTACTCGCGCAGCCGGTGGAAGGTGATCGTGCCCTGCGGGGACATGTCCGACGACGGCCCCTCGATGTAGCGCGACTGCCCGGTCGGCAGCCGGGCGAAGTCGAGCACCCGCGGATAGACCTGGATGCGCTGCGTGTCGCCCTGTTTGCGGATCAACCGGAACAACTCGAACGGGTCGCGCCGCACGATCTCCACGGGCTCGACGTCGTAGACGCCGCGGCGTGTCGTCGGCAGCCGGTAGGCGCGCGTGCCCCTTTCTCGCCCGCGCAGGCTGGGGATGACGGTGCGCACGCGCTGCGCGCTGAAGTGTTGCGTCGCGATGGTCGTCGGCACCGGCCGGCGGCCGCGGTTGACGAACGTCAGCAGCGCGATCGCCGGTTCGCCCTTCGGCACCCGCGGCGGCTGGATCTCACGCTCGATCGTCACCCGTGACGGCCGGGCCACCGAGGCGAAGCCGAGCACGACGGCGGCGAGCAGACCGATGCCGATGATGTCGAACGGCGGCCAGTCGAACACCAGGCCGAGGGTGAGCGAACCACCGCCGCCGAGCAGGGCGGCGAGTCCGAACGGCGTCATGACATGCCTGGTGTCAGGCCGGGACCGAGCGTGGCACCGGCACCGACTGCAGTGCGCGATTGATCATCTCGTCCGCGGTGCGGCCCTGCAGTTGAGCATCGGGCTGCAGGATCAGCCGGTGCGCCAGGGTCACCGGCGCCATGTCCTGGACGTCCTCGGGCGTGACGTAGGTGCGCCCCTCGGCCGCGGCCGCGGCACGTGACGCGCGCAGCAGTCCCAGGCTGCCGCGTGGGGAGACGCCGAGGCGCAGCTCGGACATCGTGCGGGTGTGCGCGGCGATAGCGACGATGTACTGCTCGAGCGCGGGCGCGACCTCGACGCTGCGCACCTCCTCGATCATCGCGGCGACGTCCGCGTCGCTCATCACCGGTTGCAGGTGCGAGATCGTCGGGCCCATCTTCTGCGCGCGCAGGATCTCGGCCTCGGACTCCGCACTCGGGTAACCGACCGACAGCTTCATCAGGAAGCGGTCGAGCTGCGCCTCCGGCAGGACGTAGGTGCCTTCCATGTCGATCGGGTTCTGCGTGGCGACGACCATGAACGGCTTGGCAAGCTCGTACACCTGGCCGTCCGTCGACAGCGTCGCCTCCTCCATCACCTCCAGCAGCGCGGACTGCGTCTTGGGCGAGGCGCGGTTGATCTCGTCGGCCAGCACGACGTTCGCGAAGATCGGGCCCTTCTTGAACTCGAACTCGCGGCTGGACTGGTTGTAGATCGAGACGCCCGTGACGTCCGAGGGCAGCAGGTCCGGGGTGAACTGGATACGGTGCCATGACAACGCGATCGACGAGGCCAGCGCGCGGGCCAGCGACGTCTTGCCGGTACCCGGCACGTCCTCGAGCAGCAGGTGCCCCTCGGCGAGCAGGCACAGGACGACGTTGCGCACGACGTCCGGCTTGCCCTGCACGACGTTGCCGATGCTGGCGCACAGGCGGTCGACGTCGTAGGCGACGCGGGTGCCGCGGGCGGCGTAGTCCTCGGCAGGGCTGGCCACGGGAGTCTCCTCAGCGGTGTTCGGGTCGACTTGCGGTGAATGGGATCACGGCGTCGCTCACGACGGTGGGACGCCGTCGACCGGCGCGGTCTTCGCACCATCGCGTTCGAAGGTGATCTCGACCTTGTACTGGGCGGGATTGCCGTCGGAGTCGGTCGGGGGGCAGGCGTTGAGGTCCACGGCGATCTGGATCGGATGCGGGCTGGCGTCTGCGGGGTTCGTCTGGGCGTCCGCGCAGTCCACGTTCGGGTCGACCTGCGTGTTCGACGTGACGGTCTCGGTGAAGTGCACTGGCTGCAGGTCGGCAAGGGGCTGGGATCCCGCATAGGTGACATCGATGGTCTGCGCGGTGTCCTCCCAGGCCGCGGTGAAGGACACGTTGGCAGGGTTCACGGGTTCGGGTGACGTCCCGGAGACCGGCAGGGTCAGCGTTTGCGTGGAGCCGAAGTAGTTGTACGACACCTGAACGCTGAAGTGTCCGCCTGCCGTGACGCAGCTCGGCTTGACGTGGATCACTGCCTTCGGTGCGTCCTGGGTGCTGTTGCAGTCGCCGGATGTGTCGTTGCGCGCCAGCAGGTTCCAGTCGTTCATGTCACCCTCCCGGTCGCTGCCGTTGTAGATGACGGTGATCTGCGGGTCCGGCTGATCAGCGGTCCACGCAGCGCTGAAGTCACTCGACGTGGTGGTGGCCTCCGGCGCCGGGATGGCGAACAGGCCTGTCGTCACCTGGGCCGAGTCCGCGGCGCCGAACAGCGCAGGGCTGGTGACAGTGCGGGTGTCCTGGGCGAGCTGCACGGTGACGGTGCAACCGTTGCTGGTGTAGAAGTCCGGCAGCGAGACGCCGGAGAAACTCAGCGTGCTGCCCGATGCGAAGTCGTTGCGGGTGAGAGGGAAACTTGCCGACGCGCAGTCGAGTCGGCTGGCGCCGCCGACGAGGTCGAACGTCTCGCCGCGGGTATTGCCGCTGAGGCCGACCGTCACCCGCACGGTGCCCGAGGTGGCGGAGTCGCGGGCGAACGACGCGTCGACGGTCGGGGTCGGCCAGTCAGCGATGGCCGGTGCCACTGCGACCGGCCCGATGGTTGCCGCGGCCTCAGGATGGCGCGGGGGGCTGACCTTGACCTGAACCTGGTAACTGCGTCCCGGTTGCACGCCGTTCAGCGTCACGGACGCCGAACTCGTCGGGCCGAGGCTCGACACGACCTGTCCGCCGGACACCAGCTGGTAGGTCATCGTGGCGCCCTCACCGCCGAGGTCGTGGGTCTGACCACGGGCGAAGTGGACGGTCGCCGTGGTCTCGGTCGAGCCGTTGGTGTCCGTGTGTGCCGGCGTGCTGGCCGACACGGTGATGTCGGACGTAACCGGTGGTGTCCAGCTGTAGACGCACGCGCTCTGGGCCGACGGCGTGCCGATCTCACCGGCAGCGCCGGTGCCCTCGATCTGGAAGCGCAGGCCGCGCCCGAGCAGGGCGTCGCTGCCCGGCACGGTGACGGCCGGCTGAGCAGCCGAGGTCGGGTCCGCCGGAGCCACGATCGGCGCGGGGGGAGCCGACAGCCCGCGCGCGTCGCAGAAGCTCGAGACGATGCGCCACGACGCGGCCGGCACGCAACCGCTCGCCACCGGACCGCACGCGTTGAAGCCGATGTGCCAGTTGCCGCCCGCGTCGGCGGAGACCTGCAGGCCGGTGGGCGCGGCCGGGCCCTCCTTGCCGGTGGTGACCTGCACGGGCGCGGACGTCGTTCCCTGGCCGTGCAGGTACGCAGTGACGGTCAGTTGGTAGCGCGACTGCGGGTACAGCCCGGTGACGTTCGTGCTCTGCTGGCCCTGCACGGTGGTCGAGCCGCCCGGGTCGGGCGCGTCGCCGCTGAGCAGCTTGACCGAGATGACGTAGGTCGACGGCGCGCAGTCCTGACTGTCGAGCAGCGGGTAGTTCCAGGCGAGCGCCACGCTGCGCGAGCCCGGCCCGGCCTGGGTGATCACCGGGATGTGCGGCTTCTGGTCGACGGCGCGGCAGTCGACGCGGTTGTTGATGGCCTGCCCGGCGTTGCGCTGCGTCGGCCCCGCCTTCGGCCGGCCCTTGGTGGTCGCGGAGGTCCGCGCCAGGGCTTGTGCACCGCCCGCAGCGCTGACGTCGACGGCTGCGCTCTTGCGCACCGTCAACGGTCGGCGGCTGCCGTCGGTGAACAGCGCGACGGCGTCGGCGTGGCTGGGGGAGTCGACGAAGACGCGCGGGCCGTGCGCCGTGACGTAGGCGTCGGAGAAGTCCGCGGACTCGACGATGCGTCCGTCACCGCGCGCGAGCGGGTACCGCTGGGCGCCGGCCACTGCCGCGGCGTCGCCGGCCTGTCCGATCCGGTAGAGCCGACCGCTCGCGCGGTCGACGGTGTAGGCCGCGCCGGCGCTGACGGCCGGCGTAGCGAGATCGGCGTCGTGCGGCACACCGGCGAGCGGGGTGGGCCCGCGAAGCCCGGTGCCGTCGCGATTCAGCGAGACGACGCTCCATCCGGCGGCGCCGTGCAGCAGGAACACCAGTCGCGCGCTGGCCGACGTCGCTGCCAACACGGTGTCGAGCCCGGCCTGGTGCGGGTACCGGACCTCGCGGCCGTCGCGTGGTGCCTGCGCGCCGAAGTAGCGAATGCCGTTGGCCGAGGCGACGCCGACGGCGGCGTCAGCTGTCAACGCTGCGGCGCCGGTCGACTTCTTGCCCGCTGTGGAGCCCGTGGGCGCACCGGAGGCGCCGGCGGCGCCGACCGCGGCCGGGCCGCTGACGTCGCCGCGGCGCGAGTCGGACAGCGCTGCACCGCGGGCGGCGGTGGCGGACACGTCGAACTCGTGCACGCTGCGCCGATCGCCCGTGCCGAGCAGCGTCCAGAACGTGCCGTCGGCGGCGACGGCGCCGCCGGGTGCGGTCGTGCCCGGCGCAGTCACTCGCGTGCTGGCGCGTGGCGCCACGCCCCGGGTCAGGTTGGTCGCGGCCTGCACGGTCAGCTGGTCGACGAGATAGACATCGGTGCCGTCCGGTCCGGTCCGTTCGACGAACGCGCCGGCGCCCGCGGCGACGCCGGTGGATCGCGTGGCGTCGCGGCGCGCAGGCAGCGGCACGCCGCCGTTGTCGTGCTTGATGACGAAGCCGGTGCTGTCGACCATGTTGAACTGCCCGGTGGCCGAGTCGACCAGCAGCGTGCCGCCCTTGACCGGGACGACGGCGACGTCACTGGATGCCGCGGCGCCCACCTGCTTCTCCGCGCCCACCAGGCGCAAGGTGGGCTTGCCGCTGGCGAGATCGACGCCGACCGGCGCGACCGCGTCGCCGAGGAACATCGAGCCGCGCAGCAGCGTGAACGAACGCGCCCGATCGGGCTGGACGAGGTAGGCGGCGGTGCTGATCGCTGCCGCGACGACGACGAGCAGGGTCAGCAGCGCCGCCGACTGCCGGCGTGCCGGCCGCGTCGTCGACGCCGCGGGCACGTCGGGTCGGAAGGCATGCTGAGCCTGCCGACCACGCACCGTCACATACCGCCCCACCGCCGGTCTGTCGAAACCCTGTGCTGCGGAGGCAACGCAGCGGGCGTGCCGACCGGCTGTAGGCACGCCGTTAAGAGACTATCGGTTAAAAGGGGAAAATTCACCTGAGTCACACACGCGTTGTCCGGGTCGAGCTCCGCCTGTCGGAGTCGGATGAGCGAGCGTCTATTCTTCGGGTGTCGCCGATTCCCGGTGGCCCGCACGACGGGTAGTGCCCCAACTTCCGGAGCACCGATGCCCGAGATCGTTCGAAGGGGTCTGCGTGACAACTACCGCCGAGCCACCACCCAGCGCACCGGGGGCCGAGCGCCCCAGCGCAATCGTCGCGCGGCCGTTCCCCGAGCGCAGCGCGTCCAAGGGCTCGATGTTCAGCCAGGTGCTGCGCACCACCGACCCCAAGATCATCGGTCGGATGTACCTCATCACGTCGTTGATCTTCTTCGCCCTCGGCGGCGTCATGGCGCTGCTCATGCGCATCGAGCTCGCGCGTCCCGGCCGGCAGTTGCTCTCGCAGGAGCAGTACAACCAGCTGTTCACCATGCACGGCACGATCATGTTGCTGTTCTTCGCGACGCCGATCGTGTTCGCATTCGCCAACTTGGTGCTGCCGCTGCAGATCGGTTCGCCGGACGTCGCGTTCCCGCGGCTCAACGCGTTCTCCTACTGGCTGTACCTGTTCGGCGCCATTACCGCGACGTCCGGCTTCTTCACCCCCAACGGTGCTGCCGACTTCGGCTGGTACGCCTACTCGCCGCTGACCAGCTCCACCAACTCGCCCGGCGCCGGCGCCGATCTGTGGATCCTCGGCCTGGCGATCTCCGGCCTCGGCACGATCCTCGGTGGCGTCAACATGGTCACCACGGTGATCACGTTGCGGGCGCCCGGCATGACGATGTTCCGGATGCCGATCTTCACCTGGAACATCCTGGTCACCAGCCTGCTGGTGCTGCTGGCGTTCCCCATCCTGACCGCCGCGCTGCTCGTGCTCTGGGCGGACAGACATATGGACGCGCAAGTGTTCACCGCCGGCAACGGCGGCGCGATCCTCTGGCAGCACCTGTTCTGGTTCTTCGGCCATCCCGAGGTCTACATCGTCGCGCTGCCGTTCTTCGGCATCGTCACCGAGGTCATTCCGGTGTTCAGCCGCAAGCCGCTGTTCGGCTACAAGGGCATGGTGCTCGCGACGCTGTCCATCGCCGCGTTGTCGCTGACGGTGTGGGCGCACCACATGTTCACCACGGGCGCGGTCCTGCTGCCGTTCTTCAGCGTCATGACGTTCCTGATCGCCGTCCCGACCGGCATCAAGTTCTTCAACTGGATCGGCTCGATGTGGGGCGGTGCGGTCAGCTTCGACACGCCGATGATCTTCGCGATCGGCTTCCTGGTGACCTTCCTGTTCGGCGGCCTGACCGGCGTCCTGCTGGCCAGCCCGCCCATCGACTTCCACGTCGCCGACTCCTACTTCGTCATCGCGCACTTCCACTACGTGCTCTTCGGCACCATCGTGTTCGCGGTGTACTCGGGCGTGTACTTCTGGTTCCCGAAGTTCACCGGCCGGTACATGAACGAGCGGGTCGGCAAGTTCCACTTCTGGCTGACCTTCATCGGGTTCCACCTGACGTTCCTGGTGCAGCACTGGCTCGGCGCCGAGGGCATGCCCCGGCGTTACCCGGACTACCTGCCGACCGACGGCTTCACGACGCTCAACACGGTGTCGACGATCGGCTCGTTCGTGCTCGGCGCGTCGCTGATCCCGTTCGTGTGGAACATGTACCACTCGTACCGCTTCGGCGAGATCGTGGTCGCCGACGACCCGTGGGGTTACGGCAACTCGCTGGAGTGGGCGACGTCGAGCCCGCCGCCGCGGCACAACTTCACCTCGATCCCGCGAATCCGTTCCGAGCGCCCGGCGTTCGAGGCGCACTACCCGCACCTGCTCGAGCGTCTGGAGCGGGAGGCGCACTACGGACGCAACCCGCATGCGTCAGGTGCGTCGGATGCGATGAGCTCCGCCGGCGCCCGACAGGGAAGCAGCGACCCGGACCCGTCGTGAGGGCATGGCCGTGATGCGCGGTTGTGTGTCGTCCGTTCGACGGAACTGATGCAGCCGACCTCCGTGCTCGCCACGATCACCGGACGGGACCGGCCGGGCGTTACGGCGTCGCTGTTCAGTGCCCTCGCGGCCTTCGACGTCGAGATCCGTGACCTCGAGCAGGTCGTGATCCGCGAACGGCTCGTCCTTGCCGTGCTGCTGGACCTGCGCGGAGAACCTGGTGCGCTGCGGGCCTCTCTGGACCAGGCGGCTTCGGCGCTCGGCATGGAGTGCGAAATCGTTCTGGGCGACCGGCATGCCGCAGCGGACGAGATCGGCGAGCGGCCCGGTCGGGCAAGCAAGAATCACGTGATGGTCATCGGGCGTCCATTGCGGCCCGGCGCGCTGAGCCATATCGCACAGCACATCGCCGACGTCGGGGCCAACATCGACTCGGTGTCCCAGCTGTCGACCGAGCCGGCCGCGAGTCTCGAGCTCATCGTGCGGGCGCCCGACGCCAGGCAACTGCGCGCCGCGCTCGTGCGCGCCGCGGACGAGACCGGTGTCGACATCGCGGTCGAGCCCGCAGGCCTGCGCCGGCGCGCCAAGCGGCTCGTCGTACTCGACGTCGATTCGACGCTGATCCGCGACGAAGCCATCGACGTGCTGGCCGCCCGCGCCGGTGTCGCCGAGGAGGTCGCCGACCTGACCCGGCGGGCGATGCTCGGCGAGTTGGACTTCGGCCAGTCGTTACGTGCGCGGGTGGGCCTGCTGGCCGGACTGTCCGTCGACGACCTGGTGGCCGTGCGCGACGCATTGGAGCTGACGCCGGGTGCGCGCACGTTCGTGCACACGTTACGTCGCATGGGCTACCACGTCGGCGTCGTCAGCGGCGGGTTCACGTTCGTCACCGACCGCTTCCGCGAGGAGCTCGACCTCGAGTTCACCGCGGCCAACGAGCTGGAGATCGTCGACGGCGTCGTCACCGGCCGGCTGGTCGGCCCGCTGCTCGACCGTGCCGGAAAGGCCACTGCCCTTCGCGGCTTCGCCGAGCAGTTCGGCGTACCGCTGGCGCAGACGGTGGCGGTCGGCGACGGCGCCAACGACATCGACATGCTCGAGGCGGCCGGTCTCGGGGTCGCGTTCAACGCGAAACCGGCGCTGCGCAAGGCCGCGGACGCGGCGGTCAACCTGCCTTACCTGGACACCGTGCTGTTCGTGCTGGGCATCTCCGGCGACGAGGTTCAGGAAGCCGCGTCGTCCGGCTGAGCCGGCGCTGCACGTGCCAGCGGACGCCGCGCGGCGGCCGCGCCGGCGAATGCCGCGACGAGGAAGCCGGCCACGGCGCAGAAGAACGCCGCCCCGACGTGGTCGATGTAGTCGCTGTACGCCGGTACCTGCACGCCGCCCTTGCCGCCGATCAGGTCGATCGCGACGAAGGTGAGCGCCACGCCTGCCACGCCGACCACCAGCGCGATCAACCCGAACGGGCGGCCGTCACGGCCGGATGCGCCCAGCACGTTGCCCAGCGCAGCACTCGCCACGACGACGGCCAGCAGCACCCACGCCCCCCACGTGAAGTACTGATGCGCGACGAAACGTGGATAGGCCTGCCCGGAGGCCTCGGCGAGACGCAGCAGCGAACGCAGCCCACGGAAGGTCGAATCGCTCTTGCCCTCGGTCGTCAGGCCGCCGGAGGACAACCAGTCGAGACTGGTGACGGCGAGCAGCAGCAGTACAGCGGCAACGCCGGTGAGCAGCAGACCGATCAGGTTGACGCCGGACGGCCCGGGCCGCGGGGTCGGCGCGGTGTGGTCCTCGGCCGGTGCGTCGACCGGGTCCTCGGCCTGGGTCACTGTCAGACGCGGCGCGGACCGATGGCCGCGCCGATGCCGGTGACGAGAAAACCGAGCACGGCGAGGTAGAAGCCGATCCGCGCGTCCTTGAGGTAATGCGTGTAGGAGTTGCCGTCGAACAGCTGTATCGCCAGGAAGCTGAGCCCGGCCGCTGCGAGCCCGACCACCGTGCCGATGATGCGGAACACGCGCAGCGCAGGTGTCGGGACGCTGGACAGCACGCCCGCGACCACGGCGACGATCAGGAACAGCCAGGCCAGCCAGCCGAAGTACGCGCTGGCGAAACCGTTCGCCTGGTCGCTGTTACTGAGCTGGTCACCGACATCGCCGAAGGACCGGGACGGGTTGGCGAACCACTGCAGGCCGGTCAACGCGACGATCACGATGATGCCGCCCAGCAACGCCATGACCGTACCGGCGATGCCGAAGCTCTCCGACGGGCCCGGTCGCCCGTAGCCGCCTGGGTAGCCGGGCTGGCCGTATCCCTGCGGGTGACCCGGTTCGTAAGCGGGCTGCTGTCCGTAAGCGGGCTGCTGTCCGTAAGCGGGCTGTTGTCCGTATCCGGGCTGTCGGCCGTAGGGATCGCCGGGCGGCGAGTTCCACTGCGTCATGGCGCGACGATAGCTTTTCCGGTCCCGATCCGACATTTCATGCCGTGGCGTGCGGCGCTTCGTCGCGCTCGAGTCGGGTCGGGATCGCCGGCTCGCCGCGGGACAGTTTCAGCCCGTCCCAGGGCAGCGTGACGGTGACCTCGCGCAGGTGGTCTCGCGACTGCGCGAGCGTCGGCAGCCCGTCCACGGGCTCACCGCGGCGCACCAGCGGGCGCTGCAGCAGCCGCTGACCGGTCTCGGGGACGACGTCCGGGCGCACCGACACGATCTCCTCGATGGCCGTGCCGCTCGGCTTGTGCGCGCGCAGTGCCGTCTTGCGGGCGCCGACGCTCTCCTTGTGCTCCGAGCGCTTGGCCACCGGCCGGCCGTCGACCTCGACCAGCTTGTAGACCATGCCGGCGGTGGGCGCACCCGAGCCGACGACGACGGCGGTGCCCGCGCCGTAGGAGTCGACGGGTGCCGCGCCCAGCGCGGCGATCGCGAATTCGTCCAGGTCGCCGCTGACCACGATCCGGGTCGAGGTGGCGCCGCGGGCGTCGAGCTGTTCGCGGGCGTGCCGCGCGAGCGGGCCGAGATCGCCGGAGTCGATGCGGATCGCGCCCAGCTGCGGGCCCGCGACGTCGACGGCGTTCTCGATGCCGCGTGCGATGTCGTAGGTGTCCACCAGCAGGGTGGTGCCCGGCCCGAGCGTCGCGACCTGTGCGGCGAACGCGGCGCGCTCGTCGTCGTGCAGCAGGGTGAACGAGTGTGCGGCCGTGCCGGCGGTCGGCACCCCGTAGTGCCGCGCGGCCTCAAGGTTCGACGTGAACGCAAAGCCGGCGAGGTAGGCAGCGCGCGCCGAGGCGACCGCGGCCTGCTCGTGGGTGCGGCGTGAGCCCATCTCGATCAGCGGCCGGCCACCGGCCGCGGTGACCATGCGCGCCGCGGCGGACGCGATCGCACTGTCGTGATTGAAGATCGACAACGCGAGGGTCTCGAGCACCACCGCCTCGGCGAAGGTGCCGCGCACGGTCAGGACGGGCGACATCGGGAAGTACAGCTCACCCTCGGCGTATCCGTCGAGGTCGCCGCGGAAGCGGTAGCCCGCGAGGTAGTCCGCGGTGTTGTCGTCGATCGCGCCCGCGGCACGCAGCGCGTCCACCGCGTCCGCGTCGAACGCGAAGTCGGCGATCGCCTCGATCAGCCGCCCGGTGCCGCCGACCACGCCGTAGCGCCGGCCGTCCGGCAGCCGGCGCGCGAACAGCTCGAACACGCAGTCGCGGTGCGCGGTTCCGTCGTGCAGCGCGGAGCCGAGCATCGTCAGCTCGTAGCGGTCGGTCAGCAGTGCTGTCGTGCCGGTCATGACGTCGCGCTCACCGGTCGAACCTAGCGCGGTAGGGGGCAGTCGTCCGCGCCAGCCGACTCCGTCGCTCGAGCCGATCGGCTGCGTCGCCCGTGCCACCATGGAGCCATGCCCGACACACTCGCTCCGCAGCGCGAGGAGGCAGCGGACGCGCAGGTGTCGGCCGATCCGGACCTGCCGTGGATCACCGTGGTGTGGAACGACCCGGTCAACCTGATGTCCTACGTCACGCACGTGTTCATGACGGTGTTCGGCTACTCGAAGGGCAAGGCCGAGAAGTTGATGCTCGACGTGCACCATCGGGGGAGGGCCGTGGTGTCGTCGGGCACCCGGGAACGGATGGAACTCGACGTCGCCACGATGCACGAGTACGGGCTCTGGGCGACGCTCGAGCAGCAGAAGTGAAGCTGTCCGGGCGTCCCGGCAAGGTCAAATTGCACTTCGAGCCGGCCGAGGTCGAGCTCCTGGGCGTGCTGCTCACCGAACTCGACGAGGTCGTCGCCGACGAGGACGCCGACACCGAGGTCGGCCGGCGGCTGTACCCCGCTGCGCTGCCCGACGACCCGGACGCGTCGCGGCAGTTCCGCGAGCTGACCGAGGAGGCGCTGCGCAGCGGTCGACGCGAGCGAATCTCCGCATGCCGTGCGCAGTTGCAGGATCCGCCGGTGCCGCTGGACGACGAGGACGTGGCCCGGAGCTGGCTGCAGGTGCTCAACGACCTGCGGCTCGTCCTCGGCACCCGTCTCGGCGTCACCGAGGACGGCGTGCCGCCGCCGGTCAGCGGGCCGGAGGAGACCGACGACGACGCCGTCGCCCCCTACGCGATCTATGACTACCTGACCGGTGTCCAGGATCTCGTCGTGCGCGCCCTGATGCGCTGAGCCCCGTCGGTAGGCTCGATCGTCGTGTTGCGCATCGACCGGGCCATCCACGACCAGATCTGGGCGCACGCGCGTCGCGACCACCCCGACGAAGCGTGCGGGGTGGTGGCCGGTGCCGAGGACAGCGACACGCCCACGCGTTTCGTCCCGATGCTCAACGCGGCACGCTCGCCCACGTTCTACGAGTTCGACTCCGCCGACCTGCTGCAGCTGTACAAGGCGATGTCGGCGAACGACGAAGAGCCCGTGGTGATCTATCACTCACACACGGCTACCGAGGCGTACCCGTCGCGTACCGACATCAGCCTCGCCCAGGAACCGAACGCGCACTACGTGCTGGTGTCCACCCGCACCGACGAGGACACCGAATTCCGGTCCTACCGGATCGTCGACGGCGTCGTGACCGAGGAGCCCGTCGAGCTCGTGTGAAGCCGCACATGACGCCGCCCAGGCCGATGAGGGACGATAAACGGACATCCGTGCGTTGCACTCGGTAACGCAAGAACCTACCTATCCAGGAGCACGCATCAGCATGGCGATCGAGGTCAAGATCCCGACCATCCTGCGCACCTACACCGGCGGCGCGAAGTCCGTCGAGGCCAGCGGTGACACGCTCGGCGCCGTCATCGACAACCTCGACGGCAGCCACGAGGGGCTCAAGGGCCGGCTCATCACCGATGAGGGCGCGCTGCACCGCTTCGTCAACGTCTACGTCAACGACGAGGACGTGCGGTTCACCGGCTCGCTGGACACGCAGCTCAAGGACGGCGACCAGGTGACGATCCTGCCTGCGGTCGCCGGCGGCAGTCGCTGAGGGCGACACCGCACTTCGCTGATGGCTCGCTACGACTCGCTGCTCGACGCGCTGGGTGACACCCCGCTCGTCGGCCTGCCGCATCTGTCCCCGAGCTGGGACGGTGAGCACCCCGTCCGGCTGTGGGCGAAGCTCGAGGACCGTAATCCGACCGGTTCGATCAAGGATCGCGCAGCGCTGGCCATGATCCGTGCGGCCGAGCGCGAGGGCCGGCTCAAGCCGGGCATGACGATCCTCGAGCCGACGTCGGGCAACACCGGCATCTCACTGGCGATGGTCGCCAAGCTGCACGGCTACGGCATCGTCTGCGTCATGCCGGAGAACACCTCGATCGAGCGGCGGCAGCTGCTCGAGATGTTCGGGGCGCGCATCATCTCCTCACCCGCGGCGGGCGGGTCGAACCAGGCCGTCGTCACCGCCAAGGAGTTGGCGCAGCAGTATCCGGACTGGGTGATGCTCTACCAGTACGGCAACGCCGCCAACGCGCAGGCGCACTACGAAGGCACCGGACCGGAGCTGTTGCGCGATCTGCCGACCATCACGCACTTCGTCGCAGGCCTGGGCACCACCGGCACGCTCATGGGCACCGGGCGCTACCTGCGCGAGAAGGTGCCGGACGTGCAGATCGTCGCTGCCGAGCCGCGCTACGGCGAACTCGTCTACGGGCTGCGCAACATCGACGAGGGCTTCGTGCCGGAGCTCTACGACGACTCGGTGCTGACCCGGCGGTTCTCGGTGACGTCCTACGACGCGCTGCGCCGCACCCGCGACCTGATCGACAACGAGGGGATCTTCGCCGGGATCTCCACCGGCGCGATCCTGCACGCCGCGCTGTCCATCGCCGAACGCATCGAGGACGGCGAGCGTGCCGACATCGCGTTCGTCGTGTGCGACGGCGGCTGGAAGTACCTGTCGACCGGCGCCTACACCGGCACGCTGCAGCAGGCAGCTGAACAGCTCGAGGGCCAGCTCTGGGCCTGAGCGCCCCGGCGGGGATCCCCCAAACCGCCCGGCCCCGGGCCCGCCGCCTTGTCGTCGCCACGAACGCCTCGCTCCGGAGAGCGCGGGCGAAGCCCGGCCGCAGGGCGGTGAACAGGGCCGGCCGGGTGGTGACGCGCACGGCGGGCAGGCCGGTCAGGCACACTCGCGGCAG
>NZ_CAXTQF010000008.1:45681-84497 GCF_964246335.1 uncultured Jatrophihabitans sp. | reverse complement strand
CAACCACCAACCCCGAAATTGAGGGTGATGCAACGACCGCTAGAACCCAGGGATCGCCTCGCGAGACGCAGTACGAGCCGCGCCGTGCGCACGTAGCCGTCGATAGGCGCGCGCCCACCGGTTCCAACTCGCGAGCAAATGGATCGTTCGGCGCGGTTTGGTTCCCTTGTCATCGCTCGAAATCCGTCCTGGCCAGCGTGGCAAACCGACTCAGGCCAAAGCAGGGTTGCAGCCCACCGCCTTGCACATGCGGTTGTAGTGGTCATCGTCCCGCTCCTTGAGGAAGGCCATGCAGCGCTTGAGCTGATCGTGCACCGCGCGACCGTCCAGCACGTCCACCACCTCCGCGCCTTCACCGTGGGAGCGTCGCTGGCAGAAGTCGTAGACATCTCGGTAGGGCTCGGTCCCGGTGTCGCCCCCGACGAGCTCCTTGAGCTGGTCGTCAAAGTTGGGACGGTCGGGCACCTTGAAGCTACAGAACACCTCCAGCAGCCGGCGGGCAGCGTTCGGTAGGAGGAACAGCCTGTCGGAGCCCGCACCTTCCTCCACGCCCTTCATCACCATGGAGAAAAGGTAGGCGTACTCCGAGGTGTTCTCCTTGAGCACTTTCGGCAGCTCACCGAACTTGCTGGTACGCCCATCGCCTTCGGCAGCGGCGTACATCTCCAGGAAGGCCACACGGCGAAATGTGATCTCGTCCTTGTCTCCCCTTTTCTTCGCTCCCATTGACTTGTCCACTGGTTCGTCTGGGACTTGATGAACAGTCGCAGCAAATTAAAGTCGTGTGTTAGCACTACATACTGTCCGAACGCGCGGAGGGTGTCGATGAGCCATTGATGGGTTGCGAACACCGCCTCTCGGTCGAGCGAGCTGGACGGGTCGTCCACCACCACGATGCGCTGGGAGGGGTCAGTGCTCTCGCTCTCGTCCTCCAGCTTCCGAAGGAAGTACAGGAGGGAGAGCGTGGTGCGTTCTCCGCTGCTCAGGTTGGTTGCGGGCTGGTCGCCGCGCTTGCAGGCGTAGGACTTGCCGTCATTGGTCACTGAGACGGACAGGTGATGCTTCCCGTAGACGCGGGCGAGGTCGGTGGTGAGCGTTTCCGCCATCTTGTGGCTGGTGAGCTGCTTCTGCTTCACCTCATCGAGGGCGCTCCGCGCCAGCCGTAGCGCTTCCTCAGCCTCGGTGTACTCCGCCTCCGCCTCCTCGAGCTTCCCGGCCAAATTGCGGTACGTCATGCTCCGTGAGCCGATCAGGTAGTCGAGCACGGTGGTGTAGTGCCGTTCAGTGCGTTCGGTTTGTGCCGCCGCCTGCTCGTTGTGTTCCTTCACCGCACCAACGAGAGCGGAGGTGGTGAACGACTTCTTTAGTGCCGTCACATCGGGAAGCGTCGGTATAGCGCTGGGGTCAGCCTGCTTGACGCGCGCAACCTCAGCGACGTTCTCTAGGAGGGGTTTCCGCGCGTCGGCATCCTCGGTTAGGGCGACCACTTGCGAGGCATAAGTGCCCTGCAATTCACTGGCAAGAGCGCTTGCCCCGGGCAGGCCAGCAAGCCACTCGGAGATCTCTGTCGTATAGCTCTCCAGTTGCTGGACAAGCACGGAGGCTCGTCCTCGAATGTTGAGCCAGCTCTCGTCAAAATGCTTTCCAAGCTGTTCCCGTCGAGCCTTCGTAACCGCCCCCGCGCAGAAAAAGCAGGTGTCCTCACCTTCATGGAGCGAGATGCCTTGCTCCACCCACGTCTGAGCGGAGAGGTTGCTCTCCAGACGGGTGATCGCCACCCGCGTGGGCGTCTCCTCTAGGAGGATTGCCAAGCTGTCGAGGGTGTCTCCAATGCCGGCCGGCTGGGCGCTCACCCCATTCAGCGAGGTAAGCGCACCTTCACCCAGTCGCTTAAGCGCGTCGGCGTGCTCGCCCGCAGAGGGGAAGCCTCCCCTGTACTCCGTGAGTCTGGTCTTCATTGTCGGAACGGACCACTTGTTCTTCGTAAAGCGCTTGTAGTCGAACTCCTGGAGCTGCTCCGAGATGGCATCCCTAGTTTCGCCCGCCAACCCGTCAAGCTTCCGCTTCAGCTCACCCCGCGCCTTATTGGCATCCTTCTCACTCTTGCCGAACTGCTCGATCTCCTCCTCGAGCCGCTCCTCATCCTCCTTCGCGCCGATGGCTTCCTCACCAAGGGTGACGATCGCGGAGTCGCTGTTGCCCTCCAGGAAGGCGGATAGGTTGCGCTCCACCCAGTCCCTAGTGAAGACAGCCATAGAGCCGCTGGGAAGGCCTCCGCCGGAAGGTACTTTCTTGCTGGAGCCATCAGCCCCATGCCAGGTGGCTTCTACCGGAGAGCTGCCGTTAGCAATCTCCAGCAGAAGGTGGGACACGGTGGACTTACCGCTGCCGTTGTGACCGTAGACAATCGTGCGCTTGCCGAACGGGATGGTGTTAGACCAGAACCCGGGCGAGCGAGCGATGGGCGGTCTTGATCTCTAGCCGACGCAACACGACCGAGATCGTAAGCCGCAAGACCGATGAAGGCATCAACAAATTCTTGGGACGCAATCACACAAGTGCGCAATGCCGTCCCCTGTTGAGTTTAACTTGCGGACGGAGGTCTCGCCGTCGAGGGACACCCGACTACCGCGCCGCGCGCATCGTCTCGGCCCATCACTCGCGGCACGCTAGGCCGACCCTTCGGGCCACTGCCGAGCCACCGCTGTCCGCGTACAGCGAAACGCACACGGAAGCCTCGATATGCGCAGGCCGCGTACATGCGAGAGGGCGAGCCGAAACGAGACGATTGGCGGAGCCTGACCGCGGGCTCGCCGGCGCGGCGCGATTGGGCAAGGACACGCGATCAGAACCCTGGATACTGAGCGCGTGAAGTTCGGGGATGACTGGACCGCCGAGCAGGCCCACCTGGTTGACCTACTTGCGAAGGTGTGGGCTCGCGGATGGTCGTGGCCCACCTTCGGCTACGTCGCGGATCTGCTTGACGACACGGGTTCCGACGCCGCCGAAGTGCTTTCGTCGTTCCCGGTGCTCGGAGATCCAACCCCTGGCAGACCGTCGTACGGCGACGTCTTCTTCGATCACACGCGGCCGGCGCCGCCTGATGAGAGCATCGTGGGCTTGACTGTCAGTGGGCTCGCACGGCACCGATTCGGCGAGGATACGGCTCTGACGTTCATCGCGATCCTCAAAATGGCTGCCGACGAATATCGCCGGTCACCTCGCGATCCCGCCAGCGCGGGAAGCATCACGCTGACGTCTGATGATGCGTCAGAGTCGATACCTGGAGTGCAGCCGGACATCGTCGTCGCAGCGGGTGAACTACTCAACCAAGAGCCGGTCCGCGGGCGGCAAGCAACGAGCCGGACGTCCGAGACGCGGCGCTGGACTATCACTTTCAGTCGGCGAGTGAGCACCTACCGCGACCTCACGCTCGATAAATACCTGGGCCTGGTCGCGGCTGACGTGCAGCCGAGCCGGCCGGCGGCGGCGGCCGCCTTCGGCATGCGGTCGGCGGGACCTTCTACCGTGTCGACCATGTCCTCAGCGGAAACCGGAGACAAGGTCTTCATCAGCCACGCCGCCAGTGACGAAACGCTCGGCGCCCTCCTGCATCGAACCCTTGTACTGGGCGGTGTCCCTGGCGAGCGGATCTTCTACTCTTCCAAACGGGCGACCGGCATTCCGACCGGAACTGACGTGAGAAGCCGCCTTCGTCAGGAACTCAATCAGGCAGGGCTCGTCGTGGAGCTCTTGACGCCGACCTTCTTCACGCGGCCGATGTGCCTGGTCGAGCTCGGCGGCGCGTGGGCGCTCGAGAAATCGACCTACCCGATCGTTGTGCCGCCAATGGATCTTGAACGTGCGATGAAGATTCTCGGCGAGATCAACATGGGCCAGCTTGCGAGCGACCGCCTCATCGACGATGTCTTTGACGAACTGCGTGATCGCCTAGCCCGATCGCTTGATCTCGAGATGCGCAGCGCCGCTTGGAACGACAGCGTCAGGTCATTTAAGCAGTCGTTGCCAACCGTATTGGACGATCTAGCCGTCGGGTCGACGGCACCGCCTCAGCAGGGCACGAGAAGGCAGGATTCAGAACCGCATGCTGCTGAGGCCATCACGATCTCGGACGTCTCGTCGATGGACGCGTACGGCGGTGGTGTGAAGGTCTTGGGGAGAGCGAAAAACTCGACTTCGCGCCAGCTGACTGTGCTGCTCAAGGCAATCTTTCTTCGCCAGGGCGTGATCGTGGAGACAGCTGACGGGGCGTTGCCCGAGCTTGGCGCTGGCGCTTCCAAGACTTTCGAGGTGCAGAGCCTAGGCGCAATCAGAGACTTTGACGAAGTTCAGGTTCAAGTCGAACAGTCCTTCTAAGCCCCGCTCGCCGGCACATTCGCGACGCGCATATCGTCCGTGCTGGTGTGCAATGAGTTGGCGCTATCAGCCGCGCATAGTCGGCGATAGCGCGCGATTTTGAACCTCGGCCAGCGGGCTACACGCTGCCTGGTTGCCCGATCGCGGACACGCTTGCAGACTCGCGAAGCTGGGATCGGGCGTAGATGTCGTCCAAGTGGTCGGCGACGGCGTCGAGGTCGTCGTCGAAGAGGTCTGCGTAGCGGTCGAGTGTCATGGCGGCGGATGCGTGGCCGAGCATTCGCTGGACGGCTTTGACGTTGGCGCCGGCTGAGACGGCGAGGCTGGCTGCGGTGTGGCGTAGCTCGTGGGGCACGAAGCGGGGTTGGCCGATGGCTGCTGCGGCTTCGTTGAACCAGTCGCGGCGGGCGTTCTTGTTGCGTAGGACGCCGCCCATGCTCGACGTGAACACGAGATCGTCCGGTTGGCGCCGGTGCAGGTGGGGCGCAAGCTCTTCGGCAAGGAACCGGGGGATCGGGACGGTGCGCCGTTCGTGGTTCTTGGGGCTGCTCCAGTGCAGACGGGCGCCGTCGATCTCGACGACGGCTTGGGAGATGTCGAGTCGGCGACGCATCAGGTTGACGTGCTCGACGTGTAGACCGGCCATCTCCGACCAGCGCAGTCCGCAGTAGGCCAGCGTCAGGACGACGAGTCGGTGTGGTCCGGCTGCGTCGGCGAGGTCGTTGACCTGGCTTGCGGTGAGGTAGCGCCGGCGTCGTTCGTTGAGTGCCGGCAGGTTGAGTCCGTCGCTGGGGTTGCTCGCGATGCGCTTCTCGCGGACAGCGAAACGCAGGATGGAGCTCAGGGTGCCGTGGTTCTTCCGGACCGTGGCACCGGCGAGGCCGGTGTTGGACATGTCGGCGACCCATCGTTGCAGGTCTCCGTGCTCGATGCGTTCGAGCGGCACGGATCCCCAGCGGGGCAGGACGTGCACCGCGAGTGCGTTCTCGTATCTGGCTTTGGTGCTTGGCCGCAGGTTGATCTTGCCGGCGAGCCATTCCTCAGCCATGACGCTGACGGTGATCTTCGATCGTCCGGGGTCGACGTAGGAGCCGGTGCGGACGGCGGTCGTCACGGAGTCGAGCCAGGATTGGGCGTCAACTTTGCGGGTGAAGTGTCGGGCGTGTTCTTTGCCGGCGGTGTCGCGGTAGCGGGCACGCCAGCGTCCGTCGGGCCGCTTGGTCAGGTTGGCCATCTCCGTGTCCTCTCGATGGACGGATCAGAAAGTCCGGCACGGCGTCAGGGCAGGAGCCGTTCAGCTGGCGCGGTGCTGGTCGGTGGCCTCTTGCTGGGCCAGCCAGGCGAGGACGTCGCGACGCCAGTAGACGACGCGGCGGGGGAGGCGAAAGCTCTTCGGGCCGACGTTGACCGAGCGCCAGTACCGCACCGTGTTCTCCGGTGTGCGCAGCAGGGCGGCGACTTCTGCGGTGGTCATCAGTTCGTCGGGTTGGTCCATGGTGATCTCCGGTGACGGAGCTCGAGACGGGATGACTCGAGCTGATCGTCGGACGGTATGCCGCGGGTGTGCCACCAGCGGTGTAGTTCAGCTGTAGTGGTAGCGGGCTTGCAGGATGACGAGGTCGTCGCCGTCGACGAGGTAGACAAGGCGGTGTTCGTCGGTGATGCGTCGTGACCAGGCGCCGGTGAGGGCGTGGCGCAGTTGTTCGGGTTTGCCGATGCCGGTGAACGGGTCGCGCAGGGCGTCGTCGATGAGCCGGTTGGTGCGCTTGACGTTGTTGCGATCGGCGGTGAGCCAATGGGTGTAGTCGGCCCAGCCGTGCCGGGTGAAGACGACGCGCATGGTCCGGCGTCAGCGTTCGAGTTGATGTTCCTCGCGCTCGCCTCGCTGGGCTTGGGCCAGGCTCTCGAGCAGGCGGCGGGCGTTGGCGGGGGAGCGGAGCAGGTGGGCGGTCTCTTCCAGCGCGTCGTAGTCCGCGCGGGAGATCAGCACGGCGTCACCGCGCTTCGAGGTGATCTCCACCGGCGCGCGATCGTCGTTGACCTGCTCGATGAGCGGGAACAAGTTCTTGCGCGCTTCGGATGCGGTGATCGCCATGACGCACTCCCTCGGACTGGTACCAGTTACGGTACCACTGATCGTCGGTCAAGAAGAAAAACTAGAACCCCACCGGGTCAGCACCACGTCACCCTGGCGCACAAGCGATCATCTGCTCCTGCTCGGCCCGTTTGTGGGTGCGTTGCCGAGGGCTCGCGCGTAATCGATGTCCGGAGGCGGGGCAGTCACAGTGGGTGTCTCGCCGGACGCCTGGTGTCGCGTGGTCGGCTTCGAGGTCGACGGTAGCCGGGATGTGTCGTCGGCGGCGGCTTTGGTGGCAGCGACCAGGCGCCAGTGCAGGGCGGCGGCGGGTTGCTCGTCGGGCAGTGGCTGCTGTGTGGCGAGATGGGTCAGGGCGGCTTGGCTGAGGCCGGCGCGTTCCGCGGCGTCCAGGGCGGCCGCGGTTTGCGGCCAGGCGGGATCGGTCGTGGTGCGTGGTGCGACTGCAGTTGCCCAGTTGTGCCAGCGGTTAGTTGCCGAGTCGGCCGAGCCGAGGATGGTCTCGATGCGCCGGTCGAGCTGGCGTTGTGCTTGCCAGCCGGCGTAGTCGGTGCGGCGTGGGCCGCTGGGTCGCGTGTCGGTGTCGGGGACGGCGTGTCCGGCGCGCCAGACGGCAAGGTCGGCGGTGAGCCCGCGGTCACGGTCGATGATGCCCTTCGCCCAGGTGGGCGCATTGGCAGGTGTCCAGTGTGCGACGTCGGAGCGGAGATCATCGGCATGTGTGGCGATGAGTTCGCGGCGTCGATCGAAGTAGCGGTGCCAGTAGTCGTCGGCGTCGAGATTGTGCGGTACGGCCGGGAGTGCCGGGACCACCGAGCTGTCGTGTCGCAATTCTGGCTGTAGCCGCCAGACGAGGACCGCTGCCGGGTCGTCCGCGTTGTCGAGGTCTTGGCTATCGGCGGCGCGGTGGAGCGCGGCGTAGGGGTTAATGCCGTCCAGGCCGATTCGGATCAGCTGGCTCTGCAACGTAGGCCACGCGTCGCAGTCGGTGACGCCGGGGACGACCTGCTCGGCACGCGCGGTGAGGCGGGCCAGGTTGTCCGGCCCGACAAGGGACTGGCCGGCCACGTCGAGAGCGTCGCGGTACTGCGCTATCTGCTTGCTGAGCAACAGCGCCGGGTCGTGGGTGGCGTGCTGCTCGCTGGTGGCGGAGGTGGCGGCGTCGTCGCGGGCGAGGACATGGGTGAGCGTTTCGACCGCGGTCGAAGGATGGAGCGCATCGGTGTGAGTGACGTCGTCGGGGTCGACGCCGGCGGCGATGTCGAGGTAGAGGTGGTTGGCCCGGCGTCCGCGGGTCAGCCCGACGTAGAGCACATTGCGGGTTTCGTGGCCGGTGGCCACGGTGTGGGCGGTGTCGACAGTCAGCCCTTGCGCGGCGTGGACGGTGCTGGCGTAGCCGAGCTGGACGTGTTCGGCGACGTAGTCCGCGGGCAGGGTTGCGTGTCGGCGAGCCTGGGTGTGCGAGACATCGAGGCTTCCGTCGGCGTGAACGCGGGTGATGGTCCAGCGGTCGCCGTTGGTGACCCAGTCGGTGGCTGACGTGGTCAGGCGACGGTCGTTGTGGCGAGTGACGATGGTGTCACCGGTGGAGGCCGAGGTGCCGTCGCCCAGGGTCACCTCGCGTCCCGGCAAGGAGTCGTTCGCAGCGAGCCGATCTCGGCGTGCGCGCAGGTTGAGCTCGCGGACCTGGTCCCGGGTGGGAGCAAGCAGCATAGTGTCGAGCCCGGCCGCGCGGTCAGCGGCCCACGCTGCGTAGGCCTGGTGGCCGGCGGTGGTGGCGTCACCAACGTGAATGCGGCGGTGATCGGTGTAATAGGCCAACGCGATCGGGTCGCCGTCGCGGAGCGCGAGGGAGGCTGCCGCTTCGCCGTGGTTCGGTCGTCCATCGGGCAGCGTGAAGCGGCGGACGGTGTGCAGCGTGGCGGCGCCGTAGGTGCGTTCGAGATCGCGCAGCAGTCCGCCGGCGCCGATGGCGGCGAGCTGCTGGTTGTCTCCAATCAGGCGCACCGACGCACCACGGGCAGTGATGTGGTCGATGGCGGCGGCGAGGTCGCGGGTGCCAGCCATTCCGGCCTCGTCGATGACGACGAGGGTGTCGGGGCCAATACGGGCGGCCCAGTCGGGGACGGCACGCCCGGTTGCTACGGCGTCGACCAGCTTGGCCAGCGTGTCGGCGGCGATCGCGTGTTCGGCGAGTTCGCTGCGCAGAACTTGAGCCGCGCCAGCCGAGGGCGCTAGTCCGACGACAACCCCGCCTTGCCCGGTCCAGGCCTGTGCGAGGGCCCGCATGGCGATGGTTTTGCCGGTGCCGGCCGGGGCTAGTGCGAGCTGTACGCGCGCGCCGGAGCAGGCCAGCTCTTGGACCATGGCGGCCTGATCTTCGCCAAGGGTCAGGCCGTTGGCCGACAACTCGAGCAGTGCCAGCGCGACCGCGGAGGGGTCGATGCGGCGTCCGTCGTGACGTGCGGCGAGGTCGAGAACTCTGCGTTCGGCATCGAGGATGGCGGGGGAGCTGTAGCGGGCGGCACCGGCGATCTCGTAGACCGAGGTGCCGTCCGAGCGCCGCAGGATGGCGGGTTCGTCGAGCTGCGGGCGGGCGGTCAGCGGCACGGACAGCGTGGAGGACAAGACCTGCTGGACCACGGTGTCGACGACGTTATCGAGCTGGTCCGCGCGAAAGTCCGGCACGGCGTCATGGCAGCGGACCTGTCGTTCGGTCTCGGCGCGGACGTGATTGACCTGCCAGGTGGCGCGCTCCGTTTCCAGGGTGGTAAGGACGCTGCGCGCCAGTCCGTCGACGTCGAGGGGGGGTCGTGCGTGGCCGCGTGAGGGTGTCAACGCGTCGCGAACGATCCGGTCGACGGCTTGTTCGCCGCCCAGCAGCGTCGCGGCGTCGGCCCGCCAGGTCTTGCGCTGGTCGGCCAGCGCGCGGGGGGCGTGTTTGCCCTCCCGGGTGGTCAGCGTGGCTTGCTGGGCCAGGTCTTGGCCCTCGACGGAGGTCGGCGGCCGGCCGTGGTCGGCTTGAAATTGCGTCCGCAGTTGCGCCAAGACGGGCTCGATGTCGGCCCGTCGGGACGACCAGGAGCGGAGCAGGTCGGTGTCGAAGCCGACGATCTCACGGACCGGCCGCTTGCCGTCCGATGTCGCGCGGTTGGCGAACCTCACGCCCAATCGTTCGGTGAGTAGGGCCTCGAGGCGGGTGTTGTACCGCTCGGACGCGGCCACCTTGTTCTTGAATAGCGCCCGGCCGTCGAGTGTCAGCCATGTTCCGTCGAGGGCACAGACCTTGTTGGAGACGGCGACGTGGGTGTGCAGGTCCGGGTCGCCGGCCCGTGAGTCGCGGTGCGTGAACGCGGCGGCGATGAAGCCGGTGGTCTCGACCTGGGCGGGTCCGCCGTTGCCGCGCCGGGTGTAGCAGGCGTGCTTCTCCAACCAGCTGATGGTGTCGGCGACCGCGTCGTGATGGGTCTCGGCTATCAGCTCCGACACCTCCCGCGGGGCGGTCGCCCACAACGCGGACACGCTCTTTACCGGGGAGAACGTGAGGTCGTATCCAGCCACGGTTGAGGCCGCCGGTCGCGAGGACCGGGCGAGGAAACCGGACAGCTCACGGTCGTCGGCGGGGGCTCGACCGTGCTGTTCGGCGAACATCGAGCGCGCTAATTGGGACCGGAGCGACGCGCGGGTGGTGGCATCGATGGCCGTGGTTGCGGGCCGATCGCGGGTCTCGTTGTGCTCGCGGTAGGCCTGTGCGAGTCGTTGCTGGAACTCGCTGGTGCCTTCGTAGATGCGGAACTCGCGCCCCAGCAAGGTGGCCCGGTGATAGCGCCGACCCCGCACACCTTGGGCGCCGAGGTCGCGTTCGATGATGTGCGCGTCGGGGTGCCGGCCCTCTCCGAACAGCGCCACCATTTGCCGTTCCGAGACGTGTCCGCCGGCCGCGAAGACCGGCAGTTCGTAGACAACGCCGTGCCGGACGGGCAGCGAGGCGATGCCGCTGCCCATCCAGACTCCGGGCGACTCACCCTTCTGCTCGTAGTACGCACCGAGACTCGACGAGCCGCGATTGGTGTCGTCGCCGGCCGCGACTTGGCGGGTCAGATAGGTGTAGCCGCTGCCTGCGGCGAGCTTGTGCAGTCCCATCACGCGGACACCGTGCAACAGGGGTATGCCACGCCCGCCCGAGAACTGGACCGGAATGCACCAGGTGTGTGGCATCTGCGTAGCGAAGTTCGGGGTGTGCGGTGTCGCGCGCTACTCCAGCGATGGGAAGGTAGCGAGTCCGGTCGCGAGGCGTGGCCAAGGGTGAACGGGCAGTGCGCGAAGGCGTGGGTTTGATCTCGATGCCTCGGGCGGACCCCACGCACTGAAGCCCCAGTCCGCCGACCGCGGCAAGTACGCGACGGTGGCGGTAGCGACGAACCTCAATTGGTGTGGTCCCGGATCAGTTTGGTCGCTTCGTGCGGTGCGTCCCATTGCGGAAAATGACCGCACCCGTCGAACCAGTGCAGTACCGCGTCGGGGAAAAGCTCCGTGGCACGTGCGGCCTGTCTGGGCAGGGCGACCAGGTCTCGACGACCCCAGCCGATCGTGACCCGGCCGGGCACTGTGCCAGCCGGGGCCCCCAGCTGCTTGGGCCCCTTGATCAGGGCGTCCAAGGCGGCGCCGGTCGACGGGGAGTCGACGAGCCCGCGCACGTCGGGCAGTACGGTGTCGCGCGAGAGCGCCCACGGCCGCGCCGACAGCTGTGCCAGCAGCAGCGTCCTTCCCACAGGGCTGCCCAGCAGTTCCGGCAGTCTGCTTCGCAACGCTCGGACCAAGGCGATCGAGGGCCGCAGCGTGGCGCCGAAGACGGCGACCTCACGGTCGGTCCAGAAGCCGCCCGGGTCCAACGCCACGGTATCGCCGCCGACACCCCTCCGCGCGAGCTCGAGCACCATCCGTCCGCCCATCGACTGACCGACAGTCGAGACCCCGTCCAGGCCCTGTTCGCTGATGAAGTCCGCCACCGAATCGGTCAGGGTGGCGATCGAGACCTCACCGGTCAACGGTGGCGTCTCGCCGAACCCCGGAAGGTCGACGGCGATGACCTCGCGGTGCTCGGCCAACTCGTCGAGGATCGGGGACCACGATTGCCATCCGGCACCCAGACCGTGCACCAGTAACAGTGGGTTGCCGCTTCCTCGCCTCACGTAATTCAACGTCATTCCGGACAGGTACCCCAATCGCGGACCGGCCGCCCTTCCGCCGGCGGGATATCCGAAGCCGACCTGGGTAGGGGTCCTTCGTAGGCGTCAGCCAAAACAACTGGCCGATACGCCCCACGCAGCGCACTTTAGAAATTGACGCGCTGCTCCGCGTCCAAACAGGACGCCCCGACTCGATGCGAGGCTCTCGCACCCGGCGCCAGTGCACGCTGACGACCGAAGATTGAGGTTCGTTCATGCTGTCCATCTCGTCCGTGTCCCTGTCCGACGCGCGTCGCGTCATCGAGGCCGGTGAGGCGAAGGCGGCCGAACTCGGCCAGCCCAGCAATATCGCCGTTGTCGACGAGGGTGGCAACCTTGTTGCGCACGTGCGGATGGACGGCGCATGGCGGGGCAGTGTTGACATCTCGATCAACAAGGCCTTCACCGCTCGCGCGTTCGACATCGCGACGGCGGACTTGGCCGAGAGCGCCCAGCCGGGTCAGCAGTTCTACGGCATCAACGCGTCCAACCACGGCCGGGTGATGGTCTTCGCCGGCGGGATCCCGCTGCAGGCCGACGGCACCGTTGTCGGCGCCGTCGGTGTCAGCGGCGGTACCGGCGAGCAAGACCAGGCGGTCGCCGAGGCCGCCGCCGCCGCTCTCTGACACATCCAGCCCAGCAAACGAAGGAGATTGAGGATGCGCGCACTCGTGTACCACGGCCCGAAGAACGTCTCGGTCGATGAAGTTCCGGACGCGAAGATCGAACGTCCCACCGATGCGTTGATCAAGATCACGACGACCAACATCTGCGGTAGTGACCTGCACATGTACGAGGGACGCACCGACGTGGAGGAGGGCAAGGTCCTCGGCCACGAGAACATGGGCGAGGTGATCGAGGTCGGCGACGGTGTCGACCGGGTCAAGGTCGGCGACATGGTGTGCCTGCCGTTCAACATCGGCTGCGGGTTCTGCAAGAACTGCGAGCAGGGCTACACCGGTTTCTGCCTGACCGCGAACCCCGGCACCGCCGGCGCAGCCTATGGCTACGCCGACATGGGCCCCTACAACGGTGGGCAGGCCGAACTGCTGCGTGTGCCCTACGCCGACTGGAACGCCCTCGTGCTGCCCGACGACGCCCGGGACAAGGAGAAGGACTACGTCATGCTGTCCGACATCCTGCCCACCGGCTACCACGGCACCGAACTGGCCCAGGTCGGCATCGGTGACTCCGTCGTGATCTGGGGCGCAGGACCCGTCGGGCTGATGGCGGCGATGTCGGCAAACCTGCGCGGCGCCGACCAGGTCTTCGTCGTCGACCGCCAACCCGACCGGCTCAAGCTGGTCGAGACCATCGGCGCGACGCCGATCGACGATTCGGCAGGCGACGCAGTGCAGCAGGTGCTCGACGCGACCCGGGGCGAAGGTGCCGACAAGGGTGTCGAGGCCGTCGGCTACCAGGCCCACGATCACGAGGGCAACGAGGCCCCCGGGATCACCATCAACAGCCTCATCGCCGCCGTGCGGCCCACCGGGCGCATCGGTGTCATCGGCGTATTCGTCCCCGAGGACCCTAATGCCAGCGACGACCTGGCGAAGAAGGGCGAGTTCGGGTTCGACTTCGGCACGTTCTTCTTCAAGGGTCAGTCGATGGGCACCGGCCAGTGCAACACCAAGCAGTACAACCGCCAGCTGCGCAATCTGATCCACCACGACAAAGTGAACCCGGGCCTGATCGTGAGCCACGAGCTCAATCTCGACCAGGCCGCCGATGGCTATGCCAACTTCGACGACCGCAAGGACGGTTGGACCAAGGTCCTGCTGCACCCGTAGTTCGAGCTGTCGATGGAGACCCAGAGGAGAGAGATGTTCGACAAGAAAACCAATATCGCCGCCCAAGAGGCGTTCGGCGAGGCCGTCAACAGCGGCAATCTCGACGCTTTCGATGACCTGATCGCGCCGGACAGCATCGACCACGACCCGGCGCCGGGCCAGGCGCCCGGCCCGGCCGGGTTCAAAGGGTTCTTCACCGACATGCGCACTGCTTTCCCCGATCTGCGCGTGAATGTCGAAACCCTCGTCGCCGACGACGACCAGGTGGCTTTCGCCTACACCCTGACCGGCACTCACACCGGCCCGTTCCAAGGTCACGACGCGACCGGAAAGTCGATCGAGGTGCGCGGCGTGCAGATCAGCAAGTTCACCGACAACAAAATGTCTGAGCGCTGGGGTAGTTCCGACGAGCTCGGCATCATGACGCAGCTGGGGCTCATCGCAGGCTGAGCCGCCTCGCGCTCAAGTCCGCACAACACCACCTGGTACGGCCTGAACCTCTGTATCGCGGAGGTTTAGGCGAAGCCGGCGACCCGCGAAGAAGGAGCCATGACCACAACCACGTCGGATTCGGACGCCATCGTCGTGTCGGAGCAGACCTTGCTGCGTGACGGTGCGCCGATGCGTCTGTACTCAGGCGAGATCAACTACTGGCGTATCGAGCGCGCAAACTGGGAGCGGGTGCTCGACAGCCTCGTCGACACGCACGCGACCGCTGTGACGCTGTACATGCCCTGGGAAGCGCACGAGGTCGAGCCGGGCCGCTTCGACTTCGGCGAGATCGACCCCCGCCTGGACGTCGACGCCTTCATGACCCTGGCCGAGCATCGTGGGCTCGACATCATCGCCCGGCCCGGACCTCAGATCAACGCCGAGATGACCTGGTTCGGCTATCCGCGGCGACTGCTGGAACGTGACGACCTGCATATGCGCAACGCGGCCGGCGGCCGAACCGTGCTGACCCAGGTGCCCAAACCGATTCCCGCGCTCAGCTACGCCAACGAAGAGTTCTTCACCGAAGCGGCGAGCTGGCTCGACGCCATCTGCGCGATCCTCGTGCGGCACGCGCACCCGCGGGGTCGGCTCGTTGCGGCCCAGGTCGACAACGAGATGGCGTACTTCTTCAACGTCAACGCGTGGGCGGCGGACTTCTCCGACGCGTCGCTGGCGAGGTACCGCGAGTTCCTGGCTGACAAGTACGCCGACGTCGCCACGCTGAACGCGGTGTACAGCACGACGCATCAATCCTTCGACGCCATCGACGCGCCGCGCCGTTTCGCCGGGAGTGGCACCGGCGACATTCCCCGCCTCGCCGACTGGTCGGAGTACCGCGAGCGATACCTCGTCCGCAGCGTCGGACGGCTCGCCACCATGATGCGTGAGCGCGGGCTGACAACGATCCCCCTGTTTCACAACTATCCCCACCCGCTGAATCCCGGGTCAGCCGCCAGCGGCTTCACCACTCCGTTCGACCTGATGGGTCTTGAGCGCGAGGTCGACTTCGTCGGCTTCGACATGTACTCGCGCAAGCAGCTCTACGACCACGTCAAGACGGTTGTCTCCTACGTCGCGGGTTCGAGCAGGTTTCCCTTCGCGCCCGAGTTGATCGGCGGTTCGTGGCCCTGGTACCAGCAGCCCGGCGATCCCGCGGACGAGGAATTCGTCGTCAAAGCCGCCGTGATGCACGGTCTCAAAGGGTTCAGCCGCTACATGATGGTCGAACGCGACCGCTGGCTGGGTTCGCCGATCCGCCGCGACGGCGAGCCCTACGAGGCGGGCGCCGAGGTGGCACGGTCGGCCAATGACCTGGTAGCCGAGAATGCCTTTGCCGATCTGCGCCGACACGCCGACGTGCTGCTGCTCGCCGACCGCGACTACGACCGGTTAGCCGCGTCGAGCGTGCTCGTCTCCTTCCCCGGCGACTTCTTGGAGTCGCCCACGGGCTTCTCCGAGTACCCGAACGACCTGACGGTGTCCGAAGATTCACTCGGGCTCGCTCAACCCGTTCAGTTCGAGAAGTCACATCGGTTCACCGCCTACTACGAGGCGTTGACCGCGGCCGACGTGTCATTCCTGCTCTCCGACACCACCATCGATCCGCAGCGGTGGTCGAACTATGCCGCTGTCGTGCTGAGCACCTACGAGTACCTCAACGCCAAGGTCCAACGCGCCGCAGTCGATTTCGCGTCCGCGGGCGGGACGGTGATCATCGGCCCGCTCGTCCCGGACCGGGATGAGCGGCTGCAACCGGACACCACGCTGCGCGACGCGCTCGGCGACGACGCCGGCGGAGGTGAGTTCCCGGTCGGGTCCGGCCGAGTGGTGCTGCTAGGACAGGACCCTGCCACCGAGCGGGTCATGAGTGCCCTGGCTCCGCTGGGATTGACCTGCCCCAGCGCCGGGGAAGGCCTCGACGTCGTCGTCCACGACGATGTCAAGGACGACCGGCATCGCGTCGTTTTCGTCGCCAACCCGACCGACACCGAGCGCGACGCGCTGGTCGATCTGGGAGAGCCGGTCACCGAGGCCATCGACTTGTGGCAGGGCCACAAGCGTGAGGTGGGTAACGGCCGGTTCCGCGATCGACTGCCCTCTCGTTCCATCGCCGTCTACTCGTGCACGCTCGAAAGCTGAGGAGCTTCGCACATGCTTGCAACCGATCCACGAATGCCCGACATCGACACCGACCAGTGGCGCAATCTTCAGACTCTGACCACGACCTCGGCGAAGGCACGACCGCGCATCATCGTCATCCACGAGCAGGGGCGGATACAGAAGTTCCGGCACTCCGAGGGCGAACCGATCAAGGGCGACTCCGTCTCGGCGATCGACGACGCCGCCAAACTGGCGGAGCGCGTTTATCAGGCGAACGCGGACACCACCGATTTCGTCGCCGTGTTCGAACGCGGCGCGGTCGACTCGTACTTCGCGCGACTGCAAGACAGTTGGACGGCCGACGAGGACCTCGACGACTACGTGCATCGCAGCTTCACGCTCATGGACGAATTCTCCGACGGGATCGTCACCTACCCCGGTCCGGCTCGAACGCAACTGGGCCTTCAGTACCGGTTGGGGGGCAGCCACGAGCAGGTGGAGGCTGCCATTGCCACCTACGTCCGACCCGGCGATCTGACCGTCTTCGGCGTCATCGACGACGATCAGCTGTGGACGAGCCTGGTGCTCGGCTTCGACGACGACCGCAAGATCTCGCTGATCACCACGGTTGATCCGATGGAAATAGGCGGAGACAGTGCGCAGCTCGCCGAGCAGGTCGTGGATCGGGTGACCCAGCGGTATCGCGCGCCTGCGCTGGCCCTGTTCGTCGACCGGGAGCTGGCTGACCGGCTGACCGATGGTTTCGATCCCGTCTTGGTGCGCGACGCGATCACGAACGGCACCGCGCTGCTGGCGGCAGCGCCGGACGCTGTCGCCCAGGTTCTGCAAGCCCGGTCCTAGCCTGAAAAGGAGACGATCGTATGCAGATAGTCGATCACGAGGGCAGACCCGTGACATCCACTCGGATGCACGTCAACGGCGTGCGCCTGCACTACCTCGAGGCGGGCTCCGGCGAACCGGTCGTCCTGCTGCACGGCGTGCCGAAGACCAGTTATCACTGGCGTTTCGTCATCCCGCTGCTCACCCCGCATTTCACCGTCATCGCCCCCGACCTGCGCGGTCTCGGCGACTCCGAGCACGTCGCGAACGGATATGACACGGTGACGATGAGCGAGGACATCGCCGAGCTGATGCGTGAGCTCGGCCACGATCGCTACCGGGTGGTGGGCGAGGACTGGGGAGCCGCCACCGCGTACCAGCTAGCGGCCAGGCACCCGGATCGTGTCACGCAGCTGGTCTACCAGGAGATGCAGCTCTCGGACTTCGGGCTGGAAGAGTCCTCCTACCTCAACGGCGAGAACGTGAAATCCGACGCGTGGCTGTGGCACATCAATTTCTACGCCGTGCCCGACATCCCCGAACTACTGATCACTGGCCACGAGCGTGAATACTTCAGCCACTTCATCAAGCACGAGACGCAGAGCCCCCACGGAATGACCCCCGACGCGCTCGACGAGTACATCCGCTGCTACTCCGCTCCGGGCGGGTTGCGCTCGATGCTGGCGATCTACCGCGCAACCCTCGAGGACGGGCGAGCCAACCGCGCAGCCGCCGAGACCAAGCTGACGATGCCCGTGCTGGCTGTCGGCGGTCGGGACTTCATCGGCAAGGACAACGAGCGACAGATGCGCGAGGTAGCCACCGATGTTCGCGGCGCCATCCTGCCGTGGGGTCACCAACTGGCGGAGGAGGCACCCCGGGAACTCGCCCAGGTCTACCTCGATTTCTTCACCGAGGAGGCGGCATGACGTTCGGATTGGCGCAGCACGACAACGGGTGGACCTTCACCGATTCGCAGGGCGCCAGCTTCTTGTCCATCGGGCTCAACCACGCCGAGGAATCAAGCCTGAAGTACCCGCACAACCTTGATGTATGGCAACGCAAATATGGCTCGAAAGACGCGTGGATCCGCGACGGCGTCGTCGCCGACATGCGCGACTGGGGTTTCAACACCATCGGTTGGACGCAGGAGTACATCGCGGGCGGATGGGGCGAGGCGCTGGATTGGTTCGGCGACCCGATCGACCTGCAGCACTCCAGCGCGCAATGGAGCGCGCCTGAGCTGCGGTCGGCCGGCGAGCCCTACGTCGTGCAGCTGCCGGTGCAGGACATCCAGGACTGGAACGGCAAACCGCACTTCCGCGACGTGTACGCCGACGAGTTCCAGATGTGGTGCGCTTACCTCGCCCGCACCCTCGTCCTCGACCACCGCGACAGTGAGGATCTGCTCGGCTACTTCTTCGTCGACATCCCGGCCTGGCTGCCGCACGCCGGCGGCGACGACTTCCCGCAGCTGCTCGGCCTGAGCGAGAAGCAACGCTCGGCGAAGCTTTACGACATTGCGCAGCAGTACTACTCGACGATTACCCGCGAAATCCGCGCCGTCGACCCCGACCACCTGATTCTGGGCGACCGGTACAACGGCAACAAAGGAATCCCGGAGCCGGTGCTCCGCGCCATGAGCGAACACGTGGACGTATTTTCCGTCCAGTACTTCACCGACCCTACCGACGACTCGCGCCGCCAGATGCGCGACGATTTCGCCCGCTGGCACGACATCTGTGGTCGCCCGGTGCTGAACGCCGACCTCGGCAACTGGATCCCGACACAGATGAATCCGAACCGCACCAGCGACATCCCTGATCAGCGCGGCCGCGGAACCGACTACGCCGCATCACTACGACCATTGCTGGACGAACCGTGGTTCCTCGGCTGGCATTGGTGCGGGTACGTGGAGAACCTCGGACGCGGGTGGGGCCTGAAAGATCCCTTCGACGAGCCATACACCGACTTCGTCGACGGCGTGCGCCGCTTCAACGCCGAAGCCACCGAACAGTGGCGTATCGCCAGGTCTCCTCGAGAGGGCGAGTAACACCGCCGACGCCGACAGCCGGGAAGTACACCTCTACTTGGCCCTCGCCGCTGCCGTCGCCAACGCACACGCGACAGGGACGCGGATTCGGGACTTGCCCGTCCGCGCCGACAAGTTGTTCTGACACGCGCGCCGTTTGACCTGCCTCAGGCGTCGATCGTGCTGGTGACGGTGCGCGTCAGCGCACGTCAACGGTCAGGCCCGGCCTGGCGACGTCCAGTGGCCCGGCGTACCTGCGGCGAGCGCTTCTCGCCGCTGCGCGGGGCTCAGTTCCGGGCCACAGATGGGTGAGAACAAGTCTGCCGACGCCGGCGCGGTCCGCGTGCTCGGCGGCCAGGCCAGCGCTGGCCAGCGATCCCCGTGAGTGTGATGGGACGTCCTCGACGAAAGTTGCCTCCGTGAGCAACACGGATGCCTGCGCGGCCAGGTCGCGAAGGGCCGGATCAGCACCGCCGTCACCCGAATAGACCAGCGAATAGCCGCCGCTCTCGATCCGCACCCCGGTGTTGTCGACGAAGTGCGACAGGCTCGCGGTGTGCAGCGTGAATGGCCCAACAGTCAGCTCTGCGCCCGAGTCGAACTCGTGCACGTCGGCGTTGTCGGCCAAGTTCATGTCGGCATCGAGAGCCATTATCGAATCGGTAGCGCCGGGCAGCGCGAACACCGGCAGCGGTGGCGGCGGGTCCGGGTCCAGATGTCGTATCCGCAGCAGCGGGTTCAGATCAGCGCAGTGGTCGCCGTGTGAGTGGCTCACGAACACGGCGTCGATAGCCGCCGCATCGACGTGTTCGAGTAGTGCGGGCAGCGTTGCGTAGCCAGGGTCGAGCAGGAGTCGAAAGCCGGCATGCTCGACCAGATAGCCGCTGCATCCTCGTTCCGGCGTCGGATAGGCGCCCCCGCCGCCGAGCACCGTCAGTCGCACTCGGTCGACGCTACTCACGTCTCAGCCGCCGCCGGCCAATGACGCTTCGCCGCGCAAGCTCAGAAACGTACGGCCGCCGCGCGGACGAAACCAGGTCCCGCCGGCCCGAGCGCTCCGCCAGTCGACGCTGGGCTCAGTCGCTCGTGTCCTCGTTCTGATCGATGAGCGTCTGTCGCTGCGGCGTGACGACGAGGATCACGCGCTCAGATTTGACCGCGTCGTCGGGATAGTCCTGCCCTGTGTACTTGCGCGCCAACTTGTCGGCATGTGCCCGCGCCTCCGGGCCGGTGATCGTCTCGGTGACCTCACCGCGGACCTCGGCGTAGCGATACGGATCGTCCTCGTCCCGGATCAACACGGTGATGCGCGGATCCCGCTGGAGGTTCTTGAACCGCCGCCGGTGCGTCTCGGTGTTGATGACGACGTGCCCGTCGCGCACATCGACCCACAGGGTCTGCGTTTGCAACAGACCGCTGGGCAGGATCGTGGACACCGCCGCGAAGTTCTTGCCCGAAGCCAGTTCCTCGGTCATCGGCAAGAGGCTCCGGTCATTACTTGTCTCGCTCATGTCTGAGGTGTCTCCCGGTTGGCGGGGCGACAAGCAGTCTCGTCGACCCAGGTCGATGTCCCCTGACGAGCGGTCCTTCTGCAGACCACAACGCAAGCCGGTCGAAGCGTCACTGAACAGTCTTCGTCGGTACCGCTCGTGTCGTGTCTCTGGGGCGCCACAGTTGATCTTGGCTAGTCCGCAAACAGTCCGCAAGAGGTCCGCAAACCACCACTTTCGGCCGTCATCAGCCAACGCTGGCCCAGAAGCCTTCAGGCCAGCAAATACAGGCTCCCGAAGCTCTGAGCCAACGATCACCGAAGGTCCCGAAACGGTGCCAAGTCGAATTCACACGGCAGGGGTCACTGGTTCGATCCCAGTATCGCCCACCACAATCTGCGTCATCGAGTACTGGCGTGGGCGGCCTGCTTCGACGAATCCCGACCACGTCACGCGGTCGGATCCGGTCGCTTCCTCACGAATGACGGGTTTGATCGTCGGGACGGTATCCCGCGGGTTCGCCAACCAGCGGCGAACTTTCAGCCGTAGTGGTAGCGGGCTTTGCGGTTACTGCGATCCACCGCGTGGACCCGAGCCGTGATCATTCGCCGCCGTCACCGCGCTGACACTGTGCGACAGCTTTCCCGTTCGGGGTCGACCTATCGCGGACGGTCCTCGCGCCAGACGCTGATCACCACCGCAGTTCTGGGCGGCCGTCCGCAGTGTCGCTGCCCAGGGCAATTCAGCGGCGGCGGGCGGCGGCGGTGAGTTCGTGGTCGCCGTAGCTGTCGTCATCGGGGTTCAGGGTGACGCCGGGGGCGACGAGTTCGTCAATGCGGTCCAGCACCTCGCCGGACAAGGTGATGTCGGTGGCCGGCAGGTAGGACTCGAGCTGTGCCATGGTGCGCGGTCCGACGATCGCGGCGGTCACGCCGGGGTGGTCGATCGCGAACGCGATCGCCATTTCGATGAGCGTGTGGCCGGCCTCTTCGGCCAACTGCGCGAGGTCCTCGACAATGTCGAGCTTGCGCTGGTTGGACGGGGTGGACATGTCGAAGCGGGCGTTGGGCCGGGCCGCCGAGGTAGGGGTGCCGGGCGCGTCCTTGCGCCAGCGGCCGGTGAGCCATCCGCCGGACAGCGGACTGTAGGTGAGGGTGCCCATGCCGTGACGCTGCGCGGTGGGCAGCACGTCGGACTCGATGCCGCGCACCAGGATCGAGTACGGGGGCTGCTCAGTGACGAACCGCTCCAGGTGCCGATCGTGGGACAACCACTGGGCTTCGACGATCTGCGAGCCGGAGAAGGAGGAGGACCCGAGGTAGCGGATCTTGCCCTGCCGGACGAGGTCGGTGAGCGCGCCCAGGGTCTCGGCGAGATCCGTAGTCGGGCTGGGTCGGTGCACCTGGTACAGGTCGATGTGGTCGACACCCAGGCGGCGCAGCGAGTTCTCGACCTCGGTCATGATCCAGCGGCGCGACCCGCCGCGGTGGTTCGGGTCCTCGGTGTCCATCGGCATGAAGAACTTCGTCGCGAGGACGACGTCGTCGCGGCGGCCTCTGAGCGCCTCGCCGACGATCTCCTCGGACACGCCGGCGGAGTAGACGTCGGCGGTGTCGACGAAGTTGATGCCGGCATCGAGGGCGGCGTGGATGATGCGGATCGAGTCGGCCTTGTCCTCGTTGCCCCACGGGCCGAACATCATCGCTCCCAGGCACAGGGGGCTGACCTGGACGCCGGTGCGGCCGAGCGGTCGGTAATCCATCTGGCTCTCCTTCGTTCGTGTTGGTGGTGCTCCGGCCGAGCGGCTCGGCGCAGCAGACGTGAACTGTCGACGCGCTGTCAGGCGTCGGCGTTGTTCAGCGCCAGTGCGCGGGTGCGGACCAGGACCTGCGTGGCGCGTAGCGCCGGGACGGGTACTTCGTGTTGCTGCCAGCCCACCCCGGCCGTGACCAGCGCCGTCATGGTTTGGGGCAGCCGATGTTGCTGGGCGGGCCCGGATGGCGGTGGCGTGGTCATGTGCTGGTGACGTCGGTGACGGCGGCCAGGCCGTTGAGGGTGCGTGGGTAGCCGACGTAGGGCACCAGCATCGTCAGCACGGCCAGCAGCGTCGGGCGGGTGTTGCCGACGTTGGGGTTGCCGGTGACATGTCCGCGGACCTGGGCGTCGGCGCCGCCGAGCGCGACGAGCATCGAGAAGGTGAGCAACTCACGCGTGCGCAGGTCCAAGCCGCCGCGGCCGACGGTGTCGCCGAAGCAGTTGGCCGACAGGTAACGCTGGAAGTGCTTGACGTCGTCGGGGGCGTCGGCGTGCATGGCGTCGACCTGCTCGTCACCGACGATCTGCTTCTGCACCGCCAGGCCCTGCCCGAACCGGGTGTCAGCGGTGGTGCTCGACTGTTCGGGCAGCGGCAACTCGACGCCGGCGTCGGTGAGGATGTCGTTGACCGCGTTCAGGTAGTCATAGGTGCGGGCCATGCCGACGTACGCGACGGCCTGGTAGACGACCTCCTTCAGCTCGACCGGTGTGACACCGGCGCGCGCCAGCGCAGCGGCGGCGACGACGCGGAACTCCGCCAGCCCGCCGGCGGCCAGAATCGCGGCCAGCTGCACCAGCACCCGGGTACGCGGGTCGAGGGCCTCGTCGAGGCGGGCGGCGTCGGTGTAGACCTCGTCGAAGGCGAAGTTGTCGAAGTACTCGATCAGCTCCGGGTCGGTGCGGGCCAGGGTGGAGACGCGGTCGCCGAACAGCTGGTCGTGGTTACGCCGGGCAGCGTCGCTGATCGCCATCACTGCTCCCCGGCTGCGGCATCGGATGAGACGCCGGCGGCGCTGTGGGCGGCGGTGTACTGCTCGTCGGTGACCGGCTCGAGCCACGTGGTGGCCTCACCACTGGCGCTGCTGTGGGCCGCGTCGCCGTCGAGGATCGCGTAGTGGCACATCATGTTCGTGCTCGTCCCGCCGTGGAAGTGCTCCTCGCCGGCCGGGGTCCACACGCTCTCCCCAGCCCGCAGCACCACGGTCTGGCCGTCGCGGGTGCCGACCAGCCCGATTCCATCGGTGCACACCAGCAGTTGCCCGTTGGCGTGGGAGTGCCAGTTGGTCCGAGCGCCGGGGGTGAAGCGCACCAGCCCGCAGGTCAGTTGCGAGGTGCCGTCACCGCCGAACACCGGGGTCAGCCACACGTCTCCGGTGAAGTTCTCGGCCGGTGTCTTGACGGTGGGGTTCGTGGCGTTCTTGTCCATGTCGTTCCTTCTCTTCGTTGCGTGACGTGGCAGGTTCGATTAGTGACTGGGTCAGGCCGGGTCGACGCGCAGGGTCGTGGCCCGTGCGGTGTCGGCGGTGATATGCGCGACGGCGCTGGACGATCGGCCGTACTTCACGCGGTAGGCCTCGTCGAGGGCATCGTCCAAAGCAGCACCCTCCAGCGCAGCATCCTCCAGCGCATCGCCGTCCAGCGCAGTGCCGCCGGGTGCGTTGTCGGGCTCGGCGTGCTGGCCGGTCTCGACGAACACCACGTCGCGTCGCAGCCGCCCAGCAGTGAGCTGGCCTTCGTGGCGGGTCTGCACGCCGCGGTACCAGGCGGCGTCGACGCCGTTGACGGAGCGGACGTAGACGCCGTCACGGTCGCCGTCTGGGCCGGCGCCGCGGTGCCGCACGATCCACACGATCCGTTGTGAGCGCAGCGTCCCGTCGGCGCGGCGGGTGGCGACGTCGACCTCGCCGGTGGCGTCGATGGCGTCGAGCTCGGCCGCGGTCCACGCGGTGGCGGTCACGGCTGCACCAGCACCTTCAGCGCTTCCCGGTCGTCCATGGCGCGGTAACCGGCCGGGACGTCGTCGAGGCTGACAGTGCGGTCGAAGACCTTGCCCGGGTCCAGCCGTCCGTCGAGAACCTCGGGCAGCAGCTCCTCGATGTAGGCCCGCACGGGTGCGGGGCCGCCGGTGAGGGTGACGTTCTTGCCGAACAGGCTGGCGAACCCGACCGGCGCCTCCTCGTACTGCGGCACCCCGACGCGGCTGATGGTGCCGCCGACCCGCACGACCCCGACGGCCATGTCGTAGGCCGGGCGATGGCCGACGGCCTCGATCACCACGTGGGTGCCGTCGCCGCCGGTCATGTCCATCACCTTGGTGATGCCCTCCTCGCCGCGTTCGGCAACGACGTCGGTGGCGCCCCACTCGCGGCCCAGGTCGGTGCGGTCGATGTGGCGGCCCATCAGGATGATCCGCTCGGCGCCGAGCCGCTTCGCGGCGAGCACGGCGGATAGCCCGACCGCGCCGTCGCCGATCACCGTGACGGTGCTGCCCAGCTCGACACGGCCGCGTGCGGCGGCGTGGTGGCCGGTGAGGAACACGTCGGACAGGGTGAGCAGGGCGGGCAGCAGCGGCGAGTCCTGGCCGACCGGGGCCTTGACCAGGGTGCCGTCGGCCAGCGGGACGCGGATGGCTTCGGCCTGGGCGCCCCCGATGCCGTTGGCGGCGTAGAAGCCGCCGTGCCGGCACGAGGTCTGGAATCCCTCGCGGCAGAAGTCGCAGGTGTTGTCCGACCAGGCGAACGGGGATATGACGAAGTCGCCGGACTTCAGGGTGCGGACCTCGGAGCCGACCTCCTCGACGACGCCGAGGAACTCATGGCCCATTGGGGTGCCGTCCTGTGTGGCGTCCATCTGGTGGTAGGGGTGCAGGTCGCTGCCGCACACGCAGGTCCGCACGATGCGGACCACGGCGTCGGTGGGCTGGACCAGTTTCGGGTCGGGGACGGTCTCGATCCGGACGTCGCCGGCGCCGTACATGACTGCTGCTCGCATGACTGTTCTTCCTTCGGATGGTGTTGTGGCGGGGTACGGGACGGGTGGTTCAGACGCGCACGCCGGCGACCGTCGGGCCGGTGGAGGCCGTGTGTGCCGGTGGTGTCTGCGTCTGGGTGTGGGTCGCGGGGTAGGCGCGGCGCCGGGTGATGAGGCCGAGGACGACGACCAGGGCGAGCGCGAGCATCGCGGTGCTGCCGCTCAGGGCGGCGCTCACCCGGGCGACCAGTGCTGCGGTCGCCGTGGCGCTGTCGGGGACGGCGGCCGCGCCGACGGTGGCCAGCACGCCCAGGCCGAGTGAGCTGCCGAGCTGGTGGAAGGTGTTCACCAGTCCGGAGGCGGCGCCGGCGTCCCGGGCGTCGACGTCGGCCAGGCCGGCGGAGGTCATCGGGGCGAACGCCAGGCCCTGGCCGATGCCGACCAGCACCATGGGCAGGGCGACCGCGGTGAGGTAGCTGCTGTCGGCGGTGACGCGGCTGAGCCAGCCCATCCCGGCCAGGGTCGCGACGACACCCAGGACGAGCACCGGCGTCGCGCCCGCCCGGCCGATGAGGCGGGTGACCAGCAGGGCGGCGGCGAAGTTGACCGCCGACATCGGCAGGAACGCCAGACCGGCCTGCAGGGGGCTGAACCCGAGGACGCCTTGCAGGTACTGGGTGGTGAAGAAGAAGAACCCGATCATCGCGGCGAGGTAGAGCATGCGGGTCAGGTAGGCGCCGGTGCGCTGGCGGCTGGCGAACAGCCGCAGCGGCATGATCGGTTGCTCGGCGCGGGCCTCGTTGGCCACCAGCCCGACCAGCAACACCGTGCCGATAATCAGTGCGGCGACGACCCGGGGAGCGGCCCAGCCGGTGGTGCTGGCCTCGATGACCCCGTACACGAGCGCGCTCATGCCCAGCGTCGCGCACAGCGCGCCGATGAGATCGAACCGCCCGCCGCGCGGCGGGGTCTCGCTCACGTAGCGGCGGCCGGCGATCAGCATGGCCAGCCCGATCGGCACGTTGATGAAGAACCCGGCGCGCCAGGAGATCAGGTCGGCCAGCACCCCGCCCACGACCAGGCCGAGGCTGGCGCCGATGCCGGCGACCGCGCTGTAGGCGGCCACGGCGCGGCCGCGCTGTTGACCTTCGGCGAAGGTGGCCGTCAGCAGGGCCAGCGAGGACGGGGCCAGGATCGCCGCGCCGATGCCTTGCAGCGCGCGGGCGGCGATCAGCCACCAGGTGAACGGCGCGGCGCCGACCAGGAACGACGCGCCACCGAACAGCGCCAGGCCCAGGAAGAACATCCGCCGGCGGCCGACGATGTCACCGGCGCGTGAGCCCAGCAGCAGCAGCCCGCCGAACACGAGGGTGTAGGCGTCCTGGACCCAGGTCAGCCCGGTGGGGGAGAAGTGCATCGCGGACTCGATGCGGGGCAGCCCGGTGAAGATGATCGAGTTGTCCAGGATGACCATGAAGTAACTGATGCAGATGATCGCCAGGATGGCGGTGGCGTGCCTCGGCTGCGCCGGCTGCGCGGCCTGTTCCTCGGCGGACTCGGGGGCTGTCGCGGTGCTCATGACATCAACTGTCCGGTCCGCGCGGCGCCGGTGGGAGTGCCTGCGCTGCCAGGTAATGCCAGTACCTCTCAACGCCGGTCGGGGAGTAATGCTGGTGCCTCCCACGCTCGCGGCAGGGTGCCTACCGTGGACGTCATGGACATCGACCACCGCACGCAGGTGAGGGACTTCCTGGCCTCCCGCCGCGCGCGCATCACCCCGGAGCAAGCGGGACTGCCCGCCTATGGTGGTCAGAACCGCCGCGTAAAGGGGCTGCGCCGCGAGGAGGTCGCGCTACTTGCCGGCGTCAGCATCGACTACTACGTGCGCCTGGAACGGGGCAACCTCGCGGGCGCATCTGAGTCCGTACTCGACGGCATTGCCACCGCACTGCACCTCGACGACGCCGAACGCGAACACCTGCACGCACTCGCTCGCGCCGCCGGGCCGGCACCACGACGCACCCGTGCGCCCGCCACGGCAGTACGTCCCGCGATCCAGCAGGTCCTCGACGCGATTACCGATGCCCCCGCCTGGATTCGCAACGCACGACACGACATCCTCGCCACCAACCAGCTCGCCGCGGCGCTGTACTCCCCGGTGCTGAACTCGGCCATCGCGGGGCCGACCGGCAAGCGGCTGGCGAACACCACCCGATTCATGTATCTCGACCCCGCCGGCCACGACTTCTTCATCGACTACGACCGCATGGCCCAAGACGCCGCCGCCATGCTCCGCCTCGAGGCCGGCCGCAATCCCCACGACGCCGACTTACATGCCCTCGTCGGCGAGCTGTCCACCCAGTCCGAGCTATTCCGACGTCACTGGGCATCGAACAACGTCAAGTTCCACCGCAGTGGCCGCAAACGCCTGCGCCACCCCGCCGTCGGCGACCTCGACCTCAACTTCGAAGGCATGGAACTGTCCTCCGACACCGAGCTGCGTCTCAACATCTACACCGCCGATCCCGGCACGCCGGCCGCGGACGGGCTCAAGCTCCTCGCCAGCTGGGCCGCAACCGCACACGAGACCGAGCGGGCGCCGCATTCAGACTGACGGCCGTTCCGCGCCTCCGCGGCCCACCCCCACGCTCACCCCAAGGTGACGCGAGAAACCGCCACGCCTGTCGCCGACAGGTTCCCGAATTCCACATTCACCAAGCCTCACTGAAGACACACGATGAGCACCGTCCCCACCCTCACGCTGAACAACGGCGTCCAGTTGCCCACCATCGGCCTCGGCGTCTTCCAGACGCCACCGGACGAGACCCACGACGCGGTCGCCGCCGCCCTCGAAGTCGGCTACCGGCACATCGACACGGCTGCTGCCTACGCCAACGAACGCGGCGTCGGTGACGCAGTCACGGCTTCGAACCTGGACCGGGGCGACGTGTTCCTGGAGACGAAGGTGTGGATCAGCGACTACGGCTACGACCAGACCCTGCATGCCTTCGACAAGAGCGCAGGCAAGCTCGGCGTCGACCAGATCGACCTGCTCATCCTGCACCAGGCGCTGCCCGGCGAGTTCGACAAGACCCTCGCCGCCTACAAAGCGTTGGAGCAGCTGCTGACCGATCAGAAGATTCGCGCCATCGGCGTCAGCAACTTCATGGTCGAGCACCTCACCCGCCTGCTCGACGAGACCACCGTGGTGCCCGCGGTGAACCAGATCGAGGTCCACCCCTATTTCCAGCAGCGCGAGGTGCAGGTCTTCGGCGCCGAGCACGGCATCCTCACCCAGGCCTGGTCGCCCATCGGCGGTATCACCCATTACCGCGACGGCCAGCACACGAGCACGCTGGAGGACGAGACCATCGTGGGCATCGCCCAGGCGCATGACAAGAGCCCGGCCCAGGTCATGCTGCGCTGGCACATTCAGCAGGGCCGCTCCGTCATCCCGAAGTCGACCAAGCCGCACCGCATCGCCGAGAACTTCGACGTCTTCGACTTCGACCTCAGCAGCGACGAGCTGGCTGCCGTCGACGCGCTGAACACCGACCAGCGCGGCGGCCCCGAGCCCGATGCCATCACGCTCAAGGACTTCGGTCGCGACATCCCCGAGGCTTGATCGATATAAAGAGGTTGCTGGTCAACCCGCCCAGTCGGGGTCGGTGTCGACCAGCTGCAGCGGGTCCCGCGCGGCAAAAACACCGACGACGTCGTGTGGGGCGCGACAGCGGCGCAGCGCCTCAGTCACGGTCGTCAACGGCGCATCCGCGACTAAATCGCGGATGCGGTGGTCGTTGCTGTCCATCGAGTTCGGCAGGCTCATGATCAGGTCGGCAGTCAAGTGCCGGGGCAACGGTGTCAACCACGATGCGATGCGCGCCACCAACGTCGGTGGTACCGGCGGGAATGGGAGCCACCACCGCCGCAGTCCCTTGTCGTCGGCATAGGCCCTGATCAGTTCGGCGTACGTCGGACGGTCGTCATTGGAGATGTCGTAGCTGCCTGCGGGGAGGCGTTCGGCGACGGCCGCGGCCACCAGGTAGCGCAGCACGTCATCTACAGCAATCGGTGAGACCCGGTGGTTCATCCACGTCGGGATCGGGATCACCGGCACCCGATCCGCGATATGCCGGATCAGTTCGAACGAGGTGGAGCCGGCGCCGAGGATCACCGCGGCACGCAGCCACACCAACTCGACCCCTGCGTCGCCCAGGGCGTCACCGACGTCGGCCCGGCTGTCCAGGTGGGCCGACAGCTCCTCGTTTGCGGGTACCAGGCCCCCGAGATACACAATGCGGTGCACCCCGGCCGCACGGGCGGCGGACGCAAACTGCCGAGCGCTGTCGAGGTCCTGCTCGGCGAAGTCGCCTTCACCGATCGAATGGACGAGGAAATAGGCCACCGTCACTGCAATTCCGGCCCGCTCGTGCGCCGCCGCGAAAGCGTCCACACACGAGCCGTGATCGGCGACGTCCAGTTCGACCCGGTGCACCTGCTCGGGAAAGTCGAAGCGATCGAACTTCGCGGCGTCTCGCGCGGACGCCGTCACGGTGATGCCGCTATCAGCGAGTGCAGCCACCAGCCGCGACCCGACGTAACCGGTGGCGCCGGTGACCAACGCGTGGACGGGCGGACCACCGCTGTCGCTCCCGGGACCAGCGGCTTCGTCACTCGACACGGTCGCTCGCTCTCAGCGCGCCGGAGCGCCACCCGTTGGTGCCTGGTCGTACCCCGCTCAGCGTGGCACAGCAGGTCACACCGTCCGGAGACGGCGGTTCAGGTCGGCTGAGCAGACTCGAACCGGGTGAGTGCGACGCACGCCTATCCGCAACTACCCTCTCGTCGCTACTGTGGGTGCCGCTGGGACACAGCCTTCCGGACCCGACGCGCCGCGGACTCGACGCCGACGTCCTGAGCGATCGCTCGATGCCGGACCCAACACGATCTGCGTGGCGCGTGCCGTGTCGTCGGCGATCGCGCGCCTGCGCCGGCGAGGGACGAACGATCGCTATTTGCGGCGTTCGCGAAGGACATCCGATGAGATTGAGCCTCGACAGCTCGCCGGCAACGGCCGGTGCGGCCTCGTGACGCACGTCGAGACGGCGGCGCCGGATCGGGTGCTGGCCGCCGTACGCCCGCTGGAGCACGTCAAGCCGTCCTGGCGTGGTTGGTTGCATCTGTTGTGGTTCGAGGTCTCGCTCGTCGTGGGGACTGTTCTCGTGATCGGCACACCGGGGCATGCTCGCTGGCCGGTGACGGCGTACGCAGGTGCAGTGTGTGCCCTGTTCGGGACGAGCGCGCTCTACCACCGTGGCACCTGGGGCCCCAGGGCGCACCGCTGGTTGCAGCGCCTGGACCACGCGATGATCTTCGTGCTCATCGCGGGCACCGCGACGCCGGTGTTCGCCACTGCCGTGCGTGGCGTGTGGTCCGACGTGCTGCTCGGCGGTATGTGGGGCCTGACCGGTCTGGCCATGATCGTGCACCTGGTGTGGATGCACGCGCCCGAGACGCTGGTCGGCTCGACCTACATCGCCCTGGGCGTGTTGGGTTCTGCGGCCTTACCGGCGGTCTGGATCGGCGACGGCGTGGCTCCTGCGCTGTTGGTCTGCGCAGGCGGGGTGATGTACATCGTCGGGGCCGTGCTGTACCACCGCCGCAAGCCGGATCCGTCACCCGAGGTGTTCGGGTTCCACGAGGTCTTCCATGGATTCGTGTGCGCCGGCGCCACCCTGCATTACGTGGCGATCGCGTGTCTCATCGCCCGGTGAGCACCGTGTCCGGCACGCAGGTTCTTTCGTCAATTCGTTCGGGTCGCCGCGCGCGACGCCAGAGCCGGGACGGCAACGGGGTCACGAAGCGCAGCGCCGAGGTGGTGCAGGTATGACAGGGCCGCGCGGTAGGAGCCGAGCAAACCCGTCTCGGTGTACAGGACACCGTGGTGCGCACAGTAATCACGCACGACGTGTCGGGCCTCGCGCAGCGCGCAGCGCGGCATGTTGGGGAACAGGTGGTGTTCGATCTGATAGTTGAGGCCGCCGAGCAGCCAGTCGACGAACATGCTGCCGCGCACATTTCGAGACGTCAGCACCTGCCGGCGCAGGTAGTCGACGTTCTCGTCAGGTCCGATGGTGGGCATGCCCTTGTGGTTGGGCGCGAACGAACATCCCATGTAGACGCCGAACACCGCCTGATGGATCGCGGCGAAGGCGAGCGCCTTACCCGGCGACATCACCAGCAGCAGTCCGGCCACGTACACGGTCGCGTGCATCAGCAGCAGAAGTGTCTCCATGGCGCGGTGACCGCCGCGGGCGCTGCGTTCGCCGCGGGGGAGCAGCGACAGCACGCTGGCGACGTGCAGGTTGAGCCCTTCGAGCGTGAGCAGCGGGAAGAACAGCCACGCTTGATGGCGGACTATCGCGCGGCCGAGGCGGCCGCTGCGCGCGGCGACCTGGCCGGTCGTGAAGGCCAGCACCCCGTCGCCGATGTCCGGGTCGTGGTCTTCCTTGTTCGGGTTGGCGTGATGGCGGTTGTGCTTGCCGATCCACCATCCGTAGGACAGTCCGATGAGCACGTTGCCGGTGATCTGTCCGAACAGGTCGTTCGCGCGTCGGCTGCCGAACACCTGTTGGTGACCGCCGTCGTGACCGAGGAACGCGACCTGGGTGAACGCGATGCCCAGCGCGACGGCAACCAGCAGCTGCCACCACGAATCGCCCACGACGGCGATCACCGCGACGGTGACGGCGAAGGCAGCCAGGGTGAGCGCGATATGCACGCTGTAGGCGAGTGGACGTCGTCTCAACAGGCCGGCGTTGCGGATCTGACGGCTGAGGGCAGCGAAGTCGCTGCCGCGGCGCGGGTCCAGCCCGTCCGGTATTGGCGCGGTGATCGCGGAGCGCCCTGGTTCGGGGTCGGTGAGCAGGTTGATGCCGGGCCGGGCACTGAGCGAGGAGGACAAAAGTGATCCGAACGAAACAGTTGATGCGAACGGCCCGGTTTCGAAGTATTCGGCAGGACCGGCCATCTGGAGCGGGACCTGCTTCCGGGCTGGCTGAGACACCAACCGAGGTAAAGGTACCCACAACGGCCCGACGCCGGTCGTCTTCGGCCGGGCACGTTCGCAGATGTGCGACGCTATGACCGTGAAGTCGGGTAGTGCGCACACTTGCCGCGTGCCGCATCCCGTCCAGGACGACCCCTCCTGGCTCCGCGCAACCGCACAGCAGCCGGTCGGACCGGGAGGTTCGTGATGACGTCGCTCGAGGATGCGTTGGTGGCCGCGGTGGGCGTACATCGCGGTGTGGCTGCAGCCGACCTGTTGTGCCTGGCCTGCGTCGAGCTGTTGTCGGTCGACGCCGCAGCCATCTCCTTGGTGTTCGACGGGGCGCATACCGGCACGGTTGGCGCGAGCAGCGACCGCGCGCGAGCCTATGACGAGCTGCAGTTCACCGTCGGCGAGGGCCCGTGCCTCGAGTCCGTGTCGACCCATGCACCGGTGTTGGTCATCGACCTGGCCGCCGATGTCGATTCCGGCCGGTGGCCCGGCTACGGCCCGGCCCTGCTCGCACACGGGGTCGGGGGCGTGTATGCCATGCCGGTGCTGGTGGCCGGCGAATACGTTGGGGCACTGGACCTGTTCCGCAACCACCGACAGGCACTGGACGGGGAAGATCTCTCCGGTGCGTTCGTCGCGGCCGAACTGGCCGAGATGCCGCTGTTGGATCTCATGGCCGCCGACCTGCAGGCGGCCATTGCCGATCCCGACGCGATCGCTTGGGCCGAGTTGAACCTGATCACCCGCGCGGAGATCAGCCAGGCCACCGGCATGCTGGTCGCGCAGCTCGAGGTCGACCCGGCGGAAGCGCTCGTCCGCCTCCGTGCGCACGCCTACGCCACGAACCGCTCCGCAACGGCCGTGGCGCGCGACATCATGGACAGACGCCTGCGACTGGACCCAGGGTGATCTCACAACGCGGGAATCGGGGGCCGGACGAGGTGTTAGTTGGGAAGGAGATCGCCCATGACGGATGCTAGCCGCGAAAGTCGTGTGCTCGACGCGGTGGTCGCGCTCGTCGACAGCCTCCTGCACGATTTCGACGTCGTCGAGCTGCTCACCGACCTGACCGAGCGCTGCACCCAACTGCTCGACGTTGCCTCGGCCGGGCTACTGCTCGCGGACCCTCGCCAGCAGCTGCATCTCATGGCCTCCACGTCGGATCGCACCGAGGAAATCGAACTCTTTCAACTGCAGGCCGACGAAGGTCCCTGCCTCGACTGTTTCGCCAGCGGAACCGCCGTTTCGATCGCCGACCTGAGTGAGGCAACGACGCGCTGGCCTCAGTTCGCACCAGCCGCCCGCAGCGCCGGGTTCGCCTCGGTGCACGCCGTGCCGATGCGCGCCGCCGGCAGTGTGCTCGGTGCGCTCGGCCTGTTCGGCACCCGAACGGGAGAGTTGAATGAGGCCGACCTGCTGGTCGGACACAGCCTGGCACACGTGGCCAGCGTTGCGATCGTCCAGGAGCACCCACCGACGATCGAGACGGTCCTGCCGCACCTGCGCACCGCGCTGGCCAGTCACGTCGTGGTCGAGCAGGCCAAGGGATTCCTGCGGGAGCGCCTCGACATCACGGTCAGCCAAGCGTTGGCGCTGCTGCGCCGCTATGCACGTGCATCCGGCACCCATCTGTCCGAGCTGGCACGGCAATTGATGTCCGACCCGGGCTCGCGGCCGCCCATTCTTGCTGCGCTGTCCGACCTCGCAGCCACCGACGGGTAATTCCGCGCCGCGAGCGGACTGAGCCCACCGCCAGGTCCTGCCTGCCCGGCGGGCACCAGCATCAATGAGTACCAAGATCAGTCCGCAGGGCGCGCTGGCGAGCTGTCTGTGGCATGCTGGGATGCGCTGGACATCAGCCCCCTGGATGCATGGTTACCGCCCCGCGCGAACCATGTCGGGTCTCCCGAAGTGCCAGGAACGCCGGTGACCTCGCCTCGCGGGCAGGAACCATGATGGTAACCGTGGCCCTTTCCGGGCCGTTGAACCGATGGCATCAGCCATGCCGCACCGGGTGTGACCAGCGCATCGTGTCCCGAAGTGGCCCGGCATGACCGCAGCGGGCGACGACGACGTATGCAGCAGCGCGGTTGGTCTGTCCTCGGCGGCCGCGGCCGGTACGGACCTACGAGAGGTCGAGTGGCCCGCGCAGGTCATTGTGTCGAGCGATCCGACCGAGGTGTTCACCAGCTTGGCGGCCTATTGCGCGAGCGTGCTGTGTGACCAATGTTCGATAGACCTCGTCGGTCGCAGCGTAGCTCGGCCGCCGAGCTATCACCGGGTCTCGTATCCGGCCCGGTCCGGTGCGATCGGTGGCAATCGCGGGCAGCTGGACCGACTCGCCGCAGACGGTGCACTGCACGTGGTGCGCGTCCAGTTCGACAGCGCACCGAGCGAGACTGACGGACCTGGGCCCGATGAGTTCGGTGGTGTCGCAGCCTTCGGGTGGCACCGGCGCGCTGCGACTCGCGCCGAACACGACATGGCTGGTGTCCTGGTCGATCATGCGGTGCGCACTGTCCTGTGGCAGCGCAGCGTGGCCGTCGCGGACGCGGCAGCATCCAAGGCTGCAAATTTGACCATCGCCTTGGAGACCAGCAGGCACATCGGTGCGGCCATCGGCATCTTGATGTATCAACGCAAGATCCCGCAGGACGCGGCCTTCGAATTACTGCGTTTGGCCAGCCAACGGACGAACCGCAAGCTTCGCGATCTTGCTTGCGACGTGATCGACACCGGCTGGCTCGACCCCGGTCCGAGAGGCGCCGATCCCGATGATCACGAGCTTGGTCGCGTCTAGATCGGTGCCGTCACGACCGCCCGTCGCGGCGCAGACGTCCGGGGCTGCCGCGCACGGGGGAGGTGGCAGCCCCGGACGCACGATCCCGGTCGACGGCCGCACCGAGCACGAGTCCGCGGCCGGCGCTGTCGGCCTGTGGTGGCAGGTACCGTGACCCGCTCGGACCCGCAGATGCTCGCCCAAGAGATCCGGCGATTTCTGACCGAACTGGATCAGCTGGAGCGGCAGGCCCTGGAACTGATCTATTTCTCTGGTCTCAGTCAGCGGGAGACCGCTGACGTGCTGCACGTCGCGCCGCAGACTCTGCGCGCCTGCGTCGCGCGCGGTATGCGGCATCTCGCCGACCGGTTCGCTGAAGTCCTCAGCTGACGAGCAAGCAACAGTTCGACGCCGTGGACAGCACCAACAGGGAACCGACGGTCGCTAGTGCGGGTTACGGGGCGGGGTCGCGCGCTGGGCGCGGCGCACCGCTTCGGCGACGAGACGCTCCGCGACCAGCGCCAGCTTCACGTTCTCGGCCTGGCTGATCTGGCGCAGTCGGTTGAACGCCTCGCGTTCGGTGGCGCCGCTGCGGCTGCGCAGTATTCCGATGGCCTGGTCGACCGTGGCGCGGCTCTTGAGCGCGGTCTCGAGCTGGACCGCCTTCTCGTGCGCAACTTGCAGTGCCTGGATATTGGCGACAGTGACTGCGGCCGATCGGGCGTACTGCTCAGCCATCCGGACGGCGTACTCGTTGAACGTGTCGCGTTTGTGGGCGTAGATGTTCAGCGCGCCGACGACGGCCGTGCCGCTGATCAGCGGCACGGCCAGTGCGGAATGGACGTCCATGCGCGCGACGCGTCCGCCCAGCCGCCGCCAGCGTTCATCACTGCCGATCGATCCGCTGACCAGGGACCGGCGGTTCTGCATCGCTGTCAGGCACGGCCCTTCAGCGAGCAGGTCGTACTGCAAATGGTCGACCTCACGGACGAAGGGGTGCGTCGCGGCCCAGGCCAGGACCTTCGGCGGCCCATTCTCCGGCAGCCGCATCACGGTGACGCCGGCTCCCTCTGCACCAGGGACCGACGCGACCGTCAGATGCGCGATCTGGGCAAGCACCCCGTTGAGATCGTCGACATCGGCCGCGACGGCCGCCAGACCACGAACAGCGACGGCGAGGTCGTGTTCGTCGGCGTCGGTCTGGTTGTCGAGCACCGGCTCGGCGGGCATCTCGCGCCCGGACTGTGGATCGAAATAAGTCACTGCAATGGAGCCTCGAAGTAAGCACGAAGCGCTGCACGCAGCGCCCGTCCCGGACGTGAATCGGCCGCCCGACAACTAGGTCGCGCCACCGAAGGAGCGGCTATGTCCCAACTACCCCCCGACCAGCATGTCACACCCTTCCCGGTGCTGGCCCCAGCACGCTGCGTGGACTCGGCGACTCGGACGACGTCTAGAGCTGGGCCGCGATGCGATCGAGCACTACCGTCAGCCCGGCGGCGAACTCGGCGTCGAACCGGTCCTCGGTGAGTCCGGCGCGCAAGCGGTGGATGGTCGGGTAGCTGTTTCCAACCTGCAGGTCGTCGGTCGCGCGGGACGAGCCGTCGACCGTCTCGGCTCGGTCCTCGCGTTGGGCCGACGTCCGCGTCGGACTGAGCGATGCCGGGACCGGATCGGTGGGATCCACCGGGTCCCGACCCCCGCTGCGGTCCCCGCGCTGGAACGATCCGTCGCCGGGCTGCGGATCGTTCAACACTCGTGCGCTTGTCTCCAGCAAGAGGTGCCCCAGCAGAAAGCTGTTGAAGGATCGATAGGTGAAAAGGACCTGGTCATCGGTGAAACCCCCGTCGCTCAGCGTGGTCAGCACCGACTCGATCCAGCGCAGTGACCGCAACGGAGGGTTGACCCACGGGGCCGACGGGGGTCTGGTCGCGACCAGCGGGAACGCATGTGGATGGGTGATGGCGTACCGGCGAACTCCGCCGGCCAAGCCTTCGAGGTAGGGCCGCCAGCCCGCGTCGGACGCCGGGAACGGCACCTGGGGGTCGTCGTTGAGCTCGTTGACGATGCGTTCGACGACGGCGTCGAACAACTCTTCCTGGTTGTGGATGTAGCGGTACAAGGTCATGGCCCGCACGCCGAGGCGCTCGCCCACGGTGCGCATCGACGCTTCGGCAATGCCGCGTTCATCGATGAGGGCAAGCGTTTCGGTGACGATCAACTCGAGCGAGAGCCGGCGGCCCGGCGCCGCCTTGCCTCGCGCAGGCGGCCGATCCGCCCGCACTAACTTCTCGTCTGCCATCTGCTACCCAGCGCTGGTGGATTTTGCGTCGGATGCCACGCCGAAACGCACAGGAAATTCGACCGCGCCGGGCTTTCGTAGGCTTTTGGCGAGTGCGACGAAATGTCGATGATGCCTACGCAGCGTGAAATCAGCTTAGCCCCGGACTGCGGACAAAGACCCGGGAACGGGTCATCCAGAAAAATATAATTTGGGAAGTTTGCGTAGCTGGTTCCCAACCCGCGCTGGCGGGTATACGGTGTAAACGTAAGACACCGGGGAGATCGCTTGCTAGCTCGACCGCCTACAGGTTCGAGGCTGTACGGCACTCTCGTCGAGTGAGCACGGACGTCAAGCTGATCTCGCCGACGTAGGAAAATCGTCGGGCAGCACAGCCGGTTGCGTGACCACCGGCTTTTGACAGATCACCTGCGCGGAAGTCCTTGTGCGCCAACATTGCGCAGTCGGGTCTTCTCGCCGGATCCAGGTAAAGCAGTGAAACCTTCCCTGCTGACTTCCTGCATTTCACCGCAGCGCACTTTTGCCTGCACCCCTAAAACTGCAAAGGAATCGCATGACCAACACCCAAAACGTTCAAGACCTGATCGGCCGGACCGCAGTGGACCCGGACGGAGACAAGATCGGCAAGATCGAACAGGTCTACCTCGATGATCAGACCAGCGTGCCCCAGTGGGTGACCGTCTCGACCGGGATGTTCGGCAAGAAGGAGTCGTTCGCGCCGTTGCACGGGTCGCACATGACCGGCGACGACCTGACGTTGGCGGTGTCGAAGGACCTGGTCAAGACCGCGCCGAACATGGACGCCGACGGACACCTTGGGGACTCCGAGAACGACGCGTTGTACGACCACTACGCCGGGCACCTCGGAACCGAGACCGGGCACGACGCCGCGGGTGAGGCCGGGCAGACCGACGGACTGCGATCTGACGATCGCGGTGACACCTCGGGCCCGAACACGGACGACGCAATGACCCGTTCCGAGGAGCGGTTGCGCGTCGGCACCCAAAGCGGTGAGAGTGGCCGCGCGACTTTGCGTAAGTACGTCGTCACGGAGAACGTCAGCACCACGGTGCCGGTCAGCCACGAAGAGGTGCGGGTGGACCGCGAACCCATCACCGATGCCAACCGCGGCGACGCCATGTCCGGTGGCGACATCACCGAGGAAGAGCACGAGATCACGCTGCACGCCGAGCAGCCGGTGGTCAGCAAGGAGACCGTGCCTGTGGAGCGTGTGCGCATGAGCGCCGAGACCGTGACCGAGGACCACGAGGTCAATGAGCAGGTGCGCAAGGAGCAGATCGACACCCCGGACAGCGACGCCCGCTAGTCCGACCCGACGTAGCGCGGGACGCGTGTAGACACCAGCGTCCCGCGCGACACGACCTCCCCGACGAGCCGCGCCGGCGCTCGGGCCGTCCATACCACAAGGAGCGAGAA
>NZ_CAXTQF010000008.1:8738-45671 GCF_964246335.1 uncultured Jatrophihabitans sp. | reverse complement strand
CCATGGATGGGTCAGTGGAACGTCGGCGGCTCGGTCACCAGCCGGCCCCGCCGCGGGGGGGCCGGGGTTCACCCCCCGGCCCCCCCCGCTACTCGACATCACCGACGAGCCGCTCCGGCGCTCGTCCCTTCCATACCTCATGGAGCGAGAATGACCGAATATTCCCCACCGTCCTACGACCGGCCCGTTGCCGGCGGGGCAAGCACACCGAACCAGTCGTCCACGCAGCCATCGGCCAAGGACCAGGCCGCCGACGCTGCACAGGCCGGCAAGCAGGCTGCCGGTGAGGTGGCACAGACCGCGACCACCGCGGCGAAGGACGTCGCGCAGGAGACAGCGAGCCAGGCGAAGCAATTGGCCGGCAAGACCGGCCAACAGGTGCGCGAGCAGGCCGGCGTGCAGAAGGACGCCCTGGTGGGCGGGCTGCGCTCCCTGGTCGATCAGCTGACCGAGATGACCGACGGTGCGCACACCGAGGGCATCGCCGTCGAATTCGCTGGTCAGGCCCGTGACCGGGCACGCAGCGCCGCGGAGTGGCTCGACTCCCGTGATCCCGACGAGGTCGTCGACGGCGTTCGCTCGCTCGGGCGTCGACGGCCCGGCGCCTATCTCACCGGTTCGCTCGTCGCCGGTCTGCTCGCCGGGCGGCTCACGCGCGGCGTCGCAGCCGTGCACACCGACGACACGCCTGCCGGACCGCGCTCGGACGACACGACCGGTTCCGGAGGCGACCACCGCGCAACGACACCTCCCACCCCCCAGGTCGGCGGACGGCACGGTCAGGGCACCGAACCGAAGTCAGAAGCCCTGTACAGCGACACCGCGTTGTATTCACGTCCGGCACCGGGCACGAGCACATGACGCTCGCGGCCCAGGACCGCACCACAACCAGTGCACCGCAGGCCGGCGCCGGCAGCGACGTCGTCAATGTCGACGTCGCCGGGGCGAAGGCTGCGATGTCGGACATCGTGGCGGACGTCAAGCAGTTGGTGCAGCAGGAAGTCGAGCTCGCCAAAGCCGAGATCACGTCCGAGGTTTCGAAGATCGGTAAGGGCGCCGGCATGTTCGCCGGCGCGGCCTTCGCGGCCATCATGATCGTGATCTTCTTGTCCACCGCGCTGTGGTGGGCGCTGGCGAACGTGATGGACCAGAGCTGGGCCGCGCTGATCGTCGCCGGCGTATGGACGCTGATCGCCGTCGTGCTCGTCGTCGTGGGCCGGGGCGTCCTCAAGTCCATCAGCCTCAAACCCGAACGCACCCTCAACTCGCTGAAGCAGATTCCCGGCGCCCTGAAGGCCGGACAAGGAGCCAACTGATGAGTGATCCAGACCAGATTGAACGCGACCTCGGCGACACCCGGGCGTCGCTGCGTACGGACGTCGGCCGCCTCAACGATCGCGTCGCACCCAAGGCCGTCGTCACCAGCCGGGTCGACAAGCTCAAGAGCGGCGCCAACTCGATGAAGGACCGCCTGATGGGTGCGGCCGATTCGGGTGCGGCCAAGGACAAAGCAGCCGATGTCGCGGGCTCCGCTCGCGACAAGGCCGACGCGTTGTCCGGCAAGCTCAGCGACGCCGCCGGCGACGCGCCGGACGCGATGCGCGACAAGGCGACCGGGAACCCATTGGCGGCCGGGGTCATCGCCTTCGGGGTCGGCTGGCTGCTCTCCTCAGTGGCGCCGGCCAGCGATGTGGAGCAGAAGGCCGCGAAGAAGGTCGAGGACAACGCCCAAGGACTGACCGGCGGCCTGCAGCAGTCGGCGCAGGACATGGCCAGCAATCTGCAGGAGCCCTTGCAGCAGTCGGCCGAGCAGCTCAAGTCCACCGCCACCGACGCTGCCGACAAGACGGCGTCACACGCCAAGTCCGCGACCAACGACGTGCAAGGCAAGCTGCCCACCTGATGCGTCGCAGTTCGCAACCGATGCACCACGAGCGGCCAGCCCGCGTCAAGGAGTCATGATGGCCTCACCCCCGCGCAATGAGACGAACCACCGGCCGCGCAGCAACGGCCGCGACGAGTCCGGGCCTCGGCACTCGGACGGACCGCCGTCGAAGCCTGGCGACATGCCCAAGGCAGGCTGGGTCACGATCCTGAAGCGATCGCTGAAGGAGTTCAAGCACGACGACGTCACCGATCGTGCAGCAGCGCTGACGTACTACGGCGTCCTGGCGATCTTCCCCGGCCTGCTGGCGCTGATCTCCATCCTCGGTCTGCTGGGCAAGTCGACGACGAATTCGATCCTGTCCAACGTCAAGCAGCTCGCACCCGGCGCGGTGTCCAGCTTCCTGAACTCGGTCATCGGGCAGGTTCAGGGCAAGGCCGGCGCGGCGGGCATCGCCGGGATCATCGGCATCGTTCTCGCGTTGTACTCGGCCTCGAGCTACGTATCCAGCTTCATGAACGCCTCGAACGCCATCTACGACGTCGACGAGGGTCGCCCCATCTGGAAGACAGCGCCGACCCGCTTCCTCGTCACCCTGGCGCTCGTGGTCATGCTCGCCATCAGCGCCGTCATGGTCGTCGCCACCGGTCCGATCGCCAAGCAGCTCGGCCAGGCATTCGGAGTCGGCGACACCGCGGTGCTCGTCTGGGACATCGCCAAGTGGCCCGTCCTGCTGATCATCGTCAGCATGATGTTCTCGCTGCTGTACAAGGCCTGCCCGAACGTGAAGCAGCCCGGCTTCAAGTGGATAAGCCTCGGCGGCATCATCGCGGTGGTCGTCTGGCTGGTCGCCTCGGCGTTGTTCGCCGTCTACGTGTCGTTCTCCGGGTCGTATAACAAGACCTACGGCTCGTTCGCCACGATCATCATCTTCCTGGTCTGGCTGTGGATCACGAACATCGCCATTCTGCTCGGGGCGGAGTTCAACGCGGAAGCTCAACGTGAACGCGCCATCCGAGCCGGCGCCCCGGAAGATCTGGATCAGTTCGCCGAACTGCGCGACACGCGCAAGCTGGACGACCGGCGGACGCGCGAAGCAGAAGAAGCCGCACAGACCCGTCGCGACACCATGTCCGGCGATAGTGCCTCCTGACCCGTCGGCGGGAATGGGTGCTGCGCGCACCGACGCCGTCGAGACGGTGGCCAGCCGGGAACGGCTGGTCACGCAATCGGCCTGGGTCCGCAGCGGTGTGCTGCGACTCCGGCGCGAGGTCCAGGTCGAGACGCGGGCGATCGAAATCACCGTGCGCCGCGAGGTGCTGACGGTGGAATTCGACGACTACCTCCAGCCGCCGGACGGCACGATCCTCGACCCGGCCGAACGAGCCAACGTCGCCGAACCACCCGTAGATCGGCCCGCCGTGACGATCGTCCTGCACGAAGAGATCCCGTCGGTCAACGTCGAGGTCGTGCCCTATGAGGCAGTGACCGCACGCACCAGCCGTGTCGTCACGGACGGCACGATCTCCGGCGTGCTCTCTCGTGAACAGATCGTCGTCGAGAGCGCAGGCGGCCATAACGCACCCGACGACGTCACGCCGTGAGGTCCGAACATGCAGTTCCCCGGTAACCCCATCTCCCGCGCCGTCGACGCCGCCGCCTACGGGCCGGAGGTCGCCAGACGCATCACCGCGCTGCTGCCGCGCGCGGAAACCTTCCTCGACACCGCCGAGCTACTGCTCAGTCGGGTGGGCGACGTCGTCGATCGGCTCGACCGTTGCGAAGCGCACATTCGGGCGGTCGTCCAACGAGTGGCGACATCCGAACGCATCGCGCGCGACGTCATAGACGACACCGCAGAATTACAGCGCAGCGCACGGACGATCTTCGACGTGTACGAGCCGGTGCTGCACGGTGCTTCCGGGACCGCTGCCCACGCGAGTGAACGGTTCGGTCCGTCGCAGGTGGACGCCCTGGTTGCCTACCTCGATTTCCTGCCCATGCTGGAAGAGATCGACAAGCAGCTGGTGCCGATGATGGGGACGCTGGGAACCGTCGCGCCGGACCTCGCCCAGTTGTTGGCCGTTTCACGTGGGTTGAACGAAATGCTCGGCTCGCTGCCCGGCCTCGGTCGCGCCAAGCGCCGGGTCGACGAAGAGATGTCGAACAGCGCCGTCGACGAGGCGTGACAACGACTCACCTGAGGCGCGAGCTCGATGTGGAGATGATCAGCGATCAGCGGCGCCCGAGGCGCCGCTCGCCGTTGACGCCGGGCTGATATGTGAGTCCGTAGTGGGTGAACAGCGCAGGTTCGAGGTCACTGGTCAGTTCACCGTCGGTGTCGATGGTGGGGGCGTCTTTGATGGTTTTCTTGTCAGCTGTGACTTTGACGTAGGACGGGGCGACCACCGCGCCGTACAGAGGCACGAACGTCAGTTTGTGTCGACCCACCATGCCGATCTGCACGCTTGCGAATACCGCGTCGTCGGTGCTGGTGTCGAAGTAGATCGCCTCGATCGTGCCGACCTTGTCGCCGACACTGTCGACGAGGTTCTCGTTGCGCCAGTCACGGATGTTCTCTGCGGGAAACGTCATGGCCCTAGCATCCCGCACGACCGCCTTTGCGGGTATCAGCGGGTTGCGCGACCGCGGCCGGCGCGTAACCGGCTGCCACCGAGCGCCAGCGTCGCCACGAACAAGATCGCCGCCACGATCAACAGCCATACCAGCCCATGAACGACGGCGCCGATGATTCCCAGGATGATCCAGACGATGATCAAGAACAGGATGAAAGCCAACATGGTGGCAACCCCTCCGGTGTGCGTCGCATCGGGCAAGCGGTGCTGGTCGGCGAGCGGATCGTCATCGAGTCTGCCGTACGCGAACGGGTACTGGGCGCAGGTCAGCGGACCCTTCTCCTTGTTCGCGGCGTGAGCGGCGATTACGGCGCGGGCAGCATCCGTCGCGTCGCGTCGATCGGCGTCTCGTACGGCATGTCGTAGTACGCGTAGAGCGCAGCTTCGCTCTCGGCCGGCAGTCCACGTCCCACCTGCACTTTGGGAGAGTGGCGGACCAGGTGCCCCCCGCATCGCAACGTGAGGCTGTTGGCAGCCAGATCAGCGGCGTCGAGCGGGACGAAGACGGTGTGGCGTCGTCCCCAGTGCGTCAGGGTGAGCGCGCCGAAATTGATCAGCCGGGTGTCGGTGTCGATGTAGAGCGCACTCAGCCGACCGAGGGCTGCGCCGTCTCCGGCGAACACCGTGCGGCCTATCGACGCGACGTGTGTCGTATCCGGCTGTGGCACGGCTGTCGTTTCCTGGCGTGCCTGCGAGTCATGGTCGTGCGGATGGTCCGACATGGCGCGGCCGCGCGTCAGATGCTGCGAACGTTGTCCGCCTGGGGGCCCTTGGGACCCGCGGTGGTGTCGTACTCGACGCGCTCGTTCTCGCTCAAGCTCTTGTAACCGTCGCCGGTGAGCGCGGAGAAGTGAACGAAGACGTCTTTACCGCCCTCGTCGGGAGTGATGAAACCGAAGCCCTTTTCGTTGTTGAACCACTGAACGGTGCCTTGAGACATGGGTGAGGTCCTTCCGGAGCCAGGACCGGCACGCAACGTGCGAGCCGGTCACGGTCTTGCGGATGCAATGGCTCAGGTCGGACGACCGAGGCGATGACAGGCGCAAATCTCAACAGATCCGCCGTCAAGGATTTCGAAGCAGGAGATGCTGACAACCAACACGACTTTAGCACTGTGACGATGCCCGGCGGCTATGATCTGAAATACGCTTTCAGATCGATGCCCCCGCGGAGGCCGTCATGCGTCAACGTCGTCCCACGCTGAGCGACCCGGCCGTGGTGGATGCGCTCGCGCACCCGGTCCGGCTCGATGTCCTGAGCTATCTCATGTCGGCCGGCCCCGCCACCGCCTCGGAATGCGCCCGAGCGGTGGGCGACACCCCGTCGAACTGCAGCTATCACCTGCGCGTACTCGCCGGGCACGGCCTCGTGCGGCCCGACGACTCCGGTGACGGACGCTCGCGTCCATGGCGCACGGACCTGACCGGGTTCACGATCGACCCCGATCCGGAGAACGGCGCCACCGCGATGCTCACCGCGTCGGTGGAGCTCGACCACAGCCTGGCCCGTGAGTACCTGCGCGGTCACGACGACGTGCCAGAACCCTGGCGCCAGGTGGACTCGCACGCCAGTTACGGCTTGGCGCTCTCGCCTGACGAATTGACCGAGGTCCTGCAACGCATCGACGACGTCGTGCGCCCCTACATCCAGGCCACGCGCGCCGACGCCCCGGCCGATGCCGAGCACGTGCACGTGGCGCTCACGGCGTTCCCGCGACTCAGCTTCGGCAAGCAGTCGTGAGCGCGGCGCCGGCGACTCTCAAGACCGGCCGTCCGCGTTCGCGACGCACAGCGTCGGCGATGGCCGTACCGGCCTTCCGCCGGTTGTGGATCGCCGGCATCGTGTCCGACGCCGGCGACTGGCTGATGTTCATCGCGCTGCCGCTCGTCGTCCTGCGCCTGTCGCAATCGGCGCTGGGAACGTCGTTCGCCTTCGTGCTCGAACTCGCGCCAACCGTCCTCTTGGCGCCGGTGGCGGCGCGACTCGTCGACCTGCTGCCGCGTCGTGAGCTGATGGTCGCCGCCACCCTCGCCCAGGCCGCCTCGCTGCTGCCGCTTCTCGCAGTGCACGACCGCTTCCAGCTGCCGCTCGTGTACTGCGTGATCGTGGCGCAGGCGACATTCGCGACGGTCTTCGAACCCGCCAAGAACGCTGTCCTACCGACTCTGGTGGGCCCTGAGCGGACGGTGTCGGCAAATGCGTTCGTAGGGCTGAACAACGACCTCGGTCGCCTCATCGGCGGTCCGCTCGGCGGCGTCCTACTCGCGACGGTCGCGCTCGGCGGTGTCACCCTGGTCGACCTGGCCACCTACCTCGTAGCTGCAGCATTCGTCGCGACGCTGCCGAAGCGCGGCGAGCCCAGGGCGGCATCGGGCGGCGCGGCCCGGCCGTCGAGAGGCGGTATTCGTCGCGCCTTCGCCGACCCGGCGGTCCGTGACCCGCTCGCGGTGGCGTTCGTCGCGTCCGTTGCCCAAGGGCTGTTCATCGTGCTGTTCGTCTTCTTCGTCACCACGGTGATCGGCCGCAGCGCGACGGACGTCGGCGTGCTACGCGGCGTGCAAGCGATCGGCGCAATCACCGCGGGCGTCCTGCTCGGCACGGTCGGCGCGCGCGTCCCCGTGCTCCGACTGACCCAAATCGGTGTGGCGTCGTTCGCGGTGCTCACTGCCGTGATCTGGAACCTGTCGTTCCTCACCCACGGCGTGACCGTCTACGGATTCCTGTTCGCAGCGGCCGGCGCGCCGGCGGTGTTGATGAGTACCGGGCTGATCAGCGTGTTGCAGTCGGCGTCGAGCGACGCGCAACGCGGGAGCACCTTCGCTGCCCTCGGCCTCAGCCAGGCCACCGGTCAGGCCATCGGACTGCTCCTGGCGGGTGGCCTGCTCGAGATCGTCGGCACCATGGCGCTGCTGGAGATCCAGGCCGCCACATATGCCGTGGCAGCTGTCCTGACACTGACGCTGCTTCCCCGCCGCCGCGCGAACGAGCGCGCGCGACCGACGCGTCAGGTCTGACCGGCGCCACGCGCCTACTGCGCCTCGTCGGGGTCGGGCTCGTCCTCCACGGCGGGCGTCTTGCTGTCGTGCTCGGGATGTCCTGCGGCGTGCTCGTCGCGATCGGTGTCGTCATCGGGCGGAACAGTCTCGTCGAAGCCGGTCATGTCGCGGTTCTACCCGTGCATGCAAATCAGACATCGTGGGCAATCTCGAAAGGAGATCAACCACTGTCGCCGTTGGAGTTGACGTCATGCCGCAGGTTTCCCGCACGTTCCAGGTCGATCCGGCGCCCGAGGTCGTGGTGCCGTACCTCGCCGACTTCGGCAACGCGGAGAAGTGGGATCCGGGTACCGAACGCTGCGTGCGCAACGACGACGGCCCGGTCGCGGTCGGCTCGTCGTGGAACAACACGTCGAAGATCGCCGGAATCAGCACCGAGCTGACCTACACGCTCGAACAGCTCACCGACGACCGCATCGTGCTGGTGGGCCGCAACGACACGGCGACGTCGACAGAGACCATCGAGGTCACGCGCAGCGGCGCCGGCTCGTCGATCACCTACACCAACGACCTGGAGTTCCACGGTGCCGCGAAACTCGCCGCGCCGCTCGGCAAGGTCGTGTTCGAGAAGCTCGGCAACGACACCGAGAAGCAGCTGACCGAGGTGCTCAACGGCTTGGTCCGATGACCGCAGACGGATCGCATCGATGAAGCGGTCGCGGCGCAGCGTCGACCTGGCGAACCTGCGCAGAGTCGGCGGTTGGTCGGCCGCTGCGGTCGCGGTGCTGCAGTCCGCGACCGCGGTCGTTGCGCTCCGTCGCGGCCGCCGCGACTACGCCGACGGCGTGTGGGGCCCGGGCCTGGCCGCAGTGGCCGTCACCAGCGCGCTCGCCGGGAACGGCGACGCAAAGCGTCGCTGGGCGCTGGCGGCGGCGAGCGTCGGCTGGGCCGCGCGGCTGGAACGGCAGATGCTGGGCCGACTGCGCAGCAGTGACGACGAGGACCCGCGCTACAGCGAATACCTCGACGGCAGTTCGACGCTGCAGGTCGTCGGCAAGGTGTTCGTCACGCAGGGCGTGTCGCAGCTGCTCGTCTCGCTGCCTGTGCAGCTGGCGGCGAGCAGCCCGTTGCCGCGCGGCAGGCGACGGTGGCTCGCGCCGCTCGGCGTCGCGACGATGGTCGCCGGTGCGGTCGTCGAAGCGCGCGCCGACCGCCAGAAGCAGCAGTACCAGCAGCTCGACGACGACGCCAAGCCCGATGTGCTCGACACCGGACTGTGGGGCTGGTCGCGGCACCCGAACTACTTCGGCGACTCCGTCGTGTGGGACGGCGCGTACCTCGCCGCGGCTGCGTCGTCGCCGGGGGAGTGGACGTTCGCGGCACCGGCCGCCATGAGTTACCTGCTGATGTTCGCCACCGGCGCCAAACGCACCGAGCAGCGGATGGCGGACCGACCCGGCTATCAGGACTACCAACGACGCGTCGCATTCTTCTTTCCGCGACCGCCGCGCTCGGCGCATTAGCCGGTTCGTCCGCTTCTGCACCCAGGTGTCACACACTTCGCGAGGCCGTCGTGCGTCGCGAACCGCACATCGCGTGACAGCCTGTTACGGACGTGAGGTATCGGTTTAGGCTTCAACCGTCGGCGGGGGCCGCACAGTGAAAGGCCCGCCATGTCCGCCCCGACCTCCTCGGTTCCGCCCGCCACCGCTCAACCGCGTGTCGGCGACTTCCTGCACGACATCGGCACGGCGGCATCGGCGGTCTGGAGATCCTCGCCGTGGCTCGCCGTCCTGCTCTGTCTGGCCGTCGCCGTCGGCACCGTCCACTGCGTGCGCACGATGCTGCACAGCCGGCATGCGCAAGACCCGGTCCGGCGGTTCGGCGGTGCCGACCGAGAGATCATCTTCTCTCGGGCCGGCGACCGGTGCGAGTACTACGCCCCGTTCGTCGGTCGGTGCGACGTGACCACTGGCTTGCACGCCGACCACGTGCACCCGCACAGCCGCGGTGGCGCGACGACTATCGCCAACGCGCAGGCACTGTGTGCCCGGCACACCATCACGAAGTCCGCGCACGTGCCGTGGGACTGGCAACTCGCGCGGCTCGCGACGCGCCGCGCCGCGTACTTCGCGCCGGGCGAGGATCCGGCCGTCGTGCGCCACCACCCCCGATCAAGCCGTCAGCCGCACGCACCGGCGGTGCACTCGGCCTGACATCCGGCCGCGCTCCTCGACCGGAGCGCCTGCAACGGATCCGCACTGTGGCTCGCTCCGGCGAGGCGCGGTGCGGATCCGTCGTTAACTGGCCGCACGAGGTGCTCCGGACGTCATCGCTCACCCCCGGAAACGCTGGGCCCTTTGTCCCGCATCCGGACAAAAGGTGCAGTAGTCCAGAGGCCGGTTGGAAGTAACGAAAAGGTCTCGTTTAGGGTCAGGACGTTTGAAGTCGCCATGGACCCGACCGGCGATCGTCACCGCCGGCTGAGGTCGGGCGTGCGCGCAATCGATGCGGGTCCTCCGAGGAGGTAGTTCAGCGCGTGCGCAAGACGACAGCCCGGACCCGTGCGTTGCTCGCCCTCGCTGCATGTGGTGTTTCGACAATGGTCGGGGTGCAGGCCTCGGACGCGCACCCGTCCGCTGCCGCCACACCGCGCACCGAGGCCGCAGCCGTCGCCGGGCCGGACCGTACCTCGCACGCATACTTCGGCGCCGTGCTCACCCGGATGCACCTGCCGGTCACCCAGGCCAACCTCGATGCGCTGTACGCGGTCGAGAACCGCGAGGGTGACAACAATCGCTACAACCCGCTCAACGTCGTACAGCGCGAGCCCGGCTCCAGCGCCTATAACTCGATCGGCGTGCAGCGCTACGCAGACTTCGCCACGGGCGTCGCCGGCACCGCCAAGCTGCTGAGCAACGGGCACTGGAAGCGCGTGCGCTCGGCACTGCGCGGCGGTCACTCCACACATGCCGTTCTGGCGGCGTTCTCGTCCGCCTATACCTGGTCCGGCGGCATTACGTTCCGCACCGATCCCACGGCCCTCAATGCCGAGGCGGTGCGCGACGTCGGCGGCAAGTACGCGAACCCGGGTCTGGCGGCACACCGGGCGAACCAGCAGCAGGCCGGCCTGCGCGCGGCGGTCAACCGGCTCAGCGCACCGATGAACGCCGCGCTGTCCCGCAGCGCCGGCGCACGCACCGACTCGGCCGACCAGCAGGCGATCGAGCTCGGTGCCGCGCGGACCGCTGTCGGCCAGCGACTGGTGTCCGTTGCGCTGGACCGCCGTGCGGCGATCCAGCGGCAGCTTTTCGTCGGCGCCATCACCTCGCAGTACATGAGCGGCGGCAGCGCTGCCTCGGCCGCCCAGCTCATCGACTCCAGCTCACCCAACGACTACATGACGTACCTGACGCTGCAGCGGTATGTGACGTCGGACCAGCGGCTCGTCCTCAAGCGCTACGCCGCGGAGCAGAAGCAGGCCGACGCCGCGGCCGCGGTCTTGGCCCGCACCACGGCCACGCTGCAGCGCGCGTCGCGCGCCATGGTCACCGACCGGCACGTCTGGACGACGATGGATGCCCGCGCCGCGAAGCTGCGTACCCAGCTGATGGGCGTGCTGCGGCCTGCGCTCGCCAACTCGATCACGCAGCCGCTGGCGCAGACGGATCTGGCGAGCCTGCGGCCGGCCAAACCGCCGGTGCGCCCGGCGCACCCGAAGCATCACACCAAGCACCGACACGGGGACGGCCACCAGCTCGCGACCAAGTCCAGCACGAAGCAGACGCAGCACAGCTGAACGACAGGGCTGGCCGGCGGCTGCCTGCGCGCCCTCCCGCGCGGTGCGGCACAGCCGCGCGGTGGCGTGGGTGCCTGTCCGGCAGAACGCCAACTATCCGTCGCTACGGCGACGCAAACTTGGCGTTTGTCGGCGGAGGTCCTTCCGCGCCGGCGTTCGCAGCGATCACGTCAGCCCGATCGCGCCAGCTGACGGCCTACGGCGCGAGTGGCAGCGGCCTAACCGCCCGTCCGTTCGACGATGCCGCGCACGAAGGCGGCCTGCCCCGCATGCTGCGTGTCGTCGTTGACGACGCTGACCAGCCGGACCGCGACCGTCACCGGCGGATCCCACGCGTCGTCGACGATGCGGTCCAACGCGTCGTCGTCGAGGTCACGCACATAGGCCGACGTCGCGGCATGGACGTCGTCGAGATACCCGACGAGGTCGTCCGCCGAGACACCGCGTACCTGTCCGACTTCGTCGCTCGACTGGCCGTACCCGATCGCGCCGTCGTCGAAGGGCAGTCCGAAGCGAGCGGACCAGCCGGCCGCCGTCCACCGCTGCTCGGCGCCGGCGAGGTCTGCGACATGGTCGTCCTGGACCCGGGCGAGATGCCACACCAGCCAGGCGATCGAGTTGGCGTCACCATCGACGCGGGCGGTCAGCTGCTCCTCGCTCAGGCCCTCGACGGCCCCGGCTGCCGTGTCGCGCGCACGTTCGAAGGCGTCGGCGAGCAGTTCCGCGACGGTGGTCACGCGCTGCCGCTTCCGACGATCTTGAAGCCGACTTTCAGGTACACCTGGAAGTGCGCGACCTCGCCGTTCTCGATGTGCCCGCGCGTCTGGGTGACCTCGAACCAGTCGAGTTCCTGCAGTGTCTCGCTGGCGCGGGCAATGCCGTTCTTGATGGCCTCGGCGATGCTCACCGGCGACGTGCCCACGATCTCGACGACGCGGTACGTGTTGTCCGACATGTGTGTCCTCCTCTCGACTCGGCATGCCCAGCGACCCGCCGACCCTCACACGAGTGCTTGACGCAACCGTCCGGGCAGGCCAGCCTCGGCGGCACCGACACGCCCGAGGGGGACGCATGACGACGCAGCAGCCGCCGACGCAAACACCGGCGCACAAGGCCGACCTGGTGCTCGAGGGCGGCGGCGTGAAGGGCATCGGGCTCGCCGGCGCCGTGCTGGCACTCGACGCCGCCGGCTACCGCTTCTCCCGCGTCGCCGGTACCAGCGCGGGGGCGATCGCCGCCGCGCTGATCGCGGCGCTGAACGCACGCGGGCGGCCGATCAGCGAGCTGCGCGACATCCTGGCGACGGTCGACTATCCGAAGTTCGAGAGCGGCAACGTCATCACCGAGGCGGCCGGGCTGCTCACCCACATGGGTCTGCACGACGGCGACTATCTCGTCGAGTGGCTGGGCGACGCTCTCGAGCAGATCGGCGCGACGAGATTCGGCGACCTGCGGCTGGACGACTCCGGCGCGGACGCGAACCTCACCGACGCGCAGCGTTACACGCTGATCGTCGACGTCTCGGACATCAGTCGCGGCCGGTGCGTGCACCTGCCGTGGGACTACCCCGCCTACGGCCGGCACGACATCGACGACGAGCTGATCGTGCACGCGGTGCGCGCGTCGATGGCGATCCCGTTCTTCTTCCGGCCGGTGCGCTTCGACGCGCCGGAGACCGACTTCGGCGATCAGCACTTCACCGCCTCGAAGATCACCTGGGTCGACGGCGGCATGCTGTCGAACTTCCCCGTCGAGGTGTTCGACCGCACCGACGGCAGTGCGCCGCGCTGGCCGACCATCGGCATCAAGCTGTCCGCCCGCGAATTCGTCGTGGCACCGGCGAACGAGATCCACGGTGCGGCGAGCGAGGCATTCGCCGCGCTGCACACCCTGATCAACAACGACGAGCGCTACTACGTGCCCGGTGACAAGGCGAACCGGACGATCTTCGTCGACAACGCCGGGATCAGCGCAACAGACTTCGGCATCACCAAGGAGCAGCAGGACACGCTGTTCGCGAACGGCCGGTCCGCCGCGCAGGCGTATCTGCAGACTGCGCGCTAAGTGCCGCGGCTGCCGTAGTGATTGACCGAGCGCCCTCCCGGGTACTCGCTGGTCGAGGACCACCGCGTCAACCGCGACGTGACGCATCGACCCCGCGAGGCGAAGATGGCGACGCGACGCTGCCGGCTGACGTTCATCGGCACGGCGACCGTACTGCTGGAACTCGGTCCGTTCACAGTGCTCACCGACCCGAACTTCCTGCACCGCGGCCAGCGTGCCTATCTGGGGCACGGGCTGTACTCGAAGCGGCGAACTGAACCAGCCCGCACGATCGACCAGCTGCCCGAGCTGGATGCGATCGTGCTCTCGCACATGCACGGCGACCACTGGGACCGCGTTGCAAAACGCGGCCTACCGCACGACCTGCCGGTCTACACGACGCCGCAGGCGGCCCGCGCCCTGCGCCGGCAGCATTTCACCGCGGCGCACCCCTTGCCGACCTGGCAGGACGCCACGCTCGAACGCGACCAACACCGGCTGACGGTGACGGCCACGCCGGGGCGGCACGCGGTAGGCCTCGCCCGGCACCTGCTGCCCCCGGTCATGGGAAGCATCCTCGACTACACCGGGCCGGACGGTGCGGTGCTGCGCCTGTACATCAGCGGCGACACGTTGTTCGTCGACGACCTGCGCGCGATCCCCGAGCGATTCCCGGACATCGACGCCGCGATGCTGCACCTCGGCGGCACGACGCTGCCAGGCGGCATGGTGGTCACGATGGATGCCGGGCAGGGTGCCGACCTGCTGGATCTCGTGCGTCCCCGGTTGGCGGTGCCGGTGCACAACGACGACTACGGCGTCTTCAAGTCGCCGCTCTCGGCATTCTTGGACGAGACGCAGCGACGCGGCACCCGCGCCTCGGTGCGCGTCGTCGCACCGGGCGAGACGATCGACCTGCTCGACTAAGCCGAGAGCGGCACGTCGACGCGCTCGCGCAACTCGTCGAGCGACATGCCCCACGTGCCGAGCACCCGCACTGTGCCGTCGGCGAGTTCGAACACCGCGTGATCGGTGTAGACGCGACTGACGCACCGCACGCCGGTCAGCGGATAGCTGCATTCGTTGACGAGTTTCGCGCGCCCGTCGCGATCGAACAGCGACATCATCACGAACACCGCCTTGGCGCCGATCGCGAGGTCCATGGCGCCGCCGACGGCCGGGATCGCGTCCTTCGCGCCGGTATGCCAGTTGGCCAGATCGCCGCGCGCGGACACCTGGAACGCGCCGAGCACGCAGACGTCGAGGTGACCGCCGCGCATCATCGCGAAGGAGTCCGCGTGATGGAAGTACGCACATCCCGGCGTCTCGGTGACGGGCAGCTTGCCGGCGTTGATCAGGTCGGGGTCGATCTCGTCGCCGGTCGCGGCGCGGCCCATGCCGAGCATGCCGTTCTCGGTATGCAGCGTGACCCCGTTCGCCGGATCGAGGTGGTCGCCGACGGCGGTCGGCTGGCCGATGCCGAGATTGACGTAGGCGCCGGCCGGGATGTCGGCGGCGATCCGGGCGGCGATCTCGTCGCGCTCGAGCGGACCGCGGTCGGTGTGCTGCGGCGCGTTCACGTCGACGCCGCTTCCTGACGTGCCGGCGGCACGACGACGACGCGGTCGACGTAGATGCCCGGGGTCACCACGGCTTCCGGGTCGAGCTCACCGGCGTCGACCACCTCGTCGACCTGGACGACGGTGCGGGCGGCCGCGGTAGCCATGACCGGCCCGAAGTTGCGTGCCGTCTTGCGGTAGACCAGGTTGCCGGCGGTGTCCGCGCGGTGCGCCTTGATCAGCGCGACGTCGCCGCGGATGGGGTACTCGAGCAGATAGTGGCGACCGTCGATGGTGCGCTGCTCCTTCCCGTCGGCCAACGGCGTGCCGACACCGGTGGGGCAGTAGAACGCACCGATGCCGGCGCCCGCAGCGCGCATCCGCTCGGCGAGGTTGCCCTGCGGGACGAGCTCCAACTCGATGTCGCCCGCGCGGTAGAGCTCGTCGAATACGTACGAGTCGGTCTGCCGCGGGAACGAGCACACGATCTTGCGCACATGCCCGGCGCGCAGCAGCGCGGCCAGGCCGGCGTCGCCGTTGCCCGCGTTGTTGTTGACGATCGTCAGCTCGCGCGCACCGCTCTCGCGCAGCGCGTCGATGAGTTCCATCGGCTGCCCGGCCGTCCCGAAGCCGCCGATCAGGACGGTGGCGCCGTCGCCGATCCCGGCCACCGCGGCGGCCGCATCCTCGACGATCTTCACGTGTCCGACCCGTCCGCGATGTCACCGGTCTCCGCGAGGACCTGCTGCGCCACGCGGAACGCGGCGTTCGCCGCCGGCACACCGACGTAGATCGCGGCGTGTAGCAGCGTCTCGCCGATCTCGTCGGGGGACAGGCCGTTGCGCCGCGCGGCATGGACATGCATGGCGAGCTCGTCGAGGTGCCCGTGCGCGACGAGTGCGGTCAGCGTGATCAACGAGCGGTCACGACGCGACAGTCCGGGCCGGGTCCACACGGTGCCCCACGCGTACTGCGTGATGAAGTCCTGGAAGTCGGCGGTGAACTCCGTGGTGCCGGCGACGGCGCGATCCACGTGCGCGTCGCCGAGCACCGCACGACGCACCGTCATGCCGGCCGCGGCCACCTCCGCGCCGCTGCGCGACCGGGACACCTGCCGGCGGATGAGCCGGGCGACCTGCTGCGGCGCCTCTGCCGGGGCCAGGTGCGCGACACCGTCGAGCACGTCGAGCCGCCCGTCGCGCACCGACTCGGCGACGAGTCGAAGGTCGGCGACGGGTACCACCGCGTCCGCTGCACCGGCGATCGCGAGCAGCGGCGCTGCCAAATCGGCGAGCCGGTCGCGGATGTCGAAGGTCGCCAGCGCGTCACAGGCCGCGATGTAGCCGGTGTCGTCCACCTGCCGCAACGTGTCGAGCAGCGCGTGGGCGACGCCCGGCGCGCGGTCGGCGAAACCCGGGGCGAACCACCGCTTCGCCGAGCCCTCGACGACGGCGTCGGTGCCGCCGGCCCGCACCGTCTCGACCCGATCACGCCACCCCTGCGCGTCGCCGATCCGCGCGGCGCTGCAGCAGACGGTGACGGTCCGCACGAGCTCCGGCCGGTCGAGGGCGAGCTGCATGCCGACCGCGCCGCCGAGCGAATCGCCGGCTACGTGCACCGGACCGTCCGCGTGCGCGCCGATGCCGATGGCGACCGCGGCGGCGAGGTCCCCGACCGCGTACTCGTTGGCGGGCGCGGGCGCGGGCGCGGCGCCGTGCCCGGGCAGGTCCCAGCCGAGGACGGTGAAATCGTCGCGCAGCAGGTCGAGCACCGGCGCCCACAGTTGCGCGACCGCAGTGCCGAGCGACGGGCCGAGCACGAGAGCGGGGCGGTCGTCCGGACCGGCGAGGCGGCGGAACGCAACGTCAGATACCGACCCGGCCATCAGCGCGCCTTCCCTGCGGCCCGGGTGATCGCTGCGTCGACGAGACCGGCGCCGGTGCAGAGATACGCGTCATCGCCCGCGGTCGCGTCCGCGCCGAACAGCGCCCGCATGCTGTCGCGCTCGGCGAGTGCGCCCGGCAGCGACGCGGCCAGGTTCGCCTGCATCCGGTCGGGATGTACCCGCAGACTCGTGATCAGCTCCGTCGCCTGCGCAGCGGCACTGACGGCGTGCCTGGCCAGCAGTTGCAGCGGCTGCCATTCCGCGTGCCACCCGCCGTCCGGACGTTCGTCGACGGCGGACGCGCTCGCCACATGCAACTGCATGCCGACGCCCGGCGCGGTCAGCGCCGCGCGACGCAGCAGCACCGCGAGCACCGGGTTGGCCTTCTGCGGCATGGTCGACGACCCGCCGCCGGACGGCTCGGTCAGCTCGCCGAGCTCCGGCCGGCCGAGCACCAGGACGTCGTTCGCGATATGCCCCCACGCGTCGGTGCAGCGCACCAGCGCGTCGCCGATACGGGTCACCGGTGCGCGGGTGGTGTGCCACGGCGCGGCAGGGTCCAGGTCGAGCGCCTGGGCGGTCCGGGTGACGACCGCGTCCACGGTGTCGGCCGGGTCTGCGCAACCGGCGAGGGTGGCGAGCTCGAACAGTGCCGCCCGGGTGCCGGCCGCCCCGCCGAGCTGCACCGGGAAGCGCAGCGCGTCCAGGTCCGCGACGGCGTCGAGCAGGCCGTGCAGCCAGGTCGCCACCTTGACGCCGAACGTCGTCGGTACCGCGTGCTGGGTCAACGTGCGGGCGATCATCGGGGTGTTGCGGTGTGCGTCGGCGAGCTCGGCGAGCGCAGCGGTCTGCGTCTGCAACGCGGGCCGCAGCTGCGCCACCGCGTCGCGAGCGCAGATCATCAGCGCGGTGTCGAGGACGTCCTGGCTGGTGAGTCCGCGGTGCAGCCAGGTAGCGGCCTCGTGCCCGCCCAGCCGCGCACGCAGCAGGGCCAGCACCGGGGCCACCGGAGTGCCGCCGGCCTCGGCCTCGGCGGCCACCCGCGCGGCGTCGTCCGGACCCACGACGGCGAGTGACTCGGTCGTGGCGGACCTCGGCGCTATGCCGGCGTCGACGAGCGCGCTCAGCCACGCGGCCTCGGTCGCCACCATGGCGTCGAGCACCGCGCCGTCGGCGAAGATCTCGCCTGCCCGGTTGTCGCCCGGCCAGAGCAGCGCGCTCATCGAGAGTTACGGAAATCCAGAAACACGGTCTCGTTGTGCCCCTGGAGCACGACGTCGAACCGGAAGCCCTGCTCGTCCGGCTCCGCGAGGAGTGTGCCGCGACGCTCGTCGGGCAGGGACGACAGAAATGCGTCGTCACCGGTGCTGCGGTCTGGCGTCGGCAGGTAGACGCGGGTCAGCAGCCGGTCGAGCAGGCCCCGGGCGAACACCGTCATCGCGAGGAACGGCAGTCCACCGGACGGCGGCAGCGCGGGCACGACGGTGGAGAACGAATAGTTCCCTGCGCCGTCGGTCGCGGCCCTGCCCCATCCGGTGAACGTCCAGCCGTCCCGGTGCAGCGATCCCCCCGTGGCCGGCACCGAGCCGTCCTGTGCGGGCTGCCAGATCTCGAGCATCGCGTCGGGCACCGGTACACCCGCGCCGTCGAGCACCCGGCCGTGCAGGTGCACCGCATCCGGGTGTGCGCGGGGCACGAGTTCGGCCCCGCCGGCATAGGGCAGCGCCGTGCCGAAGAACGGGCCGACGGTCTGCCCGGCCGTGCCGCGCTCCGTGCTCACCGGGCCGCCTCGGTCCAGGTCTGTCGAGCACCGTCGAGCACGACGTCCCAGCGGTAACCCGTCGACACCTGCGGCGTGGTGACGTCGTGGTCGTAGGCGGCGGTCAGCCCGTCACGTGCCTTCGGATCGGTGATCGACTGGAAGATCGGGTCCAGCGCGAACAACGGATCGCCCGGGAAGTACATCTGGGTGACGAGCCGCTCGACGAAGGCGTTGCCGAACAGCGAGAAGTGGATGTGCGCCGGGCGCCACGCATTGAGGTGGTTCTTCCACGGGTACGGGCCGGGCTTGATCGTCGTGAACCGGTACCACCCGTCGTCGTCGGTCAGGCAGCGGCCGGCGCCGGTGAAGTTGGGGTCGAGCGGTGCCGGGTGCTGGTCGCTCGCGTGGATGTAACGGCCGGACGAATTGGCCTGCCACACCTCGACGAGCTGGTTGCGCACCGGCCGGCCCGCGGCATCGACGATGCGACCGGTCACCGTGATGCGCTCTCCGAGCGGCTCGCCGCTGTGCTGCGCAGTCAGGTCGGCCTCGATCGCCGCTACGTCCTGCGGACCGAACACCGGCACCGCGAGCTCGATGTCGTCCGGGTCGGCCTGCACCGGCGCCTTGGTGGGGTGCCGCAGCAGGCTGCTCCGGTAGGGGGAGTAATCGAGCAGCGGTTCGCCGCGGTTGGGATGATCGCGGGCGAGTTCGGCGATCTCGGCGCTGATCCGCGCCTGATCATCGATCGCAGGCTCCGACGACACGACTCGGTCGACCTCGCGGACATTCGCCATGTGCATGGACGCTATTGCGTCGGCAACGCCGCGCGTCAACGATACTTTCACTGGATGGAAGAGTCGCTGGGTGAAAGGGGGAGTGATGGCCGGGAACGTGGCCGAGCACGGCGCGTCCGTCACGGCGCGCGCGTTGCGCCTGCTCGGCGCCTTCGACTACGCGCACCGCCGGCTGTCGTTGAGCGACCTCGCTGCCCGCGCCGAGCTGCCGATGCCGACGGCCCACCGGCTCGTCGCTGAGCTGGTGGCCTGGGGCGCCCTCACCCGTGAGCCCGCAGGTTCGTACGTGGTCGGTCGGCGGATGTGGGATCTCGGCCTGCTTGCGCCGGTGCCGACGACGCTGCGGGCGATCGCGTCGCCGTTCCTGCACGACCTGTACAGCGCGACGCTGGCGACCGTGCACCTCGCGGTGCGCGACGGCACGCAGGTGCTCTACCTCGACTCGCTGCGCGGGCACGCGTCGGTGCCGATCGTCAGCGGCGTCGGCTCGCGGCTGCCGATGCACGCCACCGGTGTCGGCAAGGCGCTGCTCGCGTTCGCGCCGGAGGTCGTGGTCGACGAGGTCCTCGCCGACCTGACGCGCATCACGCCGTACACCATCACGCAGCCCGGTCGGCTGCGGCACCAGCTGCGGCGCGTGCGCAGTGACGGCTTCGCCCACACCAGTGAGGAGATGAGCCTGGGCGCCTGCTCAATAGCGGTGCCGGTGCGGTCGTCGGCCGGCGAGGTGGTGGCGGCGCTCGGCATCGTGGTGGCCGATCTGCGCCGCGAGCGCAGCCGCCTGGTCGCCGCACTGCGGGTCGCCGTGCGTGGCGTCGAGCGCAGTATCGCCGAGTTCGATTCCGTCCAGTGAAACCGCGCGGTGGTGCACGCCCGACGCGACTGCGCAGACTCTGAGGGATGCGCACCGAGGTGGCCGTCGTCGGGGCCGGCCCGGCCGGGCTGCTGCTTGCGCATCTGCTCGCCGCGGACGGCGTCGACTGCGTCGTGCTGGAGAGCCGATCGCGCGAGTACGTCGAAGGACGGATACGTGCCGGCATCCTCGAGGCGTCGACCGTGGACGTCTTCGACCGCGCCGGCCTGGGTGAGCGCCTGCACCGCGAGGGCTTCGCCCATCGCGGCATCCACCTGCACTGGCCGCACGAACGGCACCACCTGGATTTCGTCGACCTCGTCGGCCGCGGTGTCTGGGTCTACGGCCAGACGGAGCTGACGAAGGACCTCGGCGCCGCGCACGACCGCGCGGGATCGGCGCGCTGGTATGACGTCAGCGACACCGCCCTGCACGACATCGAGACCGACCGCCCGTACGTCACGTTCGTCGACGACGAGGGCGCGGCACAGCGGATGGACGCCGACGTCGTGGTCGGTTGCGACGGGTCGTTCGGGCCGAGCCGGCAGGCGGTGCCGCGAGACGTGCAGGACGTGTGGCAGCGCGATTACCCGTACGCGTGGCTCGGCGTCCTGGCCGACGTCGCACCCTCGACCGACGAGTTGATCTACGCCTGGCACCCGGACGGTTTCGCGCTGCACTCGATGCGCTCCGCGCACGTGTCCCGGCTGTACCTGCAGGTCGAGCCCGGCACCGACATCGAGGACTGGTCCGACGAGCGCATCTGGGACGCGCTCGCGACGCGGCTCGGCGACGGGCACGACGGCTGGCAGCTGATGCCGGGGCCGATCACCGACAAGTCGGTGCTGCCGATGCGCAGCTTCGTCGCCGCGCCCATGCGCCACGGCCGGTTGTTCCTCGCCGGCGACGCCGCGCACATCGTGCCGCCGACCGGTGCGAAGGGCCTGAACCTCGCCGTGGCCGACGTCGCGGTGCTCGCCGAGGCGCTGCGTCAGCTGTTGCGCAAGCACGACGCGTCGCTGGCCGACGCGTACTCGCAGACTGCGCTGCGCCGGGTGTGGCGCTGCACGCATTTCTCGTGGTGGATGACGACGATGCTGCACGCCACGGGCGACCCCTTCGACGCGCAGCTGCAGCTCGCGCAACTGCAATGGGTCGCGACGAGCACCGCCGGGATGACCGGCCTCGCCGAGAACTACGCCGGGCTGCCGTTGGCGCTCGAGGCATGACACGACGACGGGAGACGATGTGACCGACACGCAGGCGGGACAGCTGCTCGACGACGCACGGTGGCGCGGGCAGGTGTTCTCCGACGGCTGGCACGAGGCCCACGGCGGCGCCGCCCCGGTGCGTGAACCGGCCACCGGCGACGCGCTCGGCGAGATCGGGCTGGCCGACGCCGAGGACGTCGCGCGGGCCGGCAGGTCCGCCGCATCAGCGCAGCGCGAATGGGCGGCAACGCCGTTCCAGGAGCGCGCCGCGGTGCTGCGCCGGGCAGGTGAGCTGATCGAGCAGAACGCCGAGCAGATCCAGTGGTGGATCGTGCGCGAGGCCGGTTCGATCCCGCCGAAGGCCCAGCTGGAGACGCACGTCGCCGCCCAGGAGTGCTTCGAGGCCGCCGCGCTGCCGTCCCGCCCGTACGGACTGCTGCTGCCCAGCGAGCAACCGCGCACCAGCATGGCGCGCCGCCGCCCGGCCGGCGTCGTCGGCGTGATCGCGCCGTTCAACGTGCCGCTCATCCTGTCCATCCGCTCGGTCGCGCCCGCGCTGGCGTTGGGCAACGCGGTGGTACTCAAACCCGACCCGCGCACCGCGGTGTGTGGCGGCGTCGTGCTGGCCCGGGTTTTTGAAGAGGCCGGGCTGCCCGCGGGCGTACTGCACGTGCTGCCCGGCGGCGCGGAGGCCGGTGCCGCGCTCGTGGCCGACCCGAACGTGCGCGTCATCTCGTTCACCGGGTCCACCGCCGCCGGCCGCAAGGTCGGTGAGGCCGCGGGCAAGTACCTCAAGCGCGTGCACCTCGAACTCGGCGGCAATTCGGCGATGGTCGTGCTCGACGACGCCGATCTCGAGCTCGCCGTCGGCGCCGCCGCGTTCGGCTCGTTCCTGCACCAGGGCCAGATCTGCATGACCACCGGTCGGCACCTGGTGCACGAGAGCCTGCTGGGCGACTACGTCGACGCGTTGGCTGCGAAGGCCGAGGCGCTGCCCGTCGGCGATCCGGCGCGCGACCAGGTCGCGCTCGGCCCCATCATCGACGCCGCGCAGCGCGACAAGATCCACGAGCTGGTGACGAGCAGCGTCGACGGGGGAGCGAAGCTCGCCGCCGGCGGCACGTACGAGGAATTGTTCTACCGCCCGACGGTCCTGCAGGCCGAGCCCGACGTGCCGGCCTGGACGCAGGAGATTTTCGGCCCGGTAGCGCCGGTCAGCGGTTTCAGCACGCTCGACGACGCCGCACGGCTCGCCGCCGACACCGAGTACGGGCTCTCGCTCGGCATCATCACCCGCGACCCGCTCGCGGCGTTGCAGCTGGCCGACCGCATCCCGACAGGCATCGTGCACATCAACGACCAGACCGTCAGCGACGAGGCGCACATCCCGTTCGGCGGTGTCGGCGCGTCCGGCACCGGCTCCCGCTTCGGTGGCGCGGACGCCAACGTCGAGGCGTTCACCGAGACCCAGTGGGTGACGATGCGCAGCGACGTGCCCGTCTACCCGTTCTGAAGCACCTCCGTCACCGCCCCGCCCGTCCGCCCGTCCGCCCGACCGCCGTCCGCCCGTCCGAACCAAACCCCAGGTGATCAACAGTAGGTATGGGTCGCTATGACGACCAGAAGCTACTGTTGATCAACGGGATTCAGCATCCAGCGAGAGGATTTCTTGATGACCGCGCGCACGACACCGCCGTTCCGCGCCGATCACGTCGGCAGCCTGCTCCGCCCGAAGAACCTGATGGAGGCCCGGGCCGCGAAGGCCGACGGCACGATGTCCACCGAGGAGCTGCGCGCCGTCGAGGACGACGCCATCCGCGACGTCGTGCGGCTGCAGGAGAACATCGGCCTGCAGTCGGCCACTGACGGCGAGTTCCGCCGCACCACGTGGCACATGGACTTCATCTACCAGTTGCAGGGCGTCGCGCAGACCACTGAGAAGATCGAAGTGCACTTCCGCAACGCCAACGGCGACCTGGACTTCAGCTCCGCCGCGCTCAAGATCGACGGCAAGGTCGGGCTCGACCATACGATCTTCGGCCCCGACTTCGAGTTCCTGAAGTCCGTCGTCACCACCGCGACGCCGAAGCTGACCATCCCGTCGCCGAGCATGGTGCACTACCGCGGCGGCCCGGCGGCGATCGACAAGTCGGTGTATCCGGACGAGAACGAGTTCTGGGACGACCTCTCCGCTGCCTACGCCAAGCAGGTGGAGCAGGTCGCTGCGCTCGGCTGCACGTACCTGCAGCTCGACGACACCAGCCTCGCCTACCTCAACGACCCGGCCCAGCGCGCCGATCTGACCAGCAAGGGTGGCGACGCCGAGCACCAGCACGAGCGCTACATCCGCCAGATCAACAAGGCGATCTCCGGCCGGCCGGACGGCATGCACGTCACCACGCACCTGTGCCGCGGCAACTACCGCTCGTCGTGGACGGCCGAAGGCGGTTACGACTTCGTGGCCGAGGCCTTGTTCGGCGAGCTCGACGTCGACGGGTTCTTCCTCGAGTACGACGACGCACGCTCCGGCGGCTTCGAGCCGCTGCGCTTCGTGCCGCCGGGCAAGCAGGTGGTGCTCGGCCTGGTGACCACCAAGCGACCCGAGCTCGAGTCGAAGGACAACCTCAAGCGGCGCATCGACGAGGCCGCGAAGTACGTGCCGCTCGATCAACTGTGCCTGTCCGGGCAGTGCGGCTTCTCCTCGACGGTCGAGGGCAACGACCTCACGCTCGACGACGAGATCGCCAAGCTCTCGCTGATCGTCGAGACCGCGGCCGAGGTGTGGGGCTGATCCTCGCGTCCGTCGGCGCTGCGCGGTGTTGCGCACCCGTCTGCGTTTGCGTCCGGCGAGTGTGGGAATGACTCGGTAAGGCGGGCGGCGCGCAACCCATGCGATCACCGCCGCGCCCCGATCGGATCGGTTGCACCATGAGCACTGGTTTCCGGTGAACCCCGACAGCCTGCTGCGCGCCGTGGCCGTCGGCGCCGCGACCGGCAGCCGGTCGTTCCTCGGCCTCGCCGCGTTGACGTTGGCCACACCTGCCGACGCCGACGGCCAGCCGGACGCGACGCTGGCCAAACCGTGGGCCAAGGGCGTCACGAGCACGATGGCCCTCGGCGAGCTGGTGGGCGACAAGCTGCCGCAGTCGCCGAGTCGCGCGACGTGGGCGCCGCTCGGCGCTCGGTTGGCGACGGCGTCCGGGGTGGGCGCGTTGGTCGGCCGGCGCTTCGGGCAGCGAGCGGCGACCGGAGACCCGGTGTCACCACGGCCGGTGACCGACGACGCGAGCCAGCAGCGGCAACAGCGCAGCGACATGGTGATCTGTGCGGCGCCGTGCTCGAGGACGCCTTCGCTGCCGCCTTGAGCTTCGCCGCGGCTCGGCCGAGCGCTACCGGGCCGGCGCGGCACGCGGCCGCGCCGACGCCACCCGTGCCCGGCTGACCGCTGCGCCGGGCGTAGCGGGTTGCTACCTTTACCGACGGCGATGGATCCCGCCGTGGGGCGTCACGACCCCTGAACCGCCCGTCCGGGCTGATGGTTCCTTCCGTACCAGGGAGGAGCTGACGCATGCCGCCAACCGGCGACGATCCATTCCTCGACAGCGTCGAGGACGACGACCCCGCCGACCCGGATGCCGTCGGCGCCGACAGGTCCGATGCGCATCCCGAGCTGCCGCTCAACCCAGACGTCGGGCTGCCGCTGCACCTGCGTCCGGACGCCATCGCGCTCGTCTTCCTCGGTGGTGCAATCGGCACCGCCGCGCGGTACGGGCTCGCCCAGCTCGCGCCGACACCGGCGCGGGGCTGGCCGACCGGCACGTTCGTCGCCAACCTCGTGGGCGCCTTCGTCCTGGGCGTGCTGCTCGAGGGGCTGATGCGACGCGGCGCCGACACGGGGTGGCGGCGGCGCGCGCGACTGCTCGTCGGTACCGGGTTCTGCGGCGGCCTGACCACGTACAGCACCTTCGCCGTGGAGAACGCGCTGCTGGTGCGCGGCGATGACACCGGTCTCGCCGCCTGGTACCTCGCGGTCAGCGGCACGGCAGGATGCCTGGCCGCCGGCATCGGCATCTGGATCGCGACCGCCCATCACCATCTGGTGCGCAAGCGTGCCGAGGCGGCGGCGTGATCGTCACGTTGATGTGCCTGGCCGGTGGCCTCGGTGCCGTCGCGCGCTTCATGTTCGACGGGTTCGTGCGACCGCGCACGCGCGGCGATTACCCCTGGGGCACGCTGCTGATCAACGTGAGCGGTTCCCTGGTTCTCGGCGTGCTGACCGGCCTGGTGCTCTTCCATGGCGCGCCGGACCAGTTGCGTGTCGTGCTGGGCACCGGCTTCCTCGGCGGCTACACGACATTCAGCACGGCCAGCTTCGAGACGGTGCGCCTGCTGCAGCAGGGCTCGGCCGCGCGGTCACTCAGCTACCTGGCCGCGTCGGCGCTCGGCAGCGCGGCCGCGGCAGGCATCGGGCTCGCGCTCACCGGATCTCTACAGTGAGCGAATGGTCGAACCCGCACCGACGCTGATGGTCGTGCACGCCCACCCCGACGACGAGGCCACCGGCACCGGCGGCACTCTGGCGAAGTACGCGGCGCAGGGCGTGCGCACGGTGCTCGTCACCTGTACCGACGGCCGTTGCGGCGACGGGCCGGGTGGGGTGAAGCCGGGCGAGCCGGGTCACGACCCCGCGGCTGTGGTGGAGATGCGCCGCGCGGAGCTCGAGCGCAGCTGCGCCGTGCTGGGTGTCACCGATCTCGAGCTGCTCGGTTACGCCGACTCCGGGATGATGGGCTGGTCGACCAACGACGCGCCGGATTCGTTCTGGACGACGCCCGTCGACGACGCCGCCGCGAAGCTCGCCGCACTGATGGACAGCTACCGTCCCGACGTCGTCGTCACCTACGACGAGAACGGCTTCTACGGCCATCCCGACCACATCCAGGCGCACCGCATCACGATGGCGGCGCTGGAGCGCTACGACGGTGCGGCCAAGGCCTACTGGATGACCGTGCCACGCTCGGAGTTGGCGCGTTTCGGTGAGGTCATGCGCGAGTTCGGTGAGGACTGGGACGAGCCCGGTGAGGACGGCGGCGACGGCGGCGACGGCGGCGACGGCGGCGACGGCGGACCCGGTTTCGAGATGGGCCTGCCGGACGACGAGGTCTCGGCCTGGCTCGACGTCCGTGAGTTCGCGAGCCAGAAGTACGACGCGCTCGAGGCACACGCCAGCCAGGGCGAGAACATCTTCTTCCTGCGGTTGGGCAAGGAACGGTTCGCGGATCTCATGGGCGTCGAGACCTATGTGCGCGTGCGCGACACCACAGGTGCGGCGACGCCCGAGGACGACCTGTTCGCCGGCCTGCGCTGACCGTCCCGCTTCACCCCGGTGATCAACAGCAGGTTCTGGTCGCCCTGGCGACCAGAACCTGCTGTTGATCACCGAGAGGTGGTGGTGGCCTCTCCGTCCTGCACGGGCTACTCGACACCTGCGGAGCGCCGGCTCCCACGTGGTACCGCCCGGGCGCGGCGTCGATGACCGGCTGACCGCGCTCGGGAGGTACCAGGTACGGCGCCACGGGTGCGGGTGGCGTTCACACCGGCAACCGTCCCCGACTTTCCTCCCGGTGATCAACAGCCGCTTCTGGTCGCCAGGGCGACCAAAACCTGCTGTTGATCACCGGGGGGGTTGGGCGAGCAGCTCGCGCAGCATGTGCATCGCGATGGTCACCGATCGGCGCCGCACGTCCGCGCGCGAGCCGGGCGACACGATGCGCCGCTCGAGCACCTGCGCGCCGTCCGACGCGCACAGGTAGACCAGGCCGACCGGCTTGTCCGGCGTGCCGCCGCCGGGCCCGGCGATGCCGGTGATGCCGACGCCGACATCCGTGCCGACGCGCTCGCGGGCGCCGTCGGCGAGCGCGCGCGCCACCTCCGCGCTGACCGCGCCGACGCGTTCGATCAGCTCGGTCGGCACCCCGGCCAGCCGGTGCTTGGCGTCGTTCGAGTAGACGGTCAGCGCGCCGGTGACGTACGCCGACGAGCCGGCGAGATCGGTCAGCCGCCCGGACAGCAGGCCGCCGGTGCACGATTCGGCCGTCGCCACGGTCAGTCGGCGTTCGAGCAGGCGCCGGGCGACGATCTCGTCGACCGTCTCGCCATCGGGGGAGTAGACGGTGTCGGCGTAGGTGTCGACGAGCACCCGGTGCAGTGCGTCGTAGGTGTCCTGCGCGTCGGGGGCGTAGCGCGTGACGATCTCCAGTTCACCGTCGCGCAGGCAGGTGGTGATCTCCAGTCCGACCTGCAGCTGCTCGTGTTCGCGCAGGGTCGCCGCGAGATCGGACTCCGCGGTGCCCCACAGCAGGATCGTGCGCTGCCGCAGCTCCTGCGCGCCGGCCAACGCGGTGCGCACGGTCGGGTTGTCCAGCGCCGCGGACCACATCGCCTGCACCTCGCGCGGCGGGCCGGGGAGCACGAGCACCGGTGGCCCCGGTCGGCCGGCCGGCGCCGGCACGACGAGCCCGGGTGCGGTGCCGGCCGGCTCCAGAACGTCCGCCCCCCGCGGGACGAGCGCCTGCTTGCGGGTGCCGGCGGCCGCTGCCGTGTCGTCCATCCGCCAGGCGCCGTTCGCGCGGATGCGGCCGATGATCGCAGTAATCCGCTGTTCGAGGGACGCGTCGAGTTCGAGCGGACGTCGCTGGAACCCGCCGACGACCTCGGCGGTGCGATCGTCGTCCGTCGGTCCCAGACCGCCCGAGGTGATGATCAGGTCCACCCGCGCGTCGCGGAAGAAGCGCAACGCGTCGTGCATGTCGTCCGGCCGGTCGCCGACGACGACCACCTGCGTGACGTCGATGCCGGCGACGCGTAGCTGCTCGGCCAGCCACGGGCCGTTGCGGTCCGTGACGCGGCCGGTCAGCACCTCGGTACCGGTGACGACGATGCCCGCGCGGCTGCTCATCGGCGGGTGGCGACGCGCGGCTCGCTGACCGACCCGCGCGGTTGTGCCACCGGGGTCACGAGCGTGCGGCGCGAGCGCTTGTCCTCGTCGATGGCGCGCACGGTCCGGCTCACCGCGTCGGTCACCAGGGAGTCGACCGGCCAGCGGAAGTTCGACAGCGGCGGGCTGAGCAGCCGGGACACCGGATGATCGTCGTAGCCGAGTACGGAGACGTCGTCCGGGATGGCGAGCCCGAGCGCGTTCGCGGCGGCGTAGACGCCGTAGGCCATCGAGTCGGCGAGACAGAAGAAGGCAGTCGGCCGGTCGTCGTCGGCCAGCGCCTCGGTGGCGACCGCTGCGGCGCGATCGAGCTCATGTGACGACATGTGGAACGACACCCGAAGGCCGAGATCAGCACTCACCCGGCTGATCGCAACCTCGGCCGGCCGGTCCGGTGTGTTGCGGGCGGAGGGCGTCAGCACGGCGACCCGTCGGTGCCCGGCGTCGGCCAGCTGGCGCAGCGCCGCGCCGACGCCCGCGTCGTTGTCGAAGACGATCTCGGCCGCAGTGGCCGCGCCGGGGATGCCGTCGCCGATCGACACCAGCACGGTGCGCCGGGCGATCTTCGGCCAGTGCTTCGCGTTCGGGTCCACCCACAGCACGATCAGTGCGTCGACGCGCTGATCGACGAGCTGGTTCGCCAGCTGCATCTCGAGCTCGGGGCTGTTCGACGCATCGACGATCAGCGCGTGCCGGTCGTGCTCGAGCAACTCCCGGCCGAGCGCTGCAGCGACGCTCTGCTGCCAGATGTCTTGCAACGAGCCGCACAGCACGCCCACGTTGCCGGTCCGGCCGGACGCGAGCGCGCGGGCGATCGGGTCCACCTGGTAGCCGAGCCGGTCGGCGACGTCGCGCACCCGGGTCTGCGTCTCGACCGGCACGTGCAACCCACGCAACGCGTATGAAACGGCGGCGGTGGACAATCCAGATTCTTGTGCAACGTCGCGCAGTGTCACTCGCTTCGCCCGCTCGCGCACAGCACGATCGTAACCAGGAGTGACTGTCGAGGCGGTACGCACGGGCTGGTGAAGCGTTACATTGAAGCGCTTCACCTGATAGGGTCCAGACGACCGGAAGGGGAGACGTTGAGCGGCCGGATGGACGTGCACCAACACCTCTGGCCGGCTGCGCTGGTCGAGGAGCTGCGCCGCCGCACCAGCGCGCCCATGTTGCGTGGCTGGACGCTGCACACCGACACCGAACCGCCCTTCGACGTCGCCGCGACGGACCACGACCCGGGCGCGCGGGCCGCGCTGGAGCACGGCACGGACTCGGTGCTGGTGTCGCTGTCCGCGCCGCTCGGCATCGAGGCGCTGGACCCGCTCGAGGCCCAGCCGCTGCTGCAGGCGTGGCACGACGGCGCGCAGGAGCTGCCCGCGCCGTTCGGTGCCTGGGCGTCGGTCACCGACACCGACCCGGACCTGCGTGCGCTGAAGGACCTGCTGAGTGCCGGGTTCGTCGGCCTGCAGCTGCCGGCGGCCGCCTTCGCCACGCCGGACGCGGTCGAGCGTCTCGCCCCGGTGCTGGAGGTCTGCGCCCAGGCCGATCGGCCGGTGCTCGTGCATCCGGGCCCGGCGGCCGCCGGATCGGAGGGCACCGTCGCGCCGTGGTGGCCGGCCGTCGTCGACTACACCGCCCAGCTGCAGCGGGCGTGGTGGTCGTGGCACGTCGCCGGGCGCGCCGTGGCGCCACAACTTCGGCTGTGCTTCGTCGCCGGCGCCGGCCTCGCGCCGCTGCAGCACGAACGCTTCACCGCCCGCGGCGGCGGCCGGTTTGTCGTCGACCCGGACGTCTTCGTCGACACGTCCAGTCACGGACGGCAGGCGATCGACGCGCTGACCCGCGCCCTGGGCATCGACGCCGTCGTGCTCGGTAGCGATCGCCCGTACGCCGAACCGGCCGACCGGCTCGCCGACGGCCCCGACCACTTGGACTCGTTCGGCGGTGCTGCGTGGCAGGCCGTGTGCGCCCGCAATCCCCGACGACTCCTGGACGGAGGACCAGCATGACCGCCATGCCAGCGCCCGAACGCGATCCCGGCGTACCCGCTCGCGCCGCGCACCCGATCGACGCGATGGCCGACGGCAGTGCCACGGCGAACCTGCCGCACCGTGCTCTCGTCCACGCCGAGCTGCAACACCTTGCGGCGTCGATCGCGGCCGACCCGCAGCTGTGGCGCGAGCATGTCGCGTTCGACGACGACGAGCGGCACTACGTCTGCCTGTACCGCGACGCGCACGTCGACGTGTGGGTGCTGTGCTGGACGCCGCGCAACGACACCGGCTGGCACGACCACGACGTCTCGTCCGGCGCGGTCGCCGTCGTGCAGGGCCGCCTCGTCGAACGCAACCTGGCCGTCGGCAGCCCGATCGTGTCCACGGTCGTCGGCGCTGGCCAGGTGTTCGGCTTCGGGCCCGACCACATCCACCGGCTCACCGGAGTCGACGCAGGCAGCGTGAGCATCCACGCATACTCTCCGCCGCTGTGGCGCATGGGTCAGTACGCGCTCAGCGCCGACGGCGTCCTGCGCCGCACCTCGGTGTCCTACGCCGACGAGCTGCGCCCGCTCGACGACATGGAGCCGCCCGCGACCGACCCGACTCAACTCGCGGCCCCGTGCGCATGACTGCCGCGCGCGACGACGCCGACGAGCCGTTGGACCTGCTCGTCGTGGGCGGCGGCGTCATGGGCCTGTTCACGGCGTACTACGCCGCGGTCGGCGGCGCGCGGGTCGCCGTGCTCGAACGCGGCGAGATCGGTGACCCGGCCACCGCGTCCTACGGGCGCACCCGCTCCTACCGCAAGGACTACCTGGACCCGCTCTACGTCCGGCTCGCCGACGAGGCAGTGACGCTGTGGACGCGATTCGAGCAGCGCACCGGTGTGCGCGCGCTCGTGCGCTGCGGGTGCATGAACATCGCCAAGGCCTCGGTCACCGCCGACCTCGCGGACACCTACGCCGAACGCAGTGCAGAGATGCTCGCTGCCGTCGGGATGCCACTGACGACGTTGCGCGCTGACGAGATCACCGGGCGATATCCCTACCTCGATGCCGACGTCGCGCATCTCGACCCTGCCGCGGGGCTGGTCGACCTGCGGGCGGTGGCCGATGCGCTGACCGGCGCGCTCGCCGAATGCAAGGTCGACGTGTACGAGCACGCGGAACCCGACGCCGTCCGCCGCGGCGACGACGGTCTGCTGCACGTCGACAGCAGCGCGGGGGAGTTGGTCGCGCGCAAGCTGGTGATCACGGCCGGGCACGGCACGAACGACGTGCTCGCGCTCGTGCCGGGCGCCGATCTGCAGGTGCCGCTCACCCGCGATCGCCCCAGCGAGGCGAAGTACTTCGTCCCGCCGGCGAACGCCCGAGCGCAGTTCGGCTCCGACGCGATGCCGGTGATCGCCTACCTGGACACCGGTGTGTACGTACACCCCATCGTCGACGGCGTCATCGACAAGGTGAAGGTGGGCTACTACAACCCGCCGGACATCCCGCGCGACCGCAGCGGCGTGCGCGACATCGCCGACTTCGTCGCGCAGTGCATGCCCGGCCTCGCCGACGCCACGTACGAGGACGTACACGACGTCGATCAGTGCGACTACGACCTCGTCGCCGACGACGACTTCGTGCTCGGCGCAGTGCCCGGCGTCGCCGACGTGTTCGTCGGCGTCGGCTGGCGGGGCACCGGCTACAAATTCGCGCCATGGATCGGCCGGGTGCTGCACGAGCTCGCGCTGCAGAACGGCAGCGTCTACGACCTGCGCCGTTTCGATCCGGCCCGCTTCAGCGTTCTGGCACCGTCGCCGGACATCGCCCACCCGGCAACCTCGTTCACCGCACCCGAGGAGGACGCGTCATGACCGCAACACCGACATCCCGCCCGTCGCCACGAACGTTCGAGCAGCGCATGGCCGACGGCGTCGTACTCGGCGCCGAGGGCTACGTCTTCGAGCTCGAACGGCGCGGCTACGTCAAGGCCGGTCCGTACGTGCCCGAGGTCATCCTCGATGCGCCGGACGCCCTGCGCCAGCTGCACCGCGAGTTCCTGCGTGCCGGCGCGGACGTGATGGTCGCGCTGACGTACTACGCGCACCGCGAGAAGCTGCGCGACGTCGGCCGCGGCGACGACCTGGAAGCCATGAATCGCCAGGCGGTGCGCATCGCGAACGAGGTCGCGGCCGAGGGCGGCGCGCTGGTGGCGGGCAACATCTGCAACACGTGGTGCTACGACCCGCGCGATCCGGTGGGTTCGGGCGCTGCCGTCCGGCAGCAGTACCGCGAGCAGCTGGGCTGGGCGAAGGACGAAGGCGTGGATTTCGTCATCAGCGAGACCAACGACTACCTCGGCGAGGCGTTGATCGGCCTCGAGGTGTGCCACGAGCTCGGGTTGCCCGCCCTGGTGACGCTCGCCAGCGTGCAGCCGGAGACCACCTACGACGAGGTCGACTACGTGCGTGCCTGCCGCACGCTCGCCGAGCGGGGCGCCGCGGCAGTGGGGCTGAACTGCTCGCGCGGGCCGGCCACCATGCTGCCGCTGTTGGAACGCATCCGGGACGCGGTGGACGTGCCGGTCGTCGCCCAACCCGTGCCGTACCGCACGGACGAGCGGACCCCGGCGTTCGAGTCGCTGACCGATGCCGACGGCATGCGACTGTTCCCGATCCAGCTGGAAAGCGCGGCGCACACCAGATTCGAGATGGCGCAGTTCGCTTGCGACGCGGCCGCACTCGGCCTGGGCTACATCGGCATCTGCTGCGGCGGTTCGCCGCACTACGTGCGCGCGATGGCCGAGGCACTCGGCCGCGTCACGCCGGCGAGCCGCTACTCACCCGCGATCGAGCTGCACCCGGTGCTCGGTACGCAGGAGGGCGTTGGCGCCGCGACCATGGGCGATTGGACGAGCGCCGCCTCCTGAGACCTCGCGCCGTCGCCCGGCACCGCTCAGCGCGAGGCGGCCGGCGCGGCGTCCAGGAGGTCTTCCGGTGGCGGCGCGTCAGCACCGGCGCTGCGCCAGGCGCGCCAGCGACGCACGGCTGCGCGGAACAGCGCCTGGATGCCGACCACCAGCCACGCGCAGGCCACCAACAGGACGACCGCGACGATGCCGTCCAGCCACCAGTGATTGCCGGTGGCCACGACGACGAAGACGGTGATCACGGTGTGCGCCGCGCCGATCCAGCGCCACCTGCTCGGACTGATGCGCACCGTGTACCACCCGACGAGCACCGCCCACGCGACGTGCACCGACGGCATCGCCGACAGCTGGTCGGCGGGGAAACCGTTGTAGACGGATTGGTTGTACACCTTGGCCAGGTCGACGATGCCGTCACCCGTCGTCAGTCGCGGCGGGGCCACCGGGATCAGCTGCACGAGCAGGCAGGCGAGCGTCGTCCAGGCGAGCACCTGCCGCACCGGCTTGTAGTGCTCGCGGTGCCGCCAGAACAGCCAGAACAAGAACACGAACATCATCGAGAAGTGCATCGTGGCGTAGTAGAGGTTCGCCGGCTCGACGACCCACGAATGCCCGATGATCACATGCTGCACGCTGGCCTCGGACGGTAGCGGCAGCCAGTCGTGCTCGAAGCGGTACACCCAGTGGCCGCGCCGGTAGCCACCTGCGCTGCCGGCGTCCGCAAGCTGACCGGCCAGCTGCCACATGCCGTAGAGCGCGGCGATGACGGCAGTCTCGCGGGCGAACGCGCCCACCTTGCGCATGTGCGGTTCGTGCGAAAGCGCCATCGCGCAGCCCACGACGCCCAACCCCGCGGCGAGGCCGCCGGCCTGCTGCCAGCTCAGGGCCACCGTCTGCACACCGACATTCTGCCGGTTGCCCCGTGCGAGTGCCCGTTGCCGGTCCGCGTTGATGCACGGGACATGAAACGGGGCATAAGTCAGTGATCCACACCCGCAGTCGCGAAGGAGACCTGCGCATGACCGCAGTCGCCGAGACCGCCCCGAAATCGGCGCGCAGCCTCGTCCCGGCACGAATGGACCGGCTGCCGTGGACGCACTTCCACTGGCTCGTCGTGGTGGGCCTCGGCGTCTCCTGGATCCTCGACGGCCTCGAGGTGCAGATCGTCGCCCTGAACAGCGCACCGCTCACCGACAAGGCGACGCTGGCGCTGACGACGCAGCAGGTGGGCCTGCTCGGCACCTCGTACCTGATCGGCCAGGTGGTCGGCGCGTTGTTCTTCGGCCGGCTCACCGACACCCTCGGCCGCAAGAAGCTGTTCATCATCACGCTGGCGATCTACCTGCTCGGCAGCGGCATCGGTGGCTTGTCCTGGAACTTCTGGTCGCTGATGGTCTGCCGGTTCATTGCCGGCACCGGCATCGGCGGCGAGTACACCGCCATCAACTCCGCGATCGACGAGATGATCCCGTCGAGGTTCCGCGGCCGTGTGGACATCGCCGTCAACGGCACGTATTGGGCCGGTGCGGCGCTGGGGTCCGGCGTGGGCCTGTACCTGTTCTCCAGCCACGTGCCGATCCAGTGGGGCTGGCGCATCGGCTTCTTCATCGGGCCGGTGCTGGGGCTCGTCATCATCTTCCTGCGCCGGTCGATCCCGGAGAGCCCGCGCTGGCTGATGACGCACGGCCGCAACGACGAGGCCGAGGCAACCGTCGACGAGATTGAGCGGCGCATCGAGGCCGAGGGTGCGCAGGTGCCCCCGGTCGACGAGTCGAAGGCGATGGAGGTCAAGGACCCACCGCACATCGGGTTCTTCCAGCTGACCCGGATCTTCTTCGGCACCTATCCGAAAAGGTCCGTCTACGGCTTCACGATGATGGCCACGCAGGCCTTCTTGTTCAACGCCATCTTCTTCACCTACGCGCTGGTGCTGCAGAAGTTCTACTCGGTGCCGGCCGGGCACATCGCCTACTACTACTTCCCCTTCGCCGTCGGCAATCTGATCGGTCCGCTGCTGCTCGGACCGCTCTTCGACTCGATCGGCCGGCGCAAGATGATCTTCTTCACCTACGGCGTCTCGGGCGTGCTGCTGCTGGTGTCGGCGTCGTTGTTCAACGCGGGTGTGCTCTCGGCCACCACGCAGACGCTCATGTGGTCGATCGTCTTCTTCTTTGCATCGGCGGGGGCGTCGTCGGCCTACCTGACCGTCAGCGAGATCTTCCCGCTCGAGCTGCGCGGGCAAGCAATTTCATACTTCTTCGCGATCTCGCAAGGCATCGGCGGGTCCCTGGCGCCGACGATCTTCGGTCACCTCATCGGCGGCCAGAACAACAAGCACGTCCAGACCGGGCCGCTGACGTGGGGATATGTGATCGGCGCGGTCATCATGATCATCGGTGGTCTGGTCGCCTGGTTCATCGGCGTCGACAGCGAGGGCAAGTCCCTCGAAGACATCGCCGATCCGCTGTCCGCGGTCAAGAGACCGGAAGGTGGCGTCAGCCCGCAGGCGGAGCCTGCGTCGTGAGCGCTCCCGCCAGTGGAGGGGTGGTGGTCGGCGTCAGCCCGACCACCGGGTCACCACAGGCATTGCGATGGGCGGCGGGGGAGGCGCGACTGCGAGCCGCACCATTGCGCGCGGTGATGGCGTGGCGTCCACCCCGGCCCCCCGCCGTCGCCGGCACCCGACCGCCCGCTGGTCTGACGCAAGCCGGAACGGACGCTGCTGCCGAAGCCGAGCAGGCGTTGCGCGAGTTCGTCGCGCAGGCGCTCGGTGCGGACTCGTTGACTCCACCGGCCGCGGGCGGCGTGCACTGCGAGGTGGTGCGCGGCTCCGCCGTCACCGCGTTGTTGACCAGTGCGCGCGACGCGCAGCTGCTCGTCATCGGCGAGCCGCGCGCCGGGCGGGTCAGCAACGTGCGGACGACGCTGGTGGCGCCGCAGGTGATGCTGCGCGCGAACTGCCCGGTCGTCGCCATGCCGCGGGCGGTGGGGACGGCCTGACGCCTCAGGACACGGCAGGGCTGTCAGGTGTTGCGGCGCACTCCGCCGTGCTCGGGTCCTTCGTCCCCGCCGACGGCATGCTCGGCGTCCTCCTCGCTGATGTGCACGCCCGCGGTGGGGTCGCCCGCTCCGGTGCCGGACACGTCCGGTGCCTCTCCGGCACGCGGCGCGTCGGTGGGCGGCGGACCTTCGTCCGCCGCCCGGGCCAGCGGCGACGACTGGTTCGCCTCGTAGGCACGGGCATCGGGGTTGGCCGCGGCGTCGATGCCTTCATGCGGCTCGGGCGGCAGTTGCTGATCGGTGGGTTCGCTCACCCGATCGGCCTACCCAAGTCGAACGTCACCGCCCCACCGCGCCGCGAGTAGTTCGCGGCACGATGGGGCGGCAACCCCTCCGCGGGGGATCGGGGGGATTCGGGGGATCAGCGGGCGTGGTACTTCCCGGTCCACGCAAGCCGCCATGTGTTGGGTCCGATGAGGCCGTTCGGCACGAGGCCGTTGAGCCGCTGCAACTGCGTCACCATGTACCAGGTCTGCCAGCCGTACTGGCCGGTGCCGGCCGGGAAGTACCCGCGGTGGTGCATCTCGTTCTGGAAGG
>NZ_CAXTQF010000008.1:0-8638 GCF_964246335.1 uncultured Jatrophihabitans sp. | reverse complement strand
CGGTGGTGCATCTCGTTCTGGAAGGTCTTGATGTGCGAGTTGTTGTCGCCGTACACGTACCAGTGCGAGCCGCCGGGGAAGCCCGGCACACCGCTCGACGAGTGCGACGGGCTGGATCCGTGCAGGTCGCCGGTGCGGCCGGAGCGCGCGTCGGAGTCCTCGCGCAGACCGAGGATGCGGGCGCACTGCCACGGCTGCCAACCGCGCTCGCGGTAGAGGATGAGCGCGCGTTTGTCCTGCTCGGCCTTGGACGCCCGGCTGGGGTAGCCGGACCCGCCGACACTGCGCCACGTCGAGAGGTCGAACTGGTACGCGCCGTAGTGCGCGTTGCCGGTGTCGGTCGAGTAGTTGTCGCTCGACTCGCACATGCGCAGCCGGTACCAGGTGTGCTCGGACGGGTCGGCCGAGGCACCGGTCATCGGCACCACGATGCAGGCGGTAGCGGCGGCCAGCACGGCAACGCCGGCCACGGTGCCCCGGCGCAGGCGAGCACCCCGGCGCGGTGCCTCGATCGGCGCCAAATCCGGGCGCGCGTCCGTGCGCGCAGTCGTGTCGCGATTGTCGCCGGCCCAATCGGTGAAGAACGACGACATCGCGCCTACGACGCGGTTCGGCTGACTGCTCCCCATGCGCGGCGGATCCCTTTCGGCGTGACGGAGCCGACGCCGTCGACCCGCAGAAATGCGAGCCGTGGCGCCGGGTCCGGCAGCCGTGGACCGACTGCCGAAGCGATGTATCAACTGCCCCAACCGTCACACGAGACACAATGATTCACAACCCCATCACCAAGCTCATCGGTTATTTCCGGGCGTGTCGGAGCAGAACGCAGGCGAGACTGTGCTATTTGCACCACCGGTTGCGCCTGCCGTGCGACCACTACCGCGACATGATTCGAACGATCCGAAAATTGATCGAATTACACGCGTGTAGTACTCGCGCGGGCAATAAATCGAGGCGGTTGCGGGCACGGTCCTGGCATGGCAGAGCTTCGTCGCGGTGTCCTGTTCGACGTCGACGGCACCCTCGTCGACACCACGTTCCTGCACGCCGTCCACTGGGCCGAGGCGCTGCGCCAGCACGGTCACGACGTGAGCTGTGCCGACGTGCATCACGCCATCGGCATGTCCGGTGCGTACCTGCTCGAGCGCCTGCTCGGCGACCACGACACGACGCAGGACGACGCGATCGAGGATGCCCACGACACGCTCTACAAGCAGGAATGGGGACGGCTGCGCCTGCTGCCCGGCGCTGCGGACGTGCTCCGGGCCTGCGCGCAACGCGGGCTGGACGTGGTCCTCGCGTCGTCGGCGTCCGAGGACGAGCTGACCGAGCTGCGCCGCACGATCGGTGCCGACGACGCCGTGACCGAGGCGACGAGCTCGAGCGACGCAAGTGCGGGCAAGCCGGCGCCGGACATCGTCCAGGTCGCGCTCGAGCGCACCGGTCTGTCGCCTGAGCGCACCGTCTTCGTCGGCGACGCGGTGTGGGACGGCGTCGCCTGCCAGAGCGCGGGCGTGCGATTCGTGGCGCTGACGTGCGGCGGGACACCGGAGGACGAGCTGCGTGACGCGGGTGCCGTCGAGGTGTGGCGCGATCCCGCGCAGCTACTCGCGCATCTGGACGACAGCGTGCTCGGCACGCTGTAACGACGCGCTCAACCGAGCAGCTCGCGCGCGACCTGCAGATCGGCGACCAGCCCGTCGTAGGCGGCCTGCCGCTCGTCCGGCTCCGCGCGCAGGACGGCGGACGGATGAATCGTCGCCAGCCCGTGTTCGATGCCGAGCTCGCTGCCCGCCAGGCCGGCGAAGTCACCCGTCTCCGGTGGCCAGGACAACGCCTCGCCGCGGTGCTGCGTCAGCCGGAACGACGCGCCGAACAGTGAGCCCGCGGCCGTCGCGCCGAGCGCCACCACGAGGTGCGGACGCACCGCGGCGAGCTCGGCGGCGAGCCACGGCCGGCACGCCGTCGACTGGCCGGCCGACGGCTTCTCGTGGATGCGGCGTTTGCTGCCACGTACCGCCTTCCACCGGAAGTGCTTGACCGCGTTGGTCACGTAGGTGTCGCCGCGTTCGATGCCCGAGTCGCGTAGTGCGCGGTCGAGGACGCCGCCGGCCGGCCCCACGAACGGTGCGCCCTCGGTGTCCTCGACGTCACCGGGCTGCTCGCCGACGAACACCAATCGGGCGGTCTGCGGCCCACGGCCGAAGACGACCTGCGTCGCGTTCTCGTACAGATCGCAGCCCGTACATCCGGTGGCTGCCTGGGCCAGGTGTCCGAGGTCGGACGCCGAGGGCACGAACTGCGCGGCGCCGGGATGTTTCGCACGAGTCGGCATGTCATCTGCCTACCCGCGGCCACCGACAACGCGTGCGGGCATGTGTGCTCAGCTGCCGCCAGACCCCTTGGCACGGCGACGTTTCGCACGGGCGCCGAGCGCGGCGAGCATCGCCTGGTCGTAGTCCATCGGCTCGAACGGGACGAGCCGACGGATCGCGTCGTCGCGCACAACCACCTCGTTGCGCATCGACTCGACCAGCGAACGCACCGTGCGCGCATCGACCCCGGTGATGAACGGCAGCAGCCGCGACGCAGCGAGGGCGGACAGTCGCACGCCCGGGGTCGGCACGGTGACCTGCAGCGCCGGTCGTCCCTCGAGCGCGCTCAGCCGACTGAGCACCTGCGTGTACTGCAGCACCTCCGAGCCGCCGATGTCGTAGGCGCGACTGCCGGTGTCGGGGAGCTCGAGCACGCCGAGGAGATAACGCAGCACGTCGTCGAGCGCGATCGGTTGCGACCGGGTGTGCGCCCAGGTGGGCGCGGCGAGCGCCGGCAGGTGCTCGACCATGCCGCGGATGATCTCCCACGACGTGCTGCGGTCGCCGATCACCATCGCCGCGCGCAACGACGTGACCCGCACACCGCCGTCGGCCAGCAGGCCCTCGACCTCCTGCCGGCTGCGCAGGTGGGCGGACAGGTTGTCGGCCGGATCGCCGAGCCCGCTCAGGTACACGATGTGCGACACCCCGGCCAGTTGCGCCGCGGCGCCGAACGCCCGCGCGGCCGCGGCGTCCCGGTGGCGGAAATCGCCGTGGTCGAGCGAATGCACGAGGTAGAAGGCGACGTCGTGACCGGTCAGCGCGGCGGGCAGCGTCGCCGGCTCACCGACGTCGGCGCCGACCGGCTTGCCGGGCCCGGTGTAGCGGTCCGGGTGCCGGGTCAGCGCGTCGACCTCGTGACCGGCCGCCAGCAGTTCCGGGACGAGGTGGCGCCCGACGAAACCGGTGGCGCCCGTCACGAGTGTGCGCATCGTCGTCTCCCGCCGCGTGCAGTTCTGGGGTGCGAACCTCTGCCGTACGGTCTCGATTGCGCACTGGTCACACTGTCGGTGAACGCTGTACACCGATCAGTTAAAGTGCCATTACCCCTAACCCCTCCGAGCCCAACCGGGCCTGAGCGAGGAGCCAGACAGTGACCGCCGAACCCCTCGAGAAGACATCGCCATGGGAATCCGTGGACGACGATCTGACCTCGGCCCTGGAGCACCTGCGCCGTGCCTTGCGGGTGCGCGACAACGATCTGCAGTCGACTCTTGACGCCGTCGCTGCCGAGGCGGTGCGCATGGTCGACGCCGCCGAGTTCGCCGGCGTCAACCTCTTCGTCCGCGGCAAGTTCTTGCCGCAGGCGACCTACGGCGTGCCGATCGCCGAACTCGACGCCTTCCAACTGGCGCATGGCATCGGGCCGTGCATCGACTCCTCCCGTGACCAGAAGGCGATCGTCTCGGTCTCGATGGAGGTCGAGGACCGCTGGGCCGAGTTCGGGCCGCTGGCCGCCCGCCTCGGTGTGCACTCGGCGCTGTGCGTCCCGCTGTGGGTCGACGACAACCAGCTGGGCTCGCTGAGCCTCTACGGTTCCACGAAGTCCGCGTTCGACGAGCGGGACGAGGCCGTCGCGCGGCTGTTCGCCCTGCACGCCGCGATTGCGATCGCCGACACGCAACGGGTGCAGAACCTGCAGGCGGCGCTGCGCAATCGTGACGTGATCGGGCAGGCGAAGGGCATCCTCATGGAGCGTCGCCGGATGACGGCGGACCAGGCCTTCGACGTGCTCGCACAGCATTCGCAGCGCACGAACCGGAAGGTGTTCGAGATCGCCGAGGCTTTTGTGATGTCCGGCGAATTGGCCTGAACGCACGACACGGGGCTGGCTGTGAGCGCGCTGCGGCGCGGGGGTAGATCACCGCTGGGTGGAACGTACCGCCCGTGAATGAAGGGACGCGTGCCGTGCCGCCGCTCGTCCCACTGACACCCGACACGGTTGCCGCGGCGCAACTCGACTGGAGCGACAAGCTCGTCGACGCGGCCCGCGCTGCCGGCGAGGACGTCGACGTGGCGGTGGCGCTGGCATTCGAGTACGGCACGCGACTGCCGCAACCCGGCGCCGGGCAGACCGCGGCTCGCTGGGCGGTGCTCGCAGACGTCGCCGCCGTCAACGTGACCGTCGCGCGTGTCCTGGAGGCACACAGCGACGCGTTGGCCATCCTGCGCGAGGCCGGCGAGCCGGAGGCGGCACTCGACGGTTCGTGGGGTGTTTTCGCTGCCGAAGCAGCGGATGCGCGGCTGGCCGCGGACGGTGCCGGCGAGCACGTGACGCTGTCCGGCCGCAAGCCGTGGTGCTCGCTGGGTGACCGCCTCGACAACGCGCTCGTCACCGCACACGTCGACGGCGAACAGCGCCGGCTGTTCCGGGTCGCGCTGCGCCGTCCGGACGTACGGGCAGACGCCCCCCACACCTGGGTCGCCCGCGGTCTGCGCACCGTCACCAGCGTCGGGTTGACCTTCGACGACACGCCGGCGCGCGCGGTCGGCGCACCCGGGTGGTACCTCGACCGGCCCGGATTCGCCTGGGGCGGGATCGGCGTCGCAGCCTGCTGGTACGGCGCGGCACTCGGCGTGGGTGGCGCCGTCACCGCGGCCGCCGCCCGGCGCCCCGGCGACCTGCCCGACATGCACGCCGGCGCGGTCGACGCAGCACTGCACGCAGCCGGCTGCACCCTCGCGCAGGCAGCACAACAGGTGGACGCCGGAGCTGCGGCCGGTGCGGACGGCGAGCTACTCGCGCTGCGGGTCCGCGCGGTGGTTGCCGATGCGGCTGAGGCGGTGCTGCGGCACGCCGCGCACGCGCTCGGCCCGGCGCCGCTCGCTTTCGACGCCGCGCACGCCGCGCGGGTTGCCGACCTCGAGCTGTACGTGCGCCAGCACCACGCCGAACGTGATCTGGCCGCGCTCGGGCACCGCGTCGCCGGCCGGGCGACCCGGTGAGGCGCGACGTCGTGTCCCAGCAGTTCCGGCACAGCGATCGCGGCACCGACGCCCGCGAGTGGGACCCGATGCGCGCCGCGCTGGACCCGATCCGACCGCCGGCCGCGCAGGACCACATCGTGGTGGTGGCGGCACATCCGGACGACGAGACCCTCGGCGCCGGCGGCCTGCTGGCGATGGCGGAGGCCGCCGGCGCGACCGTCACCGTCGTGGTGGCCACCGACGGTGATGCGTCGCACCCGACGTCACCGACCCACGACGCCCGCGAGCTCGCAGCCATCCGCCGCCGCGAGGTCTACGCCGCCCTGGCCGAACTGGCGCCCAGTGCGCAGGTGCACCTGCTCGGCCTGCCGGACAGCTTCCTCGACCGGCACATCGACGCACTGCGCGAGGGCCTCGCGCCCTTGCTGGTGAACGCCACGCACGTCGTCACCACCTGGACCGGCGACCGCCACCCCGACCACGAGGCGTGCGCCCACGTCGTCGCCGCGCTGCTGCGTGAGCAGGACGCGCACGGCCGCGCGGTCGAGCAGTGGCAGTACCCAGTGTGGGCGTGGCACTGGGCGCAGCCCGATGACGGGTCCCTGCAGGCGCCCGGGATGCGCAGGCTGGAGCTCGACGACGCCGCGATCGCCGCCAAGCAGCGTGCGGTGGCCGGCTACCGCAGTCAGATCGCCGCGCTGTCCGACCAACCGGGCGACGAGGCGGTGTTGTCGCCGCGGATGCTCGCCCACTTCGACGCGGACCACGAGGTGTTCGTCGTCAGCCGTGCAGCGCACCTGGCCGACCTCGCCTACTTCGACGACCTCTACCGGCACAGCGCCGACCCGTGGGGTCTCGACGCGCGCTTCTACGAACAGCGCAAACGCGCCGTCATGCTCGCCGCGCTGACCCGGCCGCGGTTCGACCGCGCTTTCGAGCCGGGGTGCTCAACCGGGGCGTTGACGATCGAGCTCGCCCGGCGCTGCCGCGAGGTCGTGGCGTGGGACGTCGCCCGGGCGGCGGTCGACGCCGCGCGCCGGCGGCTCGACGGGGCACAGAACGTCGTCGTGGGGACCGGCCGCATTCCCGACGAGTGGCCCGACGGCCGATTCGATCTCGTGCTGCTGAGCGAGGTCGGCTACTACTGCGACGATCTCGACGCGCTCGTCCGGCAGGTCGACTCATGTCTGAGTGACGACGGCGTGCTGGTGGCCTGTCACTGGCGCCACCCCGCCTCGATGCACTCACACACCGCCGGCGCGGTCCACGCGGCGTTGTCGGCCGGCCGACGCATGATCGTCAATCACGTCGAGGACGACTTCCTGCTGCAGGCGTGGTCGCGTACGGGTGAGTCCGTCGCCGTCGCCGAGGGCATCGTCGAGCCGGACGCACCGGACGGCGACCCGGCGTGATCGAGCATGTCGGTGTCGTCATCCCCGCCGCGGACGAGCAGGAGCTCGTCGGGCGCTGCCTGGAATCGGTGCTCGACGCTCGGGCGCAGCTGCTCGACCACACGCGTGGCCGGGTCAGTGCCGACGTCATGGTCGTGCTGGACGCCTGCCGGGATCGCACCGCCGAGGTCGTCGCGGGCTTCGCCGACGTGTCGGCCGTCCCGGTCGCGTACCGGTGTGTGGGGCGGGTGCGCGCGGCCGGGAGTGCAGTGGCCGTGGCGCACGCGGCCGTGCGCGGCGTACCGGCAACGCATCTTTGGCTGGCGAACACCGACGCCGACTCGGTCGTGCCGCGCAATTGGCTGGAGCGAATGGTGGTGCTGGCCGACGCGGGCACGGCGGTCCCCGGTGCGGACGTCGTGGTGGGCACCGTGCTGCCGGGGGACGAACTGATCGACCGGGCACGAGACGAGTGGCTGCGACACCATGATCCGCGCGACGGCCATCGGCACGTGCACGGCGCGAATCTCGGGGTGCGCGCCAGCACGCTGCAGGAACTCGGCGGCTGGTCGGCGCTGGTCGACGGCGAAGACGCCGACCTCGTCGCGCGAGCCGAGCGGGCGTCGCTGACCGTGGTGCGCACCGGCGGTATCGAGGTGCGGACGAGCGCTCGGGCCTACGGCCGGGTGCCCCGCGGGTTCGCCGGTTACCTGCGCCGGATCGGCGCCGCAGACGCTGTCACCGCAGGCGGCCCCGGGACCGAAGTCACCGGGGCCGCCGAAGACACCGACACCGCCATCGATCAGGCGGGCTGACTCAGACCTTCTCGGCCTCGTCGCCGGGTGTCGTCGGGCCGGCTGCCGTGGTCGGCGCGGACTCGCTCTGCTGCGCGCGCACCGACTCCTCGACCTTCTTGCCGAGTTCGGCGTCGACGTTCGTCCAGTACTCGAACGCACGCACCAGCACCGGCTCGGTCACGCCGTTGAGCAGGTGGCCGCTGATGTTGCTGACCAGCCGCTCGCGGGCGTCGTCGTCGAGCACCTCACGCACCAGCGTGCCGGGCTGCACCCAGTCGCTGTCCTGCTCGTGCTGGGTGTACGCGGCACGCACCATCGGGCCGCCCGCGTCCCACCCCTTGCCGTCCTGCTGCGCGGTGTCGGCGTGCGGGCCGCCGTAGGAGTTCGGTGCGTACACGGGCTGGTCCGCAGCGTTGAACCGGTAGTTCATCGCCCCTTCCTTGCTGTACGTGTTGAGCTTCGCGGCCTTGGGAAAGTTCACCGGCAGCTGCTGGTAATTCGTGCCGATGCGGTAACGGTGCGCGTCGGCGTAGCTGAAGATGCGGCCGAGCAGCATCTTGTCCGGTGACACGTCGATCCCCGGTACGAGGTTGGACGGTTCGAACGACGACTGCTCGATCTCGGCGAAGAAGTTCTGCGGGTTGCGGTTCAGCGTCATGACGCCGACCTCGTGCAGCGGGTAGTCGCTGTGCGGCCACACCTTCGTGAGGTCGAACGGGTTGAACCGGTACTCCTCGGCGTCGTCGAACGGCATGATCTGCACCTTCAACGTCCACGACGGGAAGTCGCCGTTCTCGATCGCGCCGTACAGGTCCTGCCGATGGTTGTCCGGGGAGGTGCCGGCGATCTCGTCAGCCTTGTCCTGGGTGAGGTAGTCCGCGCCCTGATTCGTCTTGAACTGGTACTTGACCCAGTACCGCGTGCCTTCGGCGTTGATCCACTGGTACGTGTGACTGCTGAAGCCGTCCATGTGCCGCCAGGTGCGCGGGATGCCACGATCGCCCATCAGCCAGGTGACCTGGTGGGCGGATTCCGGCGAGAGCGTCCAGAAGTCCCACTGCATGTTGTTGTCGCGCAGCCCCGAGGCCGGCAGCCGCTTCTGCGAGCGGATGAAGTCCTGGAACTTCATCGGGTCCTTGACGAAGAA
>NZ_CAXTQF010000007.1:0-86715 GCF_964246335.1 uncultured Jatrophihabitans sp. | reverse complement strand
GTCCGGTTCCTTTCCTCCCCGTGATCAACAGCAGTGTGTGGTCGTCATAGGGCGCAGATCCTGCTGTTGATCACCGAGGGTGGCGGCGGGATTCAACCGAGGGCAGCGCCGATGCGTTGCGCGGCAGCCGTCACCAGTGGCGCGAGCCGGGCGCCGGGGGACCGGCCGAGCCGTTCCACCGGGCCCGACACCGAGACGGCCGCGACGACGTTCGCGGGGTCGGCGCGCAGTCCGCGCACCGGCGCGGACACCGACGCCACACCCGCCTCGCGCTGCCCGACGGACTGCGCCCAACCGCGCCGGCGCACCTCGGCCAGCGTGCGTTCGCTGAACCCGCCGCCAACCGCGCGCGCTGCCGACGTCCACGCGCTGAGCACCTGAGCGCCGGACCCGGCGGTCATCGGCAGCCGGCTGCCGACCGGCACCGTGGTGCGCAGCCCGTGCGTGCGCTCCGCGGCCGCCACGCAGACGCGCTCCGCGCCGTCGCGGCGGTACAGCTGAGCGCTCTCGCCGCTCTCGTCGCGCAGCCAGGCAAGCACGGGAGTGGCTGCCGCGACGACGGGGTCGGGCACGGCTGCGGCGAGCTCGCCCAGGCGCGGGCCGAGGACGAAGCGACCATCGGCGTCGCGGGCCACGAGCCGATGCGTCTCCAACGCCAGCGCGAGACGGTGCGCGGTCGCGCGCGGCAGGGTGGTGTCCTCGACGAGTTCGGCGAGCGACCGAGGTGCCGCCGCCACGGAGGCGAGGACAGCGACGCTCTTGTCGACGACGCCGATCCCGCTGCTAGGCTGTCCCACAGAACGATACTAGAATCTCAGTATCTGAGATGCAAGGAGTGATTGATGGGCCGCACACTGGCAGAGAAGCTCTGGGACGACCACGTCGTACGTGCCAAGCAGGGCGAGCCGGATCTGCTCTACATCGACATGCATCTGGTGCACGAGGTGACCAGCCCGCAGGCCTTCGAGGGACTGCGCCTCGCTGGTCGGCCGGTGCACCGGCCAGACCTGACCCTCGCCACCGAAGACCACAACGTGCCGACCGTCGACATCTTCGCGCCGATCGCCGATCCGGTCAGCCGTACGCAGGTCGAGACCTTGCGCAGCAACTGCGCGGAGTTCGGCGTCCGGCTGTACCCGATGGGTGACGCCGAGCAGGGCATCGTGCACGTGATCGGACCGCAGCTCGGCATCACCCAACCGGGCATGACCATCGTCTGCGGCGACTCGCACACCTCGACCCACGGTGCGTTCGGCGCGCTCGCGTTCGGCATCGGCACCAGCCAGGTTGAGCACGTCCTCGCCACGCAGACCCTGCCGCTGGACCGGCCCAAGACGATGGCGGTGACCGTCGACGGCGAGCTGCCGCCGGGCGTCACGCCGAAGGACGTCATCCTTGCGGTGATCGCCCGGACCGGCACCGGCGGGGGCGCCGGCTACATGGTCGAGTACCGCGGTTCGGTGTTCGAGAACATGTCGATGGAAGGCCGGATGACGGTCTGCAACATGAGCATCGAGTGGGGCGCGCGCGCCGGCATGATCGCGCCGGACCGGACGACGTTCGACTATGTGCAGGGCCGCGACCACGCGCCGAAGGGCGCCGAGTGGGACGCCGCCGTCGAGTACTGGACGAGCCTGCGCACCGACGACGACGCCGAGTTCGACGCCGAGATCGTTGTCGACGCCGCCGAGCTGACGCCGTTCGTCACCTGGGGCACCAACCCCGGGCAGGGTGCGCCACTCGCGTCGACCGTCCCGGACCCGCAGGAGCTCGAGGACGAGGGCGACCGCGCCGCCGCCGAGAAGGCATTGGCCTACATGGGTCTCACCGCGGGCACCGCGCTGCGCGACATCGCCGTCGACACCGTCTTCGTCGGCTCGTGCACCAACGGCCGGATCGAGGACCTGCGCGCGGCGGCGGCGATCCTCGACGGGCGCAGGATCGCCGACTCGGTCCGGCTGCTCGTCGTGCCGGGTTCCATGCGGGTGCGCGAGCAGGCCGAGGCAGAGGGCCTGGACGCCATCTTCACGGCCGCGGGCGGCGAGTGGCGCCAGGCCGGCTGCTCGATGTGCCTCGGCATGAACCCCGACCAGCTCTCACCGGGCCAGCGCAGCGCGTCGACGTCCAACCGCAACTTCGAAGGGCGGCAGGGCAAGGGCGGCCGCACACACCTCGTCTCGCCGCTGGTCGCCGCGGCGACCGCCATCACCGGCCATCTCGCCAGTCCCGCTGATCTGCAGGAGGCCTGAGCATGGACAAGTTCACCGTGCACACCGGCACTGCTGTGCCGCTGCGGCGCAGCAACGTCGACACCGACCAGATCATCCCGGCCGTCTACCTCAAGCGGGTGACCCGCACCGGCTTCGAGGACGGCCTGTTCAGTGCCTGGCGGACGAACGAGCCCGACTTCGTGCTCAACCGCAGCGAGTACGACGGCGCGTCGATCCTCGTCGCCGGCCCCGACTTCGGTACCGGCAGCTCGCGCGAGCACGCGGTGTGGGCGCTCGTCGACTACGGCTTCCGAGCCGTCATCTCGCCGCGCTTCGCCGACATCTTCCGCGGCAACTCGCTCAAGTCGGGACTGCTCACCGTGCAGTTGCCGGAGAAGATCGTGCAGCGGTTGTGGGACGACATCGAGGCCGACCCGAAGACCGAGGTGACCGTCGATCTCGTCGAGCGCAATGTGCGCTGGGCGGGCGAGATCCACGACTTCGAACTCGACGACTACACCCGCTGGCGGTTGCTCGAAGGACTCGACGACATCGGGCTGACGATGCGCCACACCGACGACATCGATCGGTACGAAGCCGCGCGCAACGCGTGGTTGCCGACCGTCGTCGGGTGATCGAGTGAGTTGAATTGCGTGCGTCGTGTGACGGGAATCTGTTGCGACACAGGCACTGTGGCGTTGTCCACGCGCTCGTGAGCGCCTAGCGTGTCCTGCAGCCGCCTTAACGCAGATTCGTCCTTGGAGGGACACGTGCCGAACAAGGCCCAGTTCATCGATCAGCTTGCCGAGCGCCTGGACGGTGATCGCAGGCGTGCAGCTGCCGCGCTGGACGCGGTGATCGACAACGTGTACGCCGCCATTGCACGTGGTGAGAAAGTCGCGATCACCGGCTTCGGGGTCTTCGAGCGACGCGACCGTGCAGCGCGTACCGCGCGCAACCCTGCCACCGGCGCGACCGTGTCGGTGCCCGCCTCGCGGGTGCCCGCGTTCCGCCCCGGTACGGAGTTCCGCGAGATCGCGAGCGGCGCGCGGGACTTCACCGCTGAGCGCACCGCACGCGCGCAGGCGTCGCTGACCCGTGCCGCCGACAGCGTGCGCGACGCGCCCAACCGTGCCGCCGCCGCGGTGCGCGATGCACAGGACCGCGTCACCAATGCCGTTTCCGACGCTCAGGACCGCGTCACCAATGCCGTTTCCGACGCGCAGGATCTCGCCTCGACGGCGGTACGCGACGTCGCGGACGCGGTGCGCAACACCCCGGCGACCAAGGCCGCGCAGAAGGCTGCGGACCGGGCACGCAAGCGCGCGGCAAAGCAGGCCAAGGCGGCGAAGAAGGCAGCGAAGAAGGCAGCGGCAGCGCCGGCCAAGAAGGCGAGTGCCACGAAGAAGTCGGCCGCCGCGAAGAGCCTGGCGAAGAAGTCGAGCGGGCCGGCCACGAAGAAGGTGGCGGCCAAGAACCTGGCGTCGAAGTCCGCCGCGCAGAAGTCGGCGGCCAAGAAGGCCGCGAAGAACACCGCAAGCAAGAAGGCGGCGAAGAAGACCGCAGCCAAGAAGGCCTCGAAGAAGACCGCAAGCAAGAAGGCGGCGAAGAAGACCGCAAGTAAGAAGGCCGCCAAGAAGTCGCGCTGACGCGCCCGACCCGTCACCGAACCCCGGTGATCAACAGCACATTCCGGTCGTCAGGACGACCAGATCGTGCTGTTGATCACCGGGGTTTTGTGGGTTCGCGGGGGTCGTGCTGTCAGCGCGACGCGTCGTCGTAGTAGTCGGCTGACACGACGGTGCCGTCGACCACCGACAGCACCCACGCCGCGCCCTTACGGGTGTCTGCCGGCCGCACCCCGCGGGCGAGGCGATCGATCAGGCCGGGGATGGTGTCACCCTGGCTGGCGATCACGTTCACGGTTCCCGGTTTGGCCAGTGACCAGAACGTGGTCTCCGATGTCGCGGGCGACTTCGCGAACTGCTTGTCGCCGAACGCCGACTCGATCGAGATGTCGAAACCGTACTTGTCGGCGAACGGCGCGACGGTCTGCGTGCACCGGACCGGGGCGGCGGACACCACGCGCGTCGGCGCGAAACACGTCAGGAAGGACACGAGCGAGTCGGCCTGCGTGCGTCCGGTGTCGTCGAGCGGGCGAAGGTCGTCGTTGCCGCGCCACTCGCTGCGCTTGCCGGCCTTCGCGTGCCGGACGAGCACGACAACCGTGTCCGGCACCGGCACGGCGGCGAAGTCGGCCATGATGTGCTTGTCGACCTGGTAGCTCATGACGTCGCGGGCGGCGGTGGGCGACAACCACCGCACCTCGTCGACCTCGTCGTTCGGCGCGAACTCGCCGCGCAGGTGGCGCATCACCCAGTACGTGGTCTGCTTGCGACCGGCGTGCGTCTGGTACGTCGCCGCGCTGATGTAGCGCGACACGGCGACCTGCGAACCAAGTTCCTCCTCGACCTCACGGACCGCGGCGCGCACATCGGTCTCGCCCTGATTCAGCTTGCCCTTCGGCAGGGACCAGTCGTCATAGCGCGGCCGGTGCACGAGCGCGACCTCGGTGCGCCCGTCGCGCACCCGCCACACCACGCCGCCGGCGGCGCGCACATCCGGCGGTGTCCGGCGAGCCACCGGCGCTTACTCGCCGCGCGCGACCAGCTGACGCATCAGCAGGTCCTGGTAGTCGTTGTGCGCGCCCCGCGTCCGGGTCCACTCGCCGTCGGGCTGTTGGTCCCAGGCGGCCGTGTCGTCGTCGAACGCGGCGTCGAGCAACGCGGCGAGTTGGCTGCGCGCCTGCCGGTCGGACACCTGACACAGCACCTCGACACGCCGGTCGAGGTTGCGGTGCATGAGATCGGCCGAGCCGATCCAGTACTCGGGGTCGCCGTCGTTGCCGAAGTAGTAGACGCGCGAGTGCTCGAGGAAGCGGCCGAGGATGGAACGGGTGCGGATGTTGTCCGACAGGCCCGGCACGCCGGAGCGGATCGTGCAGAACGTGCGGACCAGCAGCTCGATGCGCACGCCCTCCTTGGAGGCTCGGTAGAGCGCATCGATCGTCTGCTCGTCGACGAGGTGGTTGGTCTTGAACCGGATGTGCGCGTCCTTGCCGGCGCGGGCCAACTCGACCTCGCGCTCGATGCGTTCGATCAGCCCCGCCCGGATGCCCTGCGGTGCGACGAGCAGCGAGCGGTAGTCCGTCTGCCGCGAGTACCCGGTCAGGACGTTGAACAGATCGGTGAGATCTGCGCAGATGTCCGGGTCGGCGGTGAACAGACCGAGGTCCTCGTACATGCGTGCGGTCTTGGGGTTGTAGTTGCCGGTGCCGATGTGCGCATATCGGCGGATCTGGTTGCCCTCCTGACGCACGACCAACGCGGTCTTGCAGTGCGTCTTGAGACCCATGAAGCCGTACACCACGTGGCAGCCGGCACGCTCCAGCGCACGGGCCCACTTGATGTTGGCCTGCTCGTCGAAGCGCGCCTTGATCTCGACGAGGGCGACGACCTGCTTGCCGGCCGCTGCGGCGTCGATCAGCGCCTCGACGATCGGTGAATCACCGGAGGTGCGGTACAGCGTCTGCTTGATCGCCAGCACCCGCGGGTCCGCAGCCGCCTGCTCGATGAACCGCTGGGTGCTCGTCGCGAACGACTCGTACGGGTGGTGCACCAGCACGTCGCCGTCGCGCATGGTGGCGAACACCGATTTCGGCGTCTCGCCCTCGGCGAAGCGCGGCGGGGTCGACGGCACGAACGGGCGGTCCTTGAGCTTCGGCCGGTCGATGTCGTACACCTGCATCAGCGAACTGAGGTCGAGCAGGCCGGGCACCCGCAGCACGTCGTCGCTCTCGACCTCGATCTCGCTGACGAGCAGGTCGACGACGTCCTCGTCGATGTCGTCCGTGACCTCGAGGCGCACCGCCGGCCCGAAGCGCCGGCGGGTCAGCTCCCGTTCGAGTGCCTGCAGCAGGTCCTCGTCGCGGTCCTCCTCGACCTCGAAGTCCGCGTTGCGCGTGACCCGGAACAGGTGGTGCTCGACGACCTCCATGCCGGGGAACAGCATGTCCAGGTGTGCCTCGATGAGGTCCTCGAGCGGCAGCAGCTCGACCTCGGCGGAGGACTCGGACACGACGACGAAGCGCGGGACGTTGTTCGGCACCTTCACGCGCGCGAACCGCTGGATCTCCTCGTCCGGATCACGAACCAACACGGCGAGGTTGAGCGACAACCCGGAGATGTACGGGAACGGGTGCGCGGGATCGACGGCCAACGGGGTCAGCAGCGGGAACAGCTTCTCGCGGAAGTACTGCGCCTGCGTTGCGCGTTCGTCATCGTCGAGGTCGTCCCAGCGACGGATGTGGATGCCCGCGTCGGCCAGTTGCGGGTTGACGACGTCGCGGAAGCAGCGCGCGTGCCGGTCGACGAGTTCGCGGATGCGTTCGGCGAGCTTGGCCAACGTCACCCGCGGCGACAAGCCGTCGGGGGAGGCGACCTGCAGGCCCATGTCCGCGCGACGCTTCAGCCCGGCGATGCGAACCATGTAGAACTCGTCGAGATTGCTCGCGAAGATCGCGAGGAACTTCACGCGTTCCAGCAGCGGCTGCGCATCGTCCTCGGCGAGGCTCAGCACCCGCTCGTTGAACGCCAGCCAGGACAGCTCACGGTTGCCGAAGCGGTCGTCAGGCAGGTCGTCGGCGGGTGGCAGCGGGCCCGAGTCGAGCTCGTCGGGCACCTCGTCAGCCGACAGGTCGATGGCGGACGCAGGGACGTCGGCCGACTGAATACTCATGCCTCGGGCCTGCAGAGGTCGTTCATGCCGTGCATCATGCCGCGCGAAGTTGAACGAACGGTATCCCCGCCTGCGGCGTCGGCCGGTCGGGCCGCGGCCAGGACGGCGGCCGTCCACGCTCCGACCCCCAGTTCCGCCGCGGCACGCAGGTCCTGCGGGGTGTCGACGTCCCGACGCAGACCCGCGCCGGCGACGAGGCGCGCTGCGTCGACCGCGTGCCGGCGCGCCGAGTCCTCGCCGAACAGGGGATCGAGCGCAGTCCCGGGAGCGGCGGTAAGCAGCGTGGTGCCGGTGCCCTGGGCGTCCGCGACGAACGCGCGGGGGTGGGCCGCAGCGGCGGCCAGTGCCGCGGCCAACTGCGCCGAGCGCAGGGCAGGCAGGTCGGCGACGAGCACGGCAACACCGTCGCCCGGCCACGACGCGTGGGCCTGTCGTGCGGCTTCGTCCAGGCCCGCGTTGAGGCCGGGCGTGCGCTGCACGAACACGTGCCGCTCGGGCGAGTCCGGGGTGTGGGCGGCCACCGGCACCGGCCGGTCGTGCACCAGCACGATGCGTGCGACGTCGGGAACGGCCTCGGCGGCGGCAACGGTGTCCGCCCGGATGGCTTCCACGAGGCGGGCGTGCGCGGCGGTGTCGGAGCTGGCGTCGGCCAGCCGGGACTTGGCCGCGGGCAGCGCTTTCGCCGGGATGAGCAGGGTCCAGCGCACGTAACGAGTCTACGAACGTCGCTGCGGAGCCGGGGTGTGCCAGGCCATCCGCCGTGCCGAATGACGGCCGGGCGGCGTCGATACGGCAGACTGCTAGCGGCAAGGACGGTCAGGAGGAACAGGTGGCACGGCTGCACAAGCGGCGCAGGCCCGGCGTCGGGGAGAAGATGGGGCCGGGTTGGCGCTTCGTCTGGCTGGTGCTCTATTACCCGTTCTCGGCGGTGTTCAAGTTGCGGTACCGGCACATGGAGCGCTTACCGCTCGACGGCCCGATGATCGTGGTCGTCAATCACGTGTCGCACGTGGACCCCTTTCTGGTCTCGAAATTCATCCTCGACGCCGGCCGCACGCCGCGCTTCCTCGCGAAGGAGTCGATCTTCGAGGTGCCTGCGGTGGGCCCGGCGATGCGGGCCATGGGGCACATCCCCGTCAAACGGGGCACCACCGACGCGCGCCAGTCGCTGGCCGCTGCGGTGGCGTGCCTCGAGCGTGGCGGCGTTATCGTGCTGCACCCGGAGGGCACGGTGACCCGCGACCCGCAGTGGTGGCCGATGGCCGGCAAGACGGGCGCCGCACGCCTCGCGTCGCTGGTGCCGGACGTACCGGTCATCCCGATCGTGCAGTGGGGCGTCCAGGAACAGGTCGATCTGTACCGGAAGAAGCTCAAGCTCGTGCCCCGCCCACGCCACACGCTCTCGGTCGGCGAGCCCATCGATCTGAGCGCGTTCCGCGGCCGCGAGCCGACCCCGAGGGTGCTGCGTGAGATGACCGATGTGATCGTCCGCCGGTTGCGCCACGACCTCGCCGACCTGCGCTGCGAACCCGAACCGGGCGGGGAGTTGTTCGTGTGGCAACGGTCGCGGCAGGGCGATGCTGCATGACCCGCGCCGCAGTGCTGGGTGCGGGAAGCTGGGGGACCACGTTCGCGAAAGTGCTCGTCGAAGCCGGCAACGACGTGACGCTGTGGGCGCGGCGCGAGAGTCTGGCCGAGCAGATCAACTCGACGCACCGCAACTCGGGGTACCTGCCGGGGATCGAGCTGCCGGATGCGCTCGCCGCGACGCACGACGCCGCGGCCGCGCTCGACGGCGCGGATCTCGTCGCCTTCGCCATCCCGTCACAGACCCTGCGCGAGAACCTGCTCGGCTGGGCGCCGCACCTGGCCGCCGACGCGACCCTCATCAGCCTCATGAAAGGCGTCGAGCTGGGCACGACCAAGCGGATGAGTGAAGTGATCTCCGAGGTCGCCGCGGCGCCGGCTGAGCGCATCGCCGTCGTCACCGGCCCGAACCTCGCACCGGAGATCGCGGCCCGGCAACCGACCGCCACGGTGATCGCGTGCACCGACGAGGCGCGCGGTGCGGCGGTGCAGGCCCGCTGCAGTACGCCGTACTTCCGGCCGTACACGAACACCGATGTCATCGGCTGCGAACTCGGCGGCGCGGTGAAGAACGTCATCGCGCTCGCGTGCGGCATCGGGCAGGGCATGGGCTTCGGGCACAACTCGGTCGCCTCGATCATCACCCGCGGCCTCGCGGAGATCGCGCGACTCGGTCAGCAACTGGGCGCCGACCCGCTCACCTTCGCCGGGCTGGCCGGCCTGGGCGACCTCGTGGCCAGTTGCAACTCGCCGATCGCCCGTAACCGCACCTTCGGCGAGCGGCTGGGCCGCGGCGAGACGATCGAGCAGGCGCAGGAGGCGACGCACGGCCAGGTGGCCGAGGGCGTCAAGTCCTGCCGGTCGGTGCTCGAACTCGCCCAGCACCACGACGTCGACGTGCCGATCACCGCAGCCGTCGACGCGGTCTGCTCGGGCGCGATGACACCACGCCGGATGGTCGAGCTGCTGATGTCACGGTCCGTGAAGTCCGAGGGCTCGCGGCCGGTGACCGCGCCGTGACGCCTCCGGGCCGGCGCACCCGCATCGCCGTCGTGTACGGCGGCCGCAACTCCGAACACGGCATCTCGGTGGTGTCGGCGAGCGCGGTGCTGTCCGCGCTGGACCCGCAGCGTTACGAGGTGGTGCAGCTCGGCATCACGCCGGACGGGCGTTGGCTGCTGACCGACGAAGCGCCGGACCAGCTGCGCATCACGGACCGCGCGTTGCCGCAGGTGGCGAAGGGCACCGAGGTGATCCTGCCCGGCGACCCGACCGGCCCGTCGCTCGTTGCGGTCGAACCGGGCGCGGCAGTGCACGCGCTGACCGACGTCGACGTCGTCTTCCCGGTGCTGCACGGCCGCTTCGGCGAGGACGGCACCATCCAGGGCCTGCTGGAGATGGCCGGCGTGCCGTACGTCGGGGCAGGCGTGTTCGCGAGCGCTGCCGGCATGGACAAGGAGTTCACCAAGAAGCTGCTGCGCGCCGAGGGGCTGGACGTCGGCGAGTTCGCGGTGCTGCACCGCGGCCGCCCGTACGCGCAGGTCGATCTGCATCGCCTCGGCCTGCCGCTGTTCGTCAAGCCGGCGCGCGCCGGGTCGAGCGTGGGCATCACCCGCGTCGACTCGTGGGCTGATCTCGACGACGCCCTGCAACTTGCGTGGTCCCACGACCCCAAGGCGCTCGTCGAGGCCGCGGTCACCGGCCGGGAGATCGAGTGCGGCGTGCTCGAGAACGTCGACGGTGAACCCGAAGCCAGCCTGCCGGCGCAGATCACCCTGCTGCCCGGGCACGAGTGGTACGACTTCGAAGCCAAGTATCTCGACGACGCCTGCGAGATCGACATCCCGCCCGACCTGCCGGACGCGGTGATCGAGGAGGTTCGCTCCGCGGCGTGCCGTGCGTTCACCGCGATCGACTGCGCGGGTCTGGCGCGCGTCGACTTCTTCGTCACGCCGGACGAGCGCGTGATCGTTAACGAGATCAACACGATGCCCGGTTTCACGCCGATCTCGATGTTCCCGAAGATGTGGGCAGCTACCGGCGTGCCGTACCCCGAGGTCGTCGACCGGCTGATCGCAGCAGCGCTGCGCCGCGACCGCTGACGCCCCGGGCGTCGGCACCGACCGGCGGATAGGTCTTGACCTTGCCGCGTTGCCCGGCGATGGTCTACGTGATCACCACGAATCGCCGGGAGCACTGCCATGCCTCTTCGTCTTCGCCGCACCGCCGGCGTGGTCGCCGTGACCGTCGCGCTGGTCGCGCCGCTGGCCGGCCCCACTGCTGTCGCGGGCGCGGCGACGCACTTCACGCACGGCGCTGCCGGCGTCGGTGATCCGTACTTCCCGCTCGAGGGCAACGGTGGCTACAACGTCGGCCACTACACGCTGGACCTGCACTATCTGCCGAGTTCGCACTACCTGTCCGGCGTTGCGCACATCACCGCCCGCGCCACGCAGAACCTGTCCCGCTTCGATCTCGACCTGTCCGGCATGCACGTGCGCAGCATCGTGGTGAACGGCGCGCACGCCAGGTGGCACCGCCGCGGCCAAGAGCTGCAGATCACGCCGCGGCACGGCCTTCGGCGCGGCCACAGGTTCCACGCAGCGGTCAGCTACGCCGGGTCGCCGCGGACGATCACCGGCTCGCCCGTCGTTTTCGGCGCGGACTACGGCTGGCAGTACACCCCGGACGGCGCATTCGTCGGCGACGAACCGAACGCGGCACACACCTGGTTCCCGTCCGACGACCACCCCAGCGACAAGGCCACGTACACCTTCCACATCACCGTGCCGCGCGGCCGGCAGGTCGTCGCGAACGGCAACCTGCAGCACCACCGCACCACCCGGCACAGCTCGGTGTGGACATGGCACGAGACCAGCCCGATGGCCACCTACCTGGCGACGATCGACATCGGCAAGTGGAAATTCCGGTTCGGGCACACGCCCGGGGGTATCCGGGAGACCATGGCCGTCGATCCCCACCTGGCCAAGCAGGCGAGCTCGGACAAGGTGTTCGCGCTGACCGGCGCGATCACCGACTACTGGTCGAAGACGTTCGGCCGGTACCCGTTCACCTCCACCGGCGCGATCGTCGACAACGTGCCGGACGTCGGGTTCTCCCTCGAGACGCAGACCCGGCCGCTGTACGGCTTCTCGCCGGATCCGACCACGATGTCGCACGAGCTGTCGCACCAGTGGTTCGGCGACAGCGTGTCCGTGGCCACGTGGCGCAACATCTGGCTCAACGAGGGTTTCGCGACGTTCGCCGAGCAGCTGTGGGCCGAGCACACCGGCGGCCCGTCGACCTACAGCTACTTCTCGCAGCTGTTCGCGAAGATTCCGGCGAGCGACGGGTTCTGGCACCAGGCCATCGCCGACCCGAAGCGCAACACCATGTTCTCGAGCGCCGTCTACTCCCGCGGGGGCATGACGCTCGCGGCGCTGCGGCACCGCATCGGCGATGCGAAGTTCTTCACGCTGCTGCGCACCTGGACGGCTCAGCACCGGTATTCGGTCGCCACGACGGCGCAGTTCGTCACGCTCGCGCAGAAGGTGTCCGGTCAGAACCTGACCACGTTCTTTCGCATCTGGTTGTCGACCCAGTCCAAGCCGACGTCCTTCAACGCCGGCTGAGCGCGTCCGGCGTCAGTCCGGCGTCAGCTGCACAGCGGATCAGCCGGGAATCTTGATCTCCTGGACGTTCCACTTGTTGCCGTCCGGGTCCGCGAAGTAGACGAACCGGCCCCAGGCCAGGTCGTCGACGTCGCTGACGTCCACGCCGCGCTCGGCCAGCTCGGCGTGCGCGGCGTCGGCATCCTCGACGACCAGCTGCAATCCCTCGAGCGAACCGGGCGTCATGGTCGTGAGGCCCTCACCGATGCAGATCGAGCACCCGGAGCCGGGCGGCGTCAGCTGCACGAAACGCAACGACTCGTCGACGCGCTGGTCGTGGTCCGCGGCGAAGCCGACCTTGTCGACGTAGAACTCCTTGGCAGCGTCGACATCGCTGACGGGGACGCACAACAGCTCGAGCTTGTAGTCCACGGTGGCCTCCTGCGTCGGACCGGTTGGGTGCTGCGCACGCTAGCGCTCGCCTCCGACGGTGTCAGGGTGTCAGCGCATCAGGTGATCTCGAGCGCCTCGTAGACGGGAGAGAGCTGGCTCCATCGGTCCTGCCACGCCGAGCCCTGCCCGGCGAGGTATCGGCCGAGGTCCTCGATGTGCGCCTGCCAGCCCGCGCCGTGCTTGTAGAGCGGTTCCAGCGGCAGGCCGCGTTCCTCGACGACCAACCGGGTGCGCGGGCCCTCTGCGCTGAGTACGGCCTCGATGACGGCCTCCTCGTCGGTGCCGACCTGCATCGTGAGCAGCAGGCGGTGCGGCTTGTCGCACACGTCGACGCGGCCCGGCCCCTCCCACGTGCTGGTGAATCGGGCATAGACGGTGCCGCCCACCTGCAACTCGCCCTCGACGGTGGCGATCCAGCGGGCGAGGCGCTGCGGTTCGGTGATCGCCGACCACAGGTCGTCGATGTCGGTGTCGTAGACATCTTCGACCCGGACGGCCCCGTGCGTGTCGTCAAGCCGACGCATCGTGCCCAGAATCCGACTCATCATTTCTCCCTGTTCTCTCGGTTGCCGCGGGCGATCTCGGTGTGCAGCGCAGCCATCCGCTGCTGCCACATGTCGCGGTACGGGCCCAGCCAGCTGTCCAGATCCGCAAGTGGCTCGGGCGCAAGGCGGTAGACGCGCCGCTGCGCCTGTTGTTCGGCGGTCACCAGCTGCGCCTCGCGCAGCACCCGCAGATGCCGCGACACCCCGGGCCGGGCGATGGGCAGCGCCGCGGCCAGCTCGCCGGCGGTGGCCGGGTGGTCGCGCAGGATCTCCAGCACCGTGCGCCGGTGCGGGTCGGCCAGGGCGTGCAGGACGGCGTCCATTCGCCTAACGTACCGAATTGGTTACGTAACCGCAACGGTACGGAAGAACCATTGGGCCGGATGTCGGTCGCGCATGGATAATTGGACGGGTGAGCGGACGGGGCCACGAGAACGTTGCGACGGTGCTCGTCGACCCCGCGGTCCTCGCCGACTTCGAGCTCGATCTCATGTCGCGCGATTTCCGCGTCTGGGTCGTCAGCGCCGTCACGACGTTCCCGGATGCGGCACGGCTGGCCTTTCAGATCCGCCGGTCGCTGCTCGAATGGAGCCAGGGCAAGTGGGCGCTGGCCGCCGACTGGACGCTGGTGTGGATCACCTTCGGTGAGAGCTGGCAGGACGGCGACGAGCCGATCCCGTGGCCCGCGCACGCCGCGCTCTGGGACAAGCTCGCCGAATACGCCGAGCACACCCGCTACAACCTCGGTCTCGGTGGCGTACCGCGGCTCTCGGTACCGCGCGATCCGTTCGAGTCGCGCTGAGCCGTCCGCGCTAGGCCGTGCGGGCCGAGGTGTCCGTCGCGGGCTGGCAGCTCGGACACCACCACGTCCGTCGCCCGGACGCCGCACGATCGTCATCGAGCACCCGGACGACGGTGCCGCACCGCAGGCACGGGCGCCCGGCCCGGCCGGTCACCCAGTGCTGCTCGCCCCGGCGCCGGTCGCCAGTCGTGATCTGCATGGCGCCGGGCTTGGTCGCGGAGGCGCGCAACGCTCGCGCGGCGAGCGTCACGAGCGCCGGCATATCGACGTCGCCGACCGGCCGCGTCGGGTGCAGACCGCGCAGGAAGCACAGCTCGTTCGCCCACAGATTCCCGAGTCCCGCGATCAGCCGCTGATCCAGCAGCGCGTCGGACACCGCGCGCTGCGGGTCGGCGCCGAGCCGCTGCACGGCGGCGCCGGCGTCCCAGTCGGCGCGCAACGGGTCCGGGCCCAGGTGGCCGACCACGTCCCGTTCGTCGACGGTGCGCAGGAGGTCGACGACCGGCAGCGAGATGCCGTACGCGCTCGTCCCGTCCGTGCACGCCAGCAGCACGCGAACGTCGGGCAGCAGCCGGCTGGGCAACCGTTTGCCGGCGCGGGTGACGGTCCACGAGCCGGTCATCTTCAGATGCGTGTGCAGCGTGAGGCCACCGGAAAGCCGGGTCAGCAAGTGCTTGCCGTGCGTGTCGTGGCCGAGGACTCGGTAGCCGCGCAGGTTCTCGGTTGCATGTCGCGGGACGCGCAGCTCGCCGCGCTCGAGCGTCCGGCCGTCCAGGGCCGCCTCGAGCCGGCGCGCGAGTCGGTAGACGGTGTCGCCCTCGGGCACGACCACGAGCCTAGGCTGGCGTTACGCGCTTCGGATGCCGGGAGGGGCTGCAGTGGTTGAGGTGCCGAGCCTTCGACGTGAATCGGACTTCGTGCCGTCCGCCGCCGCGCGCGAGGCGGAGATGCGCTCGTACCGCGCGTTCGTCGGACTGCTGCGCCGCCCGGTGCGCCAGCCGGCGCATGGCGTCGCGGTGCCGGTGGTGCTCGTGCCCGGCTTCATCTCCGGGGATGTGTCGCTGACCATCCTCGCGCGCGAACTGCGCCGCAGCGGGCACCGCACGTTCGGCAGCCGGATCGGCGCCAACCTCGGTTGCACCGACGCGATGGTCGACCGGCTCGTGCACCGGTTGGCGGGTGTCGTCGCCGCCGAAGGATGTCCGGTGGCGGTCGTCGGGCACAGTCGCGGCGGCATGATCGTCAAGCTGGCCGCACAGCGCCGTCCTGATCTCGTTGCCGGGATCGTCGTGCTCGCCGCGCCGGTCACCGGGACGCTGCGGGTTGCCACGCACGTCCGCGCGCAGCTCGAGCTGTTGTTCAGGTTGAACCGGCGTGGTGTCGGTTCGGTGATGAGCGAGGACTGCGTGACGGGGGAGTGCGCAGCGCGGATCGCCGCCGAGCTGGTCGCGCCCTTTCCCGCCGGCGTGCAGTACACCTCGGTCTACTCCGAGTCCGACGCGATCATCGACTGGCACACCTGCCTCGACCCGGCCGCCGAGTGCGTCGCGGTGGCGTCGTCGCACACCGGGATGGGCACCGACCCCGCCGTGCGGCAGATCGTCGCCGAGCGGCTCGCGCGGCTGGAGGTGCCGGACCGCGGTTAGCCATGTTTCGACATCTCCCGGTTCGAGATGACCACTTTTGGCCGCCCGAATTCGTCATCCGAGCATGCAACAAGGGGGCAGAGCGGCTCGCCCGGCTGTCGTCAGGCGATCGCACCGTCGGTTCGTAGTTGCTCCACGGCGGCGTTGTCGTAGCCGAGCTCGGCGAGCAGCTCCTCGGTCGCCGTACCGACCTGCGGGACCTCGCCGGCTGCGCCGGGCGTGGCCGAGAAGCGCGGCGCGGGCGCCGGCATCGTCGCGCCGGCGACATCGACGAACGAGCCCCGCGCGACGGCGTGCGGGTGCTGCGGCGCCTCCTCGAGCGTCAGCACGGGCGCGACGCAGGCGTCGGTCGCCTCGAACAGCGCCGTCCACTCGTCGCGCGAGCGGGTACGGAACGTTTCGGCCAGTAGCTTCGTGCAGCCGGCCCACTCGGCGGGTGAGTACGGGCTCGGCGCGGAGTCGGCGTCGAGACCGAGTGCCACGACCAGCGCCGCCCAGAACTGCGGTTCCAACGGGCCGACGGCCACCCACTTGCCGTCGCTCGTCTCGTAGCAGCGGTAGTTGGGCGCGCCGCCGTCGAGCAGGTTCGCCTCGCGCTCGTCCTTCCACCCGCCGGACGCGGCGAACGTTCGCGTCATGGAGCCCAGGTAGCCGGCGCCCTCGGTCATCGCGGCATCGACGACCTGGCCCTCGCCGGTGGCGCGCGCGTGCAGCAGGGCGGCGAGCAGCCCGGTGGCCAGGAACATCGCGCCGCCGCCGAAGTCCGCGACGTAGTTGACCGGTGGCGTCGGCGGACCCGCGGCCGGCCCGATGCCGTGCAGCAGGCCGGTGAGCGCGAGGTAGGTGATGTCGTGGCCGGCGGTCGCGGCCAGTGGGCCGTCCTGCCCCCAGCCCGTCATCCGGCCGTAGACGAGCTTCGGGTTGCGCGCGAGGACGACGTCCGGCCCGACCCCCAGCCGTTCCGCGACACCGGGCCGGAAGCCCTCGATCAACGCGTCACAGGTCTGCGCGAGCTGCAGCGCCACCTCCGCACCGCCCGGCTTGCGCAGGTCCAGCCCGATCGAGCGCCGGCCGCGGCCCATCGGGCTGCTCACCATGGCGTCGGCCAGACCGGGCGTGCCGCCGGGCAGCTTGTCGATGCGCACGACCTCGGCGCCCAGGTCGGCCAGCAACATGCCGAGGAACGGCACCGGCCCGATTGCCGGCAGTTCCAGCACCCGCACCCCGCTCAGCGGACCCGGCATCGCAACCCCCACCCGTGATCAACAGCAGCTTCTGGCTGCCTGGGCGACCAAAACATACTGTTGATCAACGGTAAGTGACCAACGGTTGCTGATCAACAGCAGCTGACAACGTCGAATGCTCAGCAACAAGTGCCAACGGTTGCTGATCAACAGCAGGTTCTGGTCGCCAGGACGACCAGAACCTGCTGTTGATCAACGGTAGGGGGTGGGGACGTCAGAACGTCAGAACGTCTCGTTCTTGTCCGCTTTGGTGCGCAGCAGCTCGTTCGGCGCGAACCGCTCACCGTAGGCCTTGGTGAACTGCTCGGCGCGCTGCACGAATGCGGCCACGCCCCGGCCGGTCGAACCTTCGTAGCCGTTGATGTACTGCAGCACGCCACCGGTCCACGGCGGGAAGCCGATGCCCATGATCGAGCCGATGTTGGCGTCGGCGGTGGTGATCAGCACCTGCTCGTCGACACAGCGGGCGGACTCGATCGCCTCGATGATCAGCATCCGCTCCTCGAGCTCGTGCAGATCGACCTGCGACGGATCGCCCTTGACCGGGAAGTGCTCGGCGAGGCCCGGCCACAGGCCGGTGCGCTTGCCCGATTCGTCGTAGTCGAAGAAGCCCGCGCCCTTGAGTCGCCCCGGACGCCCCAGCTCGACCATCTTCTCGACGATGTCCTCGGCCGGGTGCCGCACGTACGCGTCGCCCATGGCGTCGCGCGTCTCGTTGCGGATCTTGAGGAACAGTTCGAGGTTCAGTTCGTCGGCCAGCTGCAGCGCGCCGACCGGGTACCCGGCCTGCGTCGTCGCCTGCTCGATGGTCGCGGGCGCAACGCCCTCGCCGAGCATGGCGACCGCTTCGTTGACGAACGTGCCGATGACGCGGGAGGTGAAGAAGCCGCGGCTGTCGTTGACGACGATCGGCGTCTTCTTGATCTGCGCCGCGTAGTCGAGCGCACGGGCCAGGGCGGCATCCGACGTCTGCTCGGCGCGGATGATCTCCAGCAGCGGCATCTTGTCGACGGGGGAGAAGAAGTGCAGCCCGATGAAGTCCTTCTTGCGCCCGACGCCCTCGGCCAGCGACGTGATCGGCAGCGTCGAGGTGTTCGAGCCGAGCAGCGCGTCGTCACCGACGACCTTCTCGGCCTCGCCGAACACCTCGTGCTTGAGCGACACCTTCTCGAACACGGCCTCGACGATGAGATCGCAGCCGGCGAGATCGGCGTAGTCGGCGGTGGGCGTGATGCGGGCGAGCACCTCGTCGGCCTTCGCCTGCTCCATCTTGCCCCGGGAAACGGCCTTCTCGAGCAGCTTCTGCGAGTAGCCCTTGCCCTTCTCGGCCGCCTCGATGGAGACGTCCTTGAGCACGACCTCCATGCCGTTACGCGCGCTGACGTAGGCGATGCCGGCACCCATCATGCCGGCGCCGAGCACCGCGACCTTCTGCGCGTTGCGCTTCTCGTAGCCGTCCGGACGTGACCCGCCGCCGTTGATCGAGTTCAGGTCGAACCAGAACGCCTGGATCATGTTCTTCGCGACCTGCCCGGTGGCCAGATTGACGAAGTAGCGGCCCTCGACGGTGAGAGCGGTATCGATGTCGACGCCCGCGCCCTCGACGGCGGCGCACATGATGTGGTGCGGCGCCGGCATCGGTGCGCCCTTGAGCTGCTTGCGCAGGTTGCCGGGGAAGGCGGGCAGCATGCCGGCCAGCTTCGGGCTGGTCGGAGCGCCGCCGGGCATGCGGTAGCCCTTGTCGTCCCAGGGCTGCACCGTCTCCGGATTGGCCTTGATCCACTCACGGGCCTTGGCGAACATCTCGTCCGGCGTCGAGGCAATCTCATCGACGATGCCGACCTCGACGGCCTGCGCCGGCTTGTAGCGGTTGCCCTGCAGCAGCACCTTCATCAGGCCGTCGGCGATGCCGAGCAGCCGGGTGATACGGGTGACGCCGCCGGCACCGGGCAGCAGCCCGAGGGTGACCTCAGGCAGGCCGAACTGCGCCTTCGGGTTGTCCAGCGCGATGCGCCGGTTGCAGGCGAGCGCGATCTCCAGCCCGCCGCCGAGCGCCGCGCCGTTCAGTGCCGCGACGGTGGGCTTGCCGAGCTTCTCGAGCCGACGGAAGTCGGCCTTGATCTTCGTGACGCCTGCCGCGAACTCGTCCTTGTTCTCCGGCGTCACCTGGGAGAGCAGCTTGAGATCACCGCCGGCGAAGAACGTGTCCTTGGCCGAGGTGACGATGACGCCGGTGATCGAGTCCTTCTCGGCCTCGAGGCGGTCGATGGCGTCGGACAGCGACGAGCGGAAGTCGTCGTTCATCGTGTTGGCGCGCTGGTTGGGGTCGTCGAGCGTCAGCGTGACGACGCCGTCGGCGTCCTGGTCCCAGTTGATGATGTTCGTGCTCACGGTCAGACCCTCTCGACGATCGTCGCAACGCCCATGCCGCCGCCGATGCACAGCGTGGCCAGGCCGATGTGCTGGTCGCGGCGCTCGAGCTCGTCGACGAGCGTGCCGAGGATCATCGCGCCGGTGGCGCCGAGCGGGTGGCCCAGCGCGATCGCGCCGCCGTTCACGTTGATCTTCTCGTGCGGGATGTTCAGATCCTTCATGAACTTCATGACCACCGCGGCGAACGCCTCGTTGAGCTCCCAGAGCTCGATGTCGTCGACGGTCAGCCCCGCCTTGGCCAGCGCCTTCTGGGCGGCCGGCGTCGGGCCGGTCAGCATGATCGTCGGCTCGGTGGCGACGACGCCGACCGAGCGGATCCGGGCGCGCGGCGTGAGGCCGTTGTCGGTGCCGGCCTGCTCGCTGCCGATGACGACGAGCCCGGCGCCGTCGACGATGCCCGAGGAGTTGCCCGGCGTGTGGACGTGGTTGATCTTCTCGACCCAGTGGTACTTCTGCAGCGCCACGGCGCCGAAGCCACCCATCTCGGCGACAGCCTGGAAGGACGGCTTGAGGCCGGCGAGCGACTCGACCGTGGTGCCGGGGCGCGGGAACTCGTCGCGGTCGAGCACGACGTCGCCGTTGATGTCGCGGACGGGCACGATCGACTTGTCGAACGCGCCGTCGGCCATCGCCTTCTCCGCGCGCAGTTGTGACTCGGCGGCGTAGGTGTCGACGTCGGTGCGGCTGAAGCCCTCGAGCGTGGCGATCAGGTCGGCGCTGACACCCTGCGGCACGAAGCTGGTGTCGTAGGCCGTCTCCGGGTCCTGGGCCCAGGGGCCGCCGTCGGAGCCCATCGGCACCCGCGACATCGCCTCGACGCCGCCCGCGATGATCAGGTCCTCCCAGCCGGAACGCACCTTCTGCGCGGCGACGTTCACGGCTTCGAGGCCGGAGGCACAGAACCGGTTGAGCTGGAAGCCCGGGCCGGACGTCTCGTATCCGGCGGCCAGCGCGGCGGTGCGGGCGATGTCCGCGCCCTGCTCACCGATCGGCGACACGCAGCCGAGGATGACGTCCTCGACGGCCGCGGTGTCCAGCCCGGGGTTGCGCTTGCGCACCTCGTCGAGCAGCCCGACGACCAGGGACACGGGCTTGGTGCCGTGCAGCGAGCCGGTGTTCTTGCCGCGCCCGCGCGGCGTGCGCAGGGCGTCGTAGATGAATGCTTCGGTCATCTCGCCTACCGTTCTGTGTGATTCGCGAGGTCGGAGACCCGGCCCGACTTGAGGATGCCAGTCTTACTGTCACGGTCGCTGTGCGCCAGCCATTGTGTCGATGTGCACGTCGGCACACCACGGGCCCCGGCGGTTACCCTCGCGCCATGAGCGCGGCGGGTGAGGCGGTGGTCGACGGTGAACTGACCGTCGACGAGCTCGCCGAGCGCACCGGGCTGACCGTGCGCACCGTGCGCTTCTACGCCAGCGAGGGGTTGCTGCCGGCCCCGCAGCGCCGGGGCCGGGTGGCCTACTACGACGAACGGCACCGGCTGCGTCTCGACCTCGTCCGTACGTTGCAGGAGCACGGTTACACGCTGTCGGCGATCCAGCGGGTGCTCGCCCGCATCCCGGCCGACGCGGCGCCCGTCGAGTACGCCGTGCAGAGCGCTGTGCTGGCGCCGTGGCTTGCCGAGCAGACCGAGATCGTCGACCGGCCGACGTTGCTGCGCCGGCTGGGCCGTCCCGCCGACGACGTCGAACTGGACTTCCTCGAGTCCGTGGGCGCGCTCGAACGCACGGAGGACGACCGGTTCCGGGTGTCGCCGTCGATGCTCGGGCACGCCGCGGAGCTGTTGAACCTGCGGGTGCCGCGCAACGTGCTCGAACGGTCCGCGCACATCATCCGCGAGCACGCCGAGGCCGTCGCCGAGGGCCTCACCGACGTGTTCGCCAGCGCCATCTGGGGTCCGTACCAGCGCGGCGAGCTCGATCACGAACAGGTCATGTCGATCCTCACCCGGTTGCGGCCGATGGCCCTGCAGGGCCTGCTCGGCGCGTTCGCGCACGCGGCCGACCAGGCCGCACACCGCCGGCTGGAGAGCTGACTCAGCTGCGTCGGGTGCACAGCTTGTCCGGGTCGGCGATCGTCGAGTCGGTGGAGCATACGGCGGGCAGTGCCGCCTTGATCGCCGCGGCCACCGTGGGCAGGTACGTCGCCGGTTGCACGCCCGCGGGGAAGTCGACCGACACGCACGGCGCACGGTCGACGCTCGTGTAGATCGCGGCCTTCTTGCCGAGGCCGAGCACGAAGGCAAGATCGTTGATCACGCGGTATTGCACCGCGGATCCAGGATGCAGCTGCGCGGGCTTCGCGACACCGCAGCGCAGCACCACGGCCGGGTTGCCCCAGGCCACCACGAACGGCGTGTCCGGCGTGGTGTGCACGACCCGCGGCGGCAGGCCGTCCAGGCTCACCGGCAGCTTCGCCAGCACCTTGGCGCAGTTGGCCGTCTGCTGCTGCGCCAGCGGTGGGGCGGCCGCGGTCACCGGCCCGGCGGTGGCTGAGGGCGACGGGGTGGTCGGCGTCCCGCCGGTGATGCCGTTGATCACGAAGGCGGCGATCACGATGAACGGGATCGTCACGGCGGTCGCGATCAGCGCGGCCCGGCGCAGGACGGGGTCGCTCATCCGTTGCGCGTTCTAGAGATGGACGACCGGGCAGGTCAGCGTGCGGGTGATGCCGTCGACCGACTGCACGTTCGCAACAACCATGCGGCCGAGCTCGTCCACCGTCTCGGCCTCGACGCGCACGATGACGTCGTACGGGCCGGTGACGTCCTCGGCGGTGGTGACGCCGCTGAGAGCGCCGATGCGCGAGGCCACCGCGGCGGCCTTGCCGACCTCGGTCTGGATCAGGATGTAGGCGCTGACGCTCACGGTGATCCTCCGGTCCGACGCGCCATCCGGCAGGGGCGCGCGTGCATTCGTCGCTACGTACGGTTCGATGTAACTCCGGTAGAACGTAGCGCAGGCGGTGTCGTGCAGACGCCGCAGGACGGACGGCCCACGGCCGGCCGGCTGTGACCGACAGTGGACGAAGGGGCGAGCACCATCACGGTTTCCGATGTCGGCGAGTTCGGGCTGATCGCGCGGGTGACGCAGGGGCTGGCGCCGTCGCCGGGCACGTTGCTCGGCCCGGGCGACGACGCTGCCGTGGTCGCCGCGCCGGACGGCCGCGTGGTGGTGTCCACCGACACGTTGCTCGAGAACCGGCACTTCCGCCGCGACTGGTCCAGCGCCGAGGACGTCGGGCACAAAGCCGCGGCCCGCGCGTTCTCCGACATCGCTGCGATGGGTGCCCGGCCGACCGCGTTGGTCGTGGCGCTCGCGGCGCCCGGGGACCTCGAGCTGACCTGGATCGACGGCCTGATGTCCGGGCTGCGCGCGGAGTGCGCACAGGCCGAGGGCGCCATCGTCGGCGGCGACGTCACGGCCGCCGACACCGTCATGATCGGCCTCACCGCGCTCGGCGATCTCGAGGGCCGCGAGCCGGTGACGCAGGCCGGCGCCCGGGTCGGCGACCTCGTGGCGGTGTGCGGTCGTACCGGCTGGGCAGCCGCCGGCTTCGCAGTCCTCAGCCGCGGGTTCCGCTCGCCGGTGCAGGTCGTCGCGGCGCACCGCCGGCCCGAACCGCCGTATGCGCAGGGGCCGGTCGCGGCGCAGCTCGGCGCGACGTCGATGACCGATCTGAGCGACGGGCTGGTCGGCGACCTCGGCCACGTCGCCGCCGCGAGCGGGGTGCGCATCGATCTTCGCGCGGAGCTGCTCGACGTGCCCGCCAAGCTGCGCGAGGTCGGGGCGGCGCTCAACACCGACCCGCTGGTGTGGGTGCTCACCGGCGGTGACGACTACGCACTGGCCGCGACCTTCCCGCGCACGATCGCGGTGCCCGCGGAATGGCGGGTGATCGGCGCGGTGACCGAGGGCGAGGGCGTGCGCGTCGACGGGCGCCGCTGGTCCGTGGGTGGGCACGAGCACTACCGCTAGCGCGGTGAATGTCATCGGCAGGTGACCGGCTGCGTACCTTCGGCAGACGTGGCGTTCGAGTTCGAGGTACGGCCCTACGACGATCCCGACGTCGTGCGCATGGTCGCCGACGTGCAGGCCGAATACGTCGGCATGTACGGCGGCCCGGACAGCGCCGTCGTCACGCTGACCGAGTTCGCCCCGCCGGACGGCCTGTTCGTGGTCGGGGTGCTCGACGGCCTCGCGGTGGCGACCGGCGGGTGGCGCCGGCGCAGTGAGCAGGACGGCGCGCAGGCCGAGATCAAGCGGATGTACGTCGCGCCGGCCGCGCGCGGCCGCGGGCTGTCGCGACTCGTGCTCGCCGAGCTCGAGCGGACGGCGCTGGCCGCCGGCGTGCGGCGGCTGGTGCTCAACACCGGGCAGCCGCAGCAACCGGCGATCGCGCTGTACCGCAGCGCGGGCTACCGGCCGGCGGCGCCGTTCGGGCACTACGCGGATTCACCGAGTGCGGTGTTCCTGGGCAAGGACCTCGTGCCGGCCACGACCCGCTGGTGAGCGCGGGTGCGGCGATCGACCGCCGCGGCGGGCGGGCAGAGAAAAGCCCGCTCCGCGACGGCGAAGCGGGCTTGCTCGAAAAGGACGGCGGGTCAGCCGCGGGTGACCTTGCCGGCCTTCAGGCACGAGGTGCACACGTCGATGCGCCGGCGGGTGCCCGGGGCCACCAGCGCGCGGACCGACTGCACGTTCGGGTTCCAGCGGCGGTGGGTGCGCCGGTGCGAGTGTGAGACCGACATGCCGAAGCCGGGACCCTTGCCGCAGACATCGCAGACGCTGGCCACTGTGAACTCCTTGCACGACGAAGATGGTGACGCCCGGCGAAACGCGGGCAACCAGAGCAGTCTAACGGCTGCGCCACGGACCGGCCAAACCGCGCGTCCCGCCGACCGGCGCCGGAGGTTGCGCCCGGCCGGTGACCGCCGCGCGGGGCGCCGCGCCGGAACAGGGCTGACGTCCCCGGCCAGTAGAGTGCCGCGCATCGGAAGGGACGGGACAGTGCTCGACGCGCTCGACGTGGACGCCGTGCGCCGCTGGAGCGCCACCTCGCTGGACCTGCTCGCCGCCCACCGCGACGAGATCGACGCGTTGAACGTGTTCCCCGTCGCCGACTCGGACACCGGTAGCAACGCGCTGACCACCATGCGCGCCGCGGATGCCGCTCTCGCCGCGATGCCCTCGGTCGAGACCGTCGGGGCCGCGTTCGCGGCGATGGCCGACGGCGCCGCCCGCGACGCGCTCGGCAACTCCGGCTTCCTGACGTCGCAGATCCTGCGCGGCCTGGCCGTGGCGCACAGCACCACGGACGGCAGCGCCGGCCACGTCGGCACCACCCACGGCGCCGCCGCGTTGGCGCACGGCCTGCACACCGGCGCCATCCTGGCGCGCGAGGCCGTCGTCACGCCGGTCGCCGGGACCATCCTGACCGTCGCCGAGGAAGGTGCGAGCGCGGCCCGCAGCACGGCCGGGACGGGCGGCTCGCTCGGCGACACCGTCGTCGCGGCCACCCGTGCGGCCGACGACGCCCTGCAACGCACCACCGAGCAGCTGGCCGACCTCGCGCGCGCCGGCGTGGTCGACGCGGGCGGCCGGGTGCTGGTGGTGCTGCTGGCCGCGCTGACGCACACGATCACCGGCACGACCGTGCCGCTCACCCCGGCCCGCCGGCCCGAGCGTGATCTGCACACGGTCGACGACACGGCTTACGGGTACGAGGTGCAGTACCGGCTCGACGCGCCGCAGGATCGGCTGGCCGAGCTGCGCACCGCGCTGGCTCGCATCGGCGATTCGGTGGCCGTGGTCGACGTCGGGCCCGACGCGTGGAACGTGCACGTGCACGTCGACGACGTCGGCGCTGCGGTCGAGGCGGGCGTCGAGGTGGGTCGGCCGCGTGACATCAAGGTCGTCGCGCTGCACGTGCACGGGCGGGCACATACGCACGACAACGAGCGGACCGGCGGGGTCGCGGTGCTCGCCATCGCTCCGGGCGCCGGCCTCGCGCACCTGTTCGACAACGCCGGCGTCGACGGCGTGCACGTCGTGGCCGGCGGCGCCGACGATCTTCCCGCGGTCGCCGACGTCGTCGCGGCCGTGCACGCCACGGGCGCGGCGCAGGTGGTGTTGCTGCCGAATGCGTCCCGGGTCACCGGTGTCGCCGAGGCCGCGGCCGTCCGGGCACGCGCCGACGGCATCGGCGCCTCCGTGGTGCCGACCCGCTCGGCCGTACAGGGCCTTGCCGCAGTCGCGGTGCACGACCCGGGCCGCCGCTTCGACGACGACGTCGTGGCGATGGCCGAGGCGGCCGCCGCCACCCGCTACGCGGAGATCGCGGTCGCCGATTCGCAGGCGCTGACCGCGGTGGGGGTCTGCCAGGCGGGCGACGTGCTCGGCCTGATCGACGGCGAGGTCGTGCAGATCGGGCACAGCCTGCTGGCCGTCGCCTTCACCCTCGTCGACCGGCTGCTGGCGGTCGGCGCCGAACTGATGACGGTGCTCGTCGGCAGTGCGGCACCCGCTCGCACGGGCGACCTGCTGCAGGCGCACGTGCGTGGGCGGGCCCCGCTCACCGACGTCGCCGTGTACGACGCCGGGCAGTCCGAGCACCCGGTGATCATCGGGGTGGAGTGACGACGTGCCCACGCTGGACACCGGCCTGATCGACACCGTCGGCGCGCGTACCGCCAAGGCATTGCAGAAGGCGTTCGGCATGCAGACCGTGCGCGACCTGCTCACGCACTACCCACGCCGGATGGCCGAGCGCGGCGAGCTCACCGAACTCGCGTCGCTGCGCGTGGACGACGAGGTCACCGTCGTCGCCGACGTGCTGTCGAGCAGCACCAAGCGCTACCACAACAACCAGCGGCTCGAGGTCGTCGTCGGCGACGGCAAGGCCCGGCTGCAGCTCGTCTTCTTCGGCCGCGCGGTGTGGCGCGGCAAGGATCTCGTCCCCGGCCGGCGTGGGCTGTTCTCCGGCAAGGTGGGCGAGTTCCGCGGCGTGCGCCAGCTCGTGCACCCGGACTACCAGCTGCTGCGCGGTGACGACTTCGACGATGCCGAGGCCGACGTCTACGCCGGCCGGCTCATCCCCGTCTATCCGGCCACGCAGGCGGTCCGGACGTGGACGATCGCCAACGCGGTGTCGCTGACGCTGGGCATGCTCGACCCTGTCCCCGACGGCCTGGACGACGTCACCCGCGCGCGGCACGGCCTGCTCGGCGCGGACGCCGCGCTGCGGGCCATGCACGAGCCGGACGACTTTGCGCAGTGGTACGCCGCGCGCCGGCGCCTGGCGTGGGACGAGGCCCTGGGCGTCCAGCTCGCACTCGCGCAGCGACGCCGGCTGGCCGGCGCGAACCCGGCCACGCCGCGCCCGGTGCAGGTCGGCGGCCTGCTCGCGGCGTTCGACGCCCAGCTGCCGTTCACGCTGACCGACGGGCAGCGCGAGATCGGCGGCGTGTTGTCCGGTGAGCTCGCCCGCGAGCACCCGATGCACCGGCTGCTGCAGGGCGAAGTCGGTTCCGGCAAGACGGTCGTCGCGCTGCGCGCCATGCTGCAGACCGTCGACGCCGGGGGACAGGCCGCGCTGCTCGCCCCCACCGAGGTACTCGCCGCGCAGCACGCGCGCACCATCGAACGGCTGCTCGGTCCGATGGCCCACGGCGGCCGGCTCGGGGGCGCCGACGACGCCACGCGCATCGCGTTGCTCACCGGTTCGCTGCCCGCGGCTGCGAAACGCGCGGCGCTGCTCGACGTGGCCAGCGGCGCGGCCGGCATCGTCGTCGGTACGCACGCGCTCATCCAGGATCAGGTGTCCTTCGCCGAGCTGGGCCTGGTCGTGGTCGACGAGCAGCACCGCTTCGGTGTCGAACAGCGCGACGCGCTGCGCAACAAGGCGACGAACCCGCCGCACCTGCTGGTGATGACCGCGACGCCGATCCCGCGCACCGTGGCCATGACGGTGTTCGGCGACCTCGACACGTCCACCCTCGCGGAGCTGCCCGCAGGCCGCTCACCCATCGCGACGAGCGTCGTGCCCGCCCACGAGCGGCCGGCCTGGCTCGAGCGCGCGTGGACGCGCATCCGCGAGGAGGTCGCGGCCGGGCGCCAGGCCTACGTCGTCTGCCCGCGCATCGGTGTCGACACCGGTGAGTTCGAGGAGGACGTGGACGACGTCGAGCTGAACGACGACGAAGCGACCGGGCGGCGAGCGCCGGTGGCAGTGTCCGATGTCGCGCCCATGCTCGCCGACGGTCCGCTGGCCGGTCTGCGGATCGGCGTGCTGCACGGTCGGCTGACGCCCGAGGACAAGGACCGCGCGATGGACGACTTCGCCGCCGGGGCGACGGACGTGCTCGTCGCAACCACCGTCGTCGAGGTCGGCGTCGACGTCCCCAACGCGACGGTGATGGCCGTGCTGGACGCCGACCGGTTCGGCGTCTCGCAGCTGCACCAGTTGCGCGGCCGCGTCGGCCGCGGTGGGCACCCCGGTCTGTGTCTGCTCGTCACCGACGCGCCGGCCGGCACCCCGGCGCGCGATCGGCTCGACGCCGTGGCCGCCACGCTGGACGGATTCGCGCTGGCGCGCCTCGACGTCGAACAACGGCGCGAGGGTGACGTGCTCGGCGCCGCGCAGTCGGGCCGGCGACGCCAGCTCAAGCTGCTCTCGCTGCTGCGCGACGAGGAGCTGATCGTCGCCGCCCGTGCCGAGGCCACCACGATCGTCGAGGCCGACCCGACGCTGGCCGAGCATCCGGTCCTCGCCGCGCAGGTCGCCGACCTGGTACGCGACGAGCAGGCCGAGTTCCTGGAGAAGGCATGACCTCGGAGTCGGCATGAGGATCGTCGCCGGGGCGGCGAAGGGGCGCCGCCTGGCGCCGCCGCCGGAGGGCACCCGGCCCACGTCGGACCAGGTGCGCGAAGCCATGTTCAACACGCTGGCAGCGTCGATGAGCATGGACTGTGCGCGGGTGCTCGACCTGTTCGCGGGCACCGGCGCCGTCGGGCTCGAGGCGCTCTCACGTGGGGCGGCGCAGGCGGTGTTCGTCGAGAAGGGCCGCGCCGCGCTCGCCGTGCTGCGCCGCAACATCGAGACCGTCGCGCTGCCCGGCGCCACCGTGATCGCGCGCCCGGTCGCGCAGTACCTGGCCGACGAAGCGCCGGAACCGTTCGACCTCGTGTTCCTCGATCCGCCCTACGCGCTCGACCGCGACAAGATCGGGGAGGTCGTCGCCCGACTCGGGGCCGGCGGCTGGCTGGCCGAGGAAGCGCGCCTCGTCATGGAGCGGTCGGCCCACAGCGAGAGGTTGGTCGCGGCCGAAACCTTCGTCACACCGGACTTCGAGAAGCGGTACGGGGACACGGTGCTTTGGTACGGTCGCCGCCGATGAGCGCCAGCGCAGCCAGCACACGATGAAGCCCAGCGCCGAGGGCGGCACCGATCAGGTCCGCCGCGCCCTGTGCCCTGGTTCCTTCGACCCGGTCACCAACGGCCACATCGACATCATCGGCCGTGCCGCGAATCTCTACGACGAGGTCACCGTGGCGGTGTTCGTCAACCAGTCCAAGTCGAGCCTGTTCTCCGTCGACGAGCGCAAGGCCATGCTCGTCGAGGTCAGCGCCGAGTACCCGAACGTGCAGATCGACACGTTCGAGGGGTTGGTCGTCGACTACTGCCGCGAGCACGACATCCCGGTGATCGTCAAAGGGCTGCGCGCAGTGAGCGACTTCGACTACGAGCTGCAGATGGCGCAGATGAACCGCGGCCTCGCCGGCATCGACACGCTGTTCATGCCGACTAACCCGGAATACAGCTTCCTGGCCTCTAGCCTGGTCAAGGAGATCGCGAAGTGGGGCGGCGACGTCGCCTCGCTCGTCCCGCCGAACGTTCTCAAACGTCTTATCGAGCGCGCCGGCCCGTCGACCTGATCTTTCGTGCCGCGGGCGGCGCCGTCGGCGGAAGAAGGTCTAGGCATGACCGACGAGGCCCTGCGGCGTGCTGACGAACTGCTCAGCGAACTGATCGAGGTCGTCGAGACCGCACGCGCGCTGCCGATGTCGGTGTCGTGCGTACTGCCGCGCGAGCGCTTGCTCGACCTGCTCGATGAGCTGCGCGAGGTGCTGCCGCCGGAGATGGACGAGGCGCGCACCGTCATCGCCACCCGCGAGCGGGTGCTCAAGGAGGCGTACGAGCGCGCCGAGCAGACCCGCATCCGCGCGGTCAAGGAGGCCGACGCCGTGCTCGCCGACGTCGGGCACCGCGCCGAGCAGATCACCCAGGCGGCCGAGGCGTCCGCTGCCGAGGCGGTCGCCGCCGGCCGGGAGGAGCACGGCCGGCTCGTCGCGGCAACCACCGTGCACCAGGCGGCCGCCCAGGCTGCCGCGGCCCTGCGCGCCGATGCGGAGAAGTACCAGGCGCAGCTGTCCGCCGATGCCCAGCTCTACGACTCGAAGATCCGCGCCGAGGCCGACCGGTACGCCGCCGACGCGCGCTCGGACGCCGAGCGGTACGCGACCAAGCTCACCGCCGACGCGGACGGCTACGTCGAGCGCACACTGGCCGACCTGTCCGGTGTCCTGCACAAGGCGGTCGGCACGGTCGACCAGGGCCGCTCGTCGCTGGCGAACCGGCGTGCGGATGAATGGGTCGGTGGCGACACCCACCGTGCGGGCGACGGCCCGACCTCGCTGTCGGCCTGACGCTGCCGCTCGCCGATGACCGCGGATTCGCGCCCGTCGACCGCGCTCGGCTAGGCTGTAGAACGGCCTCAACCTGATCGAGACCGTCCGTCGCACCTCGAGAACACCACACCGATGCAATCGCACCGCACCTCCGCGCGCAGCCCGTTCGTCTTCGACCTGCGCGAACTCGGCCGTCAGCCGGGTGCGATGCGCGAGCACCGGCGCAGCGTTCCCGTGGGTGCGAAGCTCGGCCTCGACCTCATCGCGGTACCGGAAGGTGCCTCGCTCGACCTGGATCTACGGCTCGAGTCGGTGTCCGAGGGCGTGCTGGTCACCGGCACCGTCTCCGCACCGCTCACCGGCCAGTGCGGGCGTTGCCTCGATCCGATCCGCGACGAGCTCACCGTCGAGATGTGCGAGCTGTTCGCCTACGCCAACAGCACGACCGACGAGACGAGTGAGCAGGACGAGGTGCACCGGGTCGACGGCGACTTGCTCGACGTCGAGCCGATGGTGCGCGACGCGATCGTCCTGGCACTGCCCTGGACGCCGCTGTGCCGACCGGACTGCCCCGGCCTGTGCCCCGACTGCGGGCAGCGGCTCGAGGATCTGCCGGCCGACCACACGCACCAGCGGCTCGACCCGCGGTGGGCGGCACTGGCCGCGTTCACCCAGCCGGAGGACGGCGCCGAGCAGTAGGCGCCGGGCACGACCGCACGACGTATCGAGTAAGAGGAGCAGGAGTTCCAGATGGCCGTACCGAAGCGCAAGATGTCGCGCAGCAACACCCGCGCGCGCCGTTCGCAGTGGAAGACGTCGGCGCCGACGCTCGTGCGCTGCCCGAACCGCGCGTGCAACGAGCTGAAGCTGCCGCACACTGCGTGTGACAACTGCGGCCAGTACGACGGCAAGCAAGTCCTGTCGGTCTGATCTCGGACGCGCCCGGCGTGAAGGCAGCAGTCCACGGCACCGTGCCGGCCGATCAAACGCTGTTGGCCGGCGCGCTCGGTGTCGACGTCGACGCCGAGCTGCTGCGCCGTGCCCTCACGCATCGCTCCTACGCCTACGAGCAGGGCGGGCTGCCGCACAACGAGCGGCTGGAGTTCCTCGGCGACGCCGTGCTCGGCATCGTCGTCACCGATCACCTCTACCGTGTGCACCCGGACCAGACCGAGGGCAAGCTGGCGAAGCTGCGCGCCTCGGTGGTCAACATGCGGGCGCTCGCGACCATCGCACGCGGGATCGGCGACGGCGGCCTCGGATCGTTCGTGCTGCTCGGCCGCGGCGAGGAGTCGACCGGCGGCCGCAACAAGGCGAGCATCCTCGCCGACACCCTCGAGGCGGTGTTCGGTGCCGTCTATCTGAGCCACGGCCTGGACGTCGCCACCCGGGTGATCCATGACCTGTTCGACGGCGCGCTCGACGAAGCCGCCGAAGCCGGCGCCGGGCTCGACTGGAAGACCAGCCTGCAGGAGCTCACCGCGCGACTCGGCCTCGGCGTGCCCGACTACGCGATGACCTCCGAGGGCCCCGACCACGAGAAGACGTTCACCGCGCAGGCGAACGTCGCGGGGGAGCTGTTCGCCGCGTCGACCGGGCGCAGCAAGAAGGAGGCCGAGCAGCAGGCCGCCGAGACGGCGTGGCGCACGATCACGGCGCGGCACCCCGACGCCGGCTGAGCGCACCAGCGTTCCGTGCCCGAACTGCCGGAGGTCGAGACCGTCCGCGCCGGTCTGGACCGGTGGGTCACCGGACGCACGGTCGCCTTGGTCGAGGTGCGCCACCCCCGCGCGGTGCGCCGGCACGTCGCCGGCGGCGCTGACCTCGCTGCACGGCTGACCGGCTTGACGGTCGCCGCGGTCTCAAGACGCGGCAAGTACCTGTGGCTGCCCCTGCTGGCGGGCGGCGACGCGGAACAGGCGCTGGTGCTGCACCTGGGGATGAGCGGCCAGCTGCTCGTACGTCCGCTCGACGCCGCGGACGAGAAACACCTGCACGTGCGCGTCCGGTTCACCGACAGCACCGCACCGCTGGACGCCGAGACCGGCCGCGGCACCGAGCTGCGCTTCATCGACCAACGCACCTTCGGCGGCCTGCTGCTCGACGACCTCGTACCGGCCGCCGACCGGCCCGCCGAGCACCTGCCGGCCCAGATCGCGCACATCGCCCGCGACCCGCTCGACCCGTACTTCGACGACGCAGCGTTCATCGAGCGGTTGCGGCGCCGCGACACCGAGCTGAAGCGGGCGCTGCTCGACCAGTCGCTGGTGTCGGGCATCGGCAACATCTACGCCGACGAGTCGCTGTGGCGCGCGAAGCTGCACGGCGCGCGGCGCACCCGTGCGTTGCGTCGCACGACCGTGGCCGGGCTGCTCGGGCACGTGCGCGACGTGCTGACCGATGCCCTGCGAGCCGGCGGCACGTCGTTCGACGCCCTCTACGTCAACGTCAACGGCGAGAGCGGCTACTTCGACCGCGCGCTGGCGGTGTACGGCCGTGCGGGTGAACCGTGCCCGCGGTGCGGCACGCCCATCCGCCGGGCGACGTTCATGAACCGGTCCAGCTTCTTCTGCCCCGTCTGCCAGCGGCCACCCCGCCCGCCGCGCTGACCGCAACGTCGCCCGGATTGCCCGCGGACCTGTGCGCCAGTACAGCGTCCAATGTCCGGTTTGACCGCAATGTTGACCCCGTCGTTACACGAGTGAGACCATGGTGGAACAGCCCGGGCCTTTCGACGCGGCACCTCGCGTGCCCTACGAGCGCCCGCCGATGTCGCCGCCGCCGGCCCGAGCTGTACTGCCAACCACCGCAGTCCGAGGTGTGCCGCGCCCTACCGGGCCGCGCCGCAGCCCGGCCGTTCGAGGAAAGGGTCGCCTCATGGCACGCGCCCTCATGGGTCATGTCGGCTTGACCAACGATCAGGTCCTCGTTGGCGAGGTCGCCCGGCTGCGCCGACGGGTGCGCGAGCTGGAGGCCGAGCTGACGCAGCTTCGGGCCCGCGGCACGCAGATCGATCTCGAGTTGCATCAGATGACCGAGGACGCTGCAGCCCTCGCCTGACCGCCGGGCCGCCGTGACAGGCGCCAGGTCCGGCTGACGCGCCGGGCAGCAGCGTCGTGCCACCGCCACGTCGCGATAGGTTGGCAGCGCTGCACGCACCGCAGCTGCGTCCACCCAGAATTCCCGTGGAGTTCCGTGCATTTCGATGAGCCCGATGCGCTGCATCGCGACCAACCACTGATGCCATGCATCTGAAGTCGCTGACGCTGCGAGGCTTCAAGTCCTTCGCCTCGGCCACCACCTTGCGCTTCGAGCCGGGCATCACCGCCGTGGTGGGCCCGAACGGCTCGGGCAAGAGCAATGTCGTCGATGCGATCGCCTGGGTGCTCGGCGAGCAGGGCGCGAAGGCGCTGCGCGGCGGCAAGATGGAAGACGTCATCTTCGCCGGCACGGCAGGGCGCCCGCCGCTCGGCCGCGCCGAGGTCACGCTGACCATCGACAACACCGACAACGCGCTGCCGATCGACTACACCGAGGTGTCGATCACTCGCCGGATGTTCCGCGAGGGCACCAGCGAGTACGAGATCAACGGCGACAACGCGCGGCTGCTCGACATCCAGGAACTGCTCTCGGACTCCGGCATCGGCCGGGAGATGCACGTCATCGTCGGGCAGGGTCAGCTCGACGCCGTGCTGCAGGCACGCCCGGAGGACCGTCGCGGGTTCATCGAGGAAGCCGCCGGCGTGCTCAAGCACCGCAAGCGCAAGGAAAAGGCGCTGCGCAAGCTCGACGCGATGCAGGCGAACCTGACCCGCGTCACCGACCTGACGACCGAACTGCGTCGCCAGCTCAAGCCGCTGGGCCGGCAGGCCGAGATCGCCCGCCGCGCGGCCGGGGTGCAGGCCGAGCTGCGTGACTCCAAGCTGCGGCTGCTCGCCGACGACCTCGGCACGCTGCGCAGCGAGCTCGAACGCGAGGTGGCCGACGAAGAAGCCATCCGCGCCCGGCGCGCTGAGGTCGAGAATGCGCTCGGCGCCGCGCAGGGCAGCGAGGCCGCGCTGGCGGCGCAGCTGGCGCAGGACGCGCCGCGCGTCGCCCAGGCCCAGGACACCTGGTACCGGCTCTCGGCGCTCGAGGAGCGGTTGCGCGGCACGGCGTCGCTGGCCGCCGAACGGGCCCGGCACCTGGCCGCGGCACCGCAGGAGACCCGCGCCGGCCGTGACCCGGAACAGCTCGAGGCCGAGGCGCAGCAGGTGCGCGCCGAGCAGGCCCGGCTCGCCGGGGAGCTGGACGCCGCGCAGGGGCTCTTGACGTCAGCCGTCGGCGCGCGCAACGACGTCGAGACCCGGCTCGTCGAGGCCGACCGGGCGCTCGTCGCGGCGGCCCGGGCCGTCGCCGACCGCCGCGAGGGTCTGGCCAAGCTGCGCGGGCAGGCCGATGCGGTCCGGGCCCGAGTGGCCGCCAGCGGCGAGGAGAGTGCGCGGCTCGCAGCGGCTGCCGAAGACGCCCGCGAGCGCGCCGAACAGGCCGAGGCGCAGCTGCGGCACGTGCAGGACGAGGTCGGGGCGCTCGACGCCGGCGAGCTGGGCCTCGACACCCGGCACGAGAACGCGGTGGCCGCCTACGAGACCGTCGAGGCCCGGGTGCGCGAATGTGCCGACGCCGAACGCGACGCCGAACGCGAACGCACCACCTGGACCGCCCGTGCCGACGCCCTGGTCGTCGGGCTGACCCGCAAGGACGGCACGGCCGCGCTGCTGGACGCGCGCTCGCAGCTGCCCGGCGTGCTCGGCTCGGTGGCCGACCTGCTCGCCGTCGAGCACGGGTGCGAGGCCGCCGTGGCCGCCGCGCTCGGCAATGTGGCGGACGCCGTGGCCGTGCGCGGCACCGACGACGCCGTGCACGCCCTCGAGCTGCTGAAGGCCGACGACGGCGGACGCGCCGGTCTGCTGGTGGGCGACGCGGGCAACACAGCCGCATCGGACGACGCGGACGCGCCGAGCCTGCCCGAAGGCTGCCGGTGGGCGCACGACGCGGTCACCGCCCCGCCGTCGCTGCAGCCCGCGTTGCGTGCCGCCCTGCACCGCGTCGCGATCGTCGCCGACCTCGGCGCGGCCGCGGCGCTGGTGGCCGACCGGCCGGGCGTCCGCGCGGTCACCCGCGACGGCGACGTCCTGGGTGCGCACTGGTCGTTCGGCGGCTCGGCGTCGGCGCCGAGCGCCATTGAGATCAGCGCCGCCGTCGACGAAGCGCGGACCAAGGCCGACGAGGCCGCAGTACGCCACGACCGCATGCATGCCGAGCTGACCGACGCGCGTGCTCAGGCCGAAGTGCTTCGGGGGGACGTCGAGCGTGCCCTCGACGAGCTGCACGCCTCAGACGCCAAGCTGTCCGCGGTCGCCGAACAGCTGGCCGAGCTGGGGCAGGTGGCCCGTTCGGCCGGCGCAGAGGCTGCACGCCAGGACGACGCACGGACTGCCATCGACCGCAGGCGCGAGCAGGACGTCGCCGGTCTGGCCGAGCTCGAGGAACGGTTGCGCCTCGCCGAATCCGCCGCCGACGAGCCGGTCGAGTCGGACACCGCCGAGCGCGACGCGCTGCGCGAGCAGGTCGTGGCCGCCCGGCAGGGCGAGATCGACGCCCGGCTCACCGTGCGCAGCGGCGAAGAACGCGTCCGCGCCGTGCACGGACGGGCGGACGAACTGCTGCGGGCCGCCGCTGCCGAACGCGAGGCGCGGCTGCGCGAGGCGCGAGCGCGTGCGGCGCGCGAGCGCGGTGCGGTCGTGGCGGCGCAGGTGCGCGACGTCGCCCGCCGGGTCCTGACGCGCATCGGGGACTCGGTCGCGCAGGCCGAGCAGGAGCGCGACGAGGTGCAGCAGGGCCGAGCCGAACGCGAACTCGAGCTTGCGACCGTGCGCGAACGCGTGCGCGGACTTGCCGGGGAGCTGGCCCAGCTCACCGACGCGGTGCACCGCGACGAAGTCCTGCGCGCCGAGCAGCGGCTGCGCATCGAGGCGCTGGAGACCCGCGCCGCCGACGAGTACGGCATCGGCGCGGACGCGCTCGTCGACGAGTACGGCCCACATCTGCCCTGCCCGCCGAGCGCGGTCGAGACCGCGGAGTACGAGCAGGCGCGCGAACGTGGTGAGCAGGTCGTCGCGCCGCAGCCCGGGCCGTACGACCGCGCGACGCAGCAGAAGCGCGCCAATCGCGCAGAGCGCGACCTCGCGCTGCTCGGCAAGGTCAATCCGCTGGCGCTCGAGGAGTTTGCAGCGCTCGAGGAGCGGCACCAGTTCCTCTCGACGCAGCTCGAGGACCTCAAGGCCACCCGCCGCGACCTGCTGACCGTCGTCAAGGAGGTCGACGACCGCATCCTCGAGGTGTTCACCAGCGCCTACACCGACGTCGCCCGCGAGTTCGAGATCGTGTTCGCCGCGCTGTTCCCCGGTGGCGAGGGACGGCTCGTGCTGACCGAGCCCGACGACATGCTGCTGACCGGCATCGACGTCGAGGCGCGGCCGCCGGGCAAGAAGGTCAAGCGACTGTCGTTGCTGTCCGGCGGCGAACGCTCGCTGGTGGCGGTGGCGCTGCTCGTCGCGATCTTCCGCGCCCGGCCCAGCCCGTTCTACGTCATGGACGAGATCGAGGCCGCGCTGGACGACACCAACCTCGGCCGGCTGCTGGAACTGGTCAGCGAGCTGCGGGCGAGCAGCCAGATCATCCAGATCACCCACCAGAAGCGGACGATGGAGATCGCCGACGCGCTGTACGGCGTGACGATGCGCGGCGACGGCGTCACCCAGGTGATCAGCCAGCGGTTGCGCGACGCCGGCTGACCCGTACCGGACGTCGGCCGGGGCAAAGGTTGCCAACCTGTGAAGAAAATCCGGATCGTTTCGGACTGCGGCTGCGGTCAATTACGGTTGCGATCGTGCTGAACCTGCTCTCCGGCCGTCGTCGCCCGGTCTTCGTCCTTGCCGCCGCGCTCGTCTCGGGCGCCCTGCTCACCAGCGCGTGCAGCGCCAGCAGCGGTGCTGGTGGCGGCACCGGCACGTCCTCGAGCGGCGCCTCGAGCAGCAGCGCGCCGAGCTCGGCGTCGTCCAGCGCGACGAAGCCCGCTGTCGCGCTCAAGCCGGTGCACATGAAGCTGCTGAACACCGACGGCGCCACCTACGGGGTCGGCATGCCGCTCATCGCGTACTTCAACCACCGGATCACCGACGCCAAGCAGCTGCAGGCCAAGACCACCGTCACGATCAACGGCAAGCCGGCGAAGGGTGCCTGGTACTTCGAGTACTCCGACGCCAACAAGGGCTATCCGATCGAGGGCCACTTCCGGACGCAGAACTACTGGCCGGCGCACGCCAAGATCTTCATCAACATGCCGGTCAAGGGCCTGTCGGCCGGCGGCGGTTACGGCTTCGGCAACAGCCTCAACTCGAGCTGGAGCACGGGCGCCGCGCACATCGGCATCGTCAACGACGCCACGCACAAGCTGACGATCACCAACGACGGCCGCCAGTACGGCACGTTCCCGGTCTCGCTGGGTGCCAGCGACACGCCGACCGCCAACGGCACCAAGGTCATCATGGAGAAGGGCCTGAGCGTGTGCATGCACGGCCCGGGTTACGACGAGTGCGGCATCAAGTACACGCAGCGGCTGACCTACGGCGGCGAGTACCTGCACTCGGCACCGTGGAACGTCAAGCACATCGACAGCGGTGTCGACTCGTCGAACGGCTGCACCAACCTGCTGCCGGCCGACGCCGAGCGGCTCTACCACTTCCTGCGCGTCGGCGACGTCGTCAAGTACCCGAACGCCAACGGCAAGCACATGCAGCTCGGCATGGGTTACGGCGACTGGAACGTCTCGTGGGGCGACTGGCAGACCGGCGGGTTGGTCAGCACCACCGCCTGACGCTTTTTCCCGGCTGCCGCGGCGCCGTAGCCCACAGCCCGGACGCGCCGTGCCCGGCGCCGCTGACAGGATGAGTTCGTGGTCATTCTCATCATTGCGCTCGCGATCCTGGTGGTCGCCGCGCTGCTGATCACCGCACTGGTGATCCCGCGGCGGCGCGGCACGACGATCGAGCCGCCGCCCGTCGACACGACGCCGCGCCCGGCGCCGACCCCGCCGCCGGTGGTGCCGGACGCCGGTGCGCTGCCCACCGACACCCGCACGGCCGTGCCGCCGGGCGCCACGGTTGGTGCTCCAACGCCGGAGACGGCCACGGAGACGCCGGCGGTCGAGACACCGGAGCCGACCGCGGGCCGGCTCGTCCGGCTGCGTAGCCGCCTCTCGCGCTCGCAGAACACGCTGGGCCGCGGCCTGCTGTCCGTGCTCTCGCGTCAGCACCTCGACGACGACGCCTGGGAAGAGATCGAAGAGGCGCTGCTCAGCGCCGACGTGGGCGTGCGGCCGACGACCGAAATCGTGGAACGGCTGCGCACCCGCACGCAGGTGCTGGGCACGCGATCGCAGGGCGAGCTGCGCGCATTGTTGGCCGACGAGCTCGTCACCGCGCTGCAGCCCGAGCTCGACCGCACGCTGCACTCGACGCCGAGCGGCGAGCGGCCCGCCGTCGTGATGGTCGTCGGGGTCAACGGCACCGGCAAGACCACGACGTGCGGCAAGCTCGCCCGCGTCCTCGTCGCCGACGGCCGCAGCGTGCTGCTCGGCGCGGCGGACACGTTCCGGGCCGCCGCCGCGGACCAGCTCGCCACGTGGGGCGAGCGGGTCGGTGCGCGTACGGTACGCGGTCCCGAGGGCGGCGACCCCGCGTCGGTCGCCTTCGACACGGTCAAGCAGGGCACCACGGAAGGTGTCGACACCGTGCTCATCGACACCGCCGGACGCCTGCACACCAAGGTCGGGCTGATGGACGAGCTCGGCAAGGTCAAGCGCGTCGTCGAACGGCAGGGGCCGGTGGACGAGACGTTGCTCGTCATCGACGCGACCACCGGCCAGAACGGCCTGACGCAGGCGCGCGTGTTCACCGAGGTCGTCGACGTCTCGGGCATCGTGCTGACGAAATTGGACGGCACCGCCAAGGGCGGCATCGTCATCGCCGTGCAGCGCGAACTCGGTGTGCCGGTGAAGCTGGTCGGGCTCGGCGAGGGCGCGGACGATCTCGCCCCCTTCGAGCCGGAGCAGTTCGTCGACGCGCTGCTCGGCTGATCCCGCGCCTTCCCACCTGAGATGGTCGCGATCCGGGCGCCGGATCGCGACCATCTCGGGTGGGAAGGCGAACTAAGTGCGGCGAGATACGGTCGTGGGGTGAAGGCGCTCTTCAAAGATGCAGCGGCGCCGGGTCTGAGTTACACCGATCGGCCGGAGCCGGCGGCGGGGCCCGCGGACGTCAAGATCCGGGTGTTGCGGACCGGTATCTGCGGCACCGACCTGCACATCGAATCGTGGGACGCGTGGGCGGCCGGCGCCGTGAACGCGCCGTTGGTCACCGGGCACGAGTTCTGCGGCGAGGTCGTCGCAGTCGGCAATGCGGTGCACGACGTGCGGGTGGGTGATCTCGTATCCGGCGAGGGACACGTCGTCTGCGGCATCTGCCGCAACTGCCGCGCCGGGCGGCGGCACCTGTGCATCCGCACGTCGTCGATCGGCGTCAACCGGGACGGCGCGTTCGCCGAGTACGTCGTGCTGCCGGAGTCGAATGTGTGGGTCCACCACGCACCGGTGGACCCGGACCTCGGCGCGATCTTCGACCCGTTCGGGAATGCCGTGCACACAGCGCTGACCTTCCCGCTCGTCGGCGAGGACGTGTTGATCACCGGCGCCGGGCCGATCGGCCTGATGGCCGCTGCGGTGGCGCGGCACGTCGGCGCGCGTTTCGTCGTGATCACCGATATCTCGCCGTACCGCCTGGAGCTCGCCCGCAAGATGGGTGTCGACCGTGCGCTGGACGTCTCGCGCGAGTCGGTAGCCGACGCGCAGCGCGCGCTCGGCATGGTCGAGGGCTTCGACGTCGCGCTGGAGATGAGCGGACACGCCAGCGCCCTGCCCGACGTCATCGCGAACCTCAACCACGGCGGCCGGATCGCCATGCTCGGCCTGCCCAGCGCGCCGATCGAGGTCGACTGGTCGCGGGTGGTCACGCACATGATCACCATCCAGGGTGTTTACGGCCGGCAGATGTTCGAGACCTGGTACGCCATGAGCGCGATGCAACGCTCCGGGCTCGACGTCAGCGCGGTGATCACCCACCGGTTCGCGGCGCGCGACTGGGCCGACGCGTTCGCGACCGCGCGCGGCGGCAATTGCGGCAAGGTCGTCATCGATTGGACGCAGGTATGAACATGCCCGCCGACGTGCGGTCCGAGCTGCGCGCGACCCTCGACCAGATCAGGGCTGACGGCCTCTACAAGTCCGAGCGCCGGCTCGCGTCGCCGCAGGGCGCGCATGTGGCGGTGCAGGACGGGGCCGGGGAGACGGCCGTGCTGAACTTCTGCGCCAACAACTACCTGGGCCTCGCCGACCACCCCGACGTCGTCGCCGCCGCCCGCGACGCGCTGGACGACTGGGGCTTCGGGATGGCAAGCGTGCGGTTCATCTGCGGCACGCAGACGCAGCACACCCAGCTGGAGCAGGAGCTGTCCGGACTGCTCGGCACGGAGGCGACGATCCTGTTCTCCTCCTGTTTCGACGCCAACGGCGGCGTGTTCGAGGTGCTGCTCGACGAACGCGACGCGGTGATCTCCGACGAGCTGAACCACGCGTCGATCATCGACGGCATCCGGTTGTGCAAGGCGCAGCGGCTGCGTTACCGCAACCGCGGCATGGCCGATCTCGAAGCGCAGTTGACGGCCGCGGCCGGTGCGCGGCGCCGGCTCGTCGTGACCGACGGCGTCTTCTCGATGGACGGCTACCTCGCGCCGCTCGACGAGATCTGCGCACTGGCCGAGAAGCACGACGCGCTGGTCATGGTCGACGATTCGCATGCCGTCGGCTTCGTCGGGCGCAACGGCGGCGGGACGCCCGAGCTGTTCGGCGTGCAGGACCGCGTCGCCGTCAACACCGGCACGCTGGGCAAGGCGCTCGGCGGCGCGTCCGGCGGCTACGTGAGTGCGTTCAGCGAGATCGTCGAGCTGTTGCGGCAGCGGGCGCGGCCGTACCTGTTCTCGAACGCGCTGGCGCCGTCGGTGGTCGCGGGGTCGCTCGCCGCGCTGGAACTGGTGTGCGACGGTGCCGACGACCGCGCGCGGCTGCAGGCCAACGCACAACGGTTCCGCGCCGCGATGACCGACGCCGGCTTCGACCTGCTGCCCGGCGAGCACGCGATCGTGCCCGTGATGTTCGGTGACGCGGTGCTCGCCGCACGGGTCGCGGAGGCCATGCTCGAGCGCGGCGTGTACGTGATCGCGTTCAGCTACCCGGTGGTGCCCAAGGGCCGGGCGCGCATCCGGGTGCAACTGTCCGCCGCGCACACGGCCGAGGACGTCGACACTGCGGTGGCGGCATTCGTCGCCGCCCGCGACGCGGTGAGCACCGCCGTCGACTGACCGCGAACGTCACAGCTGCCGGACGGCTGGTTACCTGCGCGAAACATGTCGGTGTGTTCCGCGAAACAGGGAACTTAGAACCTTGCGCGAAACCAGGCGCCGACGCGGGGAAGCGGCGGCGCGTCACCGTCGATCGGGGGACCTGTACGTGTCTCACCTGCTCCTCGTCCATCAACTGGCCGTCGCCGGCTGCCCGGACCCGAAATCCCTCGGTAAGTACATCCCGCTCGGTCTGACGGGCAAGGACGGGTCGACGGCATGCCCCGGCACGCCGCAGGTCGACTCCGGCAACACGGCATGGATCCTCGCGGCGTCGTCGCTGGTGCTGCTGATGACGCCCGCCCTGGCGTTCTTCTACGGCGGGATGGTGCGCGCCAAGCACGTGCTGGCCATGCTGATGCAGAACTTCGCTGCGATCGGCGTCGTCAGCGTCACCTGGGCGCTGATCGGGTTCTCCTGGGCCTTCGGAGGTACGAACAAGTACCTCGGCGACCTGCACTTCGCGCTCATGCACGGCATGGCCGACGCGTCACCGACGCTCGGGGCTTTACAGACGATTCCGACACCGGTGTTCTTCGCGTTCCAGCTGACGTTCGCGATCATCACGCCGGCGCTGATCACCGGCTCGACCGCGGACCGCTGGAAGTTCGGCTCGTTCGTCGCCTTCGTGACCGTGTGGTCCATCGTGGTCTACGCACCCGTGGCCCACTGGGTGTTCGACGCGTGGGGCTGGCTGAACCGTTCGGCGTTCGAGCCGGGCAACAAGTTCTTCGCCCAGGACTTCGCCGGTGGGACGGTCGTGCACATCAACGCCGGCGCGGCCGGCCTGGCGATGGCCTTCGTGCTGGGCAAGCGCAAGGGGTGGCCGGGCACGAACATGCGCGGTCACAACATTCCGTTCGTCATGCTCGGCGCCGGTCTGCTGTGGTTCGGCTGGTTCGGCTTCAACGCGGGTTCCGAGCTTGCCGCCGACCCGACCGCGAGCTTTGCGTGGGTGAACACCAACGGCGCCACCGCTACCGCGATGCTCGGCTGGCTGGTCGCCGAGAAGCTGCGCTACGGCAAGTCGACGGCACTCGGTGCGGCCTCCGGCGCAGTCGCCGGTCTCGTCGCCATCACCCCGTGTGCCGGTTGGGTCTCGCCGGTCGGCTCGCTGTTCATCGGTGCGATCGCCGGCTTCCTCTGCGCCTTCGCGATCAGCCTGAAGTCCAAGTTCGGCTTCGACGATTCGCTCGACGTCGTGGGCGTGCACTTCGTCGGCGGCTGGATCGGCACGCTGTCCGTCGGCTTCTTCAGCACGAGCAAGACCAACTCGCTGGGCAACGACGGCATCTTCTACGGCGGCGGTGGTCACTTCGGCGGCTGGAACCTGCTGTTGCATCAGTTCCTCGCGGCCGGTGCGGTGACGGTCTACTCGTTCGTCGCGACGGCGATCATCGCGCTCGTGATCAACATCTTCATGAAGAACCGGGTGACCGAGGAGGCCGAGGACGAGGGCCTGGACACTGCGATCCACGGCGAGTCGGCTTACGAATTCGGGCCGATCGGCGGTTCGATCGGTGGCCTGGGCGCGCCGATCGGCACGCCCAAGGAGAAGGTGGACGCATGAGCGACCGTAGGCTGCGCATCGGCGCGTTCAGCACATCCGACTCGAACGGAGGAGCGGCATGAAGCAGATCACGGCGGTCGTCAAGCCGTTCAAGCTCGACGACGTCAAGGCGGCGCTCGAGGTGCTGGGCGTGCAGGGCCTGACCGTCAGCGAGGTGCAGGGCTTCGGCCGTCAGCGCGGGCACACCGAGGTCTACCGCGGCGCCGAGTACACAGTCGATTTCGTGCCCAAGGTGAAGATCGAGGTCGTCGTCTCCGACGGTGACGTCGACAAGCTCGTCGAGGCGATCATCGAGGCGGGCCGGACCGGGAAGATCGGCGACGGCAAGGTATGGGTCACCGACGTGCACTCGCTCGTGCGGGTGCGGACGGGAGAACGCGACGCCGACGCGATCTGACCCACAAGCATCGAGCGCGTTGTCGCTCACCGAGGCCCGGGCCGGCGTTCTGCGCCGGCCCGGGCTCGTCGGTGCTGCGCTGCGTGCGCAGCTGTCCGCCGCATACGACGCCTGGCTGGGTGCGCACCTGGCCGACCGGCCCGGGCTGGCGCTTGTTGCCGTCGGCGGTCTCGGCCGGCGCGAGCCCGCCCCGTACTCGGACCTGGACCTGGTCCTGCTGCACGAGGGCCGGATCGCCGACCTCGCGGACATCGCCGATGCGATCTGGTACCCGATCTGGGACGCGAAGGTCGGCCTCGACCATTCCGTGCGCACGCCCGACGACGCGATAGACGTCGCGAAGAACGACCTCAAGGCGCTGCTCGGGCTGCTGGACATCCGCCACGTCGCCGGTGACGCGGGGATCACCGGCCGGGTGCGCAGCGCGGTGCTCGACGTATGGCGCGCCGGTGCCGTCAAACGCTTCGCCGAACTGCGCGAGCTGTGCCGTGCCCGCTGGGCGCTCGCCGGCGAGGCGGCGTACCTGCTCGAGCCGAATCTCAAGGAGTCGCGCGGCGGCCTGCGTGATGCGCAGGCACTGCACGCCCTCGCGGCGGCGCAGCTGGTCGACTACCCGGTGTGGGTGCGCGAGGCGTACCCGACGCTGCTCGACGTGCGTGGCGAGTTGCAGCGCGTCACCGGCCGGCCGGACGACGTCTTGCACCAGCAGGAACACGACACGGTCGCGGCCGCGCTCGGCATCGTCGACACCGAGTCGGACGAGCCGGGCGACGGCCAGGCGCGCGACGTGTTGCTGCGCCGGGTCAACGAGGCGGCGCGCTCCATCGCGCACGCGCTCGAGCTCGCGATGCGGCGCGTCGATGCGCAGCAGAGCCGGCCGCGGCCGAGTCGGTGGCGGATGTTCGGCACAGCACGGCCGGAGCCGGAGCGCGTCGGGCTCGCCCGCGACGTCGTCGCACACGACGGCGAGATCGTGCTGGCGCGCGACGCCGACCCGTGGGCCGACCCGGGGCTGGTGCTGCGCGTGGCGCGGGTGGCCGCCGAGCACGACCTGCCGATCGCGCCGTTCGCGTTGGAGCGGCTGGCCGCCGAGTCGGCACCGTTGCCGCAGCCCTGGCCGCGCAGCGCGCTCGACGACCTGCTCGGCGTGCTCGGGGCGGGGGAGCCCGCGGTGCGCGTACTGGAGTCGCTGGACCAGGCCGGACTGCTCGTGTCGCTGATCCCGGAGTGGGACGCGGTGCGCTGCCGCGCGCAGCACAACCCGGTGCACCGCTACACCGTCGACCGCCATCTGCTCGAGACGGCCGCCGCGGCCGCCGACCATTCGCCGCCGCCGGAACGCCGCGACCTGCTCGTCGTCGGAGCCCTGCTGCACGACATCGGCAAGGGGTACCCGCCCGAGGACCACTCCGTCGTCGGGGCGCGCGTCGCTCACACCGTCGCGCAGCGCTTCGGCTTCACCGGCGCCGACCTGGAAACCGTCGTCGGGCTGGTGCGCCATCACCTGCTGCTGCCGAACACCGCCGTGCGTCGCGACCCGGACGATCCGAAGACGATCAGCATCGTGCGTGCGGCGGTGGGCGACGACGCCGAGCTGCTCGAGCTGCTGCACTCGCTCGCCTGGGCCGACGCCCACGCGACCGGACCGGCTGCCTGGAGCGAATGGAAGGCGTCGTTGATCGCGGATCTGGTGCGCCGCGCCCAGGCGGCCATCGGCGGGTCGCGGCCGCCGGCTGTGTCGCCACTGGACGCCGAACGGGTCGCGCTGGCCGAGGCGGGCGAACTCGCCGTCGTGATCCGTCCGGACGAGGTCGTGGTGGCCGCCCCGGACGCCCACGGGACGCTCTACCGCACCGCGGGTGTGCTCGCGCTGCACTCGCTCGACGTACGCCAGGCGTCGATCCGCACGCATGCGGGGATGGCGGTCAACCGGTTCGTGGTGTCGCCGCGGTTCGGTCAGATGCCCGACCCGACGCGGGTGCGCGGCGACCTCGCCCGGGCGCTGCAGGGCGAACTCGGCCTGGCCGACAAGCTCGCCGAGAAGGAACGCATCTACTCCCGCCGCGCGGTCGACGAGCCGCGTCCCGAGCTCGCCGTGCATTGGTTCGACGACGCGACGGCCGCGACCGTCGTGGAGTTCCGCGGCCGCGACGAGATCGGGCTGCTGTACCGGATCACTGCCGAGCTGGAACGCGCCGGGCTCAACGTGCAGTCCGCGCGGGTGTCCTCGGTCGCCGGCCTCGTCGTCGACGCGTTCTACGTCACCGACGGCGACGCCCAGATCCCCGCAGAACGCCGGGCGGAGCTGGCCGCCGCGCTGCGCTGCGCCTGACGTGCCTGGGCCGACGCGCCGGGCGTGCGGGGATCGTCACAGTCGCGCTTGTCAATTCCGCGAAACCTGCCGGTAACCTCAACCTTGCTCCACGGGCCGATGTCGTCCCGGTCGCGGTCCGGCGGCTCCCGCAAGCGCCGGTCGCCCCCAGTACCCGATGCGTCGACAGTCGTCAGGAGACCGCGTGCCCGCCTTTTCCGCGCTGCCCCCGGCACAGGGGCTCTACGACCCGCAGCACGAATCCGACGCCTGCGGTGTCGCGTTCGTCGCGGATCTGCACGGACGCGCCAGCCACGACATCGTCGCCCATGCGCTGACCGCGCTGCACAACCTCGACCACCGCGGCGCGGCCGGCGCCGAACCGTCCTCCGGCGACGGCGCGGGCATCACGGTGCAGGTCCCGGACGCGTTCCTGCGGGCCGTCGTCGAGTTCGCCCTGCCCGCCGCGGGCGCCTACGCGACGGGCATCGCGTTCCTGCCGGCCGACGAGGAAGCCGCGGCCGGGGTGCGCGCGCTCGTCGAGGACGTCGCGGCCGAGGAGGGCCTCACCGTGCTCGGCTGGCGCAGCGTGCCGGCCGTCGTCGACAGCCTGGGCCCGACGGCGCGCAGCGTCATGCCGTCGTTCGCGCAGCTGTTCGTCGCCGGGGCGGCCGGTGAGCACGGCATGGATCTCGAGCGGCGCGCCTTCGCGCTGCGGAAGGTGGCCGAGCGGCGCGCCACGCAGGAACGCGCCGAGCTGTACTTCCCGTCGCTGTCCACGCGCACGCTCGTCTACAAGGGCATGCTGACCACCGACCAGCTCGGTGCGGTCTTCCCGGACCTGTCCGACGAGCGGTTCGTCAGCGCGATCGGCCTGGTGCACAGCCGGTTCTCGACGAACACGTTCCCGTCCTGGCCGCTCGCGCACCCGTTCCGCTACATCGCGCACAACGGCGAGATCAACACGATCCGCGGCAACCGCAACTGGATGCGCACCCGCGAGGCGCTGCTCGAGTCCGACCTGATCCCCGGGGACCTCAAGCGGCTGTTCCCGATCTGCACGCCGGACGCCAGCGACTCCGCCACGTTCGACGAGGTGCTCGAACTGCTGCACCTGGGCGGGCGCAGCCTGCCGCACGCGGTGCTGATGATGATTCCGGAGGCCTGGGAGAACAACCCGGGCATGGACCCGGCGCGGCGCGCCTTCTACGAGTTCCACTCGTGCCTGATGGAGGCGTGGGACGGCCCGGCGTGCGTCAATTTCACCGACGGAACGGTGATCGGCGCGGTGCTCGACCGCAACGGGTTGCGGCCCGGCCGGTGGTGGCGGACCAGCGACGACCTCGTGGTGCTGGGCAGTGAGTCCGGCGTGCTCGACCTAGACCCTGCGACGGTCGTCGCCAAGGGCCGGTTGCAGCCGGGCCGGATGTTCCTGGTCGACACGGCGCGCGGCGAGATCTCCAGCGATGACGACCTCAAGGCCGAGCTCGCCGCCGAGCAGCCGTACGACGAGTGGTTGCACGCGGGCCTGATGCACCTGGACGACCTGCCCGAGCGTGAGCACGTGGTGTTCTCGCACGAGTCGGTGACCCGCCGGCAGCAGATCTTCGGCTACACCGAGGAAGAGCTGCGGGTGCTGATCGCGCCGACTGCGAAGGCCGGCGCCGAGCCGATCGGGTCGATGGGCAGCGACACACCGGTCGCGGTGCTGTCCAAACGTCCCCGGATGCTCTTCGACTACTTCACCGAGCTGTTCGCGCAGGTCACCAACCCGCCGCTGGACGCGATCCGCGAGGAACTGGTCACGTCACTGGCCGGTGCGATCGGTCCTGAACGGAACCTGCTCGACCCCGGGCCGGCATCCTGCCGGCAGGTCGTCATCCCGCGTCCGGTCCTCGACAACGACGAGCTCGCCAAGATCTGGCACATCAACGCCGACGGCGACATGCCCGGCCTGCGCTGCCAGCTGATCGACGGCCGCTACCGGGTGCACGGCGGCGGCGAGGCGCTGGCCGCGGCGCTCGAGCGGGTGCGCCGCGAGTGCTCCGCGGCCGTCGACGCGGGCGCGCGCATCCTCATCCTGTCCGACCGCAACTGCGATCCCGACCACGCACCGATCCCGTCGCTGTTGCTGACCTCGGCAGTGCATCAGCACCTCATCCGCACCGGGGAGCGCACCCAGGTCGGCCTGATCGCCGAAACGGGCGAGGCGCGCGAGGTGCACCACATCGCGCTGCTGCTCGGCTACGGCGCCGCAGCCGTCAACCCGTATCTCGCCTTCGAGACCATCGAGGATCTGGTCAGTTCCGGAGCAATCCGAGACATCGCAGGCGCCGCAGGCGCCGCGCCGGGCGCTGACGCGCGCAGCGCCGTCCAGAATTTCGTCAAGGGGTTGAGCAAGGGCGTGCTGAAGGTGATGTCCAAGATGGGCATCTCCACGATCCAGAGCTATACGGGTGCGCAGGTCTTCGAGGCGTTCGGTCTGTCGAAGTCACTGGTCGAGGAGTACTTCGGCGCGACGCCGTCGCGGCTCGGCGGCATCGGCCTGTCGACGATCGCCGACGAGGTCGCAGCCCGCCACGACGCCGCGTTCCCGCTCGTCGCGTCGTCGCGGGCGCACCGGCGCCTGGACGTCGGGGGCGAGTACCAGTGGCGCCGCGAGGGTGAGCTGCACCTGTTCAATCCGGAGACGGTGTTCCTGCTGCAGCACGCCACCCGGCAGCGCCGCTACGAGGTGTTCCGCGAATACACCGACAAGGTCGAGCAGATGAACCGCGACGGCGGCACGCTGCGCGGGCTGTTCGAACTGCGCACCGGCGACCGGCCGCCGGTGCCGCTGGACGAGGTCGAACCGGCCGAGGAGATCGTCCGGCGGTTCGCGACCGGTGCGATGAGCTACGGGTCCATCTCGGCCGAGGCGCACGAGACGCTTGCCATCGCGATGAACCGGATCGGGGGCAAGTCGAACAGCGGTGAGGGCGGCGAGGACGCGCGCCGCTTCGAGGCCGACGAGCGCGGCGACCTGCGCCGTTCCGCGGTCAAGCAGGTGGCGTCCGGCCGGTTCGGCGTCACGTCGCACTACCTCGTCAACGCCGACGACATCCAGATCAAGGTTGCGCAGGGCGCGAAGCCGGGCGAGGGCGGCCAGCTGCCCGGATTCAAGGTGTATCCGTGGATCGCGCGGACCCGGAACTCCACACCTGGTGTCTCGCTGATCTCGCCGCCGCCGCACCACGACATCTACTCCATCGAAGATCTCGCGCAATTGATCCACGACCTGAAGAACGCCAACCCGCAGGCCCGCGTGCATGTCAAGCTCGTGTCCGAGGCAGGGGTCGGCACGGTGGCTGCGGGCGTGTCGAAGGCGCACGCGGACGTCGTACTCATCTCCGGCCACGACGGCGGCACCGGCGCGGCACCGCTGACGTCGCTCAAGCACGCCGGCCTGCCGTGGGAGCTCGGCCTCGCCGAGACCCAGCAGACGCTGCTGCTCAACGGGCTGCGCGACCGCATCTCGGTGCAGGTGGACGGGGCGATGAAGACCGGGCGTGACGTCGTCGTCGCCGCGCTGCTCGGTGCCGAGGAGTACGGCTTCGCCACCGCACCGTTGATCGTCTCGGGCTGCATCATGATGCGTGTCTGTCACCTCGACACGTGTCCGGTCGGCGTCGCGACCCAGAACCCCGTCCTGCGCGAACGGTTCAACGGCAAGCCGGAGTTCGTCGAGACGTTCTTCGCCTACGTGGCCGAGCAGGTGCGCGAGATCCTCGCGTCGCTGGGCTTCCGCTCCCTGGACGAGGCGATCGGCCGGGTCGACGCGCTGGACACCGCGAAGGCCATCGACCACTGGAAGGCCGACGGGCTGGATCTCGGGCCGATCCTGTCCGTGCCGGCCAACCCGTACGAGCAGGCGGTGCGCCGCGTCCGCGAACAGGACCACGCGCTCGACGTCGCGCTGGACAACACGCTGATCCAGCTGTGCGAGGGCGCGCTGCTCGACGCGTCGCCGGTGAAGCTCGAGTTGCCGGTGCGCAACGTCAACCGCACGGTCGGCACGATGCTCGGCTCACTGGTCACTCGCCGGTACGGCGCGGACGGCCTGGCGCCGGGCACGATCGACATCACGTTCACCGGTTCGGGCGGTCAGTCGTTCGGCGCGTTCCTGCCCCGCGGCATCACCATGCGCTTGCTCGGGGACACCAACGACTACGCGGGCAAGGGGCTGTCCGGCGGCGTGCTCGCAGTGCGTCCGCACCCGGATGCGCAGTTCGTCGCCGAGGACAACGTCATCGCCGGCAACGTGATCGCCTACGGCGCGACGAGCGGCGAGATCTACCTGCGCGGCGTCGTGGGGGAGCGGTTCTGTGTGCGCAACTCCGGCGCGACCGTCGTGGCCGAGGGCGTTGGCGACCACGCGCTGGAGTACATGACCGGCGGGACGGCCGTCGTGCTCGGGCGCACCGGGCGCAACGTGGGCGCGGGCATGTCCGGCGGTTATGCCTACGTGCTGGATCTCGACGCGTCTCTCGTCAACGGCGAACTCGTCGACGCGGCGGCGCTGACCGACGAGGACGCCGAGCGGCTGCACGCGATCGTCGTCGAGCACGTGCGCTGTACGGACTCCGCGGTGGGCCGGGCGTTGCTCGCCGACTGGCCGGCGGCGGTGGCCCGGTTCAGCGCCGTGGTGCCGCGCGACTTCAAGCGCGTCCTCGAGGCGACGCGGCAGGCGCAGGCCGACGGCGTGGACGTCGACGAGGCCGTCATGGCCGCCGCCAAGGCCTGACCCGTTCCGCCGCCCGTTCTGCTTCTTGCATGCTGAGATGACCACTTTGGGCGCCGGAATGTGGTCATCCGGAACCGGGAGAAGCAGAGCGAGCGGGACGGTGGTCAGCGGGTGCAGCGGGTGACGAGTCGCTGATCCTTCGCGGGGCCGGTGACGTCCCAGAGAATGCGCAGCCGCTGCGGCGCGACGTCGACCAGTCCGCGGTACATGTCGGCGCGGCAGGGATGCGTGACGACCTCGCCGGGGCGCCATGGATGGAACACGCCGCCGTCGGCGAAGCGCATCGTCCAGCCGCCGCCGTGACCGTCCGGGGTCAGCAGCAACTCGCGCGAGGAGTCGAAACGCTGCCCCGCGAACAGGAACCGGCCGCGCTCGAGCCAGCGCAGCCCGTCGTCGGCCGGCTCGAGCGTCAGCGTGCCCGTCACCGTGCCGAACGCGCCGAGCCGGCGGTCGTGCACGCGGCGCCCCAGACGCCAGGTGCCGGCCAGCTCGGCGGGTGATGTCACGACAGCGATCGTGCCAGCCGCCCCGCGGCCACGACGCCGCTGGGACGCGGTGGAAGCGGTTTCCGGGCGACAAGCCCTACCCTGGACGCGTGACGCGGCACGCCAAGATCGTCTGCACACTGGGCCCGGCGACGGACACGCCGGAGCGCGCCCGGGCCATGGTCGAGGCCGGCATGGACGTCGCGCGGCTGAACTTCAGCCACGGCGCGCACGCCGACCACGGCCGGCGCTTCGCCGAGGTACGCCAGGCAGCACGGGCAGCCGGACGCAACGTGGCGGTGCTCGCGGACCTGCAGGGCCCGAAGATCCGCCTCGGGACGTTCGGCGACGGCCCGGTCATCTGGGCCACCGGCGAGCGGGTGCGTATCACCGTCGAGGACTGCGTCGGTACGCACGACCGCGTTTCGACGACGTACAAGCAACTGGCCGACGACGTCCGCCCCGGTGACCGCCTGCTCGTCGACGACGGCAACGTCGCACTGATCGCCGTCGAGGTCGAGGACGGCACCGACGTCGTGTGCGACGTCACCGAGGGCGGCCCGGTCAGCAACAACAAGGGCCTGTCACTGCCCGGCGTGGACGTCAGCGTCCCGGCCATGTCGGACAAGGACGCCGCGGACCTGGAGTTCGCACTCAAGCTCGGCGTCGACTTCGTCGCGCTGTCCTTCGTGCGCAACCCCGAGGACGTCAAGCTCGTGCAGCGCGTCATGGACGACGTCGGCGTCCGGGTGCCGGTGATCGCCAAGATCGAGAAGCCGGAGGCCGTCGACAGCCTCGAGGACATCGTGCTCGCCTTCGACGGCGTGATGGTGGCCCGCGGCGATCTCGGCGTGGAGATGCCGCTGGAGCAGGTGCCGGTGGTGCAGAAGCGCGCCGTGCAGATCGCCCGCAGCAACGCCAAGCCGGTGATCGTCGCGACGCAGATGCTCGACTCGATGATCACGCATTCGCGCCCGACGCGCGCCGAGGCGTCCGACGTCGCCAACGCCGTCATCGACGGCGCGGACGCGGTGATGCTCTCGGGCGAGACGAGCGTCGGCAAGTACCCGGTGCAGTCGGTGGCCACGATGAGCCGCATCATCTCCTCGGTGGAGGAGTCCGGCGCAAAGCCGGCCGCGCTGCAACGGCCTCCGCGCACGCCGGGCGGCGCGATCGTCAAGGCGGCCAAGGACATCGGCGACGCGCTGGGTGCCGTGGCGCTCGTCGCGTTCACGCAGACCGGCGACACCGCTCGTCGACTGGCGCGGCTGCAACCCACCCAGCGGTTGCTGGTGTTCACCCCGCTGGAGACCGTGCAGCGGCAGATGGCCCTGCTGTGGGGCGCCGAGGCGCACCTCGTGTGGACGGTGAACACCACCGACGACATGGTGCGCCAGGTGGACTCCGCGCTCATCAACCGCGGCGTGTGCCACCCGCACGATCTGGTTATCGTCGTCGCCGGGACGCCGCCGTCGACGCCCGGTTCGACCAACACGATCCGGGTTCACCACATCGGCGACGTCGTACGCAATGGTTGATTTGGCAGAACCGCTCGTCGGGCAGGAAGCCGTGGACGGGTTGATCCGGCTGCTCGACCTGGAGCGCATCGAGCACGACATCTTCCGCGGCGTCAGCCCGAAGTCGCGTTGGCAGCGGGTGTTCGGCGGCCAGGTGGCCGGCCAGGCACTCGTCGCGGCCGGGCGGACCGTCGACCCGGACCGACGCGTGCACTCGCTGCACTCGTACTTCGTGCGCGCCGGCAACCCGACCATCCCGATCGTGTACGAGGTCGACCGGGTGCGCGACGGCCGGTCGTTCTCCACGCGCCGGGTCATCGCGGTGCAGGACGGGCAGACGATCTTCTCGCTGTCGGCGTCGTTCCAGCTCGTGCAGGACGGCATCGAGCACCAGGAGCCGATGCCCGACGCACCCGCGCCGGACACGCTGCCGCTGCTCGACGACAGGATCGGTGACGCCGCGGAGGTCGCGGCGTTCTACCGCGTGCTGCCGCGGCCCATCGACATCCGCTACGTCGACGACCCGCCGTGGCAGCAGCGCGCGCACGGTCCGCGCACGGGTCTGAGCCGCGTCTGGATGAAGGCCGACGGCACGCTGCCCGACGATCCGCTGTTGCACGTCTGTGTGTTGACCTTCGCCTCGGATATGACGCTGCTCGACTCGGTGCTCGCGCGGCACGGGCTGGCGAACGGCCCGGACAAGCTCACGATGGCCTCGCTCGACCACGCGATGTGGTTCGAGCGGCCGTTCCGCGCCGACGACTGGTTGCTCTACGCGAGCACGTCGCCGTCGGCGTCGGGTGGTCGCGGTCTCGCGACCGGGCGGTTCTTCACCAGGGACGGCACGATGGCCGCCAGCGTGGTGCAAGAAGGCATGATCCGCGTCCGATCCTGAGTGCCGCGCGGTCCGTGGCGACGCTGCGGGCTGTTTGCCGGCGTGTCGCCCCGCAGCATCGCCACACGGCGCGGGATTGCCCCGCGCATCGGTGCCCCCGGTGGGAGTCGAACCCACACTGGACGGGTTTTGAATCCGTGGCCTCTGCCGGTTGGGCTACAGGGGCGTCACCTGTTGGAAATGTTAGCCGGTCTAGTCTGGTGAACCGTTCGACGAGGAACTACAGGGAGCACTGTGGCTGCCGCACCAGCGACTTCGCCGGCACCGGATCCGATGCGCGTCCTCATCGCCGAGGACGAGGCGCTGCTGCGTCTCGACCTGCGCGAGATGCTCGAGGAGGAGGGTTTCGTCGTCGTCGGCGAAGCCGCGGACGGTGAGCAGGCCGTCGCCCTCGCGCGTGAGACGACGCCGGACCTCGTCATCTGCGACGTCAAAATGCCGAAGATGGACGGCATCGCCGCGGCGGCACAGATCACCGAGGCGCGCATCGCGCCGGTGGTCATGCTGACCGCCTTCAGCCAGCGCGACCTCGTCGAGCGCGCGCGTGACGCCGGCGCGATGGCCTATCTGGTCAAGCCGTTCCAGAAGCGCGACCTGCTGCCGGCGATCGAGATGGCGGCGTCGCGCTTCGCCGAGATCCGCGCCCTGGAGTCCGAGGTCACCGGCCTGCGCGAGCGGCTCGAGGCGCGCAAGCTGATCGAACGGGCCAAGGGCGCGCTGATGACCCAACACGCGTTGAGCGAGCCGGAGGCCTTCCGGTGGATTCAGCGCGCGGCGATGGACAACCGCACGTCGATGCGCTCGGTCGCTGAGTTGGTACTGAACGGCAGCACCGAAGAGTCACCGGCTACTGCCCGGTAGGCCCCCGAATCTGGTGGAGATTTGGTTACGACGCCACGTCGCGTGGGGCACTTGGTTCCTCTGAGCCAGCCGATGGGCTAACGTCCCGCCAACCGAGTTCGCGCTCACGCGCTCTCGACGAATTCCGATGCCTTACGGGAGGCAAAGCAGTGCGATCACGAGCAATGACGACGACCGTCGTGCTGGCCACGGCGGCGGCTGTGGCGCTGGCCGGCTGTTCCAGCAGCGGCGGGAGCAAGAAGAAGAGCGGCGGCGGCCTGAACGGCGGCAGCAGCTCGTCGGGCAGCAGCGGGGGCGCAGCGCAGAACTACACCATCGGCTTCATCGGTGCACTGTCCGGCAGCAACGCCCAGCTCGGCATCAACGAGCGCAACGGCGCGCAGCTCGCCATCGACCAGGCCAACGCGTCGGGCAAGTACAAGTTCAAGGTCACCCTGCTGCCGGCCGACTCCGAGGGTGACCCGGCCAAGGCGCCGGCCGCGGCCACCCAGCTGATCTCCAACGCCAAGGTGATCGGCGTGATCGGCCCGGCGTTCTCCGGTGAGAGCAAGGCCGTGGACCCGAGCTTCTGCAAGGCCAGCCCGCCCATGCCGATCGTGACCGCCTCGGCGAGTGAAGGCGATCTGCAGAGCAAGGGCTACACCTGCTGGCATCGCATCATCCCGAACGACAACGTCGAGGGCACGCAGGGCGCCGATTGGCTGGCGCGCACCGGGTCGAAGAACGTCTTCGTGCTCGACGACCAAAGCGCGTACGGGCAGGGCGTGGCCGGGACCATGGGCTCGGAGCTCAAGAAGAAGGGCGTCAAGGTCCAGACCGGCAGCATCAACGGTATGACCACGACCAACTACCGGCCGATCGCGCAGAAGATTGCGAACTCGGGCGCGGACGCGGTCTTCTACGGCGGTTACGACGCGCAGGCCGCGCTGCTGGCCAAGGCCCTGACCGGTGCCGGCTTCAAGGGTCGCAGGGTGACCGGCAACGGTGGCAAGTCGTCGATCTTCACCAAGAACGCCGGCACGGCCGGCAACGGCTGGTACTTCACCTGCGGTTGCCAGGACGCCACCGTCGCTCCGGGGGCGAAGGCGTTCGCGGCTGCCTACCAGGCGAAGTTCAAGACCGCGCCGTCGACGTACTCGCCCGAGGCTTTCGACGTAGCCAACCTGTTCATCGACTCGATCAACAAGGCGTCGTCGTCCGGGCCGGTCACCCGCACCAGCTTGCTGACGGCGCTGAACGCGGAGAACTACAAGGGCATCACGACCACGATCAAGTTCCAGAGCAACGGCGAGGTCGAGGCGTCCAACCTGGTCGTGAATCTCTTCCGGCAGGAGAGCGGCGTGATCAAGGGGCTCGGCGACATCAACCAGGCGAAGTAACCGCCCGGCTGATCAACGTGCGGGAGGTGGGCGAGCCGGTTCCGGCTCGCCCACCTTCGTCAGAGCGTCGAAATCCGTCGTGAAGCCGACGAGCAACACGTCGTCGGGCCAAGGGGAGTCTCTTTCGTGAGCGCATCGCAATCCGTCGGGCAGGAGTTCGTCCAGTACCTGATACTGGGCCTGGAGCAAGGGTCGATCTACGCACTGATCGCGCTCGGGTACACGTTGGTCTACGGTGTCCTGCAGCTGATCAACTTCGCACACAGTGAAGTGTTCATGGCCGGCGGCTTCGGCAGTCTGCTCGTCGTCAATCAGCTGACGAAAAGCGGCCATACGAGCGGGCTCGACGCTGTCCTGGTGATGATCGTCGGCGGCCTGACGGGTGCGGTGTGTGGTGCCGCGGTCGCGTTCGCGCTGGAGAAGGTCGCGTACAAGACACTGCGCCGAAGTCGCGCTCCGAAGCTGGCCTTCCTGATCAGCGCCATCGGTGCCTCGTTGTTCTTGTCCAACCTGGCCGGCAAGCTGTTCAACCACATCCAGAACAACCAGATCAACAACTTCTTCAACGAGGACAAGGCGCTGTTCTCGATCGCCGGCGCGAAGGTCCAACTTCTGCAAGCGATCATCATCGTGGTTGCGCTCGTGACGATGGTCTTCCTCGACACCCTGGTGAACCGCACGAAGCTCGGTCGCAGCGTCCGTGCAGTCGCGGAGGACGCGCCTACGGCGGCACTGATGGGTATCGACATCGACAAGACGATCTCGCGCACCTTCGTCATCGGCGGTGCGCTGGCGGGCATGGCGGGCTTCATGTTCGGCCTGTACAGCACCGTCTTCTACCTGATGGGTTTCACGCCCGGGGTGAAGGCCTTCGCGGCCGCGGTGCTCGGCGGCATCGGCAACATCCGCGGCGCGATGATCGGTGGTCTCATCCTCGGTGAGGTGGAGGTCATGGTCGGCTGGTTGACCGACCCGAAGTGGGAGGACATCAGCAGCTTCATCGTGCTGGTGCTGATTCTGCTCGTGCGGCCCACCGGCATCCTCGGCGAGCGGCTGGGGCGTGCCGCGTGAACGCCTCGGCCAACGCGATGATCAAGCGCCTCGCGGCGTGTCTGGCCGGCGGCCTCGTCCTGGCGCTGATGATCGGCCCGCAAGAGGGAACGCAGAACGACCTGGGGCTCGCCTTCCATCAGGCCATCTTCAACGTGCGCGTGATCTGGTTCCTGCTGATCGGCGTCGCGCTGTTCCTGCTGGTCACCTTCTACCCCTATGTCCAGCCCTATTTCCGTCGTCCGGGCGTCGCACCGATGGTCGCCGGCGTGCTGGCCGTGCTCATCTCGCAGTTCGTGATGAACTGGTTGGACGGGCTGAGCGCGAAGTTCGGCCCGCTCGCGGACAAGGTGTCGCAGACGGACGGGCTGTCGGCATTGACCACCGCCTTCTTCGCGTGGCTGGCCTGGACGTTGCTCGTGCTCTGCGTCATCGCCGTCGCGGTCGCGATCGGTTTCCGCACCGTGCTGCACACGCTCTCGTTGGCCGCCGGCATCGCAGCCGCCGTGCTCGGCGTCGTCGGCGCAGTCCTCGCCTATGTCGCGCACGCCGACGTCGTCGACTTCACCATCAACGACTCCGGTCCCGACCACTCGTTCGGCGTGTACGCCGACATCATCGGGTTCCTCGTCCTGGCCGGGGCCGGAATCACGGCCGCCGTATCGCGCGCCGAGGTCGCCGATCCGCGCGCCTTCCTGAGCCGGGTACTGGACTACCGCGCCGGCCTGCTGTTCAGCGCACTGGCGACGGTGTGGGGTCTGCTCGCCTTCCTCAGCGCCGGGTGGTTCGGGGCGCAACCGCCGACGAACTGGACGCTCTCGGTGGCCAGCGACCGGTTCGAGGGCACCGGTGTGGGAGCGTTGCCGAGCGCGTATCTGGGTTGGCTCGGCCTGACGTTGTTCCTGGTGTGCGCGATCGGTGCGCTCGTGGCGGCGTACCTGCGCATCGAGTTGCTCGCCTGGGGTATCGCTGTGCTGTCCCTGGTCTCGATGGTGCTGACCTTCGCGACGCTGGAGGCGATGACCAGCACGGCCACCCGCGAAGCGCCGCAGTACGGCGCGAAATGGCAGAACCTGGGCGTGGGCGGTTGGACGGCCTGCCTGGTCTTCGTGATCTTGCTCGGCGCAGCCCTGCAGAGCGCCACGGTGGCGCGGGCCGAGCGCCGTGCCGAAGCCGGGGCGCTGCGCGACCGCGCGGCGGAGCGCACCGGCCTCGGCGCCAACATCCGGCTGCCGTTCACCGCGGTCGTGGAACAAGTGCGGCGTTCGGCCGCATCACGGGCCGTCCTGGTCGCGACGATCGGCATCGCGCTGTTCTACCCGCCGACGCTGCCCAGCACCTGGCAGAACGTCCTCGTCAGCCAGATCGGGGTCTACCTGCTGCTGGCCGTCGGTCTCAACGTGGTCGTGGGCTGGGCCGGTCTGCTCGACCTGGGATACATCGCGTTCTACGAGATCGGTGCGTACACGACCGCGTACTTCGTCGGCGCGTTGCCCGGTGCGCAACCGCCGAGCTGGCTGCACTGGCCGGCCTACGCGGTCATCCCGGTCGCGGTGATCGCCTGCCTGATCGCCGGCGTGCTGCTCGGAGCACCGACGTTGCGGTTGCGCGGCGACTACCTCGCGATCGTCACCCTCGGCTTCGGCGAGATCATCCAGGTGCTGGCGTTGAACAACCCCGGTGGCTTGACCGGTGGCTCGGTCGGCCCGACGATCCCGCACCCGCGCATCGACATACCGCTGCTGCACATCACCTTCGGGCAGGACTTCCTGCCCTACTGGTACGCGCTGCTCGTGATCCTCGTCATCGTCATCGTGTTGTTCTACCGGCTGGAGAACTCGCGGATCGGTCGGGCGTGGGCGGCCATCCGTGAGGACGAGATCGCAGCGCAGGCGAGCGGCGTCAACACCACCCGCGTCAAGCTGCTCGCCTTCGCGATCGGCGCCTCGACGTCGGGGCTCGCGGGATGGTTCTTCTCGACCCAGGTCGGCTATTTCGACCCGTCGCTTTTCACCTTGCAGGTGTCGATCCTTATCGTCGCCTACGTGGTGTTCGGTGGCATGGGCTCGTTGCCCGGCGCGATGGCGGGCGCCGCGGTGCTGACCTGGCTGCCGCAGTTCCTCAAGTCGCAGGTGCCGCTCGAGGACCGGCAGATGTGGGTGGGGGCGCTCGTGCTCGCGATGATGATCTTCCGGCCGGCGGGCTTGCTGCCGGCCAAGCGGCGCCGCGCCGAGCTCGAGGGCCTCGACGCGACGTCGAGCGCCGAGACCCGCGCCGTCCCTGCGTCGGAAGGCCTCTAGATGACCACGGCAACCGAGCCGGACGCGCCGGCCGAGCAGGATCTGGTCTTCGACATCGAGCACGTCACACTGCGCTTCGGCGGTGTCGTCAGCCTCAACGACGTGTCCATGACGATGCGGCGCGGCGAGATCCTCGCGGTGATCGGTCCGAACGGCGCCGGCAAGACCTCACTGTTCAACTCGTTGACCGGCGTCTACAAGCCGCAGCAGGGATCGATCGTGGCGGTCGGCCGGGCCGGGGAGCAGGCACGCAGCGTGCTCGGCATGAAGACCCACGTCATCAACCACTTGGGCATCGCGCGTACCTACCAGAACATTCGGCTCTTCCCGGCCCTCACCGCGCTCGAGAACGTCAAGATCGGTATCGAGACGCGGCAGAAGTCCGGGCCCATCGCCTCGATGCTCGGCCTGCCGTGGCAACGACGGGAGGAGCGCGAGAGCAGCCGGACCGCGCTCGAGTTGTTGCGTGAGGTCCGGCTCGCCGAGCGGGCGAACGAACTCGCCGGCTCACTGGCCTACGGCGAGCAGCGTCGACTGGAGATCGCCCGCGCACTCGGCACGGCACCCGGGGTGTTGTTGCTCGACGAGCCCGCCGCCGGCACGAACCCCGCGGAGAAGCGCGATCTCGCTGAACTGATCCGCCGGATCAACCGCGACCGCGGCACCAGCGTGCTGCTCATCGAGCACGACATGAAACTGGTGATGTCCATCGCCGATCGCATCGTGGTGCTCAACTTCGGCGAGAAGATCGCCGAGGGCACGCCGCAGGCAATTCAGCGGGACCCGGTCGTGGTGGCGGCCTACCTCGGCACACCGGGTGACGACGCGGCTGACAAGGCCGGTGACGACGTCGCGCCCCAGCCGGCCATGCACCTGATCGACATCGACGAGGTGGCCGCCGAGCACGCCCGTGCGGACGAGGATGGCACCGACCATGACTGACGCCCGACCTGACCTGTCGAAGCCCGTCGCTGCGTGCGAGACGCTGCTCGACGTCGACGACATCGAGGTCCGCTACGGCGCGATCGCCGCGCTCAAGGGGATCAGTTTCACCGTAGGCCGGGGCGAGGTCGTCGCGCTGCTCGGCGCGAACGGCGCCGGCAAGACGACCACGCAGAAGACCGTGTCCGGCATGATGCGCCCGGCCCGTGGCTCGATCACCCTCGGCGGCCGGCGCATCGACGGCATTCCGGCGCACGACCTGATCCGCCTCGGCGTCTGCCACGTTCCCGAGGGGCGGCACGTGTTCCCGCGGATGACCGTCGCCGAGAACCTCGAGATGGGCGCGTTCCGGTTCAAGTCCGTCGACCGTAAAGACATCGACCGCGTGCTCGAGATGTTCCCTCGGCTGCGCGAGCGCTACAAGCAGCCCGCCGGCACGCTGTCCGGCGGCGAGCAGCAGATGCTGGCCATCGGCCGCGCGCTGATGGGCAAGCCCGAACTGTTGCTGCTCGACGAGCCGTCGATGGGGCTCGCGCCCCTGATCGTGGCACAGATCTTCGACATCGTCCGCGAGATCAACGAGCTCGGCGTCACCGTGCTGCTGGTCGAACAGAACGCCGCCCAGGCTCTCAGTCTGGCCGACCGCGGTTACGTGCTCGAGACCGGCGAGATCGTCCTGCAGGGCACCGGCCCGGAACTGCTGGCCGACGACCGCGTGCGCGCCGCCTACCTCGGCGAGGAGATCGTCGCCGGCTGAATGTGTACCGGCCGGTACGAACCACCCGTTGTCGGGACCTCCGCCGCACCCTTATGGTTGCCGAGGCAACTCATCGTGCACTGCTGACCGGGCAGGGAGGCGTATGCCGTGGCTCGCTCGAACATCCGTGTTCGCGCCGCGAACACAGGAGACGTCGTGGGCCTCGCGCACCTCGTGCGCTCCGTGGGCACCCGATCGGGCGTTTTCAGCGGCCGACCACTGCTCGATTCCGGCGTCCCGCGGCTGAGCAAGCGCTTCGCCGAGATCATCTCCAGCGGTGAGCGCGACCTCTTGGTGGCCGTCGAGGACCCGCCGGGCGAGGAGGGTGTCAGCGCCGGCGAACGCATCGTCGGGATGCTCGCCGCGCAGTGCGACGACATCGGCGCCATCGACCTGACCGGCGTGCTGCACGTCACACACCTGATGGTCGATCCGCGGCGGCGGCGTCGCGGTGTCGGTCGGGCCCTGCTCGCCAGCGCGGTCGAGCTCGCCGAGGCCGCGGACGTCGAGCACGTGCTCGCGACGACCGCCAGCGACTCGCGCGAGAGCAACCGCTACCTCGCCCGGCTCGGTTTCGCGCCGCTGGTGGTGCAGCGCATCGCGCAGACGAGCCGACTGCGTCGTTCGCTCGGTATGGCCGAGCCGATGCAGGGCGCCGCCGTGTTGCGCCGCGCCCGCCTGATCCGCGCGCAGCGCGCCGGTTTGGCCTCGTATTCAGCGGTGCGCGGCAGCAACTGACCGCGGTTCCGGCACCCCCTCCGGGTGTCGGCGGCTGGTTCTAGAGTGGCCGGGTGAGCACTGCGGTGAAGACCAAGCCGGCTACCCTGCTGCTGCTCGACGGCCACTCGCTGGCCTACCGCGCGTTCTACGCGCTGCGCGAGACCGGCATGTCGACGACGACGGGCCAACCCACCACCGCCGTCTTCGGCTTCACCTCGATGCTGATCAACCTGATGCGTGACGAGGAACCCACGCACGTCGCCGTCGCGTTCGACGTCTCCCGCAAGACGTTCCGCAGCGAGACCTACGCCGACTACAAGGCCGGCCGCAGCGAGACCCCGGACGATTTCAAGGGCCAGATCACCCTGATCCGGGAGGTGCTCGACGCACTGCGCATCCCGACGATGATGGTCGACGGGTTCGAGGCCGACGACGTGATCGCCACCGTGACCACCCGGGCGGTCGCCCAGGGGATCGACGTGCTGATCTGCACCGGCGACCGCGACGCGTTGCAGCTGGTCAACGACCACGTCACCGTTCTCTACCCGAGACTCGGCGTGAGCCAGATGACCCGGTTCACGCCCGACGAGGTGCAGGCCAAGTACGGGCTGTCTCCCGCCCAGTACCCGGATTTCGCCGCGCTGCGCGGGGACCCGAGCGACAACCTGCCCGGCATCCCTGGCGTGGGGGAGAAGACCGCGTCGAAGTGGATTCGCGAGTACGGCTCGCTGCGCGATCTCATCGACCGCGTCGACACCGTCAAGGGCAAGGTCGGCGACGCGCTGCGCGAACACCTGGCGTCCGTCGAGCTGAACCGCCGGCTCACCGAGCTGGTGCGCGACGTCGACGTCGACGCGCAGCTGGACGACCTTGCGCGCCAGCAGTGGGACCGCGAAGAGGTGCACCGGCTCTTCGACGACCTGCAGTTCCGGGTGCTGCGCGAACGACTGTTCGCCAGCGTCGACGCTGCGCAACCCGAGGCCGAGGAAGGCTTCGACGTCGCCGTGTCCCGACTCGGTACCGACGACGTCACGCAGTGGCTCGGCGAGCACGCCCGCGGCGGTGCGCGCACCGGGCTAGCATTCCGCGGCACGTGGGGCCGCGGCATCGGCACGCTCACCGGCATCGCGCTGGCCGGCTCCGACGGCGCCGCCGCCTACGTCGACCCCGAGGTGCTGAGCCCGGACGACGACAAGGCGCTGGCCACCTGGCTCGCCGACCCCGACGCGCCGAAGGCGGTGCACGACGTCAAGGGCCCGCTGCTGGCACTGCGCCAGCACGGCTGGGACCTGGCCGGCGTCGCCAGCGACACCCAGCTTGCGGCGTACCTGCTGCGGCCGGACCAGCGCACGTTCGATCTCGCCGACCTCGCGCTGCGCACCTTGCACCGCGAGCTGCGCAGCAACATCGAGGAGTCCGGCCAGCTGACGCTCGACGGCGGAGAGGACGAGACGGATGACGCTCTGGCGCAGGTCGAGACCGTCCGCGCGACGGCCGTGCGCGATCTCGCCGACGCGTTCGACACCCAGCTGGGGGAGAGCCGCGCCGCCGAGCTGCTGACCGACATGGAGCTGCCGCTCGCGTACGTGCTGGCCGACATGGAGGCCGTCGGCATCGCCACCGACATCGACGCGTTGACCAACCTGCAGAGCGAGCTCGGCGCAGGCGTGAAGGACGTCGAGGCGCAGGCACACGAGGTTGTCGGACGCGAGTTCAACCTCGGTTCGCCCAAGCAGCTGCAGGAGATCCTGTTCGACCAGTTCGGGCTGCCGAAGACGAAACGCATCAAGACCGGCTACACGACCGACGCCGATTCCCTCGCCGACCTCTATGTCAAGACCGAGCACCCGGTGCTGGAGCTGCTGCTGCGCCATCGTGAGGTCGCCCGGCTCAAGTCGGTGGTCGACGGGTTGCTGCCGCTGGTCGACGACGCCGGGCGCATCCACACCACGTTCAACCAGACCATCGCCGCCACGGGGCGGCTGTCGTCCACCGACCCGAACCTGCAGAACATCCCGGTGCGCACCGCGGAGGGCCGGCGCATCCGCGAGACGTTCACCGTCGGCGCCGGCTTCGAGTCGCTGATGACTGCCGACTACAGCCAGATCGAGATGCGCATCATGGCGACGCTGAGCCAGGACGCCGGGCTGATCGAGGCGTTCACCACCGGCGAGGACCTGCACACCTTCGTCGCATCGCGTGCGTTCGACATCCCGACCGACGACGTCGACCCGGAGATGCGCCGGCGGATCAAGGCGATGAGCTACGGGCTGGCGTACGGGCTGTCCGCCTTCGGCCTGTCCCGGCAGCTGAAGATCACGCCGGACGAGGCGAAGGGGCAGATGGACGCGTACTTCACCCGCTTCGGCGGCGTGCGCGACTACCTGCGCTCGGTGGTCGAGGACGCCCGGCAGACCGGTTACACCGAGACGATCATGGGCCGCCGTCGCTACCTGTCGAACCTGACCAGCGACAACCGCAACCTGCGCGAGATGGCCGAGCGTGCAGCACTGAACGCGCCGATCCAGGGCAGCGCCGCGGACATCATCAAGGTCGCCATGCTGGGCGTGCACCGCGGGCTGGCCGAGGCCGGGCTCCGGTCGCGGCTGCTCCTGCAGGTCCACGACGAGCTCGTGCTGGAGATCGCCGAGGGCGAGCGCGCTGCGGTCGAGGATCTCGTTCGTCGCGAGATGGGCGGCGCGTATCAGCTCGACGTGCCGATGGACGTGTCCGTCGGCATCGGCCGCACCTGGCACGACGCGGCGCACTGAGCCACTGACCACTCGATGCGTGTGGTCACGGTGCGCCGACCGCAGCCGGGGGCAGCGCGATCGACATCGTCGTGCCGATCTGGGGCTCGCTCGCGACCGTGATCGTGCCGCCCATCGCCTCGACCAGCGTTTTGGTCAGTGCCAGACCCACGCCGGTGCCCTCGATCTGGGTCAGTTCGGCGCCGAGCCGTTCGAAGGGCGCGAACAGTGCGCCCAGTTGGTCGCTGCGCACGCCCACCCCGGTGTCGGAAATTGCGACGACGGTGCGATCGCCGGCCGCGGCTGCTGCCGGTCGGACGTCGATGTGCACCTGACCGCCCTGCTTGTTGTACTTGATCGCGTTCGACAGCACGTTGAGCATGATCTGCTTGAACCGCCGCCGATCGACCTGCACGGCCGCGCCGTCGCGGGTCAGGTCGGCCACGTCGACCTCCATCGCGGCCGCGTTCGCGGCAAGCAGGCCGACGCATTCGGACCACACCTCGGCGACGTCGACCGCCTCCGGGCTGAGGGCGAACTCCCCGGACTGGACCCGGGAAATGTCCATGACGTCGTCGATCAGTTCGCGCAAGTGGTGACCGCCCTGGCGGATCAGCCGCACTGCGTCCAGTCCTTCTTCGTCGAGCGAGGAGTACTCGAGCAGCTGCGCGAACCCGAGGATGGCGTTGAGCGGGGTTCGCAGCTCGTGGCTCATCCGCGACAGGAACTGCGCTTGCCTGCGGCTGGTGCGCTGCGCTTCGTCGCGCGCCGCCACCGCGTCGTCGAGTGCCTGCTGCGCGCGATCCTGTGCCCGCTGTCGCTCGGTGACGTCGTGCAGCACGCCGCTGAGCCCGTCGAAACCGCCCGCGGCGTCGAACATCGCCCGGCCGCGGATCTCCATCCAGCGGTGGCTGCCGTCCTTCGCGACGAAGCGGACGCCGCGCTCCCGGCGATCCTCGCCGGCGACGACCGAGGCGAGGTGCGCCGCGGCCACGGCGTGGTCGTCGGGGTGGATGCTGTCGAACGGCGTGCGTGTCAGCGTCTCCTCGATCGTGAGACCCGTCAGCTCGGTCCATGCCCGGTTGACGAACACGATCTTGCCGGTGCCGTCGATGCGCACGATGACGTCGCGCACCTGCTCGACCACGGAGCGGTAACGCGCCTCCGACGCGGCGAGCTGGCGGCCCAGCCGCTCGCTCGTGACGACCTGGGAGATCATGCCGCCGAGCTGGCGCAAGGTCAGCGCCAAAGCGCCGTCCCACCGTGCGCGCGGACCGGCGACGAGGACGACCCGGCCGATGACCTCGCCGTCCGCGCGCAACGGCAGCACCAGGGCATCGGCCGCGGTGCCGTCGCCCGCTGCCAGGAACGGGCCGTCCGCGAGACGGGCGAGCCATCCGTCCGGCACGCCGGCGCCCAGTTCGTCGCCTGGTTCGGGGGACGCCCCGGACATGTGCCAGTGCACATCGAGCTGACCGGTGACAAAAGCGTGTGCGTGTGCGGCGCCGACGAACTGCGCGACCGAGCCCATCGCCTCGCGAATGGCCGCTTCCATGCCTCCCGCGTGGAAGCGGATGAGGTCGGTGGACACCGTCGTCAACAGTCGGTCGAGTTGCGCGCGCTGCCGGTCCTGCTCGATGGCGAACGCCCGAGCGAGCGCGACGCTGATCAGCAGACCCATTGCGTCGAGCTGGCCCAGCGCGGCCGCGTCGAACCCGGCCACGCCGGGAACCTGCACGACCATGGCGTACCGGGCACGGTCGGCCGTGCGCAGCGGCACGAGCAGGAGCGTCGCCGGCGAACCGTCAACCGGGTCCGTGGTCTCGCACCGGATGGCGGACCCGGATGGCTCGGCCCGCCAGCGGGCGAGCAACTGCTTCGGCAGGGCGTCGCTGGCGAGCCCGGCGGTAGCGCCCCTCCCGAAGCCGTCCTGCCCCAGCCGGTGCAACAGGGATGGGCCGTCGGCGTCGGCCGCGACGAGCCGCACTGCTCGAGCACCGAAGGCTTCGCTGGTCCACTGCACCGCGTCGTCGACAGCGCGGGCGAGGCTATCGGGGTCGAGCAGGCCGCCCAACAGAGCACCGATCGGCGGTGTGGCCTGCGCGAGCGTGTCCGGGACGTGCGACATGTCCTCGTCATCGGCAGCGACGGCCGGTCATGAAGCCGGTTCGGCACCCCGTTGGCCGTTGATCTTTACTCTTGCTTGGGTATAAGGTCTGCGTGAAGTAAATGAGCCTCGCGTGGCGCACTGTAGTCGTTCTGATCACTGAGGGTGTCTAACCGATCAGGTCGCCCATGGTCTCGCCGACGAGAACACCAGGGGTCGAGCAGCCCACGCCGGAGGATCACCATGACCGACCAGTCGTCCCAGCACGCGTACATTCTCGCCACCGCCGTGGACCGGCTTCTCGAACAGCACATGCGCTTGCCCCTTCGGTCCATGCTCGGGTCGCTCGAGCTGCTCGGCATGAGCGAGCTGGACGGTGAGCAGCGCGCTGCGTTCGACGGTCTGATGGTCGAGGCGGACGGCATGGCGCACGCCGTCGAGCGGCTCCGGTCGCTGTGCCACGTCGAGATCGCCGACGGGCCGGTCGCGCAGCGACCGTTCGTCCTGCCCGAGCTGCTCGGCGCCGTCGCCGCCGGCGTACACGCCGAGGTAGCGGTCAAGGTCGACGTCGACGTCCCGCTGCGGCTCGTCGGCGACGAAGCCGCGCTTCGGCGGCTGTTGACCGAGCTCGTGGACAACGCGGTGACGCATGCCTGCGGTCCCTACCTCGTTCACGTGTCGCGTGGCGATGGTGGCGTGGACGAGCTCGCCTTCTCGGTCTCCGACGGCGGCGGCGGCCTGTCCGACATCGAGCGCATCATCCTGACGCGCGGCCGTGCAGACGCCGGGCGGCCGGGCGACGGCGTCGGATTGCACCTGGTGCGGCGCACGACCGTGCGGCTCGGCGGCAGCGTCACGGACAGCGCGAGCGCCGGGGGCCGCCACACGATTTGCGTCCGGGTCGCTGTGCCGCCCGCCGACCCGCCGCCCGCGGCGATGGAAGCGGACCCGGCACCGGCCCGAGTTGACGCGCCCCCGCCTGTCGTGGCCGGCCCCGCACCGCGCCGCCTGCACGTCCTGCTCGTGGAGGACAACGCCGTCAACGCGATCCTGGCGCAACGCCAGCTCAAACTGCTCGGCCATGATCTGCAGGTCGCGACCCGCGGCGCCGACGGCGTCCGGTGCGCGCTCGACGGCGGTTACGACGTGATCCTCATGGACCGGCACCTGCCCGACCTCGACGGCGTCCAGGCGGCGCGCGAGATCTGGGCGGGCGAAGCCGGTGCCGGACGCCAGCGCACCCCGGTCATCGCGATGACTGCCGACGCGATGGCGCGCAACCGCGACGAGTGCATGGCCGCGGGCATGGACGGCTTCCTGACCAAACCGGTCGATCTCGAGGACCTGCGCGCCGCGCTGGACGGGGTGGCGGCCTCGCTCGCGCGGGCAACCACGCAGGACGACATCATCGACCACGGGGTGCTGGGCGTGCTGGCCGAACAGCTCAACGCGCCGGAGATGGTCGTCGAGCTGCGGCGGGCCTTTGTCGCCGAGCTGCCCCTGCGCAGGCTACGACTGCAGGCCGCGATCCGTCGCTCCTCGCCGGGGGATGTTTTCGAGACGGCCGAGGTGTTCCGCGCATCGAGCGAGACCGTGGGCGCGCGGCGGCTCGCCGGCGTGTGCCGCCAGATGGCCGAGGCAGCGCACCAGGGCAACACCGCGCAGGCGCACCGGCTGATCCCGGCGCTGCGTGAGGCATGCCAGCTGACGTCCACCGCACTGAACTCGGCGCCCGCGCCCGCGCCGGCGCCCGTCTGAGGCGGCACGAACGCGCGCGGCACGCCGCACGACCGTCTGCTCCACGCCGTCGGGCAAGATGGCTCAATGCATCGTCGTCGCTGCGTGCTCTCTGTTGCCACCGTCCTCACCGTCACCGCGTTTGCGCTCACCGCATGCTCGAGCGACACCACCGCCGTGTCCGGCCGGCAACGCACGGTCCAGTCCACGTCCACCGACGTGTCCTTCCACAAGTGCGCGGGTAAGTGCGACGGCACGCTGGACGGCGCCAAGTACGAGATCAAGCTGCCGGCCAAGTGGAACGGCACACTGCTGCTCTACTCGCACGGCTACCGGTTCGCGACGCCTGGGCCACCGGACTTCTCGGCCGTGCAGACCAACGCGCAGGTGACTTCGCTCGATGCGGACGGCAGCGGTACCGACGCTGTCAGCAAGGCTCTGCTCGCACAGGGCTACGCACTGGCCGGCTCGTCGTACAAGTCGAACGGCTGGGCGGTGGCCGACGGTGTGCAGGCGGGGGAGCAGCTGTACAAGAAGTTCGTCGGGCTCGTGGGCAAGCCCCAGCGCACGTACGTGTGGGGCGACTCGCTCGGCGGCCTGATCACCGAGATCCTGGCCGAGAAGGACTCGTCGTTCGTCGACGGCGCCGCCCCCATGTGCGGCGCGGTGGCCGGCCCCAACCTGAACTTCGACGTCGCGCTGGACGTCGCGTTCGCCATCAAGACGCTCATCGACCCGCAGCTGCAGCTGACCGGTTACGCGAGCGCCGAGCAGGCCGACGCGCAGTGGAAACAGGCTGCGGCCAAGATGATCGCCGCCGCCAAGGACACCGCGCACGGCGGCACTGCGAAGGCTCTGTTCATCGGTTCGCTGGTGGATGCGCCGCACAAGACCGCCACCTACGACGGGCACGACATCCAGTCGCAGGTGGCGGCCGTCGTCGAGTCGGCGCTCACCGCGCTGGCGTTCGGCACCGCCGCCCGGTACGAGATCGAGCAGCGCGTCGGCGGCAACGCCTCCTCCAATGTGGACACCGATTACGCGCAACGCATCTCTGCACCCGAGTCGGCGTTGATCAAGCTCGTCGGCGGCGATCCGGCGGCGTACGAGAAGCAGCTCGCCGCGGCACCGCGGATCTCGGCGGACGCCGCGGCGCGGAAGAGGTTCGAACAGCTCGGCGACACCACCGGCAAGATCCAACTGCCGACGTTGACCATGCACACCGAGAACGACCCGCTCGTACTCGTCTCGAACGAATCGGTGCTCGCGCAACGCGCCCGTACGCGCAAGAGCAGCGGCGACCTCGTGCAGCTCTACGTCGCGCCGCCGACCACGTACTCGACGTCGTCGGGCGCGCCGTACGGTGCCGGGCACTGCATCTTCTCCGTCAAGCAGCGGGTCGGACTGATCGACACGTTGAACAACTGGGTCCAGAAGGGCGTGTACCCGACGCCGCAGGGCGTGAGTGGAGCCTTCGGGCCCGGTCTCGATCCGGCGTTCACGCCCACGCCGTGGCCGGCGCCGCAGGCCAAGTAACGATCAGTACGGGTCGGCGCGCCGGTAACCGACGACCCGCAGCGCGCGCAGTGCGCCCTTGACCGCAACATTGCGGGCGAACCACGGCAGTTGGGCGATCAGCCGCAGCCGGTCGGCACGATTCGGCCGGCCGACCGTGAACCGGGCCAGCGAGCCCGCACGCTCGACGAATCGCAACCGATGACCGGGCAGCACGTGTGCGAGCAATGCGGCAGTCACCCCGATGGATGAGAACGAGTCATGCACCAGCAGTGGTGCTCCGTCGTCGAGGAACTGCAGCCAGCGCAGGTCGTCGCGGGTCGTCCAATAATCGTGCTTGCCGTCGACGTAGATCATTGCGAGCGGCTCGCGCCACGTCCTGCGTAGTTCGGTGCTGGGCCGCGCGACGAGCCGCACGACATCGTCCAGCCCGGCAGCGAAGATGTTCTGCTCGAAGCGCGCACGAGTCGCCGTGCCGCCGAACATGCCGCCGGCGACGAACGGGTCGATGGCGACCACCCGCGCGTCCCGGGCCTGCGCGCGACGGCCCAGCACGAGCGTCGAGCGGCCCTGATGGCTGCCGATCTCGGCGATCAGACCGTCCGGTCCGACCGATCCGGCGGCATCCCAGAGCAGCCGTGCCTGCGCGCAGGTGAGCCAGCCGGGGACGGCGTCGGCGGCGACCCATGCCGCGGCGAACGACTCGTCCACACCGTGCACGATGCCAGCCTTGTTCATCGGCTCTCGAGTGCGGTCCGGTCCGCCGGACCGCCGGCGTGGCCGGGCGCATCCGGCGCGAACATCGCGTGTGGCTCGCGCAGCACGAGCCACAGCGACACCCCGGCCCCGACGGCCGCGACGCAGATCAGACCGACGACGAGTCGCTGCGGGGTGTTCACGGCGCCGATGCCGAGCACCACCGCGACGTCCGCGACGAGCATGGCCCACAGCAGGACGGCGCGACGTCGGCTGCGTCGGGCGAGTCCGGCCAGGACGGCGAGCTGCACGACGGCGAGCAACGCCCCGAGCAGGGCCCAGAGCCAGACCACCGAGTCGAGCCGGTGGTACCTGCTGCCGCCCACCGCGCTGACCACCAACGGTCCGAGCAATGCCGTGCCGGCGACGGCAACCGCACCGAGGGCGGTGGTGATCAGCGCCGCGCGTTGCCCTGCCGCGCGCCGGCTCGCCTGCTGTGCCAGTGACGCGAACAGCAGGAGGACGAGCGATTGCGGCAGCCACAGTGCCGCCCGCGTGAGGACGGCGCCGACGGCGTAGACGCCGGCCTGCGAGGACGTCAGCACGTGTCTGGCGAGCAGCACGTCCAGGCTCGTCAGCAGCAGGAACAACCCGTGTGCGTGCGTGGCGTGGGCCGCCTCGAGCACCAGGCCGGGTGCTCCCGTGCCGGATGCCTGCGGCGCGGAGTGCCGGGCGACGTCGAGCGCGGTGCACGTTGCGGCGGCAATTGCGCCGACGAGGATCCCGGCGAGCGCAGCGTCCGGTGTGCCGAACGCGACTATCGCCACCAGGCCGCCCAGCGCGCGGCCGCCGGTGCCGCCGAGGATCAGCAGACCGAGTCGGCGGAACTCGCGGCGCCCCTGTGCCACGCCGGACGCGGCGCCGATGAGCGCGAGCGGCGGCACGGTGGCTGCCACCAGGAGCACGCCAAGCACGCCGTGCAGGTGCAGGAACGCGGCGAGGGCGGGGGAGACGAGCGCCAGCACGACCGTGGCGCCGAGACCGAAGCGCACCGTGCCGGCGCGCACGCCCTCGTCGGTACCGTGCACCGCCACCCTGCGCGCGGCGACCGTCTGCAGCGCGAGCGCGGGGATCGTCGCCACGAGCAGCAGGCCGAGCAGCGAGGACAGCTCGCCGTAGGCAGCCGCGGAGATCCGGTGCGCTGCCACGAGCAGTAGCGCGTAGCTGAGCGCATTGGCCAGCAGGAAGGCTGCCGGCACCGAGGCCGCAGTCCAGCGGGCGGTGCGCATGCTCGGGAGAGTCACCGGCGACCTCCTGCTCCTCGTGCCGCGCCGACTGTACCGAGCCGTCGGCAGCCGACGGCTTGGCCGACAGCGCGTGCTGGCTATCGTGCAGCGATGCCGGCCGCGCCCCTGACCGAGCGCGCGCGGCCGGACCGCCGGGTGACGACCAGCGGCGGGGTGCTCGTGACGGTCTGGCTGCTGGTCCTCGCCGGCCTGCTCGAGTGGCCGATCACCCGACGCGGTTACCTGCTCGCCCACGACATGGTGTTCACGCCGCACCAGCCGCTGGACGCGGCGAGCTTCGGGATCTCCTCCGCCGCGCCGCGCGCCGTCCCGGTGGACGCGCTCGTGGCCATGGTCGAGCACGTCGTCGACGGCGCCGTCGTCGCGCGGGTGGCGGTGCTGGTGCCCCTGCTCGGCGCGGGTCTCGGCTGCGCGGCGCTACTGGCCCGGGCTTCGCTCGCCGGGCGGATCGCCGCGGCCACCGCGGGCGTGTGGAACCCGTTCGTGGTGGAGCGGCTCGCGATCGGGCAGTGGGCGCTGCTGTGGTCCTACGCGGCGCTGCCGTGGCTGGTGCTCGCTTTCCGCGATACGCGGCGGCGGCGCAGTTGGGCGATCGGCGCGGTGGCGCTCGCGGCAGCGGCGATCACGCCCACCGGCGCGTTGATCGGTGGTGCGACGGCGGTGATCATGGCGGCGGTCGGGCGGCCCGGCAGGCGTGCGCTGCTCGGCGTCATGGGGCTGGCGCTCGCCGTGCAGTTGCCCTGGCTGCTGCCGGGGCTGACGTCCGCTTCGGCCGGCACCAGCGACGCGCGCGCGGTCGCGGCGTTCGGCCCGCGCGCCGAGCACGCCGGCGGGTCGGTGCTGAGCCTGCTCGGCGGCGGCGGCATCTGGGACGCGGACGTCGTTCCGTCCAGTCGCGGCGGACCGCACGCGTTCGTGTGGCTCGCCGTGCTAGTGCTCGCGGCAACCTTCGGCTGGCCGCGACTGCGCGAGCTGCTCGGCGCCCGCGCCGTCACGGGGTCGGCCGTGGCGGCGGCCATCGGGTTCGTGCTCGCCGCGCTGCCCGCCGTGCCGGGCGGTGGCGCCGTGCTGCGCGCGACGATCGACGCCGTGCCGGGTGCCGGCCTGCTGCGCGATTCGCAGAAGTGGCTGGTGCCGTTCGTGGTCCTCGAGGCATCGCTGATCGGCGCGGCGCTCGACCGCGCAGCCGACCTCGTCCGGCGCCGCGCGGGCGGTGCGTGGCCACTGACCCTGCTCGTGATTGCCGCGGCGCTCCCACTCGTCGTGCTGCCCGACGCGCCCGGCACGCTGCGCACGCCGCTGCGGCCGGTGCACTACCCGCGCGATTGGTCGGCGGTGGCCCGCGCGCTGGCGAGCGAACCGCCCCGGGACGCCGTCGTACTGCCGTTCGCCGCCTACCGCAGCTTCCCGTGGGCGCCCGGCCGTACCGTCCTGGACCCGGCCCCCCGGCTGCTGCCGGTGCCGACCGTGGTGGACGACCGGCTTCCCGTCGGCGGCACTGTCCTGCGCGGGGAGAACCCGCGGGTGCGTCGGGTCGCGGCCGCGCTGGCGAGCGGTCCCGACCTGGCGGACGCGCTCGCTGCCGCGCACGTCGGGTGGGTCGTCGTCGAGCACCGCACGCCCGGGGCAGTGCCGGCGCTGCCCGGCCTGCAGCCGGTGCGCCACGGTGCGGACGTCTCGCTGTACCGGGTGCCGGGCAGGGTCGCGCCGGAGCGTCGGTCCGGTGCGGTCACGGCCGTCGTGCTGGGCGGCGACGCCGTGGCAGCGCTCGCCGTGCTGGCCGCGATCGGCTACCCGCTGCTGCGCCGCCGACGCGGTCTGCGCGGGCCGCCGACGGGGTGATCTCTTGTTATAGTTTCGTCAATACAACTGGAGGCAGGGCATGACCAAGTGGATCTCAGCGGCGGCCGCCGGCCTCGTCGGTGCTGCGCTCGCTGCCTTCACCGCCTGGGGTGTCGTGTCCACGAACACCGCCGCGCCGAAGCACAACCCGGCCGATTCCAGCCAGATCATCAACTACGGCAGCCGCTGACCGGCCGCGCGCGGCTCAGCGCAGCGTGCCGCGCGTAAGCATCCGGTCCAGAACCTGCTCGAAGCGCGCTCCCGCGCTCTGCCAGCTGAACCCGTCGGCGTGCTCGCGGCACGCCCGGCTCATCGCCGCCCGCAGGGTGTGATCGCGCAGCAGCTCGTCGGTGCGCTTGCCCAGCTCGTCCAGGTCGGTCACCAGCCAGCCGGTCTCCGAGTCGACGATCGACTCGCGCACGCCACCTGCGCTGCTGTAGGCGAGTGCGGGCACCCCGTGCGCGGCGGCCTCCATGATCGCGATGCCCCAGCCCTCCTTGACCGACGGCGCGAGCATCACCCACGCCCGGCCGAGCAGATCATCGCGCTCGGCGTCGGTTATGTTGCCGTGGAAGGTCACCGTGTCCTCGATGTCGAGATCGCGCACCAGCCGGTCCAGCGTCGGCCGCCACCAACCGTCCCCGATCACGTCGACGACCAGCTCCGGCATCGCCGCCCGCAGCCGAGCCGCGACCTCGAGTGCGTGCTCGACCTGCTTGTGCGGCACGAGCCGGCCGAGCACGACGATGCGCGGCGTGACACTGCGCGGCGACAGCCGGTCCGGATGGGGTGTGTCGATGCCGTTGTGCACGAGCTCGACCCGAGACGCGTCGACACCGAGCCAGCCGAGATCGTCCCGCGTCGCTGCGGACACGGTGACGTAGCGAGCCCTTCGGTACAGCTTCGGCGCCCACCGAGACTCGATGTGCCAGCCGAGCCGGCCGCCCGCCCCCGGGTAGATCATCTGCCACTGCTCGCGATGCACGTGGTGCAGCAGGTTGACGACCGGCCGCCGCCGGCGGACCAGCGGGGAGAAGAACGGCAGTCCGTTCTGCACGTCGACGACGACGTCGGCGCGCCGGCCCGACCGGCGAAGCAGGAAGGCGAGCCCGTGCAGGTAGACGGTCAGCCGCCCACCGCGGCGGCGGAAGCGGACGCCGTCGCGCACCTCGTCGCCGGGCGCGCCGGGGTGTGCGGCGCAGCAGATCGTCACGTCCCAACCGCGCTCGTGCAGGTGCTTGGCGATGCGCTCGACGAACAGCTCGGAGCCGCCGCCTTCGGGGTGCGCGAGATCGCGCCACGAGAGGAAAACCACGCGGCGCGCAACGGTGCGCGAACCCGACTTCACAAGAACCCCGGCAGGTCGTGATCAGTTAACCGAAGGTTAGCAAGCGACGGGTGGCGCTGGTTCGGCCCGCTGTGCCGGCGCAGGTACCGTGCCGGAGTGCCGGACGTGCTGGAACGCGGCGCCGGCCGCGGCGCGACACACGACGTCGCCGTGGACGACGCGGAGTCCGACGCGCTGCCGACACGCCGCTCGGCCCGCGGCGTGCACCGGCTACGGCTCGCGGCCATCTGCCTCGGACTCGCGCTGCTGACCTTCAGTCAGAGCGCGGGCGCCGGGGCCGCGGACACCAAGCTCGACCTCGCCGTCACGCCGTTGCGTTTCCTGCGCAACGCGCTGCAGATGTGGGTCCCGACCTCGGGGGCCGGCCAGACACAGGACCAGGCGTACGGCTACCTCTTCCCGATGGGGCCGTTCTACGTGCTGGGCAAGTGGTCGGCCCTGCCGCCGTGGGTGGTGCAGCGCTCGTGGGAGTCGCTGCTCGTGATCGTCGCGTTCCTCGGGGCGGTGCGGCTCGCGCGGTTGCTGCGCGTGCCGGGGACGTGGCCGCGGGTGGCCGTGGGGCTGGCGTACGCACTCTCGCCGCGCATCCTCACCGAGCTGGGTGTCATCTCCTCAGAGCTGCTGCCCGACGTCGTGCTGCCGTGGATCATGGTGCCGCTGGTGCGTGGCGCGCGGGTCGGCTCGCCGCGGCGGGCCGCCGCGCGCTCGGGCGTCGCGCTGCTGTTCGCCGGCGGGATCAACGCGACCGCCACGCTCGCCGTGCTGCCGATGCCGCTGCTCTTCCTGCTGACGCGACGCGGCGGTCCGCGGCGCCGTTCCCTGCTCGGTTGGTGGATCGTCGCGGTCGTGCTGTCCTGCCTCTGGTGGGCGCTGCCGCTCATCGCGCTCGGGAAGTACAGCCCGCCGTTCCTCGACTGGATCGAGTCGAGCGCGGTGACGACATTCCCGACCGATCTGGCCGACATGCTGCGTGGCACCGACCACTGGGAGAGCCTGCTCGGTCCGTCGGCGTGGCCGATCGGCTGGGCGTTCATCGCCGCGTCCGGCGTCGTGTTCGCGCTCGGCGTCGTCACGGCAGCAGGGATAGGTGGGCTGGCCCGATGCCGCATTCCCGAACGCAGCTTCCTGCTCGTCACCGTGGTCGTCGGCGCGTTGCTGCTCTCGATGGGCCACGTCAGCACCGTGGGGCCGGTGTTCGCCGGCCCGTTGCGCACGCTGCTCGACGGGAGCCTCAACGCGTTCCGCAACGTGCACAAGTTCGATGCGCTGATCCGTCTGCCGCTCGCGCTCGGCGTGGGGCACACGGCGGCCGCCCTCGCCGAGCGAATCCGCGCGCGGCCCACCCTGGTCGTGCCGCGCGGCGGGCGACTCACGACCCGCTTCGTGGCTGCGGGCGCGGTGCTCGTCGTGGCGGTGGTCGCCGTGCTGCCGGCGTTGACCGGCCGGGTGGTGTCGCAGACGCGAGCGATCAACGACCCGTCGTGGTGGTCGCACACCGCGGCGTGGCTCGGCACGCACGCGCACGGCGGCCGGGCGCTCGTGGTGCCCGGCGCCGCCGCGCCGGCCTACGTGTGGGGTGAACCGCGCGATGACGCGTTGCAGCCTTATGCCGACTCGCCCTGGACCGTCCGCGACGTCGCGCCGATCGCGCAGCCGGGGTACGTGCGGCTGCTCGACGCGATCGAGGCCGATCTCGCCGGCGGCCGGGGCGATCCGGCGCTGCCCGCGGTGCTCGCGCGGTCCGGCATCCGCTACGTGGTCGTGCGCAACGACCTCGACACGCAGAAGTCGGAGGCGACCCCACTGCGATTCGTGCACGCGGCCGTGGACAACACCCCGGGGCTGACGAAGGTCGCCCAGTTCGGTCCCGATCTGAGCCCGAAGGACGATCCGAACCGGCTCGTCGACCTCGGACTGACCCGGGCACAGGGGGCGGTGGACGTGTACGCGAACACTGCATGGACCGGGCGCGCGGCCCTCGACGCCACCGCCGGCGCTGTCGTGGCGAACGGGTCCGGTGACGAGATCCTGCCGTTGAGTCAGGGCGGGCTGCCGGCCAGCACGCCGGTGCTGTTCGGCCGCGTCCCGAAGGCCGTGCGTGCCGCGGCGAGCACCACTGCGGTGCTCACCGACGGCATCCGACGACGCGAGTTCGGTTTCGGCAGCATCGACAAGTATTCGCAGACACTCACGCCGACGGCCGCGTTCCACAACGCCCGCGCGGCGCACGACTACCTGCCCGACGATGCCGGGACGCTGTCGACTGTTGCGTACAACGGCATCAGCGACGTCACGGCGTCCAGCACAGCGGCAGACCCGACGTCGCCGGCGTACCTGGGCCCCCAGTACGCGCCGTGGGCCGCGCTCGACGCGGACACCGCGTCTGCCTGGCGCAGCTCGACGTACGGCGGCGGCGTCGGCCAGTGGTTGCAGGTCGACCTGGCGCACGCCGTCACGGCGGCCACGGTCGGGGTGGCCTTCGCCGGTGACACGGGCACCGTGCCCACGCGGGTGCGGATCAGCACCGATGCCGGGTCGCGCGACGAGGACGTCTCCCCGGACACCCGGCGGCAGCAGCTGCGGTTGCCGGCCGGACCCACGCAACGCCTGCGCATCGCCGTGCTCGGGGTGCGCCGCTCGGACGTGGGCAAGCAGGTCGGCATCGCGACGCTGACGATCCCGGGCGTCGTGCCCGCGCGGGTGCTCAACGTCGTCGGGCCGTCGGCGCCGGACGCAATTGCCTTCGCCGCGGAGTCGGGACGGCGGCCGGCGTGCCTGACCGTCAACCTCACCGCGGCGGCCTGCGAGCGCGGCTGGGCGCGGTCCGGTGAGGAGGACGACGCGCTCGTGCGCGGTTTCAGCCTCGACCGCGCGGCGTCGTACTCGGCCGTCGCACGGTTCGTACTGCGGCCGGGCCCGGCTCTCGACGCCCTGTTGGACGCCGGGAACCCCATCCGCGCCGCGGCAAGTTCGACCGACGCGCCCGACCCGCGCGAGCGGCCGGGTGCGGCGGTGGACGGCGACGACCGCACCGGGTGGGTGGCCGCCCAGGGCGACCGCAACCCGGCACTGACGTTGCAGCTGCCGACCGTGCGCCCGCTGACGGGTCTCGTTGTGCACCCGCTCGTGGGTGCGCCGGTGACCCGGGCGCGTTCGGTGCGCATCGACGTCGGCGGTCGCACCTTTGCCGCGCGCGTGCCGGCGGACGGCGCGATCCACTTCCCGGCCGCGGTGCGCGCCGACCGGATCACGATCACCGTGACTACGGCGACGCTGCGGGCGAGCACCGACTCGTTGACCAATCAGGCACATCTGCTGCCGGTGGGCATCGGTGACGTGCGGCTGCTCGGCTCGGACGTACCGGTCGGCCGCGCGAGCGCGACCGTAGGGATTGGCTGCCTCGGCGGACTGCAGCTGGGCGTGGACGGCCGGGAGACCGCGTTGCAGGTGAACGGCCCCGCGGCGCAGGTGCTGGCCGGCGCGCCGGTCGCGGCGACGCCGTGCGGGACGTCGGGCGTGCCGCTCTCGACCGGCCGGCACGAGGTTGCGTTGGGCGCCTCGCCGCTCGCGCTGCCCCAGGCGCTCGACCTGCGGCGGCAGGGCACGGCCCCGGCGCCGGCGGCGGCGGAGCCGGGGGCGCGGTTGCGCATCGGGAAATGGGGGCGCACCGACCGCACGGTGCGCGTGGACACCACACGAGCGTCGCTGCTGGTGGTGCACGAGAACCTCAACGCGGGGTGGCGCGCCACCCTGCACGGCCGCACGCTGCACCCGGTCATGGTCGACGGCTGGCAGCAGGGCTGGGCGCTACCGGCCGGCGCGCACGGCGTCGCGGTGCTGCGTTACACGCCGCAACGGTCGGTCGACGTGGGCCTCATCGTCGGCGCGGTGGCGGTACTCGCGCTGGCCGTCCTCGCTCTGCTCCGGCCGCGCCGGCCGGTGCGCGCGGCCGCCCTCGCGGGATGGCGTCTCGGCCCGGTCGGTGCCGGGGTCGCATGCGTCGCCGCCGGGTTGTTGCTCGGCGGCGTCGCGGGACTCGTGGTCGGCGTGGTCGCGCTCGGCGCGCGCATCGTCCTTGCGCGCGGCGGACGTCGCCTCCCGGTCGTGCCGGTCGTCGCAGGCGCCCTGCTGCTCGTCGCCGCCCTCTCGGCGTTGCACCCCGCCGGCTCAGCCGATCCGTTCACGAGCAGCTGGCTGTCCCAGGTGCTCTGCCTTGTCGCGCTGTGCGTCGCGCTGGTCGAGCCCGCGAGCGGGTCGCGGGCGCCAGGGACGACTGGCGTGCCGTAGCAACGGGCGTTCGAGCAGGTACCAGGACACCGCGGCCACGGCGGTCGCCGCGGCAGACGTCAGCAGCCACAGCGGCAGGAAGTGGCCGCCGAAGGTCCGCCAGCCGAACCACCGCTGGAACGCCAGCAGCAGCGGCAGGTGCCACAGGTACACGCCGTAGGACACGACGCCGAGCCACGCCACCACCGGGTTGCCGAGCACCCGCTGCGTCAGCGCGGACCGGCCCAGCATCGCCGGCAGCACCACGAACAGGGCCGCCGCACCGTAGAGCAGGTGCCGGATCGTCCATTGCCACGTGGACAGCGGGCTGAGGTCGTAGGGTCCGGCGACCGGCAGCGTCGAGAGCCAGAAGAACAGCCCGCCGACGACCCAGCAGGTCCCGGGCGCCCGCTGTGCCCACGCGCGGACCGCGTCGAAGCCGGCGACCCGGCCGGTGGGAACGCAGCTGATCACCGCGACGAGCATGCCGAGGCCGAACCAGTCGAGGTAGGCCGGCAGCCACTGCAGCGCGGCGGTCGTGGCGCCGGACACGGCGTGGATGAACAGTTGCGCCGCGATACCCCCGGCGATCATCAGCGCGGTGAGCCCGACCAGGCAGGTGAGCGGAGCCAGCCGGCGCGCAGCCTGCCGGGTCAGCCACGCCAGCAGCGGCAGGACGGCATAGAAGGAGATCTCCGTGGCGAGCGTCCACATCTGGCGCAGGGCGGGATCGAGATCGTGCGACGTGTACGTGTGCGTCAACGTCAGATAGGCCAGCCAGTCACGCGGGGTCGCCTGCCGTGCGGAGAGCACCGACAGGGTCACCACGACGGCCAGCCAGTACGCGGGCAGGATGCGCAACGCGCGGCGCCACCAGAATGCCCCGGCGCGCGGCGCGGGGGAGCCGGCCAGGATCGACGCCGCAAACGGTCGGAACAACAAGAAGCCGGACAGCAGGAAGAACAGCGTGACGCCGATGTCCAGCCGCGCGAGGAACGGCGCCAGGGCGTTGCGTTGCAGCGAGCGGCCTGTGTTGAACCCGGCATGCGTCGCGATGACGCCGAAGGCGGCGACGGCGCGCAGGCCGTCTAGTGAGCGCAGGTGCGTCGTGCCGGGGCGGCCGGCGTCGGGTTCGACGGGTGCTCGACCCGCGCCCACGGTCATCGGGTGCCCCGTGCGACCGGAAACCCGATCATCGCGTTGGCCACGCACACGTTGGTGCTGGCGTTCTCGCTGCGGATCTGCAGCACCCGTGGTGTCGCGTAGGGCAGCCGCAGGGTGAGCGCGCCGAGCGTCCGGGTCAGCGACACGCGCGTGCCACGGACGGGTTCGACGGCCTTTCCCTGCGCGTCGAGCAGCCGGATGTACACCGTCGTGGGTCGCCGCTGGAAGTACTCGATGTGCAGGAAGTACTCGTTCTTCGACGGCGTGCCGATCAGCGGTTGGGTCCGGGTGCCGACGCCGCGGACCAGGTCGTTGCACAGGCTGTTCGGGCCCGCGGTGCGCGCGTAGGCGACGCCGAACAGACCGGCCGGTCGCAGCCGCCCATGGGCATCGACGATCGTCGCGTCCGTGTCGGTCCGGTCGAAGCGGGCCGGCAGCCCCAGCCAACCGATCAGCCGTGAGACGTGGACCGTCGGGCCGCCGAACGACGGCAGGACGCGGGTGGTCACCGAGGTGTCGTAGAGGTTCGCTGTGGGGCCGGCGGTCCGCACGCTGCGCGACAGGGTGTCGGCGTAGGCGTGTGTCGGGTCCTCGACCCAGCGTCGCTCGAACCGCAGCGCCGACAGTCCCGCGTCGACGATCGCGAACACGGTGAGCACGGCGATCCCGGTGCGCAGCAGCGCAGCGCGGCGGGACCGGACGCGCGGGGTCGCGACGGCAGCGGCCGGCGGCAGTTTCCCGGCCACGCGAGCGGCGATCGCTGTCGGCGTACTCGGCAGCAGCGCAAGGGCGATGCCGAGTACGAGCACGAGCGTGACGTCGAAGCTGTACCTGATCGTGGTCGCGAGCAGTTCGCCGTAGAACTGGTAGCGGCCGACGGCGACGAGCGCCGTGCCGATGACCAGCGAGATCAGCGGCAGCGACCACCCCCACAGCGACCGCACGCCGTTGCGCCGCCAACCGGCCACGAGCAGGACGACCGTCAGCACCTGCGCCACGACGCACAACCAGATCGGTGACGCCGTGAACGACACCGCCAGTTCCGGGGTGCTCGTCCAGCTCCACGGACCGTCCAGCATCGACGGCGCGATCGTGCGCCACCACGTGGTGCGCAGCACCGCGAGCAGGTTCGTCGCACTGACGCCGCGGGCGTGGCCGCCGTAGCCGCCGATCACGAAGTACCCGACGAAGACGAGCGGCGGCGCCAGCGTGCACAGCCAGCCCGGCCAGCGGCGCAGCAGCATGCTGACGCGTGATCTTGCCGAACCGGACGTGAGGTATCCGGCGGAGATCACTGGCAGCAGCACCGCGATGATCGCGGTCTTCTCCCAAAAACACATCCCGACCAGCAACGCGAGTCCGGCGTAACCGGCATCGTGGAGCCGGCCGGTGATCGTGTACCGCACGTGGTGGTGCACAGCGAGGATGGCGGTCAGTTGCGCAGGGACCAGGCCGGCGGCGGTGGTCAGCCAGGTCAGGTTGCACACGATCAGCGGGTTGAGCGCATACAGCGCGGTCAGCACCAATACGCCGGGACGATCTCCGCACAGCATCGTCAAGAGGCGGTGCAGCAGGTAGACGGCAAGGGTCTGCAGGGCCACCCGCGCGACGACGGTCGGTGCCCAGTCCAGCGCCCCGGCCCGTTCCTGGAGCCAGAAGACCAGGCGCAGGCCGGGGACGAGGTGGTCGTTGACCGGATCGGTCAGGTAGCGCCAGCCGAGCGGACGGCCCGCCGCGGCGTCCATGGAGCTGAGGTCGTCCTGGTAGAACCAGCCGCGCGCGCAGAGCACGGCGACCCATGCGGCCTGGGCAACGAGCACGAGCGCGAGTCCGGGTCGCAGGCGTCGGGTGCTCGGCGCCGCGTCCGGGGCCGTCGACGTGTCGCCTGCGGCGGGCTGCGTCGGCGCCTCGGCCACGTCAGGTTTCACGGCGCGTTTCCATTTCGTCCAGCCCCGTACCGGGCAACTGGATGCTATCCGCTTGGTTCGCGTGCTGATACCGTGCGGTTAACCTGCCGGTAACATCAACTTGACTGTGGGGTAAGAGTGCGCAAGGCGCTGGGTGCGGTGCTGGTGGGGATCGGCATCTTCGGGATCGTGCTTGCTTTCCTGCTGCCCTTCGTCGTTGTCCCGGCGTCCAGCAAGACGCCGCTGAACCTGGACATCACGCAGGTGTCGAGCGGCAGCGCCCGGTTGCTCAACGCACAGACCGGCAAGATCGACACGGTGCAGCTGCGGGCCACCCGCCATGTGCGTACCGACTCGCACGCCTCGGACGACACGAACACCACCGTCGTCGAGTCGCTGTGCATCGTCGTCGTGCGCGGCACGACGCCCAATTGCGTGCCGGCCACCGACTCGCGGCTGCTGACGGTCAGCACCGACCGGGTCACGGCCGATCGCAAGAGCGCCGAGTCCGTGCACGTGGCCAAGTACAACGAGAACATCAACGGCAAGGCCGCGCGGCACACCGGGCTCAGCTACAAGTTCCCGATCCCGACGAAGAAGACGACGTATCAGTTCTTCCAGCCGGACGTCGCCAAGGCGTTCCCGGCGAGATACGAGGGCACGACGAAGGTCGACGGCCTGACCGTCTACAAATTCGTCTCACGGACGGGCACCCAGCCGTACAAGATCCTGGGGACGTTGCCCGGCACTTACAACGACACCCGGACCGTCTACGTCGAGCCGCAGACCGGCACCATCGTCAACGGCACCGAGCACCAGGTGCAGACGCTCGACAGCGGACAGGTCGCGCTGGACACCACGCTGAACTTCGACGACTCCGCGATCAAGTACCAGACGAACTTCGCACAGGGCAAGATCGACAAGCTGAACCAGGCCAAGATCACCGGGCCGTTGATCGCCGGGATCGTCGGCCTCGTGCTGCTGGTCTTGGGCGTGTTCCTACTGCGCCGCTCGCGCCGCGCGGGACACGGCCCGAACGGTGAGGGCGGCGTGCACCGCGACGGCGGAACGCATCCCACGGGCGGACCCGCCGGCGGTGTCCCGTCCGACGGTCCGCACGAGCCCGTCGGCGCGCGCTGACCTACTTCTCGCAGACGTAGATCGCGGTGCCCGGCAGGATCGCGCCGCGCAGGGGCGACCACTGACCCCAGATCTGCGTATGGCCGGGCGCCCACCGCGGTTCGACGACATCAACCAGTCGCAGGCCGGCCGCGTCGATCTCGCGGACGCGCTCACCCAGCGTGCGGTGGTGCTCGACGTAGGTCGGGGTGTCGTCGGCGGCGAACTCGACGTACGGCGTGGTGTCCCAGTACGACATCGTCGCGGTCAGCCCGGCGGGCCCCGGGTCGTCGGGGAACGACCACCGGGTGGGGTGCGTCGTCGCGAACACCCACCGGCCGCCCGGGCGCAACACCCGCGCGACCTCGCGCATCAGCCGCGCGCTGTCAGCGACGAACGAGACCGCGCCGAACGCGGTGCACGCGATGTCGAACGACTCGTCGCGCAAGGGCAGATGCTGCGCGTCGGCCTGCAGCAGCGGCACCTCGATGCCGGTGCGCCGTGCACCTTCGATTGCGTGGTGCAGCATGCCCGCGGACAGGTCGAACGCCACCGGGTGCGCGCCGTGCGCCGCCAGCCAGCGCGCGCACATCGCCGACCCGCAGCCGACCTCGAGCACGTGCTTGCCCGTGACGTCGCCGAGCAGGTGCGCGTCGTCCTCGCGCAGGTTCTCCGGGCACCACACGAAGTCGGCCACGCCGAGGAAGGCGCCGTGCTCGTCGTGGTAGTTGTCGGCGTCGGCGTCCCACGAGCCGCGGTTAGCGCGCACGGTCGCAGCCGGCGATGTGTGGCGGCGACCGACCCCGACCGCGGCAGGCCGGTCCGGCGGCTCAGGCACGCCCCGACCCTAACCATCCATCGCCTTCCCACCCGAGGTGGTCGTGATTTGCAGCGCGAGAACGGCCACCTCAGGTGGGAAGGCGATGGAGATCGGCGCTACGGTGCTTCGATGTCGCTCCCGCTGCGTACCAAGGTCTTCTGGTCGATCTATCGCCGCGTCGAGCGCGACCCGGTGATGCAGCAGGGCGCGGACAAGGTGCGCGCCGCGAGCGACCGCCGACGCAAGATGTCGCGGATGCCGGGCAGCTCGCTGCTGACCGGCCGCCCGGACCGCGGCGCCGTGGCCGAGGACACCGCGGCGACGCTGCCGGACGGCACCACCTTGCCGCTGCGCATCTACCGCCCGCAGGTCCGCACCACCGATGCCGCGGCCGACGCGCTGCCGGTGGTGATGTACTTCCATGGCGGGGGATGGGTGTCCGGCGACCCGTGGCAGTCCGAGTGGTGGTGCGCCGGCGTGGCAGCCGGCGCCGGCGCGGTCGTCGTGTCCGTCGACTACCGGCTCGCCCCGGAGCATCCGTTCCCGACGCCGGTCGAGGACTGCTATGCCGCGACCGTGTGGGTGGCCGAGCACGCGCGCGAGCTCGGCGTCGACGCCGATCGGCTCGCCGTCATGGGCGACAGCGCCGGCGGCAACGCGGCGGCGGTGGTCAGTCTGATGGCGCGCGATCGCGGCGGCCCACGCATCCGGCTGCAGGCGCTGATCTACCCGTCGGTCGATCTGGGCGCCGACTACCCGTCCAAGCACGAGAACGCGGACGCGCCCGTCCTCACCCGCAAGGATCTCGACACCACGTGGCACCTGTACCTGCCCGACGAGTCGAAGATGCACGACCCGTACGCCTCGCCGCTCTACGCCGAGCACCACGACCTCCCGCCGGCGCTCATCCAGACCGCGCAGTACGACCCGCTGCGCGACCAGGGTGCGGTCTACGCGGCGGCGCTGCGGGCGGCCGGCGTCTCGGTGCGGCTGACGAACTACGTCCGGGCGGTGCACGGTTACGTGTCGCTGCGCAACGTCACGATCGGTGCCGACCAGGCACTCGGCGAGGCGGTGGCGGTGCTCGAGGATGCGTTGGTCGAGCGGTCCGCGGACGTGGTCGCGCCGGCGGAATAGCACACCTCTGACGCGCGTTTCGAACACATCAGCCGTTCGCCCGGCGTCGAACGCCGGCCACCGCCGCTCCCCGCAAGCGTGATTTCCACGCGAAGCCCGGAATTGCTAGGCTGTGAATGGATGAATCCGCGGTCTCGACATGGAGTGGATCGCCCGTACCGGCACAGCCGGCCCGGTTCGGATTCGTCTGCACCGACTACCAACCGTCAGGACCAACCCACTCAATGACGTCCACCATCGAAGCCCGACCCGCAACGCCGCAAGTCGCAGTGAACGACATCGGTTCCACCGATGACTTCCTCGCCGCCATCGACAAGACCATCAAGTACTTCAACGACGGCGACATCGTCGAAGGCACCATCGTCAAGGTCGACCGGGACGAGGTCCTGCTCGACATCGGTTACAAGACCGAAGGTGTCATCCCTTCCCGCGAACTCTCGATCAAGCACGACGTCGACCCCAACGAGGTCGTTTCCGTGGGCGACGAGGTCGAGGCCCTGGTTCTCCAGAAGGAGGACAAGGAGGGCCGGCTCATCCTGTCCAAGAAGCGCGCACAGTACGAACGCGCCTGGGGCACGATCGAGGAGAAGAAGGACAACGACGAGGTCGTCGAAGGCACCGTCATCGAGGTCGTCAAGGGTGGCCTGATCCTCGACATCGGCCTGCGCGGCTTCCTGCCCGCGTCGCTGGTCGAGATGCGCCGCGTGCGCGACCTGCAGCCCTACGTCGGCAAGACGCTCGAGGCCAAGATCATCGAGCTCGACAAGAACCGCAACAACGTGGTGCTCTCGCGCCGTGCGTGGCTCGAGCAGACCCAGTCCGAGGTGCGCAGCGAGTTCCTGAACAAGCTGGCCAAGGGCCAGGTCCGCACCGGTGTCGTGTCCTCGATCGTCAACTTCGGTGCGTTCGTCGACCTCGGCGGCGTCGACGGCCTGGTGCACGTGTCCGAGCTGTCCTGGAAGCACATCGACCACCCGTCCGAGGTCGTCGAGGTCGGCCAGGAGGTCACTGTCGAGGTGCTCGACATCGACCTCGACCGCGAGCGTGTCTCCCTGTCGCTCAAGGCGACGCAGGAAGACCCGTGGCGACACTTCGCCCGCACCCACCAGATCGGCCAGGTCGTGCCCGGCAAGGTCACCAAGCTCGTCCCGTTCGGCGCGTTCGTGCGTGTCCAGGACGGCATCGAGGGCTTGGTGCACATCTCCGAGCTCGCCGAGCGGCACGTGGAGATCCCGGAGCAGGTCGTGCAGGTCGGCGACGACCTGTTGGTCAAGGTCATCGACATCGACCTCGAGCGCCGGCGCATCTCGCTGTCGCTCAAGCAGGCCAACGAGGGTGCGCTGACCGAGGACAGCTTCGACCCGGCGCAGTACGGCATGGAAGCCCAGTACGACGACAAGGGCAATTACATCTACCCGGAGGGCTTCGACCCGGAGACCAACGAGTGGCGCGAGGGCTTCG
>NZ_CAXTQF010000006.1:0-86810 GCF_964246335.1 uncultured Jatrophihabitans sp. | reverse complement strand
CCTCGCGCCGCCGGCGTTCCGTGGCCTCATAGAGCCTGGCGTTCTCAAACGCCGTGGCGATCTGGCCCGCCAGTGCTTCCAGGATGCCGACGACGTCGGCGGCGATCGCCTCGTCCCAACGCCAGACTGCCAGCGCGCCGACCGTGCGGTTCGACGCGTTCAGTGCCATCCCGCCGGTGCCGACGGTGCCGGTGAAGGTCGCGCTGTTGAAGTTGCCGGTCGACTTGAAGACGAGGCGCGTGCCCGACCCGCCCTGACCGCCGTTGGTGCCGCCGCCACCGCCGATGACCACGAAGTAGAGGGTGGTGATGCCGTTGGGGACCGACGCCGTGTAGTTGCCGGGGCCCGCGGAGAAGTTGTACGTGGTGGTCGAGGCAGCGGCCGACGCCTCGGGCAGCAGGAGCGAGGCGATCCCGACGCCGGCGGCCAGCCCACCGCCCATGCGCAGCACGGAGCGCCGCGACACGCCTGCCGGGCGGACCAGGCCGAGTTCGAGCAGCGCTTCCTGTGCCGCGTCCAGGTCGACGGGCCGCAGCAGCGCCGCCGGCCCACCGTCGAGCTCGCGCCACAGCGCAGCTGCGGAGCCGGACAGCGCGTGCGCCCGTTTCGTCACCGGATCGACCACGACGTACTCGTCACCGACTGCCCGGCACAGCAAGCCGTCGACGCGCAGCACGCGGCGGGTGGGGCGGGCAGTCACGGCGGTCGTCCTCGTCAGCAGATGTAAAGTAGCTGTTAGATTACCCGACTCGAGGTGGGTCCTACCGCGCGCGGTGCGCTGCCCGCCAGGCCCGCACCGAGGCCGGCAGCTCGCGGGCGAGCGTGCACCAGCGCGCGGTGTGCGCCCGGATCAGGTCGAGCGGCCCGGTGATCGGCGCTCCCCGGTAGGACGCCATGAAGCCGCGGGTCGGCACCAGCTCGCGCAGCAGCAGGGCGGGCAGCTCGCGCCGCGGGGTCGCGGCCAGGCGTTGCAGGGCCAGCGCGCCGCTCGGCGCCTGCGCCGCGTACAGCCGGGCCCGCGGGGACGCACCGGCCGACACGTGAGTCGGGTCGACGAGCAGGACCCCCGCGTCGAACAGGTCGCGCACGTCCAGCGCGTCGGCCAGCAGTGCGGCGAGCGGCCAGCTCTGCGGCTGCGCCTTCGCCCGCGCGCGACGCAGATCCTCGACCGGCTGCCCGGCCGAGTCGGGGTTGCCCACCGCGTGCAGCGCCAGCACCAGGCAGCGCGCCGGCTCGTCGAGCGCGGGCACGGTCCCGATGCCGAGGTCCAGCGGTTCGGCGTGCTCGGCGAGCACCGTCCACACGGTGTCGCCGCGGACCGGCACGGCGGGCAACGATCGGTGCAGGTCGACCTCGAAGCCCTCCGCACTTTCCAGCAACAGACTGTGGTCGGCCTCTTCCCCGACGCGTCCACCCTTGCGGCGCGCGAGCTGCGCATCGGCGAGCACGGCGGCGGCCTGCTCCACCCGGCTCGCCGCCACGAGCAGATCGACGTCACGGTAGAAGCGCGACGGTTCGTAGAGCCAGTTGGCCGTGCTCGGGCCCTTGAGCAGGACGTGCGGCACGCCCGCAGCGGCCAGCGCCTCGGACGCCTGCACCGCCAGGCGATCGAGCCGCAGCCGGTCTGCCTCGGCGGCGAGGTCCACGGTGCCGACCAGCTACAGACCCGCGCCCGGCGACTCGGTCTCGGCCTGCGGCGGCGATGCGGTCGGCGTCGACCCGTTGCGCGCGGCGCGGCCGGCCGCGTCCGTCGGCGCGGTTGCGTCGGGAGCGGCGTGCCGACTGGGCGAATCAGGCCCGAGCGTCACGTCGATCTCGCGGTCGGTGGGAATGACGGTCGTGCCCGGGGCGCGTCGCTTGCCCGACTCCTGGTAGGCGTAGCGGTAGTCGCTGTCGGCGCCCTTGCTCGCCTGATTGGCGACGACGCCGAGGACGTTCGCGTCGACCCGGTCGATGATCGACTTGGCGCGCAGTACGCGGTCGCGGGTGGTGTGCCCCAGCCGGGTGACGAACACGACGCCGTCCATGTTCGGGGCGAGCACCAACGCGTCGGTCACGGGCAGCAGCGGCGGCGTATCGACGATCACGAACTCGAACTCGCGCGCGAGCTCGGCCAGCACAGCGGTCATTGCTGCACTGCCGAGCGCCTCGCTCGGATTCGCCGGGATACGCCCGCAGGTGAGCACGGCGAAGCGGCCGTCGTCGAAATAGGTCAGCGCGTTACCGAGCGAGACCTCGCCGGACAGCACTTCGGACACGCCGTACTCGGTGTCGATGTCGTAGAAGTCGGCGACCCGCGGCCGGCGCAGATCCGCATCGACGAGCGCCACGCGATGTCCGGCGCGGCTGAACACCGCGGCGAGGTTGGTCGCGACGCTCGTCTTGCCCTCGCCGAGCGTCGCGCTCGTCACGGCGATGGTCAGCGGTCGGCGGGTCGACGCGTTCAGCACCGACGTCCGGATCTGGCGGTAGGCCTCGGCACGCGAGCTGCGCGGATGGGTCCGTGCGGGCAGCACCGTCTTGGGCATGTCGCGCGGCACGGTGCCGAGCACCTTGAGCGACAGCAGGTGCGACAGCTCGGAGCTGTCGCGCACCGTCCGGTTCAACGCCTCACGCAGCAACGCGAGGGCGATCCCGAGTACCAGCCCGACCGCCAGGCCCAGCCCGATGTCCTGCTTGGCGTTCGGGGAGAACGGACTGCCCGGGTCGCTGGCCGGCGCGAGCGCGGTGACCGTGACGCCGCCGGACGATTTCGACAGCCGGTTCTTGGTGCGCAGGGCGGTGACCGCGTAGGCGTTGGCGACGCGTCGGGCCACCTGCGGATCCGGCGAGACGACGTCGATCGACACGAACGGCTGGGTGGCCCCTGCACCGGCACTGACCGACGGTGACGCGTTGGGCAGGCCGGCCTGCTTGACCGCGTCCAGGATGCCGGGCGTCGTCGTCGCGAACTGGGCCAGCGACTGCGCCTGTGCCGCCGACAGCGCCTGCGCCGAGGCCGGGTCGTCACTGGCGTTCGTGGTGGCGACGACGAGCCGGATCGACGATCGGTACAGCGGTGTCGCGTGCTCATAGATGACGAATCCGCCCAAACCGCCGGCGATCACGACGAGCAGGATCAACCACCAGGAGCGGACCAGGCCCCGCAGGTAGTTGACGCTCTCCACGAAACCATCCCTCGGCACGCGACGGCGATAAGCGTCGCTGAGTGTAACCGTCGGGTCCCCGGAATCGCGGGGACCGACGCTGCGCCGCGCGCCCGCCGACTGCCGTCAGTGGCAGGCTGCGGGTTCGAGCGCCACCTGCAGCGGCTGCACGCCCGGTTGACGCAGCACGGTCGGGACGCCCGCACCGCCGCGCTCGACGAGGTGCAGGACGAGCGTGCGTGTGGCGCCGCGTGGGATCTCGACGTCGACGGTGTAGACGGGATGGCCGAGCTCGAAGCCGAGGCGGGCGGCGGCCGGCGTCCCGTCGATCGTGGTGGTGTCCAGCCGGGCGTCCTGCGTGGCGAACCACGACACCTCCAGCCGGTTGTCGCCCGGCGAGGTGCGGTACGGCGGGTCGTCGGTGCGTTGCGTGGCGGACGCGGGCAACCCGGACGGCGCGCCGTTCGTCAGCGCGATGGTCGCGGTGACCGCTCGGCTCGTGCCGCAGCCGCTCGCCTGCCAGCGCAGCGACCGGCCCAGGTAGTAGTCGAGCTTGTCGCCGCCGTCGTTCACGATCGACAGCCCGGCGTAGGGCGAGCTGCTGCGCGGGATCTGCCCGGACGTCGCCGTCCGCGCGATCAGTCGTTCCAGCTCGGGATCACTGCTCCAGGCGAGCAGACGCCGTTCGCCGACAGCGCGGCCGGCCGCATCGAGCAACGAGCCGGCGTTCCCGTGCGCGCCGTCGACGACGCGCGTCGACACCGCCTTAGCCACCGCGCGCAGGAACGCCTTGCGCGCCGCGGTGTGCGTGCCGAAGTCGCGATACGCGGTGCTCTCGGTCAGCGCGACGACGTTGCCGGCGTCGACGGTCTGCCCGCCCGGGAGCGTCGCGGGACCGGTGACGCCGAGCAGGTAGGACAACGCCGTCGGGTCGAGCGCGAACGCGCCGTCGAGTCGTTGGCCCGCGTGCCGCTGCCACATCGCGGTCCAGATGCGGGCCGCGTACGGGAAGTTCGGCCCGAGGTTGCTGTTCACGAACAGGCCGGTCGGGTCGCCGGCCTGATAGAGCTGCGCGAAGTCCGGGCCCAGGTTCACGCCGGCCCGGACGCCGTCGAGGGTGCTGTCGCTCGCGAAGGTGTCGAAGTGCAGCCTGCCGTCGGTGGCGGACAGGATGCCGAACGTCCCGGGCAGGCCGCCCGTGCCGCGACTCTCGGCCTCGTTCTGGAAAGCGACGAAGTAGCGCCGTGTCCCGCGAGCGCCGAGCAGCGGCGGCATGATGCGCGCGGCGAGATCGGCCGACCGCACGGTGGCGTGCACGCTGCGCAGTTCGCCGAGCACGTCGGTGCGCGCTTGATCGACCGCACCGAGCCAGGTGTGCGCCGGGAGGTCGCGCACCGCGTCGAGCTGGTGGGTGGCCACCGCGTCGGCCTGCACGAGAGCGGGCGCGGCACGTTCGATCGCGGCAAGGTCGAGCGAGCCGTCCGCGCGCCGAAGCCGGCCCGGGGCCAGCCGGGCGCGTTCGTCGAGCAGTGCCGGCAGCGGCCCGTGCGTCAAGCCGTCGGCCGCGGACGCGATGCCGCGGATGCTGCGCAGCGCCGACCCGCCGGCCGGCAGCTGCGCGATCGTCGCCCAGGCGGGCCCCGTGGTGAGCAGGTGCGCCCGGTGCGCGTGCCTCGCGACCCGCGCGGTGATGGCGCGCGCCGACGCGAGGTCGCCGCGCGCCACCGCCTGTTGCGCCTGCGCGATCCCGCCGCGGACGTCACGCAGCTGGCTGCGCGCGAGCAGCCCGGTGATCGCTACCCAGGCCAGTCCGAGCAGCAGCACGGCGCCGACGAACACCAGCCCGATGCCGAGCAGATGACGACGATCGCGCGCCCGGCGGCGCCTTGCTGCCGCTGGGCGGGCGTCAGCTCGACGCTCGTCGGATGCGCGTTCGTCGGCCTCGGCCACGAGCGGGAACCGTGCGGGTCAGGCGGTCGTCGTCGTGCGGCGACGCCGGCCACCGAGCACCAGCAGGGATCCGGCGACGAGCAGGGCCAGGGCGACGGCCAGCAGGGCGAAGATCGCCACGCCGGTGCTCGACAGACCGGACGGCCCGGCGCTCGCACCGGCGATGCCGGAGCCGCTGGCACTGTTGGTGCCCGCGGCCCCGTCCGACTGATGCGCCGCGGCGCCACCGTTGGGGCCGGCCGCTGCACCGGCCGCACAGGCCCCGGCGATGTTCAGTGCCGACGTTGCGCTGTTCGCGGCGCTGCCCCCGGCGGCGGTCACCGTGACCCGGCCGGACACGCCGCTGGGCAGCGACGTCGTCAGCGTGAACGTGCCGTTGGACGCCACCGTCGCGGTGCCCAGCGTGCGGGTGCCGACTTTGACGCTGACGTTGCTGCGCGGTTGGAAGTTCTGGCCCTTGACGGTGACCTGCGACGCGGCGCACGGGTTCGTCTGGCTGAAGGCGATGGTCGGCCGCTTCGTGTACGGAGCCGCGGCCGCGGTCGACGCGGTGCCGACGACGACGAGCGCGCACAGCAGCGCGCAGAGCATGGCGATGGGGCGAATTCGCCCGGTTCCTCGCAGCACGACTGCATCCTCGGTTGGGCAGGGTTGACCGATGTTTGATGCATGTTAGCTCACGGACACGCTCACGTCACATTCCGCGTGCGGTCAGCGCTCCCGGTCGTCACGGGGATCGAGTTGGGCGTCGAGGTCACTGCGCGCCGCCTGCCGGGCGGCGACCCGGGCCTGCAGCTGCGCGGCGAACCTCGCGCGGGGCTTGGCCAGCAGCACGAACGACAGGGGGACGGACAGCACGAGCGCGATCAGCGCGCCGATGATCCCGCGTACGCCGGCGAGCCAGAGCAGGCCCCAGAGGGCGAGGAAGAGCGCGAACCGCAGGGCGGTGTAGAGCCACATGGCGCCCATCCACGCGCCGAACCTGGGTTCGGCCGGGCGCGGAGGCTCGCTCATGGTCAGGCCCACACGGCCTGCGGCTCGGCGCGGCGCTGCGCGAGGGACGTCGGCGGGTCGTAGGTGCGGATGACGTCGTAGCGGGTGTTGCGCTCCAGCGGCTGGAAGCCCGCGTCGCGGATCAGCGTGAGCAGGTCGTCGCGGGTGAGCTTGTCCGGAGTGCCGTAGTTGTCGGCGTCGTGCGTGATCTTGTACTCGACCACCGAGCCGTCCATGTCGTCCGCGCCGTAGTTCAGCGCGAGCTGGCTCGTCGACAGGCCGTGCATGACCCAGAAGACCTTCACGTGCGGGAAGTTGTCGAGCATCAGCCGGCTGACGGCGAACGTCTTCAAGACATCGGCCGGCTGCGCCATCGGCAGGTGACTCAAGCGGTTGTTGTCATTGTGGAAGCGCAGCGGGATGAAGACCTGGAAACCGCCGGTCTCGTCCTGCAACTCGCGCAGCCGCAGGACGTGATCGACGCGGTGCCGCGGCTCCTCGATGTGCCCGTAGAGCATGGTGGCCGGCGTGCGCAGCCCCTTCTTGTGCGCCAGGCGATGGATGCGACTCCAGTCCTCCCAGTGCGTGTTGTGGTCGACGACTTGCTTGCGCACGTCCCAGTCGAAGATCTCCGCACCGCCACCGGTGAGCGATTCGAGCCCGGCGTCGATGAGCTCGTCCAGCACGGCGTCCGCGGACAGCCCGGAGATCTCCTCGAAGTAGTGGATCTCGGTTGCGGTGAAGCACTTGAGCGCGACGTCGGGCAGCACGGCCTTCAGCTCACGCAGCACCCGCGGGTAGTACTTCCATGGCAGCGTCGGGTGCAGCCCGTTGACGATGTGCAGCTCGGTGAGCCCGTCGTCCCTCATCGTCAGGGCCTTCTCGACCGCCTCCTCGACGCGCATCGTGTAGGCGTCCTTCTGGCCCGGCTTGCGCTGGAAGCTGCAGTAGGCGCACGACGCGGTGCACACGTTGGTCAGGTTGAGGTGTCGGTTGACGTTGAAGAAGACGACGTCGCCGTTCTTCTCGGTGCGCACGCCGTGCGCCAGCCCACCGAGCCAGGCGAGATCATCGCTCGCGTAGAGGTCCTCGCCGTCGCGGCGGGTCAGCCGTTCCCGCGCAGCGATCTTCTCGGTCAGCTCGTCCTTGCGGGCCTGCGTCAACGCCATGCAACCAGCGTACAAATCGGCTCCGGCGCCCGTGTCGGGTCCCAGCCACGCAGCAAACACCCCGTGACAGACGCTCTGTGATCAACAGCAGCAAATGCGCTCCCCAGCAACCAAAACCCGCTGTTGATCACGTAGCAGACACCCGGTGATCAACAGCAGCAAATGCGCTCCCCAGCAACCAAAACCCACTGTTGATCACGTAGCAGACACCCGGTGATCAACAGGAGGAAATGCGCTCCCCGGCGACCCAAACCCGCTGTTGATCACGTAGCAGACACCCGGCGTGGGGAAGGGTGGAGGGGCGCGCACTGTAGTGGGTTTGTCGCGGGCGCCCGGTCGTGCGTCCACAACGGCGTGCTCGGTCCACCGGTAGGGCGTTCGCAGCACGGACCGCGACGCATATCGACCACGGTGGCGTGATGCGACACATCCCGACGGACCTCCCTCGCGTCCTGCTCCCGGCGGACCTGGGGCGCCTCGGCTGCACCCGATCCAGCCTGCGGAATGACATCGACCGGCACGGCTGGCGCCGACTGGCACCCGGCGCGATCCTCACCGATCCGTCGGGCCCGCGCCGCACGGACTGGTTGGTGGTCGGCGCGCATCTGGCGGGTGACGATTGCGCCGTGAGCGGTTGGGATGCGCTGGACGCGCGGGCGCTGGTGCAGCGCGTGGAACCACCGCCGCAGGTGCTCGTTCTCGCCCGCGACGGCCGGCACCGCCGGACCGAGCACGTCATCGTCCGGCCCACCGAACGGCCGTTCGCACGTATCCCGCTACCGAACTCGCAGACGGACGGGCACGACCTCTGCATGGTCGGCACGGCCAGAGCGGTGGCGGATACGAGCCTCGGCATGGGCGAGTTGCCGACTGTCCGCGGGATCGTGACGTCAGCCGTCCAGCGCGGGCTGTGCAAGCCGGAAGCGTTGTACGACGAGCTGTGTGCGGGCCCGCGCAACGGCAGCGCGTTGCTCCGTCGCGCGGTCACCGACGTGCTCGGCGGTGCGCGTTCGGTGGCCGAGGCAGAGGCGGTTGACGCGTTGCGGCTCATCGAGCTGCCGCCGTTCGAGGTGAATGCACCGATCTTCGACGCCGCAGGACGTCGCATTGCCGTCGCGGACGTGCTGTGGCGCGAATTGCTCGCCATCGCAGAGATCGACAGCCGCGAGTTTCACTTCAACGAACAGGATTGGCAGAACACGATGCACCGACACAACCTGCTGACCGCCGCCGGTTACGCGGTCGCGCACTGGCCACCAAGTGCCATCCGGGGGCGCGAGCACGAATGGGCCGACGAGGTCGCATGCTGGCTGCAGGCCCGATCGCGCGAACTCGCCGGCCAGCAAGCTCGCTGATCAACAGCACCAGATGCGCACCAGAGCGACCCGAACCTGCTGTTGATCACGGATGTTTGAGTGGGGTGGTGCGCGGGCGGCTGGGCGCGCGGGCATGCTGTGGTCGTGCCGGGTTCCGCGTTCGTACCGTCGCGCGGCGAGCTGCACGAGAGCGATCGGCCCAGCTCCACCGCGCAGTGGACGACGTTCGGCCGCACGCTGGAACTCGCCCGGCCGGACGAGCAGCGCATCGTGACCGACGTGTACGCGCCCGTGTTCCTGTCCTCGACCGCCCGCGCGCTCATCACGCCGCTGCGCGCGGCCGGGCCGTTCGTGCGCGGCGCCGAGCGGCTCGCCGTCGCGGGGGTGGCGACGTCCGCGCTGTGCCGGCACCGGTTCATCGACGAGCACCTCGGCACCGCCGCGCGTGAGGTGGCGCAGGTCGTGATCCTCGGCGCCGGCTACGACAGCAGGGCGTACCGCTTCGCACAGGAGATCGGCGACCGCCGGGTCTTCGAAGTCGATCTCGCGCCCCTGTCCCGGCGCAAGGCGGAGATCGTCGCGGCCAACGAGGGGCTCTTCGGCCACCCGGCGATCGACCGCGTCGAGATCGACTTCCGTACCCAGTCCCTCGACGAGCGATTGCTCGACGCCGGATTCGAGACGCCCGCGCCGACCTTCGTCGTGTGGGAGGGCGTCAGCATGTACCTGACCCGCGACGCCGTGCGCGAGACCCTGACGTCGCTGGCGCGGCTGTGCGGCAGCGGCTCGACGATCGCCATGGACTTCTGGCAGCACACGGGCGGGTACGGCCCCTGGGGACAGCTGCGCCGGCTGGGTGAGAAGTCCGTCCGGCTGATCGGCGAACCGCTGGACTTCATGCTGCCGACCGCGAAGGTCGACGACCTGTTCGCCGCGCATCACTTCGATGTCGTGGACCGCGCGGATGCCGAGGAGATGGCTGCGCGCTACGCCACTGCGGGGCGCAGTTGCGACCCGGGCATGCACGTCGTCGCCGCGCGCCGCCGTTGATTGCTCGAAGGCGCCACTCGTCGCCGGCGCACCGGGCTGGTGAGATGTCCGCATGACGCGCTACGTCGCCCTGCTGCGAGCGGTGAACGTCGGCCGCCGGCGGGTGGAGATGGCCCGCGCGCGCGAGCTCCTCACCGACCTCGGTTACGACGACGTCGACAGCTTCGTCAACAGCGGCAACCTCGTCCTGTCCTCGGATGCAGCTGCTGCGACCGTCGAGAAGCAGGTCCGCGCCGCGCTCGAGGACGAGTACGGCTTCGAGATCACGACCTTCGTGCGCAACGCGAAGCAGCTGCGCACACTGGCCGGTGCCGACCCGTTCGGCTCGATCGCGGACGGCCACACCCACTTCGTGCTGTTCCCGCTGACCAAGTTCACGCCGATTGAGCGCCGCGCTGTTCTGGAACTGGCGAACGGCCACGACGAACTCGAGATCCGCGGCCAGGACGTGCACTGGTTGATCCACGCCAAGTCGACCGAGACGACGCTCGGCCCGCAGCAGTGGCAGCGGGCACTGCCGGACAACCCGACGACGGCGCGCAACGTCACGATGCTGCGGCGGCTGGTCGCCAGGCTCTGACCCGGCGGCCGCGACTCAGGTCACGGGCCCGTCGGCCGGGCCCTCCGGTGGGACGCGATCCTCGAACTTGGTTGACAGCACGACGGTCGTGCGCGTGCGCGCGACACCCGGGATGGCGTTCAGCGCGCGGATCGTGCCCTCGATCCCGGCGACGTCGGCAACGCAGACCTTGATCAGGAACGTCTCCTCGCCGGCGACGAACCAGCAGTCCTCGACGACCGGGATGGCTTCGAGCGCGGCGGTGATGTCGTCGGTGTCGGCGCTGTCGGTGATGAAGATGCCGATCAGCGCGTTGACGGCGTACCCGAGCGACTCCGGCGCGATGGCCGCGTGGTAACCGGTGATCACACCCGCGGCCTCGAGCTTGCCGACCCGCTCGTGGGCGGCCGGCGCGCTCAACCCGACGACACGGGCGAGCTCGGCGTACGTGGCCCGCGCGTTTGCCCGCAGCGCATTGAGCAGCTGCCGGTCGACGGAGTCCACCACCTGCTCGACGCTACTGCCGCTGCTCGCTGGCGGCACCGAGCACACCGGTCCACCGGGTGAGCAGCGTGTGCTCGACGCCCAGGACGTCGAGCACCTTCGCGGCGACGAAATCCACGAGCTGCGCAATGCTGCGCGGCGCGCCGTAGAAGCCGGGGCTGGCCGGCAGCACGACGGCGCCGGCATCGTGCAGCGTGATCAGGTGGGTGAGGGTGGCCCGGGTGTACGGCGTCTCGCGGGGAACGATGACGAACGGTCGGCCTTCCTTGAGCGTGACGTCGGCCGTGCGCTGCAGCAGGTCCTTGGACAACCCGAGCGCGATGCCGGCCACCCCCGCCGTCGAGGCGGGCACGACGACCATGCCACGGGCCGGGTACGAACCGCTGGCCGGTCCCGCGGCGATGTCCCCGGCCGGCCAGTGCCGCACGTCGTCGCCGGGGTCGCGGCCGAGCCAGCTCGCGAGGTCGTCGCGCCAGTGCGCGTCACGGAACGCGAGCCCGACCTCGTCGAGCAACGTCAGCCGGGCTGCGCGCGACACCACGACGTCGACCGGCTCGCCGGCGTCGAGCAGGGCACCGAGCACCGCGCGCGCATAGGGCGTTCCGGACGCACCCGACACGCCCACGATCCACGGCGCCCGCGGCGTGTTCATGCCCCCAACCCGTGCACGACCAGGTCGGCGAGCGCAAAGCCGAACAGCCCGATGCCGATCACGCCGTTGGCGGTGAAGAACGACCGGTTGACCCGCGACAGGTCGTGCGAACGGACGATGACGTGCTCGTAGCCGAGCACCACGGCCATCAGCGCCAGACCGAGCCACCACAACCAGCCGAGTCCCGCTGCGGCACCGAACCACGCGAATGCTGCGACGGTCCCGATGTGCACCACCGTGGAGACACGCAATGCCGCGGCGATGCCGAATCGGGCGGGGAACGAACGCGAACCGATGTCCCGATCGACCGCGGCGTCCTGGCACGAGTACACGAGGTCGAAGCCGCCGATCCAGGTGCCGACGGCAAGGCCGAGAGCGATCGCCGCCCCGGGTACGTCCCCGGTGACGGCAAGCCAGGCGCCGACCGGCGCGACGAACTGCGCCAGCGCGAGCAGCACCTGCGGGAAGTCGGTGAACCGCTTGCCGTAGCTGTAGAGCACGAGCACGAAGACCGCGACGGGCGCGAGCGCGAGGCACGTCCACGACAACAGCGCCGCACTCGCCAGAAAGATCGCCAGCGCCACTACGGTGCCGAGTTGCGCGCTGCGCACGGACAGCTCGCCGGTGACGAGCTCACGTCGGGCGGTGCGTGGATTCAGCGCGTCGAACTCGCGGTCCAGGATGCGATTCGCGCTCATCGCCACGGTGCGCGCCGCCACCATGGCGACCGTGATCAGCGCCAACTGCACCCAGTGCACCGTCCGGGTCTGCAGCCACATGGCGGTCAGGGCCGCGATGTAGGCGAACGGCAACGCGAACACCGAGTGCTCGATCATCACCAGCGACAGGAACTTACGCAGCGGCGAGCGCTGCGGCACCGTCCCTGTGGTCACGCATGAAGTTTGCCAGCGGCCGATGGACGCGTACGCAACCGGCCGGTTCGACGCGAACTCAGCGCGGGCGATCACCCCGGCGCAAGGTGCCGATCAACAGGCCGACGCCGCCGATCACGCACAACACCCCGAGCGCCACCATCTGGCCGATCTGCGAGACCGTGCCCGCCGACGATGCCGAATACCAGCCGTAGCCCGCCGCGCTGACAACTGCCACCGCGAGCACGGCGAAGAAGACCTTCCATCTACGCATGCCTGAATTGCCCCCGTTTTGCGTGCGACGTCCCCCTGAGCCGCACACCCAGCTTAACCGAGGGCACACAGGCGCAAACGTGCGGCTCTCACGACGGCACGTTTGCGCGAGTACGGCGCAATGCGATGATGTGCCCACCGACGGCGCGTACCGCGCGCGGCCGCTAAGGGGTGCCGGTGGATGCGAAGAACGTCGAGGACCGGCCGGGCCTGGTAGGGCTGCCGGTCCGCCGTCCTGCCGGTCAGGTCCGCCTCCTGCTCCGGCTGTCCGAGGCCCTGTCGGGCGCACGCACGCTCGACGAGGTGTCGGCCGCGGTCGGCGCCACCGCCGCCCGGTACCTCGGCGCTCGCTTCGCCGGCGTCGCCGTCGTCGAGGCCGATCGGCACACGATGCGCTACCTCGATCTCGGTGCGATGCCCGAATCCGTGCGCAGTACGGCGATCTTCGAGCTCTCCTCGACCCGGCCCGCGGCCGTCGCCGCCCGGGAGGACCAGCTGCTCGTCTACGAGTCCCGCGAGGACATGGCCGAGCTGGACTCGGTAGCTCGCCGATCGTTCGAGGAGGCCGACGGCGGCGCACTGGCGTACCTGCCGATGCACCAGGGGTCGCACCCGCTCGGCACGATCGCCATCATGTGGCCGGAAGCGATGATCTTCACCGCTGCGGACATCGAGCTGTTCCGCGCGCTGGCGCGCTACACGGCGCAGGCGCTCGAGCGCGCGCAGCTGCTCGCCGAGCGGGCCGAGGTCGCCTGGGTCCTGCAATCGGCCCTGCTGCCGGAACTGCCCGTGACCGACTGGGTCGAGCTTGCTGCGGGGTACCGGCCCGCCGGGCTCGCGGACGCCGTCGGCGGCGACTGGTACGACGCGTTCGTCCTGCGCGGTACGACGTCAGATCACCATCCGGACGTCGTCGCCGTGGTCGGGGACGTGTCCGGCCACGACACCCAGGCCGCGGCTTATATGGGCCGGATGCAGGCCAAGCTGCGCGCCCTGGCCCGGGACCGGCCCGAACAGCCGCACCGCCTGCTCGAGCGGCTGGAACGGGTCATGGAGATCTCGTCGTCGCGACACCGGCTGCTGACTGCTGTCGTGGCCACCCTGCGCCGCAGCGACGACGGCGCCGATGTCGAGTGGTCGAATGCCGGACACCCACCGCCGGTCCTGGTGGAACCCGGACGTCCGGCGCGCTACCTGGACACCCCGCCGCAGCGGTTGCTGGGCATGCGGCCCAGTGGGCCGACCCGGCACACGGATTCGCTGCACGCCGCGTCCGGCTCGACCCTGCTCTTCTACACCGACGGGCTCGTCGACCGTCGTGACATCGACCCGACAGAGGCCTTCGACAGATTGCTCGAGCTGGCCGAGCGGTACCGCGACCGTCCGCCACGTGAGCAGGTCGATGTCGTGCTCGACGAGCTCAGCGGCGTCGACGACGACGCGGTCGCGCTCGCCGTCCACGTTCGGTAGCAGCCGGCCCGATCCCGTACTCGCGCCATCGCTCGTCGACGAGCGCCACGGTGGCGTCGTCGAGCACGCACTCGGTCGGCCACCCGCCCGCGCGCCGATAACCCTCGGTCGGCAGTTTGCGCGTCGCGTCGACGCCGAGCTTGCCGCCGAAGAACTGCTCGTAGCTCGCGTGGTCGAGATGGTCGACCGGTCCGACGCTGTGCAGCACGTCGTGCGCGTAGTCGACGTTGCCGAAGGCGCGCCACGCCACCTCGGCGTAGTCGTGCACGTCGCAGTCCGCGTCGACCACCACGACGAGCTTCGACAGCGACAGCAGGCCGGCGCCCCAGACCGCGTTCATCACCTTCTGCGCGTGCTTCGGGAACCGCTTGTCGATGGACACGATGACGCAGTTGTGGAACACGCCGGCTTCGGGCAGGTCGTAGTCGACGATCTCCGGCACCGTCAGTTTGATCAGCGGCAGGAAGATTCGCTCGGTGGCCTTGCCGATCGGGCCGTCCTCCTGCGGCGGCCGGCCGACGATGATCGTCTGGAAGATCGGCTCGGCGCGCATCGTGACGGTCTCGACGCGCACGAACGGGAACGGCTCGACCGGCGTGTAGAAGCCGGTGTGGTCGCCGAACGGGCCTTCGGGCAGCCGCTGCCCGGGCTCCACCCAGCCCTCGAGCACGACCTGCGCGCTTGCCGGCACCTGCAGCGGCACCGACACGCAGTCGACGAGCTCGACCCGCTCGCGCTGCAGGAAGCCGGCGAACAGGTACTCGTCGATGTCGGCGGGCAGCGGAGCGGACGCCGCGTAGGTGACGGCGGGGGGGCAGCCGAACGCGATCGCCACCGGCAGCCGCTCTCCGCGTCGCTCGGCCACAGACGCATGGTTCGTCGAATCCTTGTGGATCTGCCAGTGCAGGCTGACGGTGCGCGGGTCCTGCAGCTGCAGGCGGTACATGCCGAGGTTGCGCGCGCCGGTCTCGGGATGCTTCGTGTGCGTCAGACCGAGATTGAGGAACACGCCGCCGTCGTCCGGCCACGCCTGCACGCCGGGCAGCAGCTGCTCGAGGTCGATGTCGGCACCGTGCAACACCTTCTCCTGCACCGGCGCGGACGTCACCCGCTTGGGCGGCGCGGCGCGTAGCTGCCCGACCTTGCCGAGCGCATCACGCAGGCCGCCGACACCGTGCGGCAGCTCCGGCTTCAGCAGGTCGGCGATGCGCGCACCGATCTCGTCGAGGTCGTCGACACCGAGCGCCTTGGCCATCCGGCGATGCGTCCCGAACACATTGATCGCCAGCGGCATCGTGCCGCGCGTCGGGTTCTCGAACAGCAAGGCGGGCCCGCGCTCGTGCAGCACCCGCGCCACGATGCCGCCGACCTCGAGGTACGGGTCGACGCGCGGCGTCACCCGCGCGAGATCGCCGTCGGCGTCGAGCGCGGCCAGCAGGCCCTGCAGATCCGTATATGCACCCGACGACACGTTGCCAGTATCGCGTGCCGCGCTATCAGGCCGCGGGCGTGACCTGGATGTCGACGGCGTCCTGGCCGGTTCCGGGCCGCTGCCACACGTGCAGGATGTGAAAGCGCAACGTGCCGACAGTGAGCTCTTGATCGGCCCGGCAGTCGCAGCTGCGTTGTGCGTCATAGCTCGCGCCGTCGTTCGGGCGCTGGCCGACGAACAACTCCATCGCAGCGACGGCGGGCTTCGCGCCGTCCACACTGCGCACGAGAACCATGGCTCGGGTGCCACCGACGTCGACGTTCGGCGGATAGGTCACGTTGCGGCCGTTCGTGCTCGTGTTCGGCACGGCGTGCACGCGATAGATCCCGGGACCGCGGTGCAGGGCCGGGAGCTGGGCGCTGCCACTACTGCTGCACGCACAGAGCGACGCGCTGACCACACCGGCGGCGACCGCGACCGCAGTGCGCCCGGAGGAACGGCGACGCATCACCGTTCGTCTCCGGCCACGACATCACTGGACTGCTGCGCCTCGAGCACGAGGTATACCGGCAGTTGCGCCGTCTGCACCTCGACGGCGCGCCATGCCTGCGGCCCGATGTTCAGCACCCGCCCGACGCGAACGACCGGGCTACTGCTTTCACCACCGTCGCCACGGTCGATGGCCAGCGCGACGGCAGGGTCCGTGACGTCCGGGTTGAAGTCCAGAATGCCGTAGGCGTTGCCCGCGCGGTCGCGCACCCGGTGGCCCTGGACGATGCGTAGTTGCTCAGCCACCGAAGTCCACATCGTTGATGTGGCCGTTGAACTCGTCCTGCGTCAACGTCACGGTCTCCGGTGGGTTGGCGCCCTGCCCCCACGGATTGCGCAGGGTGATCGTCGGCGGATCGACGGAGTTGTTCACGCTCTGCACGATGTACTCGTGGCTGGTCACCAGCTTGTGGTTGTCGAACGTCTCGTCGGAGTGCAGCCATAGGAACCCGGAATGGTGTGAGTTGGTGCCGACGGTGACGGGTACTCCGCTGTCCAGCTTGCTCCTGATGTCGTTCAGCGACGTGTCGTCGGGGTCGACCCTGTTCGAGCTCTTCCCTGACAGGTCGTGCATGGACACGTTGCCGTAGCCACCCTCGATGTTCGCGTAACCGCCGTGGCTCTGCGCGTAGGCCTTTTCGTAGATCTGCACCCAGCTGGCACCGCTGGGCGAGTGTTCGAACGAAGTCTGTGGCGGGTTCCAGTTGTTGTACGGCAGCTGGCCGTCGACGGTGATCGGCGTCGGCTTCCCGTCCTGATAGAGCGTCACGGTGTAGGTGCCGTTGCCGTTGTCGCGGATGTGTTGCTGCGCGAAATTCGGGTTCACCTGCTGTTCGGCGCCCAGACCGGCGAGGAACCAGCAGTCACCCAGGTCGCCTTGCTGGATCTCCGACGGCGCCGCCTTGCCGTCGATGAACAGCTGGCCGTTGCTCCACTGGTAGTGGATGCCGTTCTGATCCTGGTTGCCCGACCCGTCGGTACCCCCGAGCGCCGGGGCCAGGCTCGTCATCGCCGAGGCGAAGCGGTGCAACTGGTCGGTGCTCAATCCGGGGTACAGCGCGTTCGCGATCGCTATCCGCCCGTTGTTGTCCAGACCCTGGGAGATGTCCACGATGCCGATGTGCCGCTCGGTGAACGCCTCGTTGAGCGCCTTGAGGTCCGGGTCGCTCAGTTGCCCGACCACGGCTTCCGCTTCGGCCGCGGTGAGGCCGACGAGCTTGTTCTTGAGGTCGTTGACGTCGTCGGTGTTGTTCCACTGCGAGTCTCGGTCGATGAGCGTCTTCGCCTGCGCCAGAGCAGCTTTGATCTTCTGCTCGCTCGGCGCCGGCTCGTCGTCGAAGACGCGACTCGGGTCGATGGTGTAGCCGTCCTCCTGGAGTTTCTGACAGGCCAGCAGGTGGGCCAGCCGGCGTCCGATGTCGGCTGCGACATCGGCGGCGTCCCGGCTCGGCGCGGTGAAGCCGCTGCGGTCGGAATCCGTGCCCTGTGACCCGTCGTCCAGGCCGAGGTTGCGGGGCGACACGCCGTTGCCGCGAGCCAGCGCAGAGTAGGCGTTCTCGACGGTGACGCCGACCGCGCGCGACTGCCCGGCCGCGGCGCCCGGTACCTCGGTGAGTGCTTTTTTCAACGCAGGGACCCGGTCGAGGTCGAAGCCGCAGAACGTACTCAACCGGAGCTCCGTGGACGACACGACATGATCGTCGTAATCTACCGAGCAACCATCCGACGTCAATGCGGCAACTGTTCCGGAGGGTGCCCCGTGCCGACGCCGCCGCCCGCCGTGCTGAAAGCGGCCGCCACTGATCTGCGCGAGTGCGCCGTCGCACAACGCGGCCACGCGTCGTCGTGCGAGACGCTGCTGGATGCCGTCACAAAATTCACCAACGACACCACCTGGAGCGGCACCTACCCGGACCAGGTCAACGCGCAGATCGCCGGCTGGGCTCGAGACCTCACTGCCACGGCGTCGGCGATGCGCGCCGACGCGAAGGCTTGGGACTCGGCGGCGACGACGTTCGAGGACGAGGCGGGCAAGGCGCACAGCGGCTGATCCCACCACCGAGGCGGCGCGGTTACCCTCGCCGCCATGGCGCAGGTGCTGCTGGTGGAGGACGACGCGGCCATCCGCGCGTCGCTGACCCGCGCGCTGCGCGATCACGGGCACGTGGTGTCCTCCGTCGGTTCGGGCATGCCGGCGTTGACCGCGGCCGTCGAGAACAGGCCGGACGTCGTGCTGCTCGACCTCGGCCTGCCCGACGTGGACGGTGCGGACGTGCTGTCGATGCTGCGCGCGGTCAGCGAGGTGCCGGTGATCGTCGCCACCGCGCGCGACGAGGAGTCGGAGATGGTCCGGCTGCTCGACATCGGCGCCGACGACTACGTGATCAAGCCGTTCACCGCGGCCCAGCTGAACGCGCGTATCCGTGCCGTGCTGCGCCGCGGCGGCAAGAGCGACGAGGATCCGGTGATCACGGTCGGTGGTCTGCGCATCGACACGCGCAGCTACGAGGTGACCGTCGACGGCCGCCCGGTCGAGCTCGCCCGCAAGGAGTTCGAGCTGCTGCTGGCCCTGGCCCGCCGCGCCGGCGAGGTCGTCACGAAGCGCGACCTGCTCGGCGAGGTGTGGCAGCTCGCGTGGGGCGGGTCCGACCGCACGGTGGACGTGCATCTGTCGTGGTTGCGCCGCAAGCTGGGCGAGTCCGCGCAGTCGCCGCGCTACCTGCACAGCGTGCGCGGCGTCGGCATCCGGCTGACCGCCCCCGCAGACGACGCCGACGAGCCCGCGAGCCGGACGGGTGGCTGACCGTGCGCCGCCGCATACTGCTGCTCGTCGTCGGGATGACGGTGCTGGTGGTGCTCGCATTCGCGATCCCGCTGGCGGCCCTGATCCGCCACCAGGTCTACACCGACGCGACCCAGTCACTGCAACGCCAGACGAGTGACCTTGCGTTCTACATCCGCCAGCGAAACGCCGCGCCGAGCGCGGCCGCGTTGCGTAAGCGCATCGCCGAGATCGGCGGCGACCGTGCCGCATCGGTGCAGCTGCCCGACCTCACGGTCATCGGCACGCTGCCGCCCGGGGGGCGCAACGCACTCGCGTCGACGGCCGAGACGGGAGACAGCTCGCGCAGCCAGCAGCCCGGCTTCCCCGGTGGTTTCGGCGGCGGCGCCGGCGAACGCGGCGGGCCGCCCGTGCGCTTGCGGAGCTGGTACGGCGGCGAGCTTTCCCAGTTGCGGGTGCTCCCGCCCGGCCCGTTCACCGGGTCCACCGGCACGACGACAGGTGTGCCGCGATCGAACTACCTGGTGACGGTGTACGCGAGCGACGACGCGCTGCACTCCGGCGAGGACGGCTGGTTCCTGCTGCTCGCCGGCGCAAGCGTCGGCCTGTTGCTGCTCGGCGTGCTCGCCGGTGAACTGCTGACCCGGCGCATCGTGCGGCCGCTGGTCGACACCGCGGACACCGCACAGCGCCTGGCGGCCGGCGACGTCACGGCACGCGCGCCGACCGCCGGCCCGACCGAGGTCGCCGATGTCGGCCGGGCGCTGAACCGGCTCGCCGACCGCATCGACCAACTGATCGCCGAGGAACGCGAGACGGTCGCCGATCTCTCGCACCGCTTGCGCACGCCGCTCACCGCGCTGCGGCTCGACGCCGAGGCGTTGCGCGACCGCGACGACGCGGAACGCGTCGGGGCGCACGTCAGCGCACTCGAACGCATGCTGACGGCGGTGATCCGCGCCGCCCGCCGGCCGCAGCGCGAAGGACGGATGCCCTCGTGCGACGCGGACGCCGTGGTGCGCGATCGCGTCATGTTCTGGTCCGCGCTGGCCGAGGACCAGGGACGCACCGGCAGCAGCGAGCTGCCCGGCCAGCCGGTGCCCGTGCGGGCCGCCGCCGAGGATCTCGCCGCGGCCGTCGACGCGCTGCTCGAGAACGTCGTCGCGCACACGCCGGAGGGCACCGACTTCGCCGTGCTCCTGAACCCGACGCCGTCCGGTGCGCGGCTGACCGTCAGCGACGACGGTCCCGGCATGGCGGTCGACGAGCCGGTGCGCGGGCGCAGCGACCGCGGGTCGACGGGCCTCGGCCTGGATATCGCCCGGCGGTGCGCGGAATCGTCCGGCGGCTCGATGATCATCGCGCGCAGCGCGACGGGCGGCGCCGCGGTGACGCTCGACCTCGGCGCGCCGTAGCCCGCAGCGTGCCCACGCTTTGCCCCGCAGATCGGCGCAATTCGGGCGTTCCAGCGTCGGTTTGCGGGGCGAAGCTCAGCGCTCTTGAGCCCCGCCCAGCAGAGCTTGACCTTTCCTTGACCGTGCTCTGACGGCTCCCTGACCCGCGTCGACCCATGGTGGTCGACATGAACGAACAGACGCCGCGCAGCAGCGTTCGCCGCCTGCACGGGCGCGCCACCCTGGCCGGCACCGTCGCCGCCGCAGCGGCCGGTGCGGTGACCGTCGGGCTGATCGCCGGCGTGTCCAGCTCCGCGCAGACGGCATCGAGCTCGAGTTCGAGTTCGAGTTCGACGACCACCGGTAACACGAAGTCGTCGACGTCCACCTCGTCGTCCTCGACTCCGTCGTCGACTTCGTCGTCCTCGACTCCGTCCTCATCGTCGTCCTCGTCGTCGTCGTCCGACTCGAGCGGCATCTCCGGCACGCAGCAGGGCGGCGGCAGCGACGGCGGGAGCAACGGCTCATGAGCGCCACCCCTGCGACCTGGGTCGGCCGGGCCTGGAGCTGCACGATGCGCCTCGTCGTCACCGACGGGCGCGTACTTCGCCCGGCGACGCAGGACCTCATGGCGCTGCTCGATCGCGTCGACGCGGCGGCCAGCCGGTTCCGGCCGGACTCGGCGCTCTCGCGCGCCAACGCCGCGGCGGGACGACCCGTCGCCGTGCCGCACCTGCTCGTCGAGCTGGTCGCCGCCGCGCTCGACGCGGCGCGGCACACCGACGGCGCCGTCGACCCGACCCTCGGCCTCGCGATGCACCACATCGGATACGACCGCGACATCGCAGACCTCCCGTGCGATCGGCGCGAGCCCGCGTGCGTCCCCACCGCCCGTGTCGGTGGGTGGCGGGCGATCCGACTGCATCGCGAGGCCGGGCTGCTCACCGTGCCGCGCGGCTGCGCGCTCGACCTCGGCGCGACCGCGAAGGCCTGGACGGCCGACCATGCGGCGCACCAGCTGGCGCAGCGCTACGGCGTCGGCGTACTGGTCGAACTGGGCGGCGACCTCGCGGTAGCCGGATCGCCGCCGGGGGACGGCTGGCGCATCCGCGTCGCCGAGCGCGAGGGCGCCCAGGGCCAGACGGTGCGCGTCACGCACGGCGGCCTGGCCACGTCCACCACCACGGTGCGCCGCTGGCAACGCGCCGGGCAGCTGCAGCACCACATCGTCGACCCGGTGACGCAGCTGCCGGCCGTCGGCCGCTGGCGGACGGTGTCGGTCGCCGCCGGCTCCGCGCTCGCCGCCAACACGGCGTCCACCGCGGCGATCGTGCGCGCCGGCGATGCCGTCGAGCGGTTCGCCGCCCGCGGGCTCGCGGCCCGCTTCGTCGATCAGGACGGCACGGTCGTCCGCACGCCCGCCTGGCCGGCATTGCCCGCGGCCCGCACGGCAGGAGCGCCACGATGAACATCTGGTTCACCGCGCGCGGCGCCGGGCTGTCCGCCTTGGTGCTCGTCACCGCGTCGATCTGCCTCGGCGCGCTCGGCTCGCGGATGGCCGCGGGCCACCCGCAACGGCGCTATGTCGTGCAGTACCTGCACCGGGTCTGCGGCAGCCTGGGCATCGTCGTGCTCGTCCTGCACGTGGCGACCATCCTCGCCGACTCCTACGCACACGTCGGCTGGCGTGGCGCGGTCATCCCGTTTACCTCCGGCTACCGGCCGACCTGGATCGCGCTCGGCTCGCTGGCCGCGTACACCCTCGTGTTCGCCGCTGTCCTCGGCGCCGCGCGCGGCCGGCTGGCGGCGTCGTCGCGTGGCGCCGCGCTCTGGCGGACGCTGCACGCCCTGTCCTACGGCGCCTGGGCAGCCGCGCTGGTGCACGGCTTCGAGTCCGGCACCGACAGTTCGCTCGGCTGGGTGCGCGCGATCTACGTGACGTGCCTCGTGGCCGTGGTCGGCGCTACCGCTGCCCGGCTCGTCCCGCGCCGACGCACCGATGCCCCACGCCGTCAGCCGACGCACGTCCACACCCGCCCCGAGATGGCAGGAGCACCCCGATGACCGCCATGCTGCCCACTGCGAACAGCACCGCGACGGCGTCGCCGACCGAGCCGGTGACGTGGGCGATCAGCGCGCCGCGGCTGCTTGCCGGGCTCGACCACGCCACCACGCTGACGCTGGCGCAGCACCTCGCCGTCCACGGCCCGATGCTCGGCAACGACGTCGACCGGCTGCTGGCGCACCTGGACGGCGTCGGCGGCATCGCGGGCCGCGGCGGCGCCGGATTCCCGTTCGCCGCGAAGATCCGCGCCCTCGCTCCGGGGCGGCGCAGGCTGGTCGTCAACGGCACGGAGAGCGAGCCGGCGAGCAGCAAGGACCGCGTTCTGCTGCGCCGCACGCCGCACCTCGTCCTCGACGGCGCGCTCGCCACCGGCGCCGCGATCGGCGCCCACTCGGTGACGGTGGCGGTGCACGACGAACGCACCGCGGCCGTGGTGCGCAATGCACTCGCCGAACGAAGCGACGCGCGGCGCGTGCGTGTGCAGGTCATCGGCGGCGGCTTCGTCGCCGGCGAGGCACGCGCGGTGGCCCGGGCGACCGCCGGCGGACCCGCCTTACCGCCCGGCCGCCGCGACCACCTCACCGACCGCGGCGTGCTGCTCGCCAACGTCGAGACCTTCGCCCAGCTCACGGTGCTGCTGCGCATCGGACCGCACCGGTTCGGCGCTACCGGCACCGCGGACGAGCCCGGCACCACGCTGCTCAGCGTCGGTGGTGCGGTTGCCCGGCACGGCGTCGTCGAGGTGCCGCTCGGTACCCCGCTGGACATCCTGCTCGCCGCGACCCACCCGACCGCGCGGCCGCAGGCCGTCGTGCTCGGCGGCTATCACGGTTCCTGGCTGGCGCCGATCGGCGGTATCCGCCTCTCCCGGGCCGGCGCTGCGGCGGCCGGCGGCACGCTCGGCGCCGGCGTGCTGCTGGTGGTCGGCGAGGACACCTGCGCACTGGGTGAGCTCGCGCGGGTGACGACGTGGTTGGCCGGTGAATCCGCGCAGCAGTGCGGTCCGTGCACGTTCGGCCTGCCCGCGCTGGCCCGCGACGTCGGGGCGCTCGCGGCCGGCGCACCCGCCGTCGGCGCAGCGTTCGACCACGCCCGCACCGTCATCGGCCGCGGTGCCTGCGCCCACCCGGACGGCGCAGCCCGCTTCGTCACGTCCGGCCTCCACCTGCTGCACGACGAGACGGACTCCCATCTCGCCCACGGCGGCTGCGGCCGTCCGGTGCTCGGCCAGCTCCCGATCGCGGGTGGTTGACATGGACCTGCTGATCGATCGCGTCCGGTGCGACGGGCACGGCGTCTGCGCGGCGCTGCTGCCCGACGGCATCGCCCTGGACGAGTGGGGCTTCCCCGTCCTGCACGGGCAGCACGTCGACGACGCCGACGTCGAAGCCGTGGGCGCAGCCCGCCGCACCGTCGCCGCCTGCCCCGCGCTCGCGCTCCGCCTCGCCACCACCACGTCCGCTGCCGGCCGCTGACCGGCCCGCGCACCCGTACCCACCTGTTCTGTGAAGGGAAGACCCATGACCGCGCTCGCCGAGACCTACGCCTCGACGTCCGATCACCCAGTCGTCGACGTCGAGATCGTCGTGCCCGTGTACAACGAGGAGGCCGATCTCGAACGCAGCGTGCGACGTCTGCACGCGTTCCTGCGCAGCGACTTCCCGTTCGACGCGCTGATCACGATCGCCGACAACGCGAGCACCGACGCGACGTGGTCACACGCGCAGCGGCTGACCCGCGAACTCGACGGGGTGCGCGCCGTCCACCTCGACGCCAAGGGGCGCGGCCGTGCGCTGCAGCACGTCTGGGCGGCATCGCAGGCCAAGGTCGTCGCCTACATGGATGTCGACCTGTCGACCGACCTCGCCGCACTGCTGCCGCTCGTCGCGCCGCTGATGTCCGGGCACAGCGACGTCGCGATCGGTTCGCGCTTGTCCAGGGCCGCGCGGGTCACGCGTGGGCCCAAGCGCGAGATCATCTCCCGCTCGTACAACCTCCTGCTGCGGACCACGCTGCGCGCCGGTTTCTCGGACGCCCAGTGCGGGTTCAAGGCGATGCGCACCGAAGCTGCGCGGGCGCTGCTGCCGCACGTCGAGGACAAGGCCTGGTTCTTCGACACCGAACTGCTCGTGCTTGCCGAACGCAGTGGCATGCGTATCGCCGAGGTGCCGGTCGACTGGGTAGACGATCCGGACAGTCGGGTGGACATCGGCTCTACCGCGCTCGCCGACCTGCGCGGCATCGCCCGTGTCGGGCGCGCGCTCGCCCGCGGTGATCTTCCGTTGCGCGAGCTGCGCGCCGCGGCGGGACGGGACGAGCCGATCGTCCCGGGGGTGCCGCGGCGGCTCACCAGCCAGGCGATCCGGTTCGCCGGCATCGGCGCGCTGAGCACGCTGGCCTACCTGCTGCTGTTCTTGGCGTTCCGCCCGTCGACCGGCGCGCAGAGCGCGAACCTGCTGGCCCTGTTGATCACCGCAGTCGCGAACACCGCCGCCAACCGCCGGTTCACCTTCGGTGTCCGTGGCGCCGGCGCGGGGCGGCACCAGATGCAAGGGCTCGTCGTCTTCGGTCTCGGCCTCGTACTGACGAGCGGCGCGCTGTGGGTGCTGCACACCACCGCGCCGAACGCCGGGCGGCTGCTCGAGCTGAGCGTGCTGATCGCGGCGAACCTGCTCGCGACCATCCTGCGATTCGTCCTGATGCGCGAGTGGGTCTTCCGCCGCCGCGCCAACGACACCCCCGCCACCGCAGCCGAGGAGGCCGCACAGTGACCACCACCATCGACTCCCCCGCCGTCGTCGACGGCGATGTCATCAAACGCGACCGGCCCCGTGATCCGCGCCGGACGAAGCGGTTCGAGCGCGGCTCACTCGGGGTTCTGCTCGCCGCCACCACGCTGCTCTACGTGTGGGGCCTGGGCGCCTCGGGCAACGCCAACGACTTCTATGCAGCCGCCGTGCAGGCGGGCACCAAGAGCTGGAAGGCGTTCTTCTTCGGCTCGTTCGACTCGTCGAACTTCATCACCGTCGACAAGCCGCCGGCGTCCCTGTGGCCGATGGAGATCTCCGGACGGATCTTCGGTTTCAACTCGTGGTCAATGCTCGTACCCCAGGCGATCATGGGCGTGCTGGCGGTGTGGCTGCTGCACGCGACGGTGAAGCGCTGGTTCGGCCACTGGGCCGGCATCCTGTCCGGCGCGTTGCTCGCGCTGACACCGGTCGCGGTGTTGATGTTCCGGTTCGACAACCCCGATGCGTTGATGACGCTGCTGATCGTCGCCGCCGCGTATTGCGTGACACGGGCGATCGACGCCGCGTCCACGCGGTGGCTGGTGCTCGCCGGCCTCGTCATGGGCTTCTCGTTCCTCGCCAAGGGCCTGCAACCGTTCACCGTGCTGCCCGCGCTCGCACTCGCCTACCTCGTGGCGGCGCCGACCCGGCTGCGCACCAGGCTGCTGCAGCTGCTCGCCGCAGGGGTCGGGATCGTCGTCGGCGCCGGCTGGTGGATCCTGGCCGTACAGCTCACGCCCGCCGCCGACCGTCCGTACATCGGCGGTTCCGGGGACAACTCCCCGCTCGGCCTCGCCTTCGGTTACAACGGGCTGTCCCGGCTGTCCGGGGGTTCAGGATCCGGCGGCGGCCCGGGCGGTGGCGGTGGGTTCGACGGATCGACCGGCATCGGCCGGATGTTCAACTCGCTCAACGGCGGGCAGATCGCGTGGCTGCTGCCCACGGCGTTGCTGGCGATCGTGGCGCTGGCCGTGCTGGCCGGCCGGGCTGCACGGACCGACCGGACGCGTGCGGCGGCCATCATCTGGGGCGGCTGGCTGCTCGTCACGGCAGGCGTGCTGAGCTTTGCCAGCGGCATCATCCACACGTACTACACCGTCGAGCTCGCTCCGGCGATTGCTTCGCTGGTCGGAACCGGCGCGATCGTGTTGTGGCGGATGCGTGCCATAACTGCTGCGCGGCTCGCGTTGGCTGCGGGCGTGTTGGTCACCGGGTTCTGGAGTTACGCGCTGCTGCACCGCACGTCGTCGTTCTATCCGTGGCTGTCCTACGTCCTCGTGGTGCTCGCGATCGTCGCGGCGGTGGGCGTGCTCCTGCCCCGCCACCTGCTGCGCCGGTCGCTGGTGGTGGCAGTGGCGCTGAGCGGCATCGTGACGCTGACCGGTGGTTCGGCCGCGTACGCGCTGGACACCGCGGCCACGGCGCACACCGGATCGACACCGACCGCCGGCCCGGCGACCTCCGGCGGGATGGGCGGGTTCGGCGGCGGGATGCGCGGTGGAGCGCCCGGCGGCGGTACACGCCAGGGCGGCTTCCCGGGTGGCGGCATGTCCGGTTCCGGCTCGACCCGCGGCGGCGCGCCGGGTGGGACCGCCGGCACCGGTGGCACGGCCTCGCAGTTCCCGGGCGGCACCAGCGGCTCGCGCAGCGGTGAGCGCCCGAGCGGTGCCGGCACAGGAAGCAACCGCGGCGGTATGCGCGGCAGCTTCGGCGGCGGGATGGGCGGCGGCGCCACCACCACGAACAGCGCGCTGGTGAAGCTGCTCAAGGCGACTACGACGAAGTGGGCGGCCGCAACCATCGGTTCGCAGTCGGCCGGCCCGCTCGAACTGTCCAGCGGCCAGGCCGTCATGGCCATCGGCGGGTTCAGCGGCACCGACGCCGCACCCACGCTCGCGCAGTTCGAGAAGCTGGTACACGAAGGCAAGATCCACTACTTCGTCTCCGGCGGTGGCGGCGGTTTCGGCGGCGGACGCGGCGGGTCCAGCGCGATCACCACGTGGGTGGCGGCGCACTACACCGCGAAGACCGTCGGCGGCAGCACCGTCTACGACCTCACGAAGGCCAAGTCATGACCACCACCGCCCACCCGTCCCCCTCGTTGAGTGGCGCGGAAACGGATGAGTGGCGCGATATTTCGCGTCACTCGACGGAACTCGCGCCACTCGACGGGAAGGGCTCGGGCCGGCGCGCGTGGCCCCGACGCGAGCACCTGCCGCTCGTCGGGCTGCTCGTCGGCACCGCGCTGCTCTGCCTGATCGGGCTCTCGAAGTCCGGGTGGGCGAATCAGTTCTATGCGGCCGCGGCGCAGGCCGGCGCCAAGAGCTGGAAGGCGTTCCTGTTCGGCTCCCTCGACCAGTCCAACTTCATCACCGTCGACAAGCCGCCCGCTTCGCTGTGGGTGATGGACCTGTCGGTGAAGATCTTCGGCGCGAACTCGTGGGCGGTCCTCGTGCCGCAGGCGCTCGAGGGCGTGGCCGCGGTCGGCGTGTTGTACGCGGCGGTGACGCGGGTCAGCACGCGAGCCGGCGGACTGCTGGCCGGAGCCGCACTGGCCACCACGCCGGTCGCCGCGCTGATGTTCCGCTTCGACAACCCGGACGCGCTGCTCGTGCTGCTGATGACGGGCGCGGCGTACGGGACGATCCGCGCCGTGCAGGCCGGCCGGCCACGCTGGTTGATCATCGCGGGCGTCCTGCTGGGCTTCGCGTTCCTCACGAAGATGCTGCAGGGCCTGCTCGTCGTGCCCGGGTTCGCGCTCGCATATCTCGTCGCCGCGCCGACTCCGCTGCGCAAGCGTGTCCTGCATCTGCTCGCCGCGGGCGCAGCGATGGTCGTCGCCGCGGGCTGGTGGATCGCGCTCGTCGAGCTGTGGCCGGCCGGCTCCCGGCCCTACATCGGCGGCTCGACCGACAACAGCGTGTTGCAATTGATCTTCGGTTACAACGGCGTCGGCCGGTTGACCGGCGGCGACAACAACGGCAGCGTCGGGATGGGTGGCACCACCGGCGGCGGGTTCTCCAGCGGGCAGACCGGCCTGTTCCGGTTGTTCGGCTCGGAGATGGGCGCGCAGATCAGTTGGCTGCTGCCCGCCGCACTGATCGGGCTCGGTGCGCTCATCTGGCTGACGCTGCGCCGGCCGCGCACCGACGCGTTGCGCGCGAGCGCGATCGTCTGGGGCGGCTGGCTGCTGGTCACCGGCGTCGTGTTCAGCCTGGCGAGCGGCATCATCCACTCCTACTACACGGTGGCGCTGGCCCCGGCCATCGCGGCGCTCGTCGGACTTGGCGCGGCCGAGTTGTGGCGGGTACGCAACGGTGTCGCGGCGCGCTGGGTGCTCGCGGCGCTCGTCGCGGCCGGCGCGGTGTGGAGCGCGGTGCTGCTCGGCCGCGCGGCGTGGCATCCGGAGCTGCGCTGGATCGTGCTCGGCGCCGGCGTGCTCGCTTGCGTGGCCGTGCTGGCCGCGCACCGCGTGCACCGGCTCGTCGTGGCTGTGTTGACCGCGGCGGCGCTGCTGATCGCACCGGGCGCGTACGCCGTGCAGACCGCGTCAACCGCGCACACCGGGGCACTGCCCACCGCGGGGCCGGCCAGTGCGGGCGGCATGTTCGGCGGTGGGCTGGGCCCCGGCGGCGCTCGTGCCGGTGGCGGCACGCGCCCCGGCGGCGGCCGGCCCGGCGGCACCGGCGGCTTCGGCAACCGTGCGATGCAAGGGAGCGCCTCGGGGTCGACGACGAACGGCGCCGGCGCACGCACCCGCGGCGGTTTCCCCGGCGGCACGAGCGGTCGTGGCGGCATGGGCGGGCGCGGCGGAATGGGCGGGCGCGGTGGCATGGGCGGTCTCGGCGGCGCGACCACCGTCAGCACGGCACTGCGCACGGCGCTGACCGAGAACGCGAGCAAGTACGCGTGGGTGGCCGCTACGACGAGCGACAACGAGGCGTCCTCACTCGAACTCGCCACCGGCAACTCCGTGATGTCGCTCGGCGGCTACAACGGCACCGACGACGCGATCACCTTGAGCGCCTTCCAGAAGCTCGTCGCCGCCGGCAAGATCCACTACTACGTGGCGGACGGCCAGGGCTTCATCGGCTCGACGGCGGCGAACACGTCGACGGCGTACAAGATCCAGCAGTGGGTGGCCAAGACGTACACCGCGAAGACGGTCGGCGGCAGCACCGTGTACGACCTCACGCAAAGCACGTAGCGCGGGTACTGCCGATCTTGGGCCGCGCGGGTCTAGATTCCCGCCATGGCTTCGCAGCGGCACACCTTCGTCATCGTCGGCGGCGGTTCCGCGGGGTGCGCGCTCGCGAACCGTCTGTCGGCCGATCCGAGCAACGACGTCCTGGTGCTCGAAGCCGGGCGCCGCGACTATCCGTGGGACGTCTTCATCCACATGCCGGCCGCGCTGACCTACCCGATCGGCAATCGCTTCTACGACTGGAAATACGAGTCGGAGCCCGAGCCGCAGATGAACGGCCGGCGCGTCTACCACGCACGCGGCAAGGTGCTCGGCGGTTCGAGCAGCATCAACGGGATGATCTTCCAGCGCGGCAACCCGATGGACTACGAGCGCTGGGGCGCCGACGCGGGCATGGAGTCCTGGGACTACGCGCACTGCCTGCCGTACTTCAAGCGGATGGAGAACTGTCTCGCGGCCGACGCGGACGACCCATGGCGCGGCAAGGACGGGCCGCTCTGGCTCGAACGCGGCCCGGCGTCGAACCCGCTGTTCGAGGCGTTCTTCGAGGCCACCGTGCAGGCCGGGTACCCGCGGACGACGGACGTCAACGGCCTGCGGCAAGAGGGCTTCACCGCGTTCGACCGCAACGTGCGCAAGGGCCGGCGCTGGTCCGCCGCGCGCGCCTATCTGCACCCTGTCCTCGACCGGCCGAACCTGAAACTGGTCACCGGCGCGCACGTCACCCGGGTGCTGTTCGACGGCACCCGCGCCACCGGTGTCGAGTACCTGCACCGCCGGCGTGGACGCACTGCGTTGGCCGAGACGGTCATCCTCAGCGGCGGCGCCATCAACACGCCGCAGCTGTTGCAGCTCTCGGGCATCGGCAACGCCGCCAAGCTGCAACGGGTCGGCATCATCGCACGCGCCGACGTGCCCGGCGTGGGCGAGAACATGCAGGACCACCTCGAGGTGTACATCCAGTACGCCTGCAAGCAGCCGGTGTCGATGCAGAAGTACATGGCGAAGAAGTGGATGCTGCCGGTCGGCGCGCAGTGGCTGTTCCTGCGTTCCGGTCCCGGCGCGACGAACCATTTCGAGGGCGGCGGTTTCGCGCGCAGCAACGACGACGAGCGCTACCCGAACCTGATGTTCCACTTCCTGCCGGTGGCCGTGCGCTACGACGGGTCGGCGCCGGCGTCGGGCGACGGCTACCAGGTGCACATCGGGCCGATGTTCTCCGACTGCCGAGGCTCGGTGAAGATCACGTCGACCGATCCGAGACGCAAGCCCGAGCTGCGCTTCAACTATTTGTCCACCGACCAGGATCGGCGTGAGTGGATCGAGGCCATCCACGTCGCGCGGGACATCCTCAACCAGCCGGCCATGGCGCCGTACAACGGTGGCGAGATCTCGCCCGGCGACGCCGTCAAGACCGACGACGAGATCCTCGAGTGGGTCCGCAACGACGGCGAGACCGCGCTGCACCCGTCCTGCACGGCCAAGATGGGCACTGACGACATGGCGGTCGTCGACCCGGTGACGATGGACGTGCGCGGCGTCGAGAACCTCAAGGTGGTCGACGCGTCGATCTTCCCCTACATCCCGAACGGCAACATCTACGCGCCGGTGATGATGAGCGCGGAGAAGGCCGCCGACCTCATCCTCGGCAACACCCCGCTGGTGGCCGACACCCGCGAGTTCTACCGCGCCAGCCCCGGGACCCCTGCGTGAGTCAACTGTTCATCGGGGGCGAGTGGCGCGATGCGTCCGACGGCGGCACCCGCGAGATCCGCTGCCCGGCGAACGGCGCATCGGTCGCGACGGTGGCCGAGGCGACGACCGACGACGTGCTGGCCGCCATCGCTGCTGCCCGACAGACCTTCGACGCAGGCATCTGGTCCGCCACGCCCGAACCGGAACGCGGCGCGCTGCTGCACCGCGTGGCGGACGTCCTCGACCGCGACGCCGACGACTTCGCCGGCGCAGAGTCACGCGACACGGGCAAGCGCTTTGTCGAATCGCAGTACGACATGGCCGACATCGCGGCGTGCTTCCGCTACTACGCCGGGCTCGCCGGCAAGCAGACCGGCCGCGTCGTGGACACCGGCCGCGCGGACGCGATCAGCCGCATCGTGCACGAGCCGGTCGGCGTCTGCGGGCTGATCACGCCGTGGAACTACCCGCTGCTGCAGACCGCGTGGAAGGTCGCGCCGTGCCTGCTCGCCGGCAACACCTTCGTGCTCAAGCCCAGCGAGCTGACGCCGTCGACCGCGATCATGCTCATGCGCGCGCTGACCGAGGCGGGACTGCCGGCCGGCGTCGCCAACCTCGTTCTGGGCGCCGGGCCGGTCGCCGGCGCGCCGCTCGCCGAGCACACGGACGTCGACCTCGTCTCGTTCACCGGCGGGCTGGAGACGGGCAAGCGCATCGCGGCCGCCGCCGCGCCGACCGTCAAGCGCGTCGCGCTCGAGCTCGGTGGCAAGAACCCCAACATCGTGTTCGCCGACGCCGACTTCGAGACGGCCGTCGACTTCGCGCTGACCGCCGTGTTCCTGCACTCGGGCCAGGTGTGCTCGGCCGGCACGCGCCTGGTCGTCGAGGCGTCGTTGCACGACCGGTTCGTCGACGAACTCGTCGAACGAGCCGACCGCATTGTGCTCGGCGGTCCGTTCGACGACGACGCACAGGCCGGCCCGCTCATCTCCGCCGCCCACCGCGACAAGATCGAGGCCTACGTCGCACAGGCGATCGACGACGGCGCGAAACTGCGCTGCGGCGGTGAGCGCCCGCGCGAACCGGAACTGGCCGACGGTTTCTACTACCGGCCGACCATCCTTGACGGGTGTCACGGCGGCATGGCGTGCGTGCACGACGAGTCGTTCGGCCCGGTGCTGACCGTCGAGACGTTCGACGACGAGGACGAGGCGGTGCGCATCGCCAACGACACCCATTACGGGCTCGCCGGCGGCGTCTTCACGCAGGACGCCGGCAAAGCCCAACGGATCGCCGGCCGGCTGCGGCACGGCACGATCTGGATCAACGACTTCCACCCGTACCTCCCGCAGGCCGAGTGGGGCGGCTACGGGCAGTCCGGCATCGGCCGCGAGCTCGGCCCGTCCGGGCTGGATGAATACCGCGAGACCAAGCACATCTGGCAGACGATCGATCCCCGACCGCAGTACTGGTTCCCGAACCGGAGGACGCCATGACGGCAACACGACCCGCGAGCAACGCCGACCACGACGAACTCGCGAGCTTCGGTTACAAGCAGGAGCTCGACAGATCGCTGGGCAAGTTCTCGTCATTCGCAGCAGGATTCAGCTACATCTCGATCCTCACCGGCGTCTTTCAGCTGTTCGGCTTCGGCTTCGCCTTCGGCGGCCCGGCCTACTGGTGGACGTGGCCGATCGTGTTCCTCGGCCAGTTCCTCGTCGGGATGTGCTTCGCCGAGATGGCCGGCCAGTTCCCGTTGGCCGGCAGCGTCTACCAATGGTCGAAGCAGGTCGCGCGGCCGCTGACGTCGTGGATGGCGGGCTGGATCATCCTGATCGGCGCGATCGTCACTGTCGCCGCCGTTGCTGTCGCGTACCAGGTGATCCTGCCGCAGATCTCGGACACCTTCGAGTTCGTCGGTGGCTCCGCCGACGTCGGCAGCTACCTGACCCCGGACGGTGCGAAGAACGCGGTCGTGCTCGCGTTGCTGCTCGTGGTGTTCACAACGGTGATCAACATGATCGGCGTCAAGGTGATGGCGATCATCAACAACGTCGGCGTCGCCATCGAGCTCGTCGGCGCGACCGTGTTGGTGATCCTGCTCGCGTTCCACATCACCCGCAGCCCGGCCATCATCATGCACACCAACGGCACCGGCGACGGCCGGACATGGGGGTACTTCGGCGCGTTCCTGATCGCCGGCCTGGCCAGTTGCTACATCTTCTACGGGTTCGACACCGCGGGTTCGCTCGCCGAGGAGACGAACAATCCGCGTAAGCACGCCCCGTCGGCCATCCTGCGCGCGCTCGGCGCCGCCGCTGTGCTCGGCGCGCTGCTCATCCTGTTCGCCTTCATGTCGATGCCGAACATCGAGCGGGCGAACGTCATCAAGGCGATCGGCACGCTGGGCCTGCCCTACGTCGTCAAGGCCGTGCTCGGCAACGGCGTCGGCGACATCTTCCTGGTGTGCTCGGCGATCGCCATCACGGTGTGTGCGTTGGCCGTGCACACGGCCGGTATCCGCATCATGTTCACCATGGCCCGCGACGGCCGGCTGCCGTTCGGTTCGAGGGTGGCGCGGGTGTCGGGCAAGTCCCGCACGCCGATCGTGCCGGCGATCGTCATCGGCGTGCTGACCGTCGTGCTGCTGCTGGTCAACATCGGCAACCAGCGGGTGTTCTACGTCCTGACGTCGGTCGCGATCATCTTGTTCTACATCGCGTACATGTGCGTCACCGGCCCGCTGCTGTTGCGCCGATTCAAGGGCGAGTGGCCGCGCAAGAACCACGGTCCGTATTTCTCCATGGGGCCGTTCGGCACGTTCGTCAACGTCGTCGCGGTGCTTTACCAAACGGCGGTCGTCATCAACCTCGCGTGGCCCCGGCCGGACGTCTACGGCTCGGACCACTGGTACTTCCAGTACGGCGCGTTCGTGTTCGTCGGCGGCATCGTGGTGATCGGCGGCATCTACTACTTCACGACACTGCACAACAAGACCAGCGAAGTACTCGCCGAGCACCGTGCCCTGCCCGCCGCACCGGCCGAGGAGCTCGGCGCAGCGGCGTCGGACGGCGAGCTCGGCGCCGCCCCGGCCTGATTCGCGTCACGGCGCCCAGCCGAGCTGCGTGAGCACGTCGTAGTTGTCCACGCGAATGGCGTCGTCGGTGAAGCGCCCCTCGTCGTCGAAGTGGAAGATGTTGAACAGGTCGAACGTCACGCGTCGATTGTTCGGCGGCAGCGGCCCGACCGGTGACTGCGTGAACTCACGGACGAAGGTGCCTTCGATCCACGTCTGGCAGGCCATGTCGTTGGCCTCCACGATGACGATCCCTCGTCGAATGGAACGGTCGTCGAACGCGTCACGCACTGACGCGAAATACCCGAGCAGGCCGTCGAGGTCGAGCTCGACACCACCCGGGCCCCTGAACCGGTAGCCCGGCGCGAAATAGCGTTTCAGCTCCTCCGGTGCATCGCCGGACACCTCTAGCTCGCCTGCACGAGTCATCCGCGCAACCAGTTCCTCCCGGGTGAATCCGCTGCTCACAGCCGTGCTCCCAACCGTCGTCACGTCGGTCCGAGTCGTCGACGCTAAGACTTCGAGCGGACTCGAGGTCAAGCCGTCTAGGCTGGGCATGTGGCCGCACCACCCGGCGACGTCGATGAAGTCACCTTCAGCATCGGCGAGGTGACTGAACGCACCGGCGTCTCGGCGACGACGCTGCGCTTCTACGAGGACGAAGGCCTGTTCGCCGCGCCCATCCGTCGCGACGCCGCGGGCCGCCGCCGGTTCCGCGAGGTGGACGTCGAGTGGGTCCAGGTCTGTTCGCGGTTGCGGGCATCGGACATGCCGCTCGAGCTGATCCACCGCTACGTGGAGCTGTTCCGGTCCGGCCCGGACACCGTCGAGGACCGCATGCGGCTGCTGGAGCGACACCGCGAGGACGTCCGCGCGCGGATCCGCGAACTACAGGACGCCTCGGACGTGATCGACCAGAAGGTCACCTTGTACGCGCAGGCCCTGGCGGACGGGACCGCCGACCAGTTGTGGTCGCACGGTCCGCTTTGTGACTGACCGATGCTCGCTGTCCGCGTGGTCGTGCGCGCCCTGTAACCCGTCCCGCAGGTGTATTACGCACGTAATACACCTCCGGACAGCTGAGTGACTTCGTCCGACGCGCGCAGCCCTGTGCGGTCGTCCGCCCGGCGGCTAGCTCAGGCCGGCGTAGGAATGCAGGCCGGACACCACGATGTTGATCACCAGGAAGTTGACGACGATCGCGCCGAAGCCGGCGAGGTTCACCCACGCGGCGATGCGGCCCTTCATGCCGGCCGTCGCCCGCGCGTGCAGGTAGCAGGCGTAGACCACCCAGACGATGAACGCCCACGTCTCCTTGGGATCCCAGCCCCAGTAGCGACCCCACGCCGCCTCGGCCCAGATCGCGCCGCAGATGATCGCGACGGTGTAGAGCGGGAACGCGAAGGCGACGATGCGGTAGGCGGCCTTGTCGAGCGTCGCCGCCGCGGGCAGCTTGGCAGCCAGCGTGCCGATCGAGCCGGGCGTGTACCCCTCGCGGGTGCTCAACTTGTCGTGCCGCTGCTTGACCAGGTACAGGCCGGTGAGCACCGCGCTGGTCATCAACGCGCCCTCGGCGAAGGACACCAGCGTGACGTGGATAGCCAGCCAGTACGACTGCAGCGCAGGAACCAGCGGTTGGGCCCGCGAGTACAGCACCGTCCCGGCCAGGAACATCATCAGGATGACCGGCAGCAGCACGAACGCGCCCAGGAAGCGCAGGGTCGGCAGCTTCCAGAGCACCGCGAGGAACGCGACGATGCCGATGAGGCCGGCCACCGACGCGAACTCGTACATGTTCGACCACGGCACGGCGTCGACGGCGATGGCGCGCACAGCGATGGACGCGGTGTGGACCAGCGCGCCGAGCACGGTGATCGCGACCGACCAGCGGCCGATCCGGTCCGCGGACAAACGCCGGCGCGGCGGGGCTGATGCGCCGGTGTCGACCGTCTCGACGACCGGTGGCCCGCCGGCCCCGACGAGTGTGCGCTCGGGGGTGCGGCTCGTCGCAGCGAGCTTGCGCCCGACGCGGCTAAACGCGTACTCGGCGGTGTAACCGACCATCGCGAGCGCGTACACGGCGATCGCCGTGGTGAACAGGCCGTCGGACAGGTGCGCCATGGGACCGCTGATGCCTGCCATGTCAGTCCTTTCCGCCGGCCGGCTCGAGCGCCAGCTGCCGCGACGTCCGGTCGGTGTTGCGCACCGAGGTGCCTGCATTGCCGAGTCGTTCGACCAGGTTCGCGAACTCGGTGGTGAAGTTCCCGGAGTCGCTGCGTGCGAGGCCGCCGACGCTTACCACGGTAAGCGACTCGCCCTCGTCCGCGTCTGTCGGGTCCGTCACCGCAGCCGGCCTGATGCGCAGCCACAGCCGGCGCCGGCGCACGCCGAGCGAGCCGATGAGACCCAACACCATGGCCAGCGCGGCGATCAGCAGGTATGCCTGCGCGGGGTCGTGCGAGACCTGCAGGGTCGCGGTCGGCCGCCAGCCGTCGAAGGTGACCCGTACGCCGTTGGGCAAGGTCTTCGTGTCGCCGATTCCCAGCTTGGCGCTGCCCAGCTGCTTCATCTTCGAGGTGTCCAGCGAATACACCGACTGCTGCTCACCGTTGCCGGTGAGGTCACCCTCGTAGACGGTCACGCCGAGCAACGGCTTGTCGACGCGCGGCGAGGCGGAGACGATGCGGCCGCTGGCGTCGAATGCCGGCGAGGGCGCGAAGAACGCGCTGATCCCGATGTCCTGCGGGGTGCCGGTGGCCGGGCCCTGCTCCTTGTACGCGCCCTCGGAGAAGAAGGTGGACGGGTTGGACGGGATGAACGTCTGCGTGTCGTGCCGCACCGATCCGTCGGGCATCCGCACCGTGATGCTCGGCGCGAAACCGTGGTTGATGAGGTAGACGCGGTCACCTTCGAGGCGCAGCGGGTGGTTGACGGTGATGCTCGTCCGGCGGTCCTTCGCGCGCACGTCGGGGCGGTAGACGACGTCGGCGCGGAACTCGCTGGGTTCACCGCTCTTGGTGTACGTCGCGGTGAACTTCGTCAGCTTGTCGATGCAGAACGGCGCCGGCGACACCTTGCCCTCGGCGGCGAACCGGCCGGGGTTCCACGAGTCGAACTGCGACGCGACGTTGCAGAAGCCGCTGCCCTGCTTGACGATCACCGACCCCTGGTACGTGTAGAGCCGGCCGACCGCGATCAGCACGAGCGCGACGAGCAACGCCACGTGGAAGATCAGGTTGCCGGTCTCGCGGCTGTAGCCCTTCTCCGCCGACAGCGTGACGGCGCCGGACGGCTCGTCGCGCCGCTCCACGCGCCACCGCCGGCCGAGCACCGCACGCGCAGCGCCGGCGTAGTCGACCGGCTCGTCGGCAACCTCGAAACGCGCCGACTCCGGCAGCCGGTCGAGGTTGCGTGGCGCGGGCAGCGGCTTGCGCGCGACGGCCCGCGCGTGCACCCGGATGCGCGGCACGAGGCAGCCGATCAGCGAGATGAACAGCAGCAGGTAGATCGCGGCGAACCACACCGAGCCGAACACGTCGAACAGCCCGACGGCGTCGAGGAAGCGACCCCACGAGCCGTGCGCGGCGATGTAGGAGTTGGTCTTGTCCGGGTTCAGCGGGCGCTGCGGCAGCAGCGAGCCGGGCACTGCGGCGACGGCCAGCAGGAACAGCAGGATCAGCGCGGTGCGCATGCTGGTCAGCCGCCGCCACACCGTGCGCACCGGCCGCGCCAGGGCCGCCGTCAACGATTCGCTCATACGTCGAACCCGGAGTTCTGCCCGACGTTCGCGCGCAGCACGTCCATCAGGTGGTTCCACTCGCCGCTGACCAACAGCACGCCGATGACGATGAGCAGGCCGCCGCCGATCGCGCTGACCACCCGCATGTGCCGGCGCACGAAGCCGAGCGCGCTCGCCACCCAGCCGAAGCCGAGCGCGACGAGGACGAACGGCACGCCCAGGCCGACGCAGTAGCAGACGGTCAGGAACGCACCGCGTCCCGCCGTGCCCTCGGTGAACGCCATCGAGTAGACGGCGCCGAAGGTCGGCGTCAGGCACGGCGCCCACGCCAGCCCGAACGCGACGCCCAGCAGCGGCGCGCCGACGAGACCCGCGCGCGGCAGTCGGTGCACCCGCCACTCGCGCTGCAGGACGCCGATGCCGCCGAGGAAGACGACGCCCAGCACGATCGTGACCACGCCGAGCACCCGCTCGATGCCCAGCGTGTGGTCGCGGATGGTGGCCCCGAGCGCGCCGAACAGCACGCCCTGGGCGACGAAGATCGTCGTGAAGCCGAGCACGAACAGCGCAGCACCCGCGACCATCCGCCGCGGCCGGCGCTGCGCGTCCGGGCCGTCGTCCGCACCGGACAGCCCGGCGACGTAGGACAGGTAGCCGGGCACGAGCGGCAGCACGCAGGGCGAGAGGAAGCCGATCAGCCCGACGAGCAGTGCCACCCCGGCGGCAGCCAGCAGCGGCCCGTCTGTGACGGTGTGCGCGAAACCGCCGGCGCCGACGATCACCTCACTTCTCCGCGAGGAGCTTGTCGATCGAGTGGGTGAGATCCACCGGCGACAGGCGCACGACGTACACCGCGGCCACGCGACCCTGCTTGTCGAGCAGCACGGTGAACGGCAGCCCGAGCTGCGGGATCTTGCCCAACTCGACCGCGGTCTCGCCTTCCTCGTCGGAGACGATCGGATAGGTGATCTTGTTGTTCTTGACGAACGCCTGCGCGCTGTCCTTGACGTCCTTCGTGTCGATGCCGACGAAGTCGACGCCGCGCGACCTGACCTGGCGGTAGACGGAATCGAACTGCGGCGTCTCCGTCTTGCACGGACCGCACCAGGTGGCCCAGAAGTTGATGACGGCGACCTTGCCCTCGGTCGTGGTGGAGCGGAACGTCCCCCCGTCGAGCAGCGACCCGTCGAAGGCGCCGGCCTTCTTGCGCTCGGCAACGGGATACAGCTGGCCGAGCGGCGTGCCGGTGCCGAAGGAGAAGTCGCCGTCCTGCTTCGGATTCTGGTCGACCGCGTTGCTCCCGGTGCACGCCGCGAGCACCGGTACCGCCACGAGTGTGGCGGCCCAGACTGCAGCGGCAGCGAGGCGGCGTTTCATCGTCTCCCAGTGTGCGACACGCCGCCGGCGTCCGCGCCACCGGACTCAGCCGGTGTTACGCACCCAACCCCTCGCCGGCGGGCAGGTCGGCGGCGGGCTCCGCGTAGTCGACGCGCACGACGGTGTCGCCGTCGAAGGTCAGCGAGGTCACCGAGGCGAGCGCGCACTGTCGCTTGCGCGGGTCGTGGAACAGGTGCTGGCCCTCCACCCGGCGCCGGGCGGTGACGATGGGCAGCTGGTGGCTGACGCACACCGCCGCGCCACCGGCCTTCGCGGCGCGGTCCCGGGCCGCGTGCGCGGCGGCGAGCACCCGTTCGGCGATCTGCTCGTACGGCTCACCCCACGAAGGGCGCAGCGGGTTGCGGAAGTACTTCCAGTTGCTTGGGTCGCTCAGCAAGCCTTTGCCACCGGCCACCTGCCGCCCCTCCAGCTCGTTGCCCGCCTCGATCAGGCGGTCGTCGGTGGCGATCTCGAGTCCGGTCGCCGCCGCGAGCGGCGCAGCGGTCTGCTGGGCACGCTCGAGGGGCGACGCGACGAGGTAGCCGATGTCGCCCCGCGCGGCGAGCCACGTCGCGGCGTGCGCCGCCTGCCGCTCACCGAGTGCGCTCAGCCGGTACCCGGGCAGCCGGCCGTACAGCACGCGGTCCGGGTTGTGCACCTCGCCGTGCCGCAGTAGATGGACGGTGACGACGGCGCTCATGCCGTCGCCGAGGCCGCGGCCTGGGCGGCCGCGGGCAGTGCCTGCTCGATGCGGCCCATCGTCTCGTCGGTCATCGCCGTGTTGACGAACCACGACTCGAACGCCGACGGCGGCAGGTACACCCCGGCGTCGAGCATGGCGTGGAAGAACGGCTTGTAGCGGAAGGTCTCGGCGGCCTGCGCACCGGCGAAGTCCCGCACCGGGTCCGCGGCGAAGAAGACCGAGAACATGTTGCCTGCGTACTGCAGCTGGTGCGTGACGCCGGCGTTGGTCAGCGCGGCGGTGACCATCGCGCCGATCGTGCGCGCGTTGGCGTCGAGCGTCGCGTAGGTGGCCGCATCGGCCAGGCGAAGTGACGTCGAGCCGGCGGCGACCGCCACCGGGTTCCCGGACAACGTGCCCGCCTGATAGACCGGCCCCTCCGGCGCGAGCAGCGACATCGTCTCCGCGCGGCCGCCGAAGGCCGCGGCCGGCAGGCCGCCACTCATCACCTTGCCGAACGTGAACAGGTCGGCGTCGACGGGGTCCAGCCCGTACCAGCCCGCGGCCGAGACGCGGAAACCGGTCATCACCTCGTCCATGACGAGCAGCGCGCCGTGCCGGTAGGTGATCTCGCGCAGGCCGGCGTTGAAGCCCTCGTCCGGCGCGATCGCACCCATGTTGCCGGCGGCCGCCTCGGTGATGACGCAGGCGATGTCGTCGCCGAACTCGGTGAAGCAGGCCTCGACGGCGGCGAGGTCGTTGTACGGCACGACGATCGTCTCGGCCGTCTGTGCGCCGGTCACGCCCGGGGTGTCGGGCAGTCCGAAAGTGACGACGCCGGAACCGGCCGCGGCGAGCAATGCGTCGACGTGGCCGTGGTAGCAGCCGGCGAACTTGACGATGCGGTGCCGCTGTGTGACGCCGCGGGCGAGCCGAATGGCCGACATGGTGGCTTCGGTGCCGGAGTTGACGAGGCGCACCTGCTCGACCGGAGCGACGCGCTCGACGATCTGTTCGGCGAGCGTGGTCTCGCCGCGCGTCGGCGTGCCGAACGACAATCCGTCCGCGGCGGCGGCCTGCACCGCTGCAACCACCTCGGGGTGGGCATGGCCGTGGATCATCGGCCCCCACGACGAGACGAGGTCGACGTACTCGCGGCCGTCGGCGTCGGTCAGATACGGCCCCTGGCCGTTGACCATGAACCGTGGGGTGCCGCCGACCGCGCGGAAGGCTCGGACCGGCGAGTTGACCCCGCCGGGGATCACGGCGCGGGCACGGTCGAACAGCTCGGCGGAGCGGGGGGCGTCGGACACGCCCCCAGTCTGCCTGCCGGGCTTCGCACGGCAGGATGGCGGCATGGACATCACGAACAGTGTTGCGGTTGTCACCGGTGGCGCGTCCGGCCTCGGCCTGGCGACGGCGAAGCGGCTGAGCGCCGCGGGCGCGACGGCTGTGCTGATCGACCTGCCGGCCACGGACGGTGCGGCACGGGCGCACGAGCTGGGCGCGACGTTCGCGCCGGCCGACGTGACGAGCGAGGCCGATATCGCGGCAGCACTGGACACCGCGGCCGGGCTGGGCGCCATCCGCGTGGTCGTCAACTGCGCGGGCATCGGCACGCCGGGCAGGGTGATCGGCAAGAAGGGCGTGCTGCCGCTCGAGCAGTTCGCGCAGGTGATCACCGTGAACCTGATCGGCACCTTCAACGTCATCCGGCTCGGCGCCGAACGCATCGCCGCCGCGGAGCCGGTCGACGGCGAACGCGGCGTCATCGTCAACACCGCTTCGGCCGCCGCGTTCGACGGCCAGATCGGCCAGGCCGCCTACTCGGCGTCGAAGGGCGGCGTGGTCGGCATGACGCTGCCGATCGCCCGCGACCTCGCCGACAAACTCATCCGGGTCATGACGATCGCGCCCGGGCTGTTCCACACGCCGATGCTCGCCGGGCTGCCGCCGGAGGCGCAGGAATCGCTCGGCGCGCAGGTGCCGCACCCCTCGCGGCTCGGCGACCCCGACGAGTACGCCGCGCTGGTCGAGCACATCGTCGCGAACCCGATGCTCAACGGCGAGGTCATCCGCCTGGACGGCGCGATCCGGATGGCGCCGCGCTGAGGCCGCTGCCATGGCGATGATCCACCTGCGGGTCGTGTGCCCGCAGCACAAGGCCCGGGCCGTGCAGGACGCGTTGTCCGCAGCGACCGGGGTCGTCGCGGTGCGCGCCGGCGTCGACACCTCGGACGGGCAGGAGATCACTGCCGATCTCGCTCGCGAGAGTGCCGGCTCGGTGCTGGCCACACTGCATCACCTGGACGTCGGCACCGACGGGCTGATCACCATCGAGCCGCTCGACACCGCGCTCGGCATGCTGGCCGACCGCGCCGAGCGCGAGGCGCCGGGCGAAGGTGCCGATGCCGTCATCTGGGACGAGCTGGCCGCGCGGACCGGTGAGGATTCGACCCTCACCTGGACATTCCTCGCCTTCCTCGTGCTGGCCACCCTGCTCGCGTCGATCGGCGTCGTCACCGACTCCCCCATCACCATCGTCGGGGCGATGGTCGTCGGGCCGGAATTCGGTCCGCTCGCCGGGCTGGCGGTGGGCATCCTGCGCCGCCGGGCCGATGCCGTCCGGCGCGCGCTGCTCGCGCTGCTGGTCGGCTTCCCGGTCGCGCTCGTCGTGTGCAGCCTGCTGGCACTGCTCGCGCGCGCCGTCGGGCTCATCCACGCCGGCGACATCACCGGCAGCGGCCGCCAGACCGAGTTCATCTACCACCCGGGGTGGTTCTCGCTGATCACCGCGCTGGTCGCCGGTACCGCGGGCATGTTGTCGCTGACGTCGAGCAAGTCGGCGGCGCTGGTCGGGGTCTTCATCTCGGTGACGACCGTTCCCGCCGCCGGCAACGCAGCCGTGGCCGGCGTGCTCGGCCAGTGGCGTGAGACCTGGTTGTCCCTGGCGCAGCTGGGCATCAACCTCGTCGGCATCGTCGCCGCGGGCGTGCTTACCCTGGCAGCGCTGCGCGCCGGGCAGGCGGCGGACGACCGCGTGCTGCGCCGCTGACGGCACCCTCGCGGCGGTCACGTGCCCGCCTTGACGAGCTGAGCCGGCCGGCCGGGAGCCGGCCGGACGGGTCAGGTCAGGCGCTTGCGCATGACCACGCGACGACCGACGTCGTCGAGGCCCCGCTCCTGCTCCGCGCGCCGCAACTCCTGCAGCGCCGCCGACGTGGCGGGCACCTCGGTGAAGCCGTGCCGCGCGTACCACGGCGCGTTCCACGGCACGTCGGCGTAGGTGATCAGCGTGACCGACCGGTGGCCGTGCTCACCTGCCCAGCGGCAGGCGGCGTCGAGCAGCCGGGTGCCGTGACCGCGACGCATCTGCCGCGGGATCACCGCGAGCTGCGCCACGTGCGCCGCGCCGTCTACCTCGTCGATCTGCACGTAGCCGATCGCCGGTGCGCCGACGACGAGCACGGCAGCCGCCGCCCCGAGGGCGTCGACGTCGAAGTCGAGCGGCGGCAGCTCGTACCCGGTGATCCGGAAGACGGCCTCGGCGCGCGCGTCGATGTCCGGCACGCGCTCGAGGTCGGCAGGCGTGGCCGCGCGCACGTCGAGGTCGATCGGCTCGTCGGTGACGACGGACGTGTCGTGGCCCAACGCCGTACGCAATCGTTGTGGGTGCCGCGTCGGAACCACGATCGCCCGCCCGTCGGTCAGCTGCAGGGTGACGCCGTTCAGCCCGCGGGGCATCCCGGTGCGCCAACCGAGCACCGGCAACTCGTCGTCCACCGCCGCGGCGGACGACTCGATCAACGAGCGGTCGACGGTGTCGTCCCCGACCCACAGCCGAGTGGCGTCGAGCTGCACGGACTTGGTTGCGCGCGCTGCGTGGATCACGAGCAGGTCGATGCCCAGCAGCAGCACGGCCGCACCGATCCAGCCGGGCAGGTGCGCGACGGCGCCGTGGACGTCGATGCCGAGGTCGATGCCGAACCCGACGGCGAGCAGCAGCGCGAACAACCAGAGGCTGCGGTAGCCGCGCGCCGGTTCGACGTACTCCGGCGTCACGGCCTTGGTCTCGCTCACCCGAGACGTGCGGCGACTTCCGCGGCCCAATAGGTCAACACGATGGACGCGCCGGCGCGCTTGATCGAGGTGAGCGTCTCGTCGATCACGCGGTCGCGCTCGAGCCAGCCGTTGGCCGCAGCGGCCTCGACCATCGCGTATTCACCGCTGATCTGGTACGCGGCGACCGGCAGCGGGCTGGCCTGCGCGACGGCGGACAACACGTCGAGGTAGGGCAGGGCGGGCTTGACCATCACGATGTCCGCGCCCTCGGCGATGTCCGCGGCGACCTCGGCCAGGGCCTCGTCGACCGAGCGGGTCGCGTCCTGCTGGTAACTGGCGCGGTCACCCTGCAGCGAGGAGTTGACGGCCTCGCGGAAGGGTCCGTAGAAGCCCGAGGCGTACTTCGGCGCGTACGCAAGAATGCCGGTGTCCGGGTAACCGGCGGTGTCGAGCGCCTGCCGGGCGGCGCCCACCTGGCCGTCCATCATGCCGCTGGTGCCGAGCAGGTGCGCGCCCGCTTCAGCCTGCGCGAGCGCCATCGCGCTGTAGCGGAACAGCGTGGCGTCGTTGTCCACTGCGCCCTGCTCGTCGAGAACGCCGCAGTGGCCGTGGTCGGTGAACTCGTCGAGGCACAGGTCGGACATCAGCACGGTCGCGTCCCCGAGCTCGGCACGCAGGTTGCGCAGCGCGACGTTCAGCACCCCGGCCGGGTCGTCGGCGCCGCTGCCGATTGCATCCTTATGCTCGTCGGTCGGCACGCCGTAGATCATCAGTCCGCCGACGCCCGCCTCGACGGCGGCCACTGCGGCCTTGCGCAGCGACTCCTGCGTGTGCTGCAGCACGCCGGGCATCGACGTGATCGGGACGGCCTCGCCGGCGCCCTCGCGCACGAACATCGGCAGGACGAGGTCGCTCGGGCGCACCGTGACCTCACTGACCATCCGGCGCAGCGCGGGGGTGCGCCGCAGCCGGCGGGGGCGCCACGTCGGGAACGGAGGCAGCTGCGGCAGGTCCGGCGAACTCACGCCCTCGAGATTACGTGCGTCTGCACTCGCAGACGTCGCTAACGGCGGTCTTGAGCCCGCAGATAGCGACGGTTGCGGGTGCAAACCGGTCGGGGGTTGTGACGCGGGACACATGGTGCCAAACTGGTGCAATCCACCGATCAACACGCGTTGACACTTCGAGTTGATAGAGGGCCGCATGGTCACCCGCCGCGAAGTCGCCCAGCGCGCCGGCACGTCCGACGCACTGATCAGCTACGTGCTGAACGGCGGCCCCCGCGGCGTGGCGGACGGCACGCGCGAACGCATCCTGCGTGCCATCGACGAGCTCGGCTACCGGCCCAACGCCGTCGCCCGCTCGCTGCGCATGTCGCGCACGATGACCATCGGGCTCGTCGTCCCGGACAACTCCAACCCGTTCTTCGCCGAGCTCGGCCGCGCGCTCGAGGACGTCGCCTTCGACGCCGGCTACACGTTGCTGCTCGGCAACGCGATGGACGACCCCGAGCGTGAAGCCGCGTACGTGCGCTCGATGATCGACCGGCAAGTGGACGGCCTGATCGTGGCGCCGGCGACCGACTCCGCGCGGTGGATCGCGGAGTTGGCCGGCACGTCGATCGCGCGCGTGATGCTCGACCGCGACCTCGACGTGCCGGACGCCGCGCACGTGCTCGTGGACAACGACGGCGGTGCCTACGCGGCCACCACGCACCTGCTCGGCCACGGCGCTCGACGCATCGCGTGCGTCGCCGGCCCGGCCCACGTGTCGTCGGCCCGTGAGCGCGCCGCCGGCTGGCGCCGCGCCCTGCACGACGCCGGTCACCGCGCCGACACCGAACTCGTCGCGCAGGCGCCGTTCGGACGCGCGCACGGCTACCACGCCGGCCATCGGCTGCTGAGCATGGACGACCGCCCGGACGCGGTTTTCGTCGGTAGCGACGAGCAGGCCGTCGGCGTGCTGCGCGCGGCTGCCGACCTCGGGGTGCGGGTGCCGGACGACCTCGCGATCTGCAGCTTCGACGGCGTCGAGGCGGGCGCGTTCACGATGCCGACGCTGACCACGATGCGCCAGCCGTTCGAGTTGATCGGCCGCCGCGCCGTCGGGTGGATCGCCGAGAAGGTCGCCGATCCCGGGCTCGCGCCGATGCGCCTGCGCTACGACACCACGCTCGTCCGACGCGGATCCTGTGGCTGCCCCGACCGGTCCCACGACGAACCGGAGCCACCGCCGGCCGACCGACCGGTCCGAACAGCCGGATCGACCACGAGGGAGGACCAGGAAGAAGGCAGGCAATGACCCGACGACGACACATGGTGGCGGCCACCTTGGGCGCACTCGCGGTGGCCACCGGCTCGCTCGTGACGGCAGCAGCCGTCGCCGCGCCGCACCCGACCGGCGCCGGCCATGCCGGGGCGCGGACTGCGGCCGTGCCCCGCGGTCCGGTCATCCTCGACGAGGACAACGCGGAGCTCGACGACGGCGCACAGTCGATGTTCATGCTGCTTCAGGCCCACGCCAACCTGATCGGCATGACCGAGGTCGCCGGCAACACGTGGGTCGAGCAGGGCGAGGAGGACACACTCTCCCAGGAGGCGCTGATCGGTCGGCACGTGCCGGTGTATCCCGGCGCGAACACGCCGCTTTCCGGCGACCGCCGGCACCAGCTCGGCGCGGAGCAGAAACTCTTCGGCCCGGTGCAGTACACCGGCGCGTGGGCAGTCCCCGAGCCGCCGTCGTACCGGCAGCTGCCCGAACCGCCCTACGGCGGGTACGCGGCCCAGGCGCCGGAGCGCGAGAGTGCCGCCGACTTCATCGTCGCGGCCGCGCACAAGTACCCGCACCAGCTGACGATCATCGCCGGCGGCGCGTTCACCAACGTCGCGCTCGCGATCCGCACGGACCCGACCATCGTGCCGCTGGTCAAGCAGATCATCTACATGGGCGGCGCAGTGACCGTGCCGGGCAACACCAGTGCGGCCGCCGAGTTCAACGTGTGGTTCGACCCGCAGGCGGCGAAGATCGTGTTCAACGCGCCGTGGCGCAAGCAGACATTGGTCCCGTTGGACGTCACGAACACGACGCTGTACGGCAAGGCGCAGTACGACCGCATCGTTGCCGGGCGGCCCACTCTCATCAAGAAGGAGTTCAAGGCGCTCCAGGGTCCGGGCTTCGCGAAGTCCCCGCGCATGACGTCCTTCGTCTACGACGAGATCGCCACGGCCGCGTTCCTCGACCCGAGCGTGGTGACCTCCGCGACGAACGACTTCGTCGATGTCGACACGACGTACGGGCTCGACTTCGGGCGCACCGTGGGCTACCCGCCGAACTGGAAGCAGGGCACCGTCGCCGGGCCCGCGGGCAGTCGGCAGCTCCGCGTCGTCATGAACATCGACCACCGCAAGTTCTTCGATCTCTACACCTCACTGCTGCACTCCTGATCCCCCGGCAGGAGTCCGTCCGATCCCGGAAAGGAACTGTGATGAATACCGACAACCGTGCGACGCGCACCAAGCGCATCGCCACCGTCGCGCTGGCCGCGTCACTCGCCGTGGGGGTCGCCGCCTGTGGCCGCGGCGGCAGTTCGAGCGGCAAGAGCACCAAGGACGTCCGCATCGCTATCGCGACGCGCGACTTCACCAATCCGTACTGGGCCGCATTGCGTGACGGCGCCCAGGCCGAGGGCAAGAAGCAGGGCGTCAAGGTGACCGTGCAGGCGGGCGACAGTGAGACCGACTCGACCGGCGAGAACACCAAGATCTCCGCGCTCGCCGCGCAGAATTACACCTGCTTCGGCGTCACCCCCGTCAACGCGACCAACGTCATCACGCCGCTGGTGCCGGTCGCCCGCAAGAAGATCCCGATCCTGAACATCGACACGCAGATCAGTCCGTCGACGTCGAAGGCGGCGGGCGTGTCGTACAAGTCGTTCATCGGCTCGGACAATCTGCAGGCCGGCAAGCTGGCCGGCGCGACGATGCTCAAGCTGCTCGGCGGCACGGGCCAGGTGGCGGTGCTGCAGGGCATCGCCGGCGAGCAGAACGGCATCAACCGGCTCACCGGTTTCACCCAGTCGACCCAGGGCAAGTTGCAGATCGTCGCCAAGCAGCCGGCGAACTACGATCAGGCAACCGCGCTGACGGTTACGTCCGCGATCCTGCGCGCGCACCCGACGATCACCGGCATCTTCGCGGCGAACGACACGATGGGCCTCGGCGCCGCGCAAGCGGTCAAGAACGCCGGCAAGGCCGGCAAGATCAAGATTCTCTCGGTGGACGGCATCACGGACGCGCTGAAAGCGGTGCAGGCCGGAACACTGAGCGGCACGATCACGCAGTACCCGTACGCCGAGGGACAGCTCGCCGTGCAGGCGTGCATCAAGCTGGCGCAGGGCAAGTCGATCCCGGCCCGCGTCGTCGCGCCGATCAAACTGATCGACAAGTCCAACGTGGCGCAGTCGATCAAGTCGTTCCCGGAGCCGTTCGTCCCTTACCACAACCCGATCACCGGTAAGTCGCAGCAGTGATGGCCGAGACGGACACCCGCGACCGAGCCGACGACCCGGACACGGCTGCGGCCGGCGGCGAGGCTGCCGGCCGTGGCCGGGGCAGTCGGTTCTCGGTTGCCTCGGCGGCGCGCTATGCCTCCGTCATCGGTCTGGTCATCGTGTTCATCGCGTTCTTCATCGCGACGCCCGACTTCCTGACCACCGGCAACATCAGCGACCTGCTGGTCTCGGCGTCGATCCTCGCCGTGCTCGCGATGGGCCAGCAGCTCGTGGTGAGCGTCGCGGGCATCGACCTGTCGATCGGGTCGAACCTGCCCTGGGCGGCTGCCGTGCTCGGGTACCTCGCGACGCACGGCTGGCCGCTCGCGCTGGCGATCATCGTCGCCATCGCCGCGGCAGGCGTGGTGGGCGTCGTCAACGGCGTGCTGGTGGCCTACCTGAACATGACGGACTTCATCGTCACGCTCGGCTCGTTATCCGTCGTCAGCGGCATCACCCTGCTGCTGACGAGCGGGAACACCGTGCCGGTCAACTCACACTTCCTTCAGGACCTGGCGTTGAACGGCGCCGGGCCGGTGAAGTGGTTCTGGCTGGTGGCGCTCGTGGTTGCGCTGCTGACCGCGTTCCTGCTGTTCCGGACGCGGACGGGCACGCACCTGCTCGCCACCGGCGGCAACCTGGAGGCGGCCCGCGGCACCGGCGTGCACGTATCGCGGATGCGACTGCTCGCGTACGTGTTCTCCGGCCTCGTCACCGGCGTCGCCGGTGTGCTGTTCGTGGCGCGCACCGGTGGTGCGGATCCCAGCCTGCAGACCGACCTGCTGCTCAGCTCCATCGCCGCGGTAGTGCTCGGCGGATCGAGCCTGTTCGGCGGCCGCGCGTCCGTGCTCGGCTCGGCTGTCGGCGCAGTGCTGCTCGAAAGCCTGATCAACGGATTCACGCTGGTCGGCATCTCGCAGAACTACCAGCCGATCGCGGTCGGCGGGGTCGTGCTCGGCGCCGCGTTCATCTCGAGATTCCAGAAGTAGGAGCCGACGATGACGACCTTCGACAAGACCGCCGCAGCACCGCGCGAGGACGCCGACGACAGCCCGCTCGTGGAGATCGAGGGGCTCACCAAGTCCTTCGACGCCGTGCGCGCGCTGCAGGGCGTCGACATGACCATCCGGTCCGGGCAGGTCACCGCGCTCGTCGGTGACAACGGCGCGGGCAAGTCGACCCTGGTCCGGTGCCTGACCGGTGTGCAGTCCGCGGACGGCGGGGTCATCCGCTTCCGCGGCCGTCCGGTGCGCATCTCGTCCCCGGACGCCGCGCGCAAGCTCGGCATCGAGACCGTGTACCAGGACCTGGGACTGATCGAGGATCTGCAGGTCTGGCAGAACCTGTTCCTCAACCGCGAACTCGTGCGCGGCGTGCCGCCGATCCGCGTGCTCGACAAGCGCCGCATGATCAGGCAGAGCGCGGAGGTGCTCAAGACCCTGGACGTCGCGGTGCCGAACGTGCGGGCCACCGTGCGCCGCATGTCGGGAGGTCAGCGGCAGAGCGTCGCGATCGCCCGGGCGGCGAACTGGGGCAAGACTCTCGTGATCATGGACGAGCCGACCGCCGCGCTCGGCGTCCGCGAGACCGCAGCCGTGGAGAAGCTGATCGGTCGGTTGCGCGAGTCGGGCGTGACGGTGCTGCTGATCAGCCACGACATGGCGCAGGTGATGCGGGTGGCGGACACCGCCTGGGTGCTGCGTCGCGGCCGGGCGGTCGCGCAGCGCGACGTCAAGCAGACCTCCGGTGACGAGCTGGTCGGCCTCATCACCGGCGCGGTCGCCGGCGACGCCGATGGCTGACCCGAGCACCGCGGGCCCGGACGTGCTCGTCGTCGGTTCGATCAATACCGACCACGTCGTCGTGGCCGACACGTTCCCGTCCCCGGGCCAAACTGTGCTCGGCAACGCGGTGCGTTCGTCGGTCGGCGGCAAGGGCGCCAACCAGGCGGTGGCGGCCGCGCTGGCCGGCGCCCGCACGATGTTCGCCGGCCGGGTCGGCGACGACGCCGCGGGCACCCGGGCGTTGGCCGCCCTGCGCGAGCGCGGCGTAGACGCAGCCCTGACCGGCCGGCTGTCCGAGGTCGACACGGGCAGCGCCTGGATCACCGTGGCGCAGGACGACAACACGATCATCGTGGTGCCGGCGGCCAACGCCGAGTGGCCGGACGACTGGCCGGCGCGCGACGACGCCGCTCGCGCCGCGCTCGATACAGCGTCCATCGTGCTGTGTCAGTTGGAGATCCCGGTGCGCGTCGTGCAGGCCGCGCGCACCGCCGCCACCGGGCGGTTCGTGCTCAACGCCGCACCCGCCGCGCCGCTGCCCGACGAGCTGCTGGCCGGCTGCGACGTGCTGGTCGTCAACGAGCACGAGCTCGCAGTCGTTGCCGGCGAACACGACGACCGTGGTGTGGACGTCGCCGTCGCGCAAGGGCGGCTGCGCCAGCGCGGCGTCGGCGCGGTGGTGACGACGCTGGGTGCGGACGGAGCGGTCGTCAGCGCGGCCGGTGACACGTACGAGGTGCCCTCACCTGCCGCACGTGTAGTCGACACGACCGGCGCGGGCGATGCATTCACCGGCGTGCTGTGTGCCCGCCTCGCGGCAGGCGCGGCGTTGTCGGAGGCGGTTCACTGGGCCGTCGCGGCCGGCTCGCTCGCGGTGCGCAGCGCCGGCACGCACGACGCCTATCCCGACCTCGCGCAGCTGCGCGCGCTCGTGACCGACGAGCTGGCGTCGTGAAGACGTCGGGGATCGTGCACGCCGAACTCGCCGGGCGCCTCGCGGCGTTGCGCCACACCCAGTCGTTCGTCATCACCGACGCCGGACTTCCGCTGCCGCCGACCGTGCCCGTGGTCGACCTCGGCTACCGGTACGGCCAACCGCCGTTCGTCGATGTGGTGCGCACCGTGCTCGCCGAGGTGGTCCTCGAACACAGTTGGGTCTCGCGCGACGTCGTGGACGCGAACCCGGCGGTCTGGGACTTCCTCCGTTCGACCGGGCTGGACCCGGAGCAGCTCGAGCACGAACGGTTCAAGGACGCGGCCGCGCACGCGACGTTCGCTGTGCGCACCGGCGAGGACACGGTGTTCGCCAACCTGCTGTGCCGCGCGGGCGTGCCCTTCGCGCCCTGACCCCAGCTCGCGACGTCGGATCAGGGCCGCTGCGCGCGGTCCTGCTCGGCCAGTGCGTCGACCACCGTCGCGGCCGCGAGCGTCCAGGCGTTGCGGGTCGCCTCGGCGAGCTCGGTCCAGCGGATCGGGCCGCCGTGTGCGATCGCGGAGTCGTAGGGGATCTCCGCCACGGCTCGCGTCCGCGACCGGAAATGCTCGAGCAGTTGGTTGCGCACCTGCTTGTCCGGGGTCGGGTCAGCCGCCGTCAGGACCGTGACGGCGTTGCGGGCCAGCTCTTCCCGACCGGTCTGCGCGAGGTGGTCGAGCACCCACGACCCGCTGTAGCCGACGTCGCGCTGGTAGGACGACACGACCACGACGAGGTCGGCGGCGTTGACCGCGGCCTGCCAGTTCGGCGAGCGCACGTTGTTGCCGGTGTCGACGACGATCATGCGGTAGAAGCGGCCGAGCACCGTGTGCAGCCGATGGAACTCGTCCTCACCGATCTGCGACATGTTGCCGGGGTGATCGTCGCTGACCAGCGCATCGAAGTGCGCATCCGGCTGCGCGCGCACGTAGTAACCCAGGTCGCCGACGCGGGCGTCGAAGCGCTCGAACTCGTCCAGCGCCCCGAGCAGGTCCCAGACGGTGGACGTCTGCTGGCCGGTGTTGGCGACGCGGACCGCGAGCGTGCCGCGGGTCTCGTTGTCGTCCCAGCCGACGACGTAGCCGCCGCGGTAGGCGCCGAACGCGGACGCGAGGCAGATCGTCGTCGGGGTCTTGCCCGCGCCACCCTTCGGCTGCACGACGACGACGGTCTTCGGCCGGGCGAAGCCGTACTGGATGCGCTCGATCGCGCCGCGCACGGCGAGCTCCTGGTCGCTCGCCTTCGGCTTGATCAGCCCGCCGCTGCCGCGGTTGACGCGCCCGCGCCAGCCCCAGCTGGCGGGCTCCGCGTCCGTGGGACGCACGTTCGGGGCGAGCAGGTCCTCCGGCCTGGGCATGCGGCCCGGCTGCTGCGTGGGCGCCGGTGCTGACTGCTGCGTCGGCTGCTGCTGCGCGGGCGCCGGCTGTTGCTGCGCGGGCGCCGGCTGCTGCTGCGCGTCGGGCGCAGCTTGCTGCGATTTCGGCACCCATCCCTGCGGCGGCTGCTGCTCGACCGGCTGCTGCTGGCCGTAGTCCTGCTGCTGGCTGTAGTCCTGCTGCTGGCCGTGATCCTGCTGCGGGGCATACGGCGGCGGCGCATAGGGCGGCTGTGCCTGCGCGGGCTGACCGGCGTACGGGTGCTGGCTCGGCGCGTCATACGTACGGGCCGCCTCGCCGCGCGGTCGGCGGCGGCGTCCACCACGCGACGGTGCCGGCTCCGGTCGCCAGTCGACCCGGGGCGGCGGCTCCCAGTTCGCGGCAGGCGCCGGCGCCTGGTCGCCTTGTGCGGGCGTCGGCTGCTGCTGTTGGCCGGTCGACGGCGCGAAGAACGGCCCCGGCGGCACCGGCGCCCCACTGGTCACACCGCGGGCCGACTCGGCCGGCGCACCCTGCGAATCCTCGTCGCGCGACTGCGGCGGGATCGGGTACTGCTGGCCGGGGTCGGCCGTCCCGAAGACGGGCCGCTGGTACGGGCCGGGCGGCGGCCCGTACTGCCCGGCCGACGTCGACTGCCCGTCGTCGGCACCGTCGGCACCGTCGGCAGCGGCGGCGCCTCTGTGGTCGGCGTCGTCCGCGTCGGGACCGTCGGCGCCGGCAGCGCTCGCGTCGCCCGGTTCCCAGCTGTGGCTCATCCGTACTCCCTTGCCGCTACGCAGGCCGTTGTTCGCTGCTGCACAGCTTCGAGTCGATCAGTGGCCGGGCGTTACGTCAACGCCGCGGCACCTGCCCATCGCGCAGCACCCGGCTCCAGATGACCACTTTTCGGCGGCAAAAGTGGTCATTCCGGCATGCAAGAAGCTAACCGAGGGGTCAGCGGGCGGCGCGGCGGGTGCGTGCCGAGGTGGCGCGCGAGTTCTTCTTCGCGGCCGCCGCGGCGACCTTCTCCTTCTCCTCGACCGCCCGTGCGATCGCGAACTCCGCGAGCGCGTCGATCAGCGCCGGCACCGTGGCGTTCTCCGGCTGCACGTCGACGCGCAGGCCGAACTCCTTGGCGGTGGCAGCGGTCTGCGGACCGATGCACGCGACGACCGTGCGCGCGTGCGGCTTGCCAGCGATCCCGACGAGGTTGCGCACCGTCGACGACGAGGTGAAGCACACGGCCTGGAAGCCGCCCGACTTGATCGCGTCGCGGATCTCGGCGGCCGGCGGCGCGGCGCGCACGGTGCGGTAGGCCGTCACGTCGTCAATCTCCCAGCCGAGCTCGCGCAGCCCGGCCGCGAGCGCCTCGGTCGCGATGTCGGCCCGCGGCAGCAGCACCCGGTCGATCGGGTCGAGGACCTCGTCGAACGGCGGGAAATCGGCGAGCAGACCCTCGGACGACGAGTTCTCCTCCGCGGGCACGAGGTCGGGCTTGATGCCGAAGGCTCGCACGGCGTCGGCCGTGGCAGCGCCGACGCAGCCGATCTTGACGCCGGCGAAGGCGCGCGCGTCCAGACCGAACTCCTCGAACTTCTCGCGCACGGCACGCACCGCGTTCGTGGAGGTGAACACGATCCACTCGTAGCGGCCGGTCACCAGGCCCTTGATCGCGCGCTCCATCTGCGTGGGCGTGCGCGGCGGCTCGACGGCGATCGTCGGCACCTCGACCGGCACCGCGCCGTGCGCCGCCAACCGGGTGCTCATCGCGCCGGCCTGCTCCTTCGTGCGCGGCACGAGCACCCGCCAACCGTAGAGCGGACGCGACTCCCACCAGGTCAGCTTGTCGCGCTGCGCGGCAGCCTTGCCCACGGTGACGACGAGCCGGCCGGTCATCCCGACGGCCGCGAGCTCGAGTTCGCCGAGCGAACCTGCGACCGTCTGCTGCTCACTGGTCGTGCCGTTGCAGCTGACCGTCACGGCCGTGTCCGGCTTGCAGCCGTTCGCGACGAGCTGCTCGCCGACGAGCTGCACGTCCGCGGCGTCGACGTCGACGACGAGCGTGCCGGCGTAGTGCGCCAGCGCGTCGTAGTCGGTGTTGTTGGCATCGCGCAGCACGGCCTCGGTGTGGACATTGCCGACCGGCACGCCGGCGTACGCGGCGGTGCCGACGCCGGACGCCACACCCGGCACGACGGCGTAGGGCACGACGGTCTTCGCCACGGCCAGCACCTCGCGCACCGCGTCGTCGTCACCGAACGGGTCGCCGGCGACGATGCGCACGACGTCCGCGCCGGCACGGGCCTCGGCGAGCAGCGCCTTGGCGGTGTCGGCCGGCGTGGCCTCGACGCCGCGCACATCCGCACCGACGGCGAGGCCGGTGATCGCTGCGGGCACGGCGGTGTCCGCGACGACGATCGCCGCCCCGGTTATCGCCTGCGACCCCAACGTGGTCAGCAGACCGGGGTCGCCCGGGCCGGAGCCCACGAAGGTGATGCGGCCGAGACTCTTGCGCGCGCGGGTCATGTGGTGCTTCCCATCATGTTGTCTGCGCCGTCGGCGAGCAGCTCGGCGGCAAGCCGCCGGCCAACGCCTGCGGCATCGGTGGTCGATCCGGTGGCCGAGAGTCGGACGGCGTCACTGCCGTCCAGCGCGGTCACCGATCCGCGGAGAAAGATCAGAGGGTCGGAATCACTGGAGTCACCGTCGACGATCTCGGCCAGGGCGCCGACCGGCGCCGAGCAGCCTGCCTCGAGCGCCTCGAGCAGCGCGCGTTCGGCGGCGACGGCCGTGCGCGAGTCCGGGTGATCCAGGGCGGCGACGACTTCCAGCGCTGCGTCGTCGTCGGCGCGGCACTCGACGGCGAGCGCTCCCTGCGCGGCCGCCGGCAGCACCTGGATCGGGTCGAGGATCTCGGTGACGGCGTCGGTGCGCTCGATGCGCTGCAGTCCGGCGTAGGCGAGCACCACGGCGTCGAGCTCGCCGTCGAAGACGCGACCCATCCGGGTGTCGATGTTGCCGCGCACCGCGACGACGTCCAGCCCGAGGCCGAGCGCGTTCAGCTGCGCGGCGCGGCGCGGCGAGCCCGTCCCGACGCGCGCGCCCGTCGGCAGCTCGCCGAGCGTCAGGCCGTCGCGCGCCACCAGCGCGTCGCGGGCGTCGGCGCGTTGTGGCACGGCACCGATGGAGATGCCCGGCTGCGGGCCGGTGGGCAGGTCCTTGTAGGAGTGGACGGCAACGTCGATGCGGCGCTCGAGCAGCGCGGTGCGCAGCGCGGAGACGAACACACCGGTGCCGCCGATCTGCGTCAGCGCGGCCGCCGAGCGGTCGCCCTCGGTCTGGATGTGCACGATCTCGGCGGGCGTCGGCAGCGCGTTCGCGACCGAGTCGGTCTGCGTGCGGGCGAGCCGGCTGGCGCGGGTGCCGATGCGCAGCGTGCGGGTGGCGGTCATGACGCCGCACCCCCCGGGCTCGTCGGCGCCTTTACCGCGGCGACGGCCTCGGCCGCGGCCGGGTCGAGGTCGAACAGTTCGCGCAGGGCGGCGGCGTACTGGTCGCCGCCGGGCATCGAAGCCAGCTCCTTGACCCGCACCGTCGGCGCGTGCAGCACCTTCTCGACCGCGCGGCGCACGGCGTCCGCGACCTCGCGCCGCTGCGCGGGAGCGAGGTCGGGAAGTCGGTGGTCCAGCCGGGTCAGCTCGCCGTCGATGACCTGGTTCGCGCGGGCGCGCAGTGCGGTGACGGTGGGCGCGACCGCGAGCCGCTGCTGCGCGGCCAGGTGGTCGGCGAGTTCCTCGGCGATGATCGCCGCGGCGTCGCGGACCTCGGTCTCGCTCACGGACGCGCCGCTGTCGCGCAGTGCTTCGAGGTCGACGTAGGTGACGTCGGCCTGCGTGCCGACCGCGGGGTCGACATCGCGGGGCAGGGCGAGATCGAGCACGATCAGCGGGCGTCCGCCGCGCGGGCCGATGGCGTCGCTCTCCAGCACGAGCCCGGTCGAGCCGGTCGAGGACACGAGCACGTCGGCCGTGTCGAGCTCGGTGCGTACGGCGTCCAGCGAGACGGCCCGGGCGCCGAGGCTCTCGGCGAGCCGTGCGCCGCGCTCGGCCGACCGGTTGGCGACGACGATGTCGGTAATGCCCCGCCGACGCATGGTGGCACCGGCCAGCGCGCCCATCGACCCGGCGCCGATGACCACCGCGGTGCGACCGGTCAGGCCACCGAGGACGGTCTCGGCCTTGTCGAGCGCCACGGAGACGATCGACGCGCCGGCCCGGTCGATGCCGGTGTCCGAGTGCACGCGCTTGCCGACGCGCAGCGCCGTCTGCGTGAGGTCGTGCAGCACCGTGCCGACGGAGCCGAGCTCGCTGCCCATCGTGTAGGCCGCGCGCAGCTGACCGAGGATCTGCGATTCGCCCACCACCATGGAGTCCAGGCCGGCGGCGACGCTGAACATGTGCTCGGCTGCGGCCTCCGCGAAGTGCACGTACAGGTTGTCGGTGACGGCGAGGCCGGCGTGCCGCGCCAGAACGCTGGTGATCTCCTCGACCCCGCGGTGGAAGCGCGCGACGTCGGCGTACACCTCGACGCGGTTGCACGTCGAAAGCAGCAGCACCTCGCTGACGGTCTCGGCGTCAGCGAGCTCGTCGATGGTCTTGCGGACGTCGTCGAGCGGCACAGCGGTGCGCTCGAGCACGGACACCGGAGCCGTGCGGTGGGAGAGCCCGACCACGAGGACGGTCATCGGACCGCCACCTTGGCCAGCGCCTTGCGGGTCTCGTGGAACGACAGGATCTGCAGCTCGGCAGCGAGATCGACCTTGCGGACGTCGACGTGCCCCGGCACGGACAGCGTCACAGGAGCGAAGTTCAGGATGCTGGTGATGCCGCAGGCGACGATCCGGTCGCAGATCTCCTGCGCGTTCGCGGCCGGCACCGCGAGCACCGCGATGTCGATCGAGTGCTCGGCGACGACGGTCTCCAGCTCGGCGACGTCGCGCACGGTCAGCCCGCGCACCGTCGCGCCGATGAGACCGGGCGCGGCATCGATCAGCGCCGCCACGCGGAATCCGCGGGAGGCGAACCCGGCGTACCCGGCGAGCGCCTGACCCAGGTTTCCGACGCCGATCAGTGCGACCGAGCGATGCACGGTCAACCCGAGCGTGCGCTCGATCTGCTCGGTGAGCGTGGCGACGTCGTACCCGACGCCGCGGATGCCGTACGAGCCGAGATAGGACAGGTCCTTGCGCAGCTTGGCCGAGTTCACGCCCGCAGCAGCGGCGAGTTCCTCCGACGACACGGTGTCGGTGGTCCGGCCGCTGAATGTCCCCAGCACCCGCAGGTAGGTGGCCAGTCGCGCGACCGTCGCGTCCGGAACCCGCGCGTCGACCGACGGCGTACCGGCTGCGCCGACCGTGCCACCGGCGGGCTTGCGGCGCGGATCACGCGTGCGGGTCATTGCTCGAGAACACCTCGGACGGCACGGGCGCACGCGCTAAGCCCCCGTTTTGGGGGCCGTCGAGCGGCATCGCACCGGTGTGGTAGAAGCAGACTGTCGACGCCGAACGCTACGCCGCTCGTGAAAGTTTTCCCAAATCGTCGATGACGTGCTAGAGAAGCTTCAACGCGCCAGCGCGCGGCGCAATCGAGCGGGTTCGACCCGCCAATATCCGTGCTCGCGGCCGTCGACGAGGATCACCGGAACGCGGTCGCCGTAGGTGTCCTGCAGCACCGCGGCCGCGTCCACGTCGACCTCCCGATACTCGAAGCCGAGTTCGCCGGCCAGCCCGTGCAGCTGCTCGGCCGCGACCGCGCACAGGTGGCACCCGTCGCGGGTGATCAGCGTGACCTGGTGATCAGCCGCGGGCACCGGGAAACCCCCGCTTCCGCGTGCACCTGCTCGCCACCGCCACGCGCCAACCCTAAAGACCGGGCCGGATGGGCTTCCCAGGCGAATTCTTACCGGGCAGTATCAACTCCGCCAAAAAGGTTGCGCGGCCTGTTCGATCCACCCGCGATCCGGATACAGTTAGCGCGAGCTTTACGCCGATGGGCGGCCGGACCATACCGCCCCAGCCAACGCACGAGTTGGGGGTTTGTCGGAGTGCTGGGCGCACGGGCGCGACGCCGTGTGTTGGCGCGCGCCGAAAACGAACTCCGGCCGCCGCCCTGCGCACCTGCTCCGCACATGCCGCAAGCACTGCAGTCGCTCGCCGTCCTGGTCAACGACGCACTTGCCGCGCTGGATACGCAGGGGCCCCAGATCGCGCTTTCCGTCGCCGGAACGCCAGCCCGCGGCCACCTCGTGGCGCAGTCGGCGCTGGAGACCACGGCGCCCGCGCGCCGCCGCCGACCCGCGCGCGGCCCGCACGCGGTGCGCAGCGCGCCGAACGCGCCGAGCGATCCCGACGCGGATTCGACCGACGCCGTCGACGACGACCACGTCGCCGCCTGGCAGCTCGTGCGGCAGGCGCAGGCCGGCGACGGCGACGCGTTCGGGCAGCTGTACGACCGCTACGTCGACATGGTGTTCCGGTTCATCTATTACCGCGTCAACGACCGCGCGCTCGCCGAGGACTTCACCAGCGAGACCTTCCTGCGTGCGCTGCGCCGCATCAAGACCTTCACCTACCAGGGCCGCGACATCGGCGCGTGGTTCGTCACGATCGCGCGCAACATCGTGCTCGACCACGTGAAGTCGGCCCGCAACCGGCTCGAGAGCACCACGGCCGAGGCACCGGAGCGCGACCACGCGCCGAGCACGGAGAACGCGGTGCTCGCCGGCATCGAATCAGCCACGCTCATCGCGGCGATCGAGGAGCTCGGCGACGAGCAGCGCGAGTGCGTCATGCTGCGCTTCATCCACGGCATGTCGGTCAGCGAGACCGCGTCGGTCATGGGCAAGAACGACGGTGCGGTCAAGGCGCTGCAGCACCGGGCCGTGCGCAAGCTGGCCGATCTGGTGCGTGGTGAGCTGTGACGACGACGGGCCTGCCCGGACGGTCGAACCGGCTCATGCGTGCCAACGGCGGCGAATGCCCGACGCGCGCCAGTAACTACCCGTGCGTAGCGTCGTTGGGCCTTGCGAGAACCGGCCGTAAGCGTTTCGGGAGGAGGTCGCGATGAGCGGACGTCGCACGCCCGTGCTCGACACGCTGCGTCGCCACCCCGACCCGCAGCGCTCGACCGACCCGAACGTGCGGGCGGTGCTCGACGCGCTCGCCGAACTCGAGTACGCACCGGCGCCGGACCTGACCTTCCGCAACGAACTGCGGGCCCAGCTCGTCGCCGTCGCGCCGGGGATCGTCGAAGAGTCCCCCGACGCCGCACCGGAAGCCGCGCCCGCCCGCGCCCGACACAGTGCAGTCGCCGCCGCGCCACGCGCGCGGCGCTCTATCGGTCGGCCGCTGGCCATCGCCGCGTCGGTCGTCGTGGTGCTGGCGATGGTGCTCGCGGGCGCCACCTGGATGAGCCAGAAATCGCTGCCCGGCGACACGTTGTACGGCCTCAAGCGGGCGAGCGAGAACGTGCGGCTGTCCTTGGCGTCGAACTCGGTGTCCGCCGCGCACGACCGGCTGGAGTTCGCCGCGACCCGGGTCGAGGAAGCGAGTCGGCTGCTGGGCCGCGCGCAGCCGCAGGCGGACGCCGCGCCGAACGCCTCCGCCGCCGCGCTGATCTCGCAGTCGCTGACGGCGGCGGACCGCGACGTGCTGTCCGCGTCCCGCGCCCTGAACAAGGCAGCGGTGTTCCAGCACTCCACCGCACCGCTCACCACCCTGCTGAACTGGGCTCCGGCCCAACTGACCCGGCTGCAGAGCCTGGCGGCGGCGATGCCGTCCGGCGCGCTGCGTACCCGCACGATCACGTCGTGGGGGTTGGTCAAGTCCGCCTGGACCCGGTCCACCACCCTGCGCGCGGTCGCCGGTTGCGGCGTCAGCGGCGCACGCAACGACAGGTTCGGCCCGGTGCCGGCCGCACCGTGCGCGACTTCGACACCGGCCAAGCCCGCTACGCCGCACGTCGCGCCGACGGCGCACCGGCCGGCCCACAAGTCGGGCGGCGCGGGTACGACGAGCAAGCACAGCGGTGCCGCCACGCACAGTCGGTCGGGCACCGGCAGCAGCCGGTCCGGTACGAATGGTGGCGCCCCGGTCCCGGCGCTGCCGACGCCGAGCGCGCCCGCCCTGCACCTGCCGAAGCCGAAAATTTCGCCGCCCGTCAAGGTCAGTAGTTGCGGCGTTTCCCTGGCCGTCGGCCCGGTCAGCGCCAATCTGGGGTCGTGCCCCAGCTCGCACAAGTAGCACCCACCGCCGGTCATCGGCCGCGTCGATACCCTGGTCGCCGTGACCCCGCACGGTGCTGACAGGCGTGCCGCGGGGCCCGCCGGCCAAGAACCGGCAGCCGACAAGTTCGACCCGCGCGCCGCCGCGTTCTTCGACGTCGACAACACCGTCATGATCGGCGCGTCGATCTTCCACTTCGCCAAGGGCATGGCCGCGCGTGACCTGTTCTCCTGGCGCGACCTCCTGCGGTTCACCGCGCGGCAGGCGCGGTTGCGGGTGTCCGGCGAGAACTCCACGGACATGCACTCGACCCGCGAGTCGGCGCTGGCCTTCGTCGCCGGCAAGCGTATGGCGGAGATCGTCGCCCTCGGCGAGGAGATCTACGACGAGGAGATGGCCGACCGCATCTGGTCGGGCACCGAGGCGCTGGCCCGGCGGCACCTCGACGCCGGCCAGCGCGTGTGGCTGGTGACCGCGACACCCGTCGAGCTCGCGACCATCATCGCGCAGCGGCTCGGGCTGACCGGCGCGCTGGGCACGGTCGCCGAGGCGGTGGACGGCGTCTACACCGGCCGGCTGGTCGGCGACGTGTTGCACGGCGAGGCCAAGGCCGCGGCAGTGCGCGCGCTCGCCGTCCGCGACGATCTCGACCTGGACCGCTGCTCCGCCTATTCGGATTCGATCAACGACCTACCGATGCTGTCACTGGTCGGCCGGCCGGTCGCGGTCAATCCCGACTCCGCGCTGCAGGCGGAGGCGCGCCGGCGCGGCTGGGAGATCCGCGACTTCCGCACCGGCCGCAAAGCCGCGCGCATCGGCATCCCGGCGGCGCTGGGCCTCGGCGCGGCGGCCGGCGGCGTCGCTGCAGGCATTGCCACGCACCGCGCCGCCCGCGGTGGCCGGTTCGCGCCGGCCATCGGTGCGTTCACGTTCGCGACGCGCGCGACCCGACGTGTGCTGGTGCGCGCCTGACCGTCGGGTCAGGGGCGCCGGACGACGCGGCGGCAACGGGTGCCGCGTAGCGGTCAGCGCCAGACGGAGCGGCGCTGCACGAGCAGTCGGTACAGCGAGGTCTGGATGGTCTCGCGGACCCGGTCGGTCAGCTCGAAGACGGCCGCAGCGTCCTCGGCCGCGTCCGCGCCGAGTTCCTCGGTGTGGATGGGTGCGCCGAACTCGATGTACCACTTGCTCGGCAGGGGCAGCAGGCCGAGCGGACCGAGCAGCGGGAACGTCGGCGTGATCGGGAAGTACGGCAAGCCCAGCATGCGGGCGAGCGTCTTCGCATTGCCGAGCACGGGATGGATCTCTTCGGACCCGACGATCGATACGGGGACGATCGGCACGCGGGCGCGCAACGCCGACTGCACGAAGCCACCGCGGCCGAAGCGTTGCAGCCGGTACCGCTCGGTGAAGCGTTTGCCGATGCCGTTGAATCCCTCCGGCCACACGCCGACGAGCTCACCGGCGCGCAGCAACCGGTCCGCGTCGGCGGTGCAGGCGAGCGTCGAACCGGTGCGCCGGGCGAAGGTGCCGAGCCCCGGCGTGTCGAACATCAACTGCGCGCCGAGCATGCGCAGATGCCGCCCGGCCGGATGCTCGGTGCGCACCGCCACGGCGGTCATCGCGGCGTCGAGCGGCCAGAGACCACCCGCGTGGTTGGCCACGAGCAGCGCGCCGCCCGTCGCCGGGATGTTCGCGACGCCCTCGACGTCCACCCGGAACCAGCGGTCGTACAGCGGGCGGAACAGCGGCAGGATCGCGGAGTCGGTCAGCTCGGGGTCGAAGCCGTACTCGTCGACGGCGTAGTCCCCGGACAGCCGACGTCGCAGGAAGGTCAGCGCGTCTGCGACGCGCACGCCCCAGTCGGGCTGCGGCAACTGCGCTGCACCGCTCGGCGCGAGTTCGGCGCCCGGTTCGTCGACGTCTGCGCCTGCGTCGCGACGGGTGCGGGCCAGCGTATGGATCGACGCGGTGACCGCCCCGGGGCCGGGCAGCGGCCTGCTGGCAGAGCGCGCCAATCGCCGAGCGCGACCGGCCAGGCCGTCATTCGCACCGTGCAGGGGGATGATCGTCGCTCCGTCGCGTGCGGCGTCCTCCACGTCACACCCCCTCGTGGGCGCCGGTGAGCGGACCGCGCCGCTCGCGTCGGGCCTGCAGAAGTGCGGACCCTACGCCGAGTGTGCCCAGCGCGATACGCGGCGTATGCCGGATTCCGACGAGGAACGAATCGAGCGCCTCGTCCGTGGAGTACCGCGGCGTGTACCCGAACGTCGTGTGCAGCCGGGTGGTGTCGACGGCCCGACCGAATCGCAGCCAATTCGCGTCCTCGGCTCGCAGTTCGGCGGCCGCGTTGTTGCCGAGCAACCGACCGACGGCCGACAACGCCGACCCCGGCACGGCGATCCGGGTGCGGCCGGCGCGGCGGATCGCCTGGTCCAGCGTCAGCACGCCGTCACCGGCCACGTTGACGGTGCCGGGCCGCGAGCCGACGGTGGCGAGACGCAACACCTCGACGGCGTCGGACTCGTGCAGCAGTTGAACGCGCGGGTCGTACCCCGCGATGGTGGTCACGACCGGGCTGCGCAGGTACCGCGCGAGCTGGTTGTCGATGGTCGGGCCGATCAGCTTGGCCAGCCGCAGGACGCTGATCTCGACGTCCGGGCGGCGGCGGGCGAAGCCGCGCACGTAGGACTCGATCTCGGCCGCGTCCTTCGGATAACCGCGGCCGGCGCCGCCGCGGGTCGGATCGTCCTCGGTCATGATCGCCGGGTAGCCGGACCCGCTGCCGTACACGGCTGCCGTCGAGCGCAACACCACGCGGCGCAGCGTCTCGGACTTCTGGCACGCCGCCAGCAGCTGCATCGTGCCGATGACGTTCATCTCCTGCATCGCCACCCGGCCACCGCCGGCGAGCGGGGACGACAGCAATGCGGCGTGCACCACCGTGGTCACCCGGCCCTGTGCGAAGACGTTGGTGATCAGCGGGTTGCGGGTGTCCGCCCGGACGAACTCGGTTCGTCCGAGCTGCAGCAGATCCTGTGCGGCCGGCGCGACGGTGTCGATGCCGATGATCCGCTCGATCGACGGATCGGCGGCGAGCTGCGCGGCGAGTCGGACACCGAGGAACCGGCTGACCCCGGTGATCAGGACGACTTCGGACACGGCACGCGTGTAGCGGTGTCGGCTACTTCTTGTTGCGACGCTGCACGCGCGTCTTCTTCAGCAGCTTGCGATGCTTTTTCTTGGCCATCCGCTTGCGCCGCTTCTTGATCACTGAACCCATGAAGAGATTTCCTCGCCAAATGTCATCGATGAAAATCCCAGCCTACCGGCCCGCAGCGCGATGAAGCGCGCCGGCGCTAACCGGCTTCGATGAAGGCGCCGCGCAGGTAGTCGTGCACGGCCTTCTCGGGCACCCGGAACGAGCGGCCGACGCGCACGGCGGGCAGCTCACCACCGTGCACCATCCGGTACACCGTCATCTTGGACACCCGCATGACAGTGGCCACCTCGGCGACGGTCAGGAACTTGACCTCCGCCAGAGCAGGATCGACCGCGCGAACCGCGGGCGGCTGCTTGTTGCTCTCACCCCGAGTGGGCATGATTCACCGACACCTTCGGCACGTGTCGGTGCGTCGGCTTCCCCACCGACGAACGGGACACGCACGTGCTGTCCTGAGACTAGCGGTACCAGTGGGGCCTGTGCGATAGCTAGACCCCACCTATGTTGCCGCCGGGCGTGGTTTCGGCCGCATATGCCCGGATTTTGCGTCAGCTGGTTGCCCCGAGTTCCCTGCTCCGGACGGCCGCGGCCTCGATCGCGGCCAGCAGCGCGGCCCGGACACCGTGCGCCTCGAGCTCGCGGATCGCTGCGATCGTCGTTCCTCCGGGGCTGGTGACGGCCTCGCGCAGCTGCACGGGATGCTCGCCGGAATCGCGCAGCATCGTCGCGGCGCCGACCGCCGTCTGCACGATGAGCTCCGCAGACAGCGCCCGCGGCAGGCCGAGCAGGATGCCGGCGTCGATCATCGCCTCGACGAGGAAGAAGAAGTACGCCGGGCCCGACCCGGACAGCGCGGTGACGGCGTCCAGTTGCGACTCCGGCACCTGCACGACGCGGCCGACGGAGGCGAGCAGCGCCGCGGCCGTCGCAAGCTGCTCGTCGGTGGCGTGCGCGCCGGCGGCGACAGCCGTCATGGCCTCGTCGACGAGCGCGGGTGTGTTGGGCATGCACCGCACGACGGGCACGCCGTCGGGCAGCGCGCGCTCGAGGTGCGCCGTCGTCACTCCTGCGGCGACGGACACCACGAGGTGCTGCGGGCCCGCGGTCGTCGCAACCTCGGTGAGCAGCGCGTCGATGTCCTGCGGCTTGACCGCGACGATGACGGTCGACGCGTGTTCCAGTGCCTCGGTGACCGACACGACCCGCACGCCGTAGGTGTCGCGCAGGTACGTCGCGCGCTCGGCATAGCGCTCGGTGATCACGATGTCGTCGGCCGCGTGCTCACCGCGCAGCAGACCGGACAGCAGCGCCTCGCCGATCTTGCCGCCACCCAGGATGGCGATCTCGTTACCCACGTCTACCTCTCCGTCACCGCAGCACGCTTCAGCCGCGTGAGACCAACGCGCGAGCGAAGAATGCCAGGTTGGCCGGGCGCTCGGCGAGCCGGCGCATCAGGTAGCCGTACCACTGCGCGCCGTACGGCACGTACACCCGCACGATCTGCCCCTCGCGCGCCAACCGGCGCTGCTCGTCCGGGCGGATGCCGTAGAGCATCTGGTACTCGAACTGGTCGGCCGCGCGGTCGTGCGTCTTCGCCCGGGCGGCGACGATGTCGATGATCGTCGGATCGTGCGTGGCGAACATCGGGTATCCGGCGCCGGCGAGCAACACGTTGACGCAGCGCACGTAGGACATGTCGATGTCAGCACGCCGGGTGAACGCCACCGACTCCGGTTCGGCATACGCCCCCTTGCACAGCCGGACCCGGCTGCCCGCGTACGCGAGTTCGCGGCAGTCGCTCTCGGTCCGGCGCAGGTAGGCCTGCAGCACCGCTCCGGTCTCCGGGTACTCCGTCCGCAGCCGGCGCAGCACGTCCAGCGTGGAGTCGGTGGTGGTGTGGTCCTCGGCGTCCAGAGTGACCGTCGCGCCGACCCGCCGCGCTTCGGCGCAGATGGTGCGGGCGTTCTCGAAGGCGATCTGCTCGCCGTCGGCACCGAGCGACTGGCCGACGGCGCTGAGCTTGACGCTGACCTCGGCCCGCGCGGTGAGCAGGCCCAGCCGCTCGGTCAGCTGCTCCTTCTCCAGCGCGCCGAGCAGTTCGAGGTAGGCCGTCGTGGCGGCGTCGGCCTGCGCGCGGTCGGTGGTGTCCTCGCCGAGATGGTCGAGGGTGACGGTGCGCCCGTCGGCCACGAGCTCGCGCGTGACGTCGACCGCGGCGTCGGTGTCGGCGCCGCCGACGAAGCGCTTGACCACCGACCGCGAGACGGGCGCGCGCGTGACGAGACCCTCGATGCGGCCGTTGCGGGAGGCGGCCATGATCGTGCTGCGCAGCATGGGCCCAGGCTAATCAGCGTGCCGAGGCGCCGCGGCGTGAGGCGCCGCACGCCGGCCGGCGGCGACGCGGCGTCAGGCGCTGCACGCCTGCTGGCGGCGACGGACCGTTGCGGACCTGACACAGCTGCCCAGACCTGTATTACGCACGTAATACAGGTCTGGGCACATAGGTGTGTGTCCGCTGCTGTCCTACGGCGTAGGACAGCAGCGGACAAACCGCGCCGGCGTCACCCGGCCGCGCCACCGCCGTGGGCCGGCGTCACCCGGCTGCGCCGCCGTGGGCCGCCATCAGGTGCAGCCGGCAGTACGCGAGCGCCTCGGCGAGGTCGGCTTGGCGCTCCTCGCGGTCGAGCGCCCGGCGGGTGTTGATCTCGACGATGACGTGGCCGGCGAAGTGGGTGCTCGCCAGCCGTTCCAGCACCTGCGCGCACGGTTGCGAACCGCGGCCGGGCACGAGGTGCTCGTCGCGCGGCAACCCGGTGCCGTCCGCGATGTGCAGGTGCGCGAGCCGCGAGCCCATGGCGTCGAGCATGCCGAGCGTGTCGGAGTGCGAGACCGCCGAGTGTGAGAGGTCGAGCGTGTAGTCGCGGTACGGCTCGTCCGCCGCCACGTCCCACGACGGCTGGTACGCCGACACCTCGCGCCCGCGCACCCGCAACGGGAACATGTTCTCGACGGCGAACCGCACCTCCGTCTCCTGCGCAAGCCGGCGCACGCCGGCGCGGAAGTGCCGCGCGTAGTCGCGCTGCCAGCGGAACGGCGGGTGCACCACCACGGTGTCCGCGCCGAGCAGCTCGGCGGCGAACTGCGCGCGCTGCAGCTTCGTCCACGGGTCGGTCGTCCACACCCGCTGCGTGATGATCAGGCACGGCGCGTGAATCGCCAGGATCGGAACCTGGTGATGCTGGCTCAGCCGTTGCAGCTCGTACGGGTCTTGGCTGACCGGGTCGGTCCAGACCATGACCTCGACGCCGTCGTACCCGAGCGACGCAGCGAGTTCGAACGCGACCGCAGTGCTCTCCGGGTATACGGAGGCGGTGGACAGCCCGACCTTGGCGCCGCTCGGTTGCAGTGCGCGGGCGTCGGGCGGCATGCGGGCACGTTAGCGGTTAGTCGCTGTCAAACCGATCGAGACGGCGAAGGATCACACCCTCACGCAGAGCCCACGGGCACAGCTCGAGTTGTTCGACGTCAAGTGCGTCCATCGCGCCCGCTGCGACGATCGAGCCGGCGAGGACCTGGTGCGCGCGGCCCACACTGACGCCGTCGAGTTCGGCGAGGTCCTGGGACGCCATGCGTGAGATGAACGCCTGCACCTGCGTCAGGCCCTGCCGGGTGAGCATGCGCACCGCGCGTGGCCCCTCCGACGACGGCGCGGCGCCGGCCAGCCGGGCGAGCGTGCGGAAGGTCTTGCTGGTCGCGACGACGCGGTCGGGCAGACCGCCGCGCAGCAGCTGACGAGCGGGTCTGGCGAGCACGTCGTCGACGTGGTCGCGCAGCTTGGCGATCTCCGGCTTGGAGGGCGGGTCGTCGCCGAACCACTCGCGGGTCAGCCGGCCGGCACCGAGCGGGACCGACACCGCGGTCTGCGGGTCCTCGTCCTGCCCGGCGGCGAGTTCGAGCGAGCCGCCGCCGATGTCCAGGCTGATCAGGTTGCCGGCGCTCCAGCCGAACCAACGGCGTACCGCGAGGAACGTCAGCCGCGCCTCGTCCTCGCCGGACAGCACACTGAGCCTGACCCCCGCCTCCTTCCACACGCGCTTGAGCACCTTGCTGCTGTTCTGCGCATCACGGACGGCTGATGTCGCGAAGCCGAGCAGCTCGCCGCAGCCGAGCTCGTCCGCCTCGTCACGCGCGATCACCGCGGCCTTGACGAGCGCATCGGCGCCGGCGTCGCTGAGGTGGCCGTGCGCGTCGAGGTTCTCGGCCAACCGCAGCTGCGACTTCGAGCTGTGCTGGGGCGTCGGCTCGGCACCGCGGTGCGCGTCGACGACGAGCAGGTGCACCGTGTTCGAGCCGACGTCGAGCACTCCGAGTCTCACGACTCCCGAGCCTAACCGCGACGTACGCTCGCCCGGTGCGCCATCACGAGGTACCGCTCGACTTCACCCGCGAGTGGATCGAGTTCTTCGACCCGGCCGACGCCGAGCATCTCGTCCGCGCCGATCTCACCTGGTTGTGTTCGCGGTGGACGTGCATCTTCGGTCGTGGCTGCCACGGCACGGTTCAGGGCCAGGCCGACACCGGCTGCTGCAATCACGGCGCGTACTTCACCGAGGCCGCCGACGAGCGGCGGGTGGCCAAGTTCGCCCGCAAGCTGACCCGCGACGACTGGCAGCTCTACGACGCCGGCCACCGCGGCGGCAAGCAGGGTGCGCGCCTCGACGTCGCCGAAGAGGTGGAGGACGACGACGAGGGGCGGCGGATGACGCGCGTCGTCGACGGTGCCTGCGTGTTCGCCAACCGCGAGGGCCATCCGGGCGGCATCGGCTGCGCGCTGCACGCCTACGCGCTGCGCGTCGGACTCGAGCCGCTCGAGACGAAGCCGGAGGTGTGCTGGCAGCTGCCGGTGCGCCGCGAGCAGGAATGGGTCGAGCGCCCGGACGGCACCCGCATCCTGCGTTCGACGCTCGGCGAGTTCGACCGTCGCGGCTGGGGCGAGGGCGGCCACGACCTGGATTGGTACTGCACGTCGTCGCCGGAGGCGCATGTCGGTGGCGAGCCGATGTACGTGTCCTACCGTCCGGAGTTGATCGCGCTGGTCGGCGAGCGCGCCTACGCCGAACTCGCCAAGATCTGCGCCAAGCGCCTCAAGCTGGGGCTCGTTGCCGTCCACCCCGCAACGAAGGCGGCGGCCAGGTCCACGCCCAGACCTCATTGAGTGAGGCGCACCCGCTCCGCGTGCAGGCGTTCGTAGTGTGCGCGGCTGCGCTCGGCGGCCTCGCGCGCGTCGCCGCGCAGTTCAGCCGTGCGTGGGCGGTACGGCTCGAAGCCGGTGGAGGCGAGCACCGCTGAGTACCAGTACGGCGCCCAGACACCGTCGGAGTCGCGGGTTCCGGCCGGCCACGACAACATCGCCGGCGTGAACTCGACGTCGACGAAGTCGCACAACCAGCGCAGGTAGGCCTCGGGCGCGCGCAGGAAGTCCGCGGCGTCGATCACCGGCGGCGCGGTGCCGACCTCGGCGCGCAGCTGGTCATACAGCTCGGCCTGCTGTACCAACCCGATGTCCTCGGCAACGACGTCGGAGCGGGAGCGCACGTAGGAGGCGACGACCTCGGCCGGGTCGCGGATCAGCAGCACGTTGGTGAGCCCGCCGATCCAGTCGCGCGGCAACTGCGCGATCAAGTGGTGCGTCATGTGCTTCTGGTAGTAGACGCCGTGCACCGGGGCGGTCAGCTCGGCGACCACCCGGGTCCAGTCCGGCTCGCCGGCCGCGATCACCTCGTCGCGCGCCGGGTGGTTCAGCCCGGTGCGGTCCAGGTAGTACGCGTAGAGCGGCTCGTCGACGACGCGGGTGTCCGGCCGGTTCTCCCACGAGCGCATCAGGGCCGTCGAGATGTTGCGCGGCCCGGACCACATCGCGAGGCGCACGCCCGGCACGCCTGTCACGGCGCGCCGGTCACGGCGCGACGCGGGCGGCGACGTCGGCCCGCACGAACTCGCCGTAGAGCTGTTGCAACCGCTGCACGACCGGACCGCGGGCGCCGCTGCCGATGCGCCGGCCGTCGATCGTGTGCACCGGCACGACCCCGGCGAAGGTGCCGGTCACGAACGCCTCGTCCGCCGAGTAAACCTCCGTGAGGCTGAACGTGCGTTCCTCGCTCGGGATGTCGTTGTCGCGGCATACCCGCAGCACGTTGCCTCGGGTGATGCCGCCCAGGCAGTACTTGCCGCTCGACGTCCACACCGCGCCGGCGCGCACGACGAAGAAGTGCGTGGAGTTGCAGGTCGCGACGAAGCCGTCCGGGTCGAGCATCAACGCCTCGTCCGCGCCGGCGGTGAACGCCTGGATGCAGGCGGTGATGTCGGTCAGCTTGCTGTGCGCGTTGAGCTTCGGGTCGAGCATGTCCGGGTTCGACCGGCGCACGTGCACGGTGAACAGCGAGAGCCCGTCCACCACGGTGGCCGGCAGCGGATCCTTGTGCTCGGCGATGATCACCAGCGTCGCGGGGCCGGCCGTCATCCGCGGATCCTGGTACGGCGTCGTCTTCGGGCCGCGCGTCACCATCAGGCGGATGTGCACGCCGTCGCCGCTCATCTGGTTGGCGGCGAGCGTGCGATAGATCTCCGCAGTGAGTTGCTCGCGGGTCCGGCCGATGTCGAGCAGGATCGCGGCCGCGCCCTCCCAGAGCCGGTCCAGGTGCTGCTCCAGGAACGCGGGATGCCCGTCGGCGACGCGCAACCCCTCCCACACGCCGTCACCGAGCACGAAACCCGCGTCGAAGACGCTGACGACCGCCTGCGCGCGCGGCACCAGCGAGCCGTTGACGTTGATCAGGATCTCGGCGTTGCGCGGATCCTCGGCGAAGTCGTGCGTGCCGTGTGCAGCCATGCGGTGAGCATGTCAGCTCTCGTACTTGTAACCGAGCCCCCGGACGGTGACGAGGTACTTCGGGTTCGCCGGGTCGGGCTCGATCTTGGCGCGCAGCCGCTTGACGTGCACGTCCAGCGTCTTGGTGTCACCGACGTAGTCGGCCCCCCACACGCGGTCGATCAGCTGCCCGCGGGTCAGCACCCGGCCGGCGTTGCGCAGCAGCAGCTCGAGCAGGTCGAACTCCTTGAGCGGCAGCTGCGTCTGGTGCCCGTCGACGGTGACGACGTGCCGCTCGACGTCCATGCGCACCGGGCCGGCCTCGACGACGTTGAGCAGCAGCTCTTCCGGCTCCGCGCCGCGGCGCAGCACCGCCCTGATGCGCGCAACGAGCTCGCGTGAGGAGAACGGCTTGGTGACGTAGTCGTCGGCGCCGAGCTCCAGACCGACCACCTTGTCGACCTCGGTGTCGCGCGCGGTGACCATGATGATCGGCACGTTCGACCGGTTGCGCAGCTCGCGGCACACCTCGGTGCCCGAGACGCCCGGGAGCATCAGATCGAGCAGCACGAGGTCGGCGCCGCTGCGGTCGAAGCTCTGCAGCGCCTCGATGCCGTTGTTCGCAACCTCGACCTCGTACCCCTCGCGGCGCAGCATGAACGACAACGCGTCGGAGAACGACTCCTCGTCCTCGACGACGAGTACACGGGTCATGTGCACACCGCCTGTGTGGTCATGCGCGTACCGCGTCAGCGATCGTCACGGGTGTGATCCTTCCACCGTCGCGTGCGGGGTCTCCGCACGACCGTCAGCGACTTGGCCGTCGTCCCTGGGATCAAGCACGCCGGATGTGGCCGACCATGGACGATCGGAATGAACGCGAGGTAGCCGGATCGTGAACGTCGATCCGGACCTGTTCTCGCTCCACACCGACACCGTGCCGAGGTGGTTCGTGACGATGTTCTTGACGATCGCCAACCCCAGCCCGGTACCGCCGGTGGCGCGCGACCGGGCGGGATCGACCCGGTAGAAGCGCTCGAAGATGCGGTCCAGGTCCACGTCGGCGATGCCGATGCCCTGGTCGGTGACCGCGATGTCCACCACCGGCCGCGCTTGCTCGTCCTCGGCGGCGCGGGCGGTGATCGCCACCCGGGTGCCGCTGCCGCTGTAGGCGATCGCGTTGTCGACGAGGTTCGTGACGGCGGTGCCGAGCTGCGCCGCGTTACCCCGCACGCACAGGTCCGGGTCGCACCGCGCCGTGACGACGATGGACGCCTGCTCGGCGACGAGTCTGCTGCGCTCGATGGCCTCGTCGGCGATGTCGGCGACCTCGACCTCCTCCGCGCCGGGCATCGGGTCGACGCCCTGCACGCGCGAGAGCTCCATCAGCTCGCCGACGAGCTTCGCCAGCCGGGCGCCCTCGTGCTGGATGCGCTTGGCGAACCGGTCGACCGCGTGCGGCTCGTCGGCGGCGTCCTGGATCGCCTCGGCCAGCAGGGTCAGCGCGCCGACCGGCGTCTTGAGCTCGTGCGAGACATTGGCGACGAAGTCGCGGCGCACCGCCTCGAGCCGCCGTAGCTCGCTGACATCGGAAAGCATCAGGCACACCGCGGTGACGCGGTCGTTGCGGTCGGGCAGTGGCACCGCGGTGACCAGCAGCGCGATCGGCTCGCGGCCGAGGCGACCGATGGGCAGGTCGAGGGTCTGCGCCGCGGACTCGCCGGTCTCGATCGCGTGCCGGACGAGCACGACCAACCCGGTGAAGCTCAGCGTGTCGGCCTCGAGCACGCCCATCGCCCGCGCGGCGGGATTGACCAGGATCGGCCGCTCGTCACGGTCGACGACGATGACGCCGTCGTGCAGCGCCTCGACGATCGACGACGCCAGGGACGGCGCAGGCGCCGACTCGCCGGTCCCGGCGTCGGGTTCAGCGGCCCGTTCGGACGGCTGAACCGCGGCGGGCGGCATAGAATAGCGCCGGGACGTGAACAGCGCGCCCAGCCCGGCACCGACGCCGAGCGCCACGAGCACCAAGACTGTCACCACGATCGGCACCCCTTGATCGTACGTTTGCCGGGCCTGTGCGCCGACGAACGAGCGGTGTCGGGGGGCTTGTGGACATTGGCTGTTCACCTGGCGGCCGACGAGCGTTCACGCCGTGAGCACGATCTTGTTGTTCGGCGAACGGAAGGTGGTCAACATGCGTGACGTGTTTCATGACGAGTTGGACGAGATCGGTGCCGGTGTCGCCGAGATGATCCGGCTCGTCGCTGCGGCTGTCGAACAGGCCACCGGCGCGTTGCTCGATGCAGACCTCAACCGCGCGGAAGCAACCATCGCCGCCGACTTCAAGGTCGATGCGTTGCGCGTGGACCTCGAGGACCGCACGTTCCAGATGATCGCCCGCCAGCAACCGGTCGCCACCGATCTGCGGGTGCTGGTCACCACGTTGTCGCTGGTCTCCGACCTGGAGCGGATGGGCGACCTCGCACTGCATGTCGCCAAGATCGCCCGGCTGCGTTTCCCGGAGGCCGCGGTGCCCGCGGAGGCACGCGACGTCATCGCGCAGATGGGTGAGGTCGCACAGTCGCTGGTGCACAAGGTGGCTGACGTCGTCGAGGGTCGTGACCTCTCGCTCGCGCAGGCGATCGAGGCCGAGGACGACTCGATGGACGCGCTGCGCCGCAAGCTGTTCACCCTGGTGCTCTCGCCACGGTGGTCACACGGCACCGAAGCCGCCATCGACATGACGCTGCTCGGCCGCTACTACGAGCGCTATGCCGACCACGCCGTCGCCGTCGCGCGCCGCACGATCTTCATCGTCACCGGCGAGCGGCCGGAGCCCGCGACCGCGAACGGCATCCCGCCGCTGCGCTGACGCGCCGGCACCGATCGCGCGGCGGCGCGCTTTTCGCTGGCGGTCGGCCCGGTCTCGTTCCCAGCCCCGCCGCGCAGCCCAGTTGGCACCTGCCCGGCGCGGCTGCGGAGATCAACTCACCGCGCGCGGCAGGTGCCAACTCGGGGCACCGCCCGGCGCCGCGCGGACGCGGCGCGCGCTACTTCTTGCCCTGGTTGGCTACGGCCTCAATCGCGTCGCGCGCGGCGTCGGGATCCAGATAAGTGCCCGGCCCGGTGGGCCTGAGCGTGACGTCGTCCAACTCGTAGTGCAGCGGGATGCCGGTGGGCACGTTCAGGGACACGACGTCGTCGTCGCTCATCCCGTCGAGATGCTTGATCAGCGCGCGTAACGAGTTGCCGTGCGCGGCCACGAGCACGACCCCGTCCCGACGCAGATCGGGCACGATCGCGTCGTACCAGTAGGGCAGCATGCGGCCCACGACATCTTCCAGGCACTCGCTGCGCGGCAGTGCCTCGAGCAGGTCCGCGTAGCGCGGGTCGCCGGCCTGGCTGTAGCGGTCGTCGTCGGCCAGCTCCGGCGGCGGGGTGTCGTAGGAACGGCGCCACAGCATGAACTGCTCCTCGCCGAACTCGTCACGCACCTGCGCCTTGTCCTTGCCCTGCAACGCGCCGTAGTGCCGCTCGTTGAGCCGCCACGACCTGCGCACCGGGATCCAGTGGCGATCGGCGGCGTCCAGTGCGATCTGCGCGGTACGGATCGCCCGGCGCAGCAACGAGGTGTGCACGACGTCCGGGCGCAGGTCGTGCTGGACCAGCAGCTCGCCGCCGCGGCGTCCCTCCGCCTCGCCGGCCGCGGTCAGGTCGACATCGACCCAACCCGTGAACAGGTTCTTCTGGTTCCATTCGCTCTCGCCGTGGCGGAGCAGGACGAGCTTGGCCATGCGGCAATCCTGCCAGCGTGGCCGCGCGCCGGTGACTCAGGGCGCGAGGCCGCGCAACACGACGTCGATGGTGCGCACCAATTCGTCCGCGGTCGGCACCTTGCGCAGCGTCAGGGCGGCGGACAGCGTCGGGCCGACGATCAAGCGACGCACCCAGGTCGTGTCGGCGTCCGTGCGGATCAGGCCGTCGTCCTTCGCGCGATCGATCGCCGCGTTCAGGCTGACCAGGTGCGGCCCGACGAGCCGGTCCTGGGCGTCGCGGAACAGGGCCGGATGGGCCGTTCCCTCGGCGATCACCCGACGCATGGCTGCCGCGAAGGTCGGGTTGCCCCACACCCGACGCATCCGTTCGGCGAGCCAGATGATCTGTCCGCGCGCGTCCGTCTCCGGCACGTCACCGACCGTGCCCTTGAGGCGACGCAGCGCCTCGACACCCAGTTCGACCGCGTCCGGCCAGCGGCGGTAGACCGTCGTCTTCGCGACGCCGGCGCGAGCCGCAACCCGCTCCATCGAGATCGCGAAGAACCCGACCTCGATCATCTCCTGCACGGTCGCGTCCAGGATCGCCGCGTCGATCGTCTCGTCCCGCGGGCGGCCGCGGCGCGCGGTGCCCACCGCGGTCATTGCTGACCGCCGGCCGGCACCTGCTCGTGCTGCCCCTCGTGCCCGGCGTGCTGGGCCTGGTGCCCGGCGTGCGCGGCGATCGGCTCACCGGGGTCTCGGTGGTGACCCGCACCCACGCCGTCCGGCTGTGCGTCGTGTGGCGCCACGCCGTGGTCCTTCGCTGCCTCGTCGCCGGACGGAGCCGTGGCCGGGCCGCCCGACATCTGCTCGTACTCGCGCCGCCCCGGCAGGAACACCAGCGCCACCAGCGCACCGATCAGCGCGGCAAGGCCGCCGAACAGCGACGTGATCTGCATGGCGGACATGAACGAGCTCTTGGTGGAGCTGACGAAACCGGTGAGCACCGTGCGCGCCTGCGCCTGCTCCTGGCGTAGCTGCGCGGGCGAGAGGTTCGCGCCCTGCGCCTTGCCGCGGGCCTGCAGCGCGTCGGCAGCGTTGCCGGCGAACGTCAGGGCGTTCTGGATGGACTGGTCCGAGTCCGAGCTGACCTGCGCCGACACCCGCTGGCTCGACGGCAGCTTCGAGACGACGGCCGCCGGGCGGTCCAGCTTGGTAGCCGCGGCCTGGGGCGCGTGCGTGCCGAGATCGTTGCGGAAGACGATCACCAGCACCGAACCGAGGATGGCGACGCCGAGCGCGCCGGCCACCTGGCGCACGGTGTTGTTGACGGCCGATCCGGCGCCGGCCTTCTCCCGCGGAACGGCGCTCATGATCGCGTTGGTGGCGGGCGACATCGTCAGGCCCATGCCGAAGCCGAACGCGACGAGCCGGACCTCGATCAGCCAAATGGACTGGTGCTGCGTGGCCAGCGCATACGACGCGAGCCCGATCGCCACGAGGGTCATGCCGAAGCCGACGACCGCCCGTGGCCCGAACCGCCCGGACAAGCGCGCCGACAGTGGCGCCGCGATCATCACCGCCGCCGCGACGCCGATCAGCGCAACACCGGCCAGCAGCGGCGAGTAATTGCGCACCGCCTGCAGGTAGTACGCGAGGTAGAACGTCGACCCTTGCAGCGCGAAGAACGCCGCCGCGATGGCCGCCGCGCCCGAGGAGAAGTGCCGGTTGCGGAACAGCCCGACATCGATCGTCGGGTGCGTACTGCGGTGCTGCGTCCAGATGAACAGCGCGAGCAGTACGACGCCCAGCAGCACCGCGCCGAGTGTGTCCCACCTCAGCCACTTGCCGCTGTTGCCGCCCTCGATGACGCCGTACACGAGCACGACCAACGCGACGATCGACAGCAGCACGCCGAGCGGGTCCAGTCGTCCCGGCTGCGGGTTCTTCGACTCCGGCACGAGGAAGTAGATGGCGACGAGCGCGACGACGACGATCGGCACGTTGACCAGGAAGACCGAGCCCCACCAGAAGTACTTGAGCAGGATGCCGCCGGTGATCGGCCCGAGCGCGATGGCCATCCCGGACGCGCCGGCCCAGATACCGATCGCCTTCGGCCGTTCGCGCGGCTCGAAGACGTTCTGGATGATCGACAGGGTCTGCGGCTGCACCGCCGCGGCGCCGATGCCCATGAGCGCCCGGAAGACGATCAGCTCGGTGGAGGAGTGCGCGAACGCGGTCACTGCCGACATCGCGCCGAACAGGAACAAGCCGATCATCAGGATGCGTTTGCGGCCGACGCGGTCGCCCAGCACGCCCCAGGTGATCAGCAGGCCGGCGAACACCAGCGCGTAGCTGTCCACGGCCCACTGCATGTCGCTCTGTGACGCGTTCAGGTCGCTCTGGATCGTCTTGAGCGCGACGTTCAGGATCGTGTTGTCGATGATCACGACGAGCAGGCAGAGCACGAGCACCGCGAGGATGCCCCACCGCCGCTTCTGGATTGTCTCTTGGTCCATCAGGGTCTCCGACCAATATCGCTACAAGTGCGTATCGCTAATTCATTGAAGCACTCCGCGTTGCGCTACGCAAGCGTAGCGTTATTCCGAATCGGTCTTCTCGGCGAAGCGACGGAACGCGGCGAGGTTGGCCAGCGGTTCGTCGTTCTTGACCCGCCAGGCCCATTCGCGGCGGATCGACGAGGCGAAGCCCATCTCGAGCAGCAGGTTGAACGAGCCGTCCGCGTATTCGAGCACGCAGCCGAGCAGCCGGTCGATCTCGTCGGCGGTGACGGCGTCGAGCGAGACGCGGCCGGTCAGGTAGATGTCGCCCGTGCTGTCGATCGCCCAGGAGACGCCGTACATGCGCGCGTTGCGCTGCAGCAGCCAGCCGTAGACCTGCTCGTAGTTCTCCTCCGGCGCGCGGCACACGAAGGCTTCGATCTCGAGGGCGTGCGCGCCGACGGTGAGCAGGCACGCGGTCTTCAGCCGGCGCTCGCCCGGCACCGCGACGGCGAACGTCGCGTCGTCCAGCCGCTGCCACTCGAGGTCCTGATCGCCGAGCGCGGCCGCGACGGTGTCGGCGACGCTCAGGACGGCCCCGCTCACGACTGCCCCGCCCACGACGCGTCGCCCGCGAGCACCGCGGGTGTGCCCGGGCGCTCGACGGTGGCCTGCCGATATGCGGCGAGCAGCCCGCTGGCCGTCCGGTCCCAGGAGAACTGCTCGGCGTGCGGGCGCGCACCGTCGGCGAGTGCCTGCAGTTGCGACGGTGTGCGCAGCAGATCGGCGAGCACCTTAGCCCACAACTGCGGCTCGTGACCGTCGACGAGCACGCCGGAGACGTCCGCCCGCACGGCAGTGGGCAGCCCGCCGACCGCCGCGGCGGCGACCGGTGTGCCGCAGGCCTGCGACTCGAGCGCGACGAGGCCGAACGACTCGTTGTAGCTCGGCACGACGGTGAGGTCGGCCGCGCGGTAGTAGTCCGCCACGGTCCCGCGGGAGGCGGGCGGGTGGAATCGGACGACGTCCTGCAGGCCGAGTTCGTCGCGCAGCGTGCCGAGCTGCTGTGGGTGCGCGAGGCCGGTACCGCTGGGTGCGCCGAGGACGACGACCTGCAACCGCCCGGCGAGGTCCGGGTCCTGCTGCAGCAGCGCAGCGGCACGGACGAGGACGTCCGGCGCTTTGAGCGGCTGCAACCGCCCGACGAACAGCAGGGTCAGCGCGTCGCGGCGCAGACCGAGCCGGGTGCGCGCGGCGTCGGCCGATCCGGGGGTGAAGACGTCGAGGTCGACGCCCGGCGCGATGGTGCGTACCCGGGCCGGGTCGGCGCCGTAGAGATCGATCAGCTGCCCGGCCTCGTCGGCGGTCGACGCGATCAGCCGGTCCGCCTCGGCGACGACCTGCTCCTCGCCGATGACCCGGGCGCGCGGCTCGGGCTCGTCGCCGTCGGCGAGCAGCGCATTCTTGACCTTCGCGAGGGTGTGGGCGGAATGCACGAGCGGCACGCCCCAGCGTTCGCGGGCGAGCCAGCCGACCTGCCCGGACAGCCAGTAGTGCGAGTGCACGAGGTCGTACCAGCCCGGCTCGTGGCCCAGCTCGGCACGCATGACGCCGGCGGTGAACGCACACAGCTGCGCCGGCAGTTCGGCCTTCGCCAGCCCTTCGTACGGGCCGGCGACGACGTGCCGCACGTGCACACCGGGATGCAGCGTGACGACCGGCGGCTGCTCGCTCGACGTCGCGCGGGTGAAGATCTCGACCTCGACGCCGCGGTCGGCCAGCCGCTTGGCGGTCTCGACGATGTAGACGTTCATGCCGCCCGCGTCGCCGCCGCCCGGCGCGTCGAGCGGAGAGGTGTGCACGCTCAGCATCGCCACGCGCCGTACGGCGCGCCTGACCGAGTGCACATCCACTCCTTTCGCGGGTCCGGTAGGGTTCAACAACGTCCCGTTCGCAAACATGCCCTGCCCCGCGATATCGGAACCGCGGCGCGCGTCGAGAATGGTCGCATGTCACGTGGGATCGCCGTGGTCACCGGCGCCAGCAGCGGAATCGGCGCGGCCACCGCCCGTCACCTCGCCGCAGAGGGATTCGACGTCGTCGCCGCAGCGCGACGCACGGACCGGCTCGAGGAGCTGGCCGCCGCGCAGCCGAACATCCGGGCGGTACCGCTCGACGTCACATCGGCCGAGTCGGTGGCCGAGCTGGCGGAGCAGGTGGGCGACGACGTCGCGGTGCTGGTCAACAACGCCGGCGGTGCGTTGGGCGTCGAGACCGTCGAGGACGCCGACCCGGCCGACTGGCAGCGCATGTTCGACACCAACGTGCTCGGCGTCCTGCGCGTGACGCAGGCGCTGCTGCCGGCGCTCGAACGCGGCACGGGCGGGCATGTGGTCGTCACCGGCTCGATCGCCGGGCACCTCGTCTACGAGGGCGGCGGCGGGTACACGGCGGCCAAGCACGGCGCGGCCGCGCTCGTCGAGACGCTGCGCCTGGAACTGAACGGCCGACCCGTGCGGGTGACCGAGATCGCCCCGGGGATGGTGCACACCGAGGAGTTCTCCCTGGTGCGGCTGCGCGGTGACCAGCAGGCGGCCGACCAGGTCTACGAGGGCGTCGAGCACCCGCTGACGGCCGACGACGTCGCCGACTGCATCGCCTTCGCGGTCACCCGGCCGGCGCACGTCGACATCGACCTGATGATCGTGAAGCCGCTGGCTCAGGCAGCACCGCACAAGGTCGACCGGCACCGCTGATTGTCAGTCGTGCGCCTCGTCCACCGGCACCAGCCGGCGTAGGCAGCGCGCGGCCGCGAAGACGCACAGCGCAGCGGCCACGAGTGCCACCCAGATCCCGTACTCGATACCGAGATCGATCTCGTCCTCGAGGCCGAACAGATCCACCAGCTTCGAGATCACGATGGCGAGCGCCAGCACGCTCGAGACGGTGCCGACGATCACCACCCAGATACGTGCCTTCGCCACTTTGACGATCACACCCAGCACCGCGCTCAGCAGGCCGAGCACGATGGTGGTCGAACCGTCGGTCTGCAGGCCCGAGATGTCCCCGTCGCCGCCGATGGCCAGCACGTGGAACCACGGCAGGATCGAGCCCAGCATCAGCACCAACCCGGCCCCGATGGGCAGGCCGCTCGTCGCCGGGTCGGCCACCCGATGCGTCGGCGCCGCGGACGTCACAGCTCGACGCCGACCAGATGCGCCTCTGGGCGCAGCCGGATGCCGAACCGGACCTCGACGCCGTCGCGGATCACGCGCGCCAGGTCCAACAGCTCCGCAGTGGTGCCCCCGCCCCGGTTCGTCAGCGCCAGCGTGTGCTTGGTCGACACCGTCACACGTCCGGCGCCGACGTCCGCGCCGAAGCCCTTGCCGAACCCGGCGTTCTCGATCAGCCACGCCGCGGACAGCTTGAGCTGGTGGTCGACCTGCCAGTTGGGGCAGCCGGCCGGCACCAGCTCGGGCGGCACGAAGGGATTGACGAAGAACGACCCGACGCTCCACGTGTCGTGGTCGGCGGCGTCGAGCACCATGCCCTTGCTCCGGCGCAGGTCGAGGACGACGTCGCGCACGTCCTTGGACGGTGCGACGTCGTGCTGCTCGACGCCGAGGCGTCGCGCGAGTTCGAGGTAGCGCACCGGGGGCGCGTCGGTGCTGCGTGCGAGGTCGAAGTCGACGCGCAGCACGACGAATCGGTCGCTGTACTTGAACGCGCTGCTGCGGAAACCGAAACCGCAGCGCTGCGGGTCCCACTCCTGCACCGCGCCCGTCTCGCGGTCGTAGACCTGCAGGCCGGCGACGACGTCGGACACCTCGCTGCCGTACGCGCCGACGTTCTGGATCGGCGTCGCGCCGGTCATGCCGGGGATGCCGGACATCGCGGCGAGGCCGGACCACCCTTCGGCGACGCTGCGCCCGACGAGCGAGTCCCAGTGCACGCCCGCGTCGACGTGCACGCGGACCGTGTCGCCGCGCTCGTCGACCGTGATCTCCTGCGTGCGGGCGAGCACGACGGTGCCGTCCCAGCCCGCGTCGGACATGACGAGGTTGCTGCCACCACCGATGACGAGCGCGGGCGCACCGGCCGTGTCGGCAGCACGAACGGCGTCGACGAATGCGTCGGTGGTGTCCGCGGTGACGATGCGACGCGCGGGGCCGCCGAGGCGCAGCGTCGTGAGGTCGGCGATCGTGGCGGGCACGACCCGCGAGGTTACCGGCCTTCCTAGACTCGGCGGCGTGTCCGGTGGGCGACCTCCCAGGCTTGCCGCCGGGCGTGCGCGGGCGCTCGGCCTGCCGACGCGCGGCACGACGAACCCCAACCGGCTGCGGCGCATGGACAATTGGATCGTCGCCCGGCTCGGCCCGCAGCTGCGCCAGGCCGGCGATCCGCTCGTGGTGGATCTCGGGTACGGCGCCGGGCCGGTGACGGCAGTCGAGTTACGGGCGCGCTTGGCGACGGTGCGCGCGGACGTGCGGGTGCTCGGTTTGGAGATCGACCCGGCGCGCGTGGCGGCTGCCCTGCCCGCCGCGGATCCGCCGGCGCTGACGTTCGAGCGGGGTGGCTTCGAGCTGGGCGGGCACCGGCCGGTGATCGTGCGGGCCGCCAACGTGCTGCGTCAGTACGCACCGGCGGACGCGGCGCGGGCGTGGGCGACGTTGCGGCGCGGACTGTCCGACGGCGGCGCGATCGTCGAGGGCACCTGCGACGAGATCGGCCGACTGGCGGCGTGGGTGCTGCTCGAAGCCACGGGACCGGTGTCGCTGACGCTGGCCTGCCGCGTCGAGTCGCTCGACCGGCCGGGCGACCTCGCGGCGCGGTTGCCGAAGGCGCTGATCCACCACAACGTGCCCGGGCAGCCGGTGCACGCGTTGCTGCAGTCGCTGGACGACGCCTGGGCGACCGCGGCGCCGGTGTCGGTGTTCGGCGCGCGGCAGCGGTGGGTCGCGGCGTGCGAGGGGCTCGTCGCGGAGGGCTGGCGTGCCGACGTCAGCCGGGCGCGCTACGGCGAGCTGACCGTCCCGTGGTCGTCCGTCGCCCCCGTCTGACCCGGCGCACCGCCGCCCCGACCCCGGATTGCACCCGCAACCGTCGCTAACGAGCGCCCGAGGGCCGAGTTAGCGACGGTGCCGGGTGCAAACCGTTACGGAGATGTCGCCGGTCAACCGGCGAGGCGTTGGCGCACCGAGCCGAGGCCGAGCGTCGCCGACTCGGACAGGTACGTGTGCAGGTGCGCCTCGCCGTCCGGCACCATCCGGGTGCGGCCGACGCCGATCATCAGCCGCTGCGCCCGGGGCACCGCCGTGGCCGGGTAGCCGATCAGTTCGTGGAACCCCGTCACGTGCGCGACTCCGGCCAGGTGCGTGGTCAGCTCGGTGCCGATGCCGAGCCGCTGCCAGCGGTCGGTGACGAGCAGGCCGATCTCGGCGCAGAAGTGGTTGTGCCGCGGGTCGCGCCGCAGCACGGCGTGCGCGACGACGGCGCCGTCCGGCGCCGCCACGACGTAGTTGAAAGGCTGGCGCAGGCTGTTCTCCAGCGCGGCCACAGCCGGCGGTCGGCCGCCGCAGCGGTAGCGGTCGAGCAGCGAGCGCGGTGAGCACGCCGCATGCATCCGGGCCACGGCCGACAGGTCGCGGACGGTGCCCGGCCGGACGAGGAACGGCTTGGCGCCGACCCGCAGCGTCCACGGGACGCGCGCCAGCTCGGCGAGTTCGGGGTTGTCGACACGGGGCGGTCCGCCCGGGTCGTGGGCCGGCGTGGACCGCACGCAACTGGTTGTACTTGGCATGTCCACGACCCTGACGATCCATCGTTTCCGTCGTGTGTCGATCTGTCGGCGCCTTTGCTACAGCGCCCGGCGGCCAGCCTGCCGGTAGCCTCATCCAGGTCGCGGCGCGTGCCGCCGTGACGGGCCTCTAGCTCAGTTGGTAGAGCAAAGGACTTTTAATCCTTGGGTCGTCGGTTCGAGCCCGACGGGGCCCACCCAGTGCTTGTGCCGCCCGCGGGGCCACCCGGTTTACGACGTACACGCCGATTCTGTCAGGGTGTACGCATGGCGGACGGGGCGATCGAGTCACATCGGCACGGTGCTGTCGTCACGTACGACGTGAGTGGGGACATCGACATGATGATGCGCGACCGCGCGGACGCGATGCTCGAGCCGGTGAGGCCGAACGACGACGTGCAGGTCAACATGGGTGCCGTCACGTTCATGGACTCGACCGGCCTGATCTTCCTGCTGTCGCTGCGCAACAAGGCGCGGTCGGTACGCCTCGTCGACGTCCCGCGGATGGTCATGCGGGTCCTGACACTGACGGGATCGCAGGATCTGTTCTCCTACGGCACCACCGCGACGTAGCCCGCTGATCAACACCAGAAAGTATTTCGGCGACGGTGTCGAATGCGGGTGCGGCCGTTCGACGCACTGGTGAGCGCGGGTTCGGACCGGTCACTGCGAGCGGGGCCCGCGCACGGAAGCAGAGGGAATGACATGCGGTTCATGGTGTTGGTGAAGGCGACCGAGACCTCCGAGTCCGGCGCGGTGCCGAAGCACGAGGACATCGCGGCGATGATGGCGTTCAACGAGGAGATGGTGAATGCCGGCATCCTGCTCGCGGCGGACGGCCTCAAGCCGAGCTCTGCCGGCGCGCGCGTGCGGTTCTCCGGCGACAAGCGCGTCGTGATCGACGGCCCGTTCGCGGAGACCAAGGAGCTTGTGGCCGGCTACTGGGTCATCGACGTCGCCTCGAAGGAAGAGGCCATCGAGTGGTTCAAGCGGTGCCCGGAGCCGATGCCGGGCGAGGAGTCGGAGATCGAGATCCGGCCGTTCTTCGAAGCGGCCGACTTCGGCGACGAGCTGACTGCGGACCAGCAGGAGCAGATCGCGCGTCTCGACGCGAAGGCCGCCGAACAGCACCGCTGACCGGTTGCGCGCAGGGGTGGCCGTGGGGTTACCTGCGTCGGGTGACCAGCGCCGCTGCCCACCGCGCCGTCGAGGCGGTCTGGCGGATCGAGGCACCGCGCCTCATCGCCGGCCTGGCCCGGCTCGTCCATGACGTCGGCCGCGCCGAGGATCTTGCCCAGGACGCGCTGGTGGCCGCGCTCGAGCAGTGGCCGGCGTCCGGCATCCCGGAGCGTCCGGGCGCCTGGTTGATGACGGTGGCGAAACGCCGGGCGGTCGACGAGATCCGCCGCGACGTCGCGCTCGCCGGCAAGGTCGAGCTCTTGGGCCGCGAGCTGCCCGAGGCGGACGAGCTCGAGCTGCCCGAGCCGGTGGAGGACGACGTGCTGCGGTTGATGTTCACCTCCTGCCACCCGGTGCTGACGCCCGAGGCGCAGGCCGCGCTGACGCTCAAGATGCTGGCCGGTCTCACCACCGACGAGATCGCGCGCGCGTTCCTCGTCCCCACGTCGACGATGGCCCAGCGCATCGTGCGGGCCAAGCGCACGCTGGCCGACGCGCGGGTGGGCTTCGAGTCACCGGAAGCCGACGAGATCGCGCCGCGGCTGGCGTCCGTGTTGGCCGTCGTCTATCTCGTCTTCAACGAGGGGTACTCGGCAACCGCCGGCGAGGATGTCGTGCGGCCCGCGTTGTGCGACGAGGCGATGCGGCTGGGCCGGATCCTCGTCGCGCTGGTGCCGGACGAGTCCGAAGTGCACGGTCTGTTGGCGCTCATGGAGCTGCAGGCGTCGCGGCTGGGAGCCCGCACCGGGGCGGACGGCGCCATCGTGACCCTGCTCGAGCAGGACCGCGGCCGCTGGGACCAGCTGCTCATCCACCGCGGCCTGACCGCCCTGGCGCGGGCCGAGGAGCTGGCCGGCGCGGCCGAGCCGTACGCCGTGCAGGCCGCCATCGCCGCGGTCCACGCCCGGGCGAGGACGGCGGACGCGACGGACTGGGCGCGGATTGCCGAGCTCTACGGCGTGCTCGCCCACGTCACGCCGTCGCCGGTCATCGAGCTGAACCGCGCTGTCGCCGTCTCGATGGCCGAGGGCCCGGCGGCCGGCCTCGAACTGGTCGACCAGCTCGACGACCGGTTGGCCGGCTACTACTTGCTGCCCAGCGTGCGCGGCGATCTGCTGGCCAAGCTCGGCCGGGCGGCCGAGGCGCGAGAGGAGTTCGAGCGGGCCGCCGGGCTGACGGCCAACGAGCGCGAGCGTGATCTGCTCCTCGCCCGCGCCGCCGAATGTGCTGCGGAGCAGTCGCCGTCCGACGACGCGTTACGTGCCCGGTGACGCGGCGACGGTGCGCAGCAGCTCGACGGCGTCGTCGATGCTGATGCCGGTGCTGCGGATCGTCCTGGCGTAGGTCCGCGCGGCGGCCTCGGCCTGGGCCTTCGCCGCGTCGGCCGTGTGGACGTAGGTACCGGCGCGGCCACGCGTCTGCACCAGACCGCCGGCCTCGAGCTCGCGGTAGCCGCGCGCGACGGTGTTCACCGCCAACCCGAGGTCGTTCGCCAGCTGCCGCACCGTCGGTAGCCGCGTGCCCACCGGCAGGGTGCCGCTCCTGATCTGGTCGGCCAGCTGTGCCCGCAGCTGCTCGTACGGCGGCACCGCGCCGTCGTGGTCGATGGCGATCACTGTCAGCTTCCTTGCCACGACTGGAGCGGCGGCCGACCCACTCGCCGTCGGTCGACCGCCTGCGCCGCGTGTTCCGCCGCATTGACGAGCGGGATCAGCACGACGCTGAAGAGCAGGACCGGCGCCAGCCAGTCCGGACGCAGAGTCGACAGGTCGAGCGGGAGGAACAAGCGCACGGAGCCGAACAACACGAGCAGAGGGCACACGGCGCCGTAGACAGCCTGCGAACGCCATCGCTCATCGAGTCGTAACGAGATGTCGTCGACGGCCAGCGCAGCGCGGCTCAACTCCGATCGGGTCAGCAACAGTGCATTCACCGCCAGCACCAACAGCAGGACCGCGTAGAGCGCGACGGAGGCGGCCGGCACGCTCGATTGCGCGATCGCCAGCAGCGTGACCCCCGCGAGCCCTGCGACCACGACGGCGATACCCAGCCGGATGGGTCCGATGCGTCGCCATGCTGGGATCGCACGGTCTCCGGCGACGCGCCAGGGCAAACGCGCCGCCAGCTGCCGTTCGTATCGGCGGATGACGATCGACCGGAAGAAGATCGCGGACGGGAGGATCACCAGCGCGGCGCTCAGCCACCACAGACTCGCGTCCGGTCGGCGACCGGGGACGGCGCGGAAGGTGAGCACGGACACGACGAAGCAGGTGAGGGCACCCAGGAAGGCGACCGCTGAGCCCCGGTCGACGCGACGACGGATCGCGAGCCGGTGGTCCACCAGTTCGGCGCCCACAAGGGTCAATCCGTCGACTCGCAGACGCTGACGCCGCAACCACCGGTCGAGGCGCGGCAGCGGTTGTGGGTCCGGTGCCATCACCGGCTCAACGTACTGCGTCAAGACTTGCTACACAATCACAAGTCCTTGCTGGCTCCGTCAGCCGCGCAGGCTTCGCAGTCGCGAAACGACGGGCGTGTGCGGGTCGAGCATGCGGTGCAACGCGTAGCTGGTGACGCCGCCGTACGCGAGGTGCGCAATGAGGTCGCGCACCAGGTTCGTCGGCGAGGCCCAGTCCGAGCGCGCGCCGCCGGTGGCCACGGACGCCCCTTCACCGACCGCCATGGCCGCCAGTCCGGTCAGCGCTGCTGCCACCACCGGCTGAGGTGTGGCGTTCGAAC